>NZ_JBIAXP010000001.1:547816-669712 GCF_042896795.1 Kitasatospora sp. NPDC001261
CCCCGCCCTATTGTTTTTCTGTGTGTTTGTGCTCCTCGGGGTCCATCTTGGGGGGGTCCGCTGGTGGTTGGGTTTGTTGGTTTTGGGGGGGGGCCGGGGGGGGGGGGCCCGGCCCCCCCCCGGAACGTTTCTGCTGGCTTTGCGCCGCTCCTCCTCCCACCACCCCCCTTCTACTTTCCATGCCCCCACGTTGATTGGTGGAAGGAGGAGAGCGCGGGGGTCAGGTGGGCGGGGCCCGCGGGGCGCCCGGGGTCCGCTCCGGGTGGGCGTGGGGTGCGGGGCCGTGCCCGTCGGCCCCACCGGTTCCGCCGGCGCCGCCGGGCCTGGCGTTGCCGCTGGAGTGGCGGGCCGCGTGGGCGGGTTGGGGGTGGACGGCCGCGCCGAGGGTGGCCGGTGAGTCGCCCGTCACCGCGATGTCCCCCTCCCGATCGGTGCGCAGAACGGTGGCGCCGAGTGCGCGCAGGTGGTCGACCGTCTTCGGGGACGGGTGACCGTACGGGTTGCCCTCACCGCAGGAGACGAGGGCCAGCCGGGGCCGCAGCGCACCGGCCAAGTCCCAGTCCTGGTGGGCCGATCCATGGTGCGCCACCTTCACGACGTCGACCTTCCCCAGTCGGCCCAGCAGGGCCGACTGGGCCTGCGGTTCGAGATCTCCGAGCAGTGCCATCCGTAGTCCTCCGGTCAGTGACACCATCAATGCGACGCTTGCGTTGTTCGGTCCGGGCGCCTCGGCAGCCGCACCGGGGACGGGCCACACCACGTCCCAGGCCAACTCCGCCCCGACGGAGCGCCGTTCACCCCGACCCGCTCTCAGTAGCGGCAGGCCGGCCCCGGCGGCCCAGCCCGTCACCCGGGCCGCCTCGCCCGGCGGGTCGTCCAGCGTGGTGCCCTCGACGGCGCCGACCCGGCGGCCCCGCAACACCCCCGGCACGCCCTCGACGTGGTCGGCATGGAAATGCGTCAGCAGGAGTAAGGGGACGGTCGTGACGCCGAGGTCGCGCAGGCATCGGTCGGCGGCGTTCGGGTCCGGCCCGGCGTCGATCACCACCGCGCTGTCCGGCTCCCCCGTCGCCAGGGCCAGCATGTCCCCCTGCCCGATGTCGCACATCACCAGTCGCCACCCCGGCGGCGGCCAGCCGGTGGCGATCCGGATGAGCTGCGGCGGGCGGAGCAGCACGGCCAGCAGGACCATCATCAGCACTGCCGTCACCAGCGCCCGCGCCCAGCGCCGCCGGGCGGGCACCGGCACCGGACTGCCCGGCTCCCGCCGTCGGGGCAGCAGGAGCGGCGCCGCCCAGCAGGCCGCCAGGACGGCCAGCGCGACCGTCGCCGTCCCGAACCACCCGCCGGGCCAGGTCAGTTGGCCACCTGGCACCTCGGCGCCGCGCCGTGCGACCAGGGCCAGCCAGCCAGCCGGCAGCCCGGCCGGTTCCGCGAGCAGGCGGGCCAGGGCCGGAAGGAGCGGCTGAAGGGCGAGCACCCCGAAGCCGAGCAGCGTCGCCGGAGCCACCGCCAGCTCGGCCAGCAGGTTGCAGGGGATGCCGACCAGGCTGATGTGCCCGGACAACACCACCGTCACCGGCGCGCACAACGCCTGGGCGGCCGCCGTCGCCGCGAACGCGCCCGCCAGGTGGTGCGGCCAGCGGCGGGCCCGCAGGGCTTCGGCCCAGTGCGGCCCGAGGACGAGCAGCCCGGCGGTGGCGAGCACGGAGAGCAGGAAGCCGAACGAGCGCGCCAGGAACGGGTCCAGCAGGACCAGCACCAGGACGGCCCCGGCGAGCGCGGGCACGGCCTTGCGGGGACGGCCGGTGGCCAGGGCCAGCATGCCGATCAGTCCCGTCCCGGCCGCCCGAAGCACGCTGGGCTCGGGCCGGCAGACGGTGACGAAGGCCAGCGTCAGAGCCGTGCCGAGCAGCGCGCCGGTGCGAAGTGACAGCCCCAGCACCGCGGCCAGCCCGCGCCGTTCCGGGGTGCCGGCCTGCCCGGGCGCTCCCAGCAGCGCACCGAGGACGATCGCCAGGTTGGCCCCGCTGACCGCCACCAGGTGGACCAGGTCGGTGGCCCGGAAGGCGTCGTCGAGGTCGTCGGGCAGTCGCGAGGTGTCGCCGACGACCAGCCCCGGGAGCAGCCCGCGCGCGTCCGCGGGAAGTCCGTCGGTGGCCGTGCGGAGGCCTTCACGGAGGCGCCCGGCGATCCGCTGCGGCAGGCTCGGCGGCGCCAGCTGCCGGGGCGCCCCGTGGACGACCAGCAGAGCGGCGGACTCGGTGTCGTGCCCCTCCCCCGCCGGCCGTACCTCGGCCTCCACGGCCAGCCGCTGGGACGGGAGCAGCCGCTGCCAGGGCTCGCCCTCCGCCCCTCGGGCCATGACGGTCACCGGCGTACGCGTGCGGGTGCTCCGCCCGTCCGGGAGCGGGGTGACACGGTCGGCCACCGCGTCCACGGTCAGGAGCGTCTGCCCGCCGACGGTGCCGCCCCGGGAGGTGTGGACCTTCGGATCCCCCGCGACGGTCAGCTCCACCTCCACCACCGGGGCGGGCTCGCCCGGCGCTCGCGGACCGGCGGCCGCGGACGCACGGGCGAGCGCCGGCAGCGGCCCCCGGTGGAGGGCGGCGGTGTGCAGCGGGGTGGCGACCGCGGCCGCCGCCCCGGTGAGCAGGACGGCGGCCAGCGTCGCCGAGGCCCCGCGCCGGCGCAGGACCCCCGGCCGGGTGAGCAGCAGGACGGCCGCGACCGCGGCGATGCCCGCCGCGGTGAGGACGAGGGCCGCGTACCCCGGCTCCAAGCGCAGGAGTGCCGCCGTGACCGCCCAGGCCGAGACGGCGGGCAGCAGCAGCCGGAAGTCGGCGCCCGGGGAACGGGACGCAACGGCCGGACCGACCGGCACGGTGGCGACGGACATGGCGGCACCTCCCTTCGAAGGCCGGGCATGCGGGCGGGGGAAGCGGACAAGGGGGACGGGCAGGGACAGCGGCAGGACAGGGCGTCAGAGGGTGAGCAGCGGACGGAGCTCCGCGTACGTGCGGGCGCCGATGCCGCTGACCTGCCGGAGTTGGTCGAGGGAGCGGAAGGAGCCGTGCGAGGTGCGGTAGGCGAGGATGCGCTGGGCGAGGGTGGGGCCGACGCCGGGAAGGCTGTCGAGCTGTTCGAGCGTCGCGCGGTTGAGGCTGACGGGCGGCCGGGGCACGACGGCGCCCGGAGGGCCGCTCCCGCTTCCGACCACCGGGCCGGGAGCGGGCGCCTGCTCGCCGACCAGGATCTGCTCACCGTCCGTCAGGATGCGGGCCAGGTTGAGGTTCCTGGTGTCCGTCTCCGGCAACGGACCGCCCGCCGCCCGCAGGGCGTCGGCTACCCGGGAGCCGCCGGGCAGGGTGTGCAGGCCCGGGAGGTGGACCCGGCCGCCGATGTCCACCACGACAGCCGGCCCGGTGCCGGGCACGGCCTCGGCACCGGCGCCGGGCCCGGCCCTGGAAGGAGCGGAGCCGTCGGGGACGGACGGCTCCGCCCCCGACGGCGCCGCGACCGCCGCGAGCGCGGGTACGGCGACCGCCTCCGGCCGGGCCAGCCAGAAGTGCTGCACGGCGTAACCGACCGCGAACAGCAGCAGGATGGCCAATCCGGCCACCGCGCGCCGATCGAGTGCCAGCACCGAGGCGAACGAGGGGATTGAGGAGGATGCGGAGAACCGCGAACGCGCCCCGGCCTCCGGCGGACCCATGTCGGCGTCGCCCGGATCCGACGCAACACCCGCATCCGGCGGGACCGGCGTCGCATCCGACAGCACCGGCACCGCCATCGCAACCGGCGACGGCGGCGGGACCGGCCCCGAGGGACCCCCTCCGACACCGCCCTCCGGCTCGTCATCCATCGGCAGCAGCGCGGCCATCCGCAGCCGCACCGTCTCGTTGATCGCATGGCGCTTCGCCGCGCCCAGGCCCATGGTCGTCATGCCGAGGACGGTAGGAGTCCTCCGGCGAACGTGCGGAAATTAACGAAACCCTGTGGATAACCCGGGGGTTGTGGATAAAAAGCGTCACTCACAAGAGTGGGTAGGACCGCCTGAGGTTGACCGAGCGGCCAGCGAACCACCCACCGGACCACCCACCCAGCGAACCGCCCAACGAACCACCCACCGGACCGCCACCCCGCCACCCCCTCAGCGCGGCGCGACCACCACCGCCAGCAGCCCCGGCCCGACGTGCGCCCCGATCACCGCCCCCACCTCGCCCACGTACAGCTCCCGCAGCCCCGGCACCCGGGCCCGCAGCCGCTCCGCGAGCGGTTCGGCCCGCTCCTCGGCCGCCAGGTGGTGCACGGTGATGTCGACGTCCAGCTCCCCCGACCGCTCGACCGCGATCTCCTCCAGCCGCGCGATCGCCCGCGACGCCGTCCGCACCTTCTCCAGCGGCTCGATCCGCCCGCCGTCCAGGTGCAGCAGCGGTTTGACCGCCAGGGCCGACCCGAGCAGCGCCCGCGCCGCCCCGATCCGTCCGCCCCGGCGCAGGTGTTCCAGGGTGTCGACGTAGAAGAACCCGCTGGTCCCGGCCGCCCGCCGGCCGGCCGCCTCGGCCGCCTCGGCCAGGCCCTGCCCGGCCGCGATCGCCTCGGCCGCCGCCAGCACCCCGTACCCGAGCGCCATCCCGACCAGTCGGCTGTCCACCACCCGCACCGGTACGGGCGCCTCGGCGGCGGCCAGCCGGGCGGCCTCGACGGTGCCGGACAGTTCGCCGGAGATGTGCACCGAGACGATGCCCTTCGCCCCGGCCTCGGCGGCCGCCCGGTAGGCGGCGGCGAAGGTCTCCGGGTTCGGCCGGGAGGTGGTCACCCGCTGCTTGCCGCGCAGCGCCTCGGCGACGTCCTTCGGGGAGATCTCGACGCCCTCGCTCAGCACCGAGTCGCCGACAGCGACGCTCAGCGGGACCACCGTGATCCCGTACCGGTCGAGGGCGTCCTGCGGCAGATAGGCCGTGGAATCGGTGACAAGTGCGAGGTCGGAGGGCATGAGCCGGAGGTTACCCCCCGTCGCTCCGGGAGGACAGCGCCCGGTCCGGGCCCCCTCGGGAGGCCCCGTGACGCGCGACCGGATCAGCCCGCCCAGGGTCCCGTGACGCCCGACCGGCTCAGCCCGCCGAGGGCCCCGTCGAGGGCTTGCGCAGCCGCTGCGCCAGCTTGGCCAGCGGATCGGCGAGCCCGAGCAGCTCCTCCGCGCTCGGCCGCCCCTTCCCGTCGGTCAGCCCGGCCCGAGCCGCACCCCCGGCCCGCGCCGCACCCCCGGTCGCCCCCGCGGAACCACCAGAGCCCGCAGCAGCACCACCGACCCCCGCGGACCCACTGGCCCCCGAAGCTCCACCCGCCCCCGCGGAACCGGCAGCCCCCGAAGCACCCCCCGCGACATCCCAGTGCCGCAGCGCCCCCGCCTCGCTCTCGCACTCCTGGCTCAGCCGGCTCAGCTCGTCGTCCGCGAACCGGTGCATCCGGTCCTGCGCCGCCCAGCGCATGGTCTCCGCCGAGTGCGTGATCCGCTCCGCCCGCTCGCGCAGCTCCGGCAGCTTGGCGGCGATCCGCGCGGTGTCCGGCTCGCGCTCCAGCATCCGCAGCTCGCCGTCGAGTTCGGCGGCGTGCGTGTCGAGCCGGTCGAGCAGGGCGAGCGACTCGCCGAGCTGGCTGTCCTGTGCGAGGCCGCCCTCCAGTACCTGCCGGGTGCCGTCGAGCGAGGTCCGCAGGCCCAGCCGGACGGTGGCGATCTGCGCGGGCGGGCCGACCCTGGTGTACGTCTTCGCCTTGAGGGTGGCGGTCTCCACGGCGCGCCGGGCGTTGGCCTCGTGCTTCTCGATCTTCGCGCCGACGGCCTTGGCGGCCTTGACCGTGCCGATCACGGCCAGGACCATCGCCGCGACCCCGAAGAGCAGGACCAGCCCGATCATCACGCCGAACACGTCCATCGCGCGCCACCTTCCGCCGTCGTTCCGGCCCCCACCGGGCCCAACGCGGGCCGCATTGCCGAGGGTTCCACGGTAGCCGCCGGAACCCGCCCGGGGGCAGCCGAGAGGGCCCCGGCGGACGGAGATCAGGGTCAGATCCGGGATCTCCCCGAGGGCCCCCGACCACCCTGGAAGCCCCCCGCAAGCGCCCCGCAAGACGCCCAGCCGGCACCGAACCCGAAAACGCCGACTCCCCGAAAGCACCGGCCCCCGAGAACGCCGACTCCCCGGAAGCGCCGACCCCCCGAGACGCCCCGAAAACGCCGGACGGGCGCCCCGAAGGACGCCCGCCCGACCGCTCACGCGACCGCTCCCGCGATCACCCCGCGGTCACTTCCGCACCAAGAACACTCAGCCGGTGACGATGTTCACCAGCTTCGGCGCCCGCGCGATCACCTTCCGCACCTCGGCCCCGCCGATCGCCGCGACGACCGCCGGCTCCGCCAGCGCCAGCGCCTCCAGCTCGGCGTCCGAGATGCCCGGCGCGACCTCCAGCCGCGCCTTGACCTTGCCCTTGATCTGGACCACGCAGGTCACCGTCTCGTCCACCACGTACGCCGGGTCGGCGACCGGGTAGTCGGTGTGCGCCAGCGACTCGCCGTGGCCCAGTCGGCGCCACAGCTCCTCGGCGACGTGCGGGGCCAGCGGCGCGACCATCAGCACCAGCTGCTCGGCCACCGCCCGCGGCGTGGAGCCGCGCTTGACCAGGTAGTTGTTCAGCTCGATGGCCTTGGCGACGGCCGTGTTGAAGCGCAGCCCGGCCATGTCCCCGCGGATGCCGTCGATGGCCTTGTGCAGGGCGCGCAGCGTCGCCTCGTCCGGCTCCTCCTCGGTGACGACCAGTTCGCCGGTGGTCTCCGAGACGACGTTGCGCCACAGGCGCTGCAGGAAGCGGTACGAGCCGACGACGGCGCGGGTGTCCCACGGGCGGGAGACGTCCAGCGGGCCCATCGACATCTCGTACAGGCGCAGCGTGTCGGCGCCGTACTCGTCGGCGATGTCGTCCGGGGCGACGGCGTTCTTCAGGGACTTGCCCATCTTGCCGGCCTCGCGCTTGACCGGCTCGCCGTCCCAGAAGTACTGGCCGTCGCGCTCCTCGACCTCGGCGGCGGGCACCGGGAAGCCGCGCTCGTCGCGGTAGACGTCGGCGGTGATCATGCCCTGGTTGAACAGCTTGTGGAACGGCTCGACGGACGAGACGTGGCCCAGGTCGTGCAGCACCTTGTGCCAGAAGCGCGCGTACAGCAGGTGCAGCACGGCGTGCTCGGCGCCGCCGACGTACAGGTCGGCGCCGCCGGCGGGCTTGGTCTCCGTCGGGCCCAGCCAGTACTTCTCGTTGGCCGGGTCGACGACCGCCTCGGAGTTGGACGGGTCGACGTAGCGCAGCTCGTACCAGCAGGAGCCGGCCCAGTTGGGCATGGTGTTGGTCTCGCGGCGGTACTTCCTGACGCCGTCGCCCAGGTCCAGTTCGACGTTGACCCAGGCCTCGTTGCGCGACAGCGGGGTCTCCGGCGAGGAGGCGGCGTCGTACGCGTCGTAGGTGCGCGGCGAGTAGTCGTCGACCTCGGGGACCTCGACCGGCAGCATCGACTCGGGCAGCGCGTGCATCACGCCGTCCTCGTCGTAGACGATCGGGAAGGGCTCGCCCCAGTACCGCTGGCGGCTGAACAGCCAGTCGCGCAGGCGGTAGTTGACGGTGCCCTCGCCGATGCCGCGCTCGGCCAGCCAGGCGGTGACGGCGGCCTTGGCCTCGACGACGCTCAGCCCGTCCAGGGACAGCGACACGTCGCCCTCGGTGCGGGCGGAGTTGACGATGACGGAGTCGTAGGTGTCGAACGCGTCGTCCCACTCGGCCGGGTCCTGGCCCCGCCCGTCGGTGGGCTCGACGACGCAGCGCATCGGCAGCGCGAAGGCGCGGGCGAAGGCGAAGTCGCGGTGGTCGTGGGCGGGGACGGCCATGATGGCGCCGGTGCCGTAGCCCATCAGCACGTAGTCGGCGATGAACACCGGGACGGACTCGCCGCTGACCGGGTTGACGGCGTGGGCGCCGGTGAAGACACCGGTCTTGACCTTGGCCTCGACCTGCCGCTCGACGTCCGACTTGGCGGCGGCCGTGGCGCGGTAGGCGGCGACGGCCTCGGCGGGGGTGGCGGCACCGCCGGTCCACTCGGCGGGCACGCCCTCGGGCCAGGCGGCGGGGACGATCGAGTCGACCAGGGCGTGCTCGGGGGCCAGCACCATGTAGGTGGCGCCGAACAGGGTGTCGGGCCGGGTGGTGAAGACGGTGATCTTCTGGTCGCCGGGGGCCGCGAAGTCGACCCGGGCGCCCTCGGAGCGCCCGATCCAGTTGCGCTGCTGCAGCTTGATGGCCTCGGGCCAGTCCAGCAGGTCCAGGTCCTCGATCAGCCGGTCCGAGTACGCGGTGATGCGCATCATCCACTGGCGCAGGTTGGACTTGAACACCGGGAAGTTGCCGCGCTCGGAGCGGCCGTCCGCGGTGACCTCCTCGTTGGCCAGGACGGTGCCCAGGCCCGGGCACCAGTTGACCGGCACCTCCTTGGCGTAGGCCAGGCGGTACTCGCCCAGCACCTCGTCGCGCTCGGCGACGGTCAGCCCGGCCCAGGCGCGCCCGTCCGGCAGCTCACGCGCGCCGGACTCGAAGTCGGCGACCAGCTCGGCGATCGGGCGGGCCTTGCGGGCGTCCGCGTCGTACCAGGAGTTGAAGATCTGCAGGAAGATCCACTGGGTCCAGCGGTAGTAGTCCGGGTCGATCGTGGAGATCGAGCGGCGCGGGTCGTGGCCCAGGCCCAGCCGGCGCAGCTGCTGGCGCATGTTGGCGATGTTGGCCTCGGTGGAGACCCGCGGGTGGGTGCCGGTCTGCACCGCGTACTGCTCGGCGGGCAGGCCGAAGGCGTCGTAGCCCAGCGTGTGCAGCACGTTGTGGCCGGTCATCCGCTGGTAGCGGGCGAAGACGTCGGTGGCGATGTAGCCCAGCGGGTGGCCGACGTGCAGGCCCGCGCCCGAGGGGTACGGGAACATGTCCATGATGAAGCTGTGCGGCTTCGCGGCGACGTCGCCGGCCGCCGGGTCGGCCAGCGCACCGGTGGGGTTGGGGGCGTGGAAGGTGCCCTCCTTCTCCCAGATGTCCTGCCAGCGGGACTCGATCTCGGCCGCCAGCGCAGCGCTGTACCGGAACGGCTCGGTCGCGGTCTCGGCCGCGCCGGACGCAGGGGTCGTCTCGCTCATGGTCCTTCAAGCTCCATCGGTGTCGGTTGGCGAACCGCGCGGGCGGCCGGCCCGTGGACCCGGCCCGGGACGGGATCGGGGGGCGGAAAACAAAAAATCCCCTCGCAGGAGGGGACGCCACGCCGACTCCGGCACCGCCCGAAGGCTCAGCCGGTCCTGGTCAGCGCGGCCGGCTAAGGAGCAGGCGCACGGTTCGCATGGGCTCAGGGTACCGCAAGCGGGTCGACGGGCTGCGGGGTATACCGCCGGGACGGCGGCACGGAGCCGCCCAGGGCCGCACGGGGCTCCGCAGGACCACGCGGAGCCGCACGAGCCCCGCAGAGCCACGCAGGACCGCAGGAGGCCGTACGGCACCGACCCGGCCCCGCCCTACCGCGCCGCCACCCGCCCCGCCGCGTCGAACTCCCGCAGCGCCTTCGCCACCCGCTCGGACTGCATCCCCGCCGCGAGCGAGCGCGCCAGCGAGGCGGTGCGGGCCGCCTCCCGCTGGTCGCCGAGCCGGCGGTGGGCCTCGGCGAGGCGCACCATCAGCAGCGTCTTGGTGCGGGCCCGTCCCGGTCCGAGACCGGCCACCGCCTCGGCGAGCAGCACCTTGGCCAGCCGGTGCTGGCCGAGCGCCAGCCGCCCCTCCCCCACCATCCCGGAGAGGGCGGCCCGGACCTCCTCGGTGCCGGGCAGGCCGTCCAGTTCGGCGAAGG
Organism: Kitasatospora sp. NPDC001261; assembly: GCF_042896795.1. Taxonomy (NCBI): domain Bacteria; kingdom Bacillati; phylum Actinomycetota; class Actinomycetes; order Kitasatosporales; family Streptomycetaceae; genus Kitasatospora; species Kitasatospora sp. NPDC001261. The sequence continues at coordinate 557,739 of NZ_JBIAXP010000001.1, forward strand.
CCCGGGCGGCGGCGGCCTCGGCCCGTTCGGCCTCGCCCCGGCGGCCGTACGCGCCGGCGAGCCGGCCGTACTGGCGGGCCCGGGCGACGGGGCTGAGCGCGGCGCCGTGGGTGTCCAGGGCGGTCACCAGCGCGGAGACGGCGTCCAGCCCGCGCCCGCCGGTGCCCTGGGTGGCGAGCACGACCAGCGCGCCGAGCACCGCGACGCCGAGCCGGGGGTCGCCGCTGACGTGGGCGGCGCGCAGCGCGGCGACGAAGGCGCGCTGGGCGGCGGCGTCGTGGCCGAGGTCGTACGCGGCCCAGCCGGCCAGCCGGGCGAGTCTGCTGGCCGTGCCGTAGAGCTCGCGGCCGAGCCGTTCGTCGTACGCGCCGAGTTCCAGCAGCTTGGCCAGCATGGCGAGTTCGGCCCGAACGGGGCCGAGGACGAGGCCGCCGCCGCAGGCCCGTTCGAGCTTCTGCTTGCTGCGGTAGGACAGGCCGAGTTCGCCGGCCAGTCCGGGTTCGACGCGCAGCGCGCCCTCGCCGCCGCCGACGGGCGGCGGCGGGGAGTCCAGGCGGGCGGCGGCCTGGTCGAGGTCGGCACCGCGGAACAGGTCGGTGAGGCGCACCGGGCCGGCGTCGGTGGCGGCCTCGCGCAGCGCGGTCTGGGCGGTGTCGGCGGTCCACGGGTCGGTGAGCAGCCGGGGCGAGAGGATCTTGGCGCCGCGGTGGCCGCCCATCCGGCCCCAGAGCTGTTCGTAGGTGACGGCGATGCCGAGGGTGCGGCTGAGCACCTCGCAGACCGCCTGGTCGTGCGGGCTGCGCGGGACCATGCCACGGTCGCGCCACTTGTACGGGGCGGTGGAGCTGATGGCGAGGCCCGGCGGCAGAGCGAGGCTCACCTCGCGGGCGAGCCGTTCCGGACTCCATCCGAGCTGGTGGAGTATCCGGGCCAGTTCCTCGTTCCGCCTTCGCTCCAGATCGGCCATGGCACGACGGTAGCGGGATTCCGGCCGCCGGGACCGGCGGCGCGGGCAGAACGGCGAAGAGCCGCCCCCCGTTTCCGGGAGGCGGCTCTCGACTGCTGTGGAGCTATGGGGAATTGAACCCCAGACCTCTTGCATGCCATGCAAGCGCTCTACCAACTGAGCTATAGCCCCTTGACCTGCGTTGTCACCGTGGTTCCCGGTTGTTTCCGGCCGTTTCCCTCGGCGACATCGACTACTTTACACGCTCCGGGGCGTGCTCCTGAAATCCGTTTCCCGAGGTCCGCACCACGCGCCCCGGGAGCCCGTCTCCCGCACTCCGGGCGTACGGCGCCCACCCCCGGCGCCCGCCCTGACGCACGCTCCCAGCGCGCACTCCCGACGCACGCGCCCCGCCAACGCACCACCCGCCGACCGCACGCGCCCCAGGAGAACCGCGAAGCCGCACCACCCGCCGACCGCGCGCCCACCAGGAGAACCGCGAGGCCGGGCCCGAAACGCCGGAAGGCCGCCACCCCTTGGGTGACGGCCTTCCGAACTACTGTGGAGCTATGGGGAATTGAACCCCAGACCTCTTGCATGCCATGCAAGCGCTCTACCAACTGAGCTATAGCCCCGCGACACGGGCGACCCTGGCTGACCACGACCGCCGATGCGGAGTGGAGCTATGGGGAATTGAACCCCAGACCTCTTGCATGCCATGCAAGCGCTCTACCAACTGAGCTATAGCCCCGCACTCACCGGATCTCCCGCTTCCCTTCCGGGCCGCGTTCCTTCCCTGCGAACGAGGAAGACTCTAGCTGGTCAGGGCCGGAACTGCGAAATCCGCTCCCTCCGGACCCCCGCCGAGGGCCCCGTGAGGGCCCCCGGCACCCGGTGCCGCCCGAGCCGGTACGGCTCGGCTCAGGTGTCGTCGCCGATGACCGGCTGCGGGAGGGTGCCCGCGTTGTGCTCCAGCAGGCGCCAGCCGCGCGTGCCCTGGCCGAGCACCGACCAGCAGCAGTTGGACAGTCCGCCGAAGCGCTCCCACTGGTCCGGCTCCATGTCGAGCAGCCGCCCGAGCATGGTGCGGATCGTCCCGCCGTGGCTGACCACCACCAGCGTGCCGTCCTCGGGGAGCTTGCCGACGGCGTCCAGGACCACCGGCACCGAGCGGTCGGCGACCTCGGTGGCCAGCTCGCCGTCACCGCCCCGCCGCACCGGCTCACCGGCCGCCCAGGCCTCGTACTCCTCCGGGAAGCGCTCGCGGATCTCGGCGTTGGTCAGGCCCTGCCAGGAGCCCGCGAAGGTCTCCCGCAGGCCCTCGTGGTGCCGCACGTCGAGCCCGGTGACCTCGGCCAGCTCCGCGGCGGTGCGCCGGGCCCGCTGGAGGTCCGAGGAGATCAGCAGGTCGGGACGGAGCCCGGAGAGCAGCCGGGCCGCCCGCTGGGCCTGCTGGACGCCCTGGCCGGTCAGCTCGATGTCCGTGGTGCCCTGGAAGCGCGATTCGAGGTTCCAGGAGGTCTGGCCGTGCCGCCAGAAGACGATGCGCGGGCCGCGCGGGCCCCGGCTCAGTGCAGGTCCTCGGGCTTGCCGAAGTCGTCGGCGGGGGCGACGACGTTGCCGGCCTCGTCGGTGAACGCGTCCGGACGGTTGCGCGAGGCCAGGGCGTCCTCGGGCAGCGGGAGCTCGGGGCAGTCCTTCCAGAGCCGGTCCAGCGAGTAGAAGGAACGCTCCTCGGCGTGCTGGACGTGCACGACGATGTCCAGGTAGTCGAGCAGGATCCAGCGGCCGTCGCGCTCGCCCTCGCGGCGCACCGGCTTGATGTCCAGCTGCTCGCGCAGCTGGTCCTCGATCTCCTCGGCGATCGAGCGGACCTGGCGGTCGTTGTTCGCGGAGGCGATCAGGAAGGCGTCGGTGATCGACAGCACCTCGCTGACGTCGAAGGCGATGATGTTGTGCGCGAGCTTGTCGGCCGCCGCCTGCGCGGCGACGGTGATGAGCTGCTGGCTGTGGTCGGTAACGGTCACGGTGTTCTTCCGGCTCGGCGGCTTGGGGGGCGCCCCGGCGCTCGGCCGGGGTCGCCTTCCAGGATCTCACGCCGCCCGGGCGGGCCCGGAACCGTTTTTCCAGGCCCCCGAGCCCCGGGCCCCCAAGCCAATACCGGGCCACCGCCCCCGCCGCCACCAGGCCCGGACCCCCGTCGGGCCCGGGCCACCGCCCTACTGGGTCTTCGGCGGCTGGTAGTCCTTGCCGAGCACCACCAGCAGGTCCGCGTTCTGGGTGTCGCCGGTCACCTTCTTCACCGCCGTGTCCGGCAGCCCGAGGCTGGTCGCCAGCGACTTCGCCGCGCCCTGCCGGGCGTCGTCGGTGTAGCGGATCTCACTGGTGGCCTGCGGGGCGCCCTTGGCCCCGCCCGGGATGAAGGTCAGACCGGAGTTGACGATCTGGACCTGTACGGCGGCCGCCGCCGCGTCGTTGCCGCTGGAGTCCTGGACCGCGACCCGGACCGGGGCGTCGCCGGCGGCCGCGGACTTCACGGTGCCGCCCAGCACGTCCTTGACCTGCTTGCCCGCGGTCGCCTCGTCCAGGCTGCCGTCCGGCTTGACGGTCAGCGCGGTGGTGCCGAAGTGGCCGTCCTTCGCCTGCTGGGAGAGCTGGACGAGCACGCCGGCGAGGGCGTCCTCGGGCAGCGAGGGGTCGAGCACCGCGTTCATCCGGTGCACGTCGTCCTTGGCGTCCTTGAACTCGGTCGGCATGGCGCGCACCAGCGCGTCCATGACCTGCCCGAACCGGGCCAGCTGGGCGTCCCGGTTCTCGCCGGGGTTCTGCAGGGTGGCGTAGGCGACCGCGGCCTTCCCGCTGAGCATGGTGTTCTTGCCCGCCGCGGACAGCAGCTTGCCGTCCGGCTTGCCGCCCTCGTGGGTCTCGGCGTTGGTGTCCACCCGGACGCCGCCGAGCTGGGAGACCAGCAGTTCCAGGTACGGGGTATCCAGCCGCCAGGTGCCGGCCACCGGGGCGCCGAGCACGGTGGACAGGCCGTCGCGGGTCGCCGAGGCACCGATGCCGTCCATGGACTGGCCGACCGTGGTGACCGGCGGGTCCCCCGGGCCGGGCAGCCGCAGGGTGTCGGGCAGCAGCAGCACCGTGCCCTTCTTCCCGGAGGCGTCGTTGACCAGCAGCGCGCTGGACACCTTGCCCTGGAGGTCGCGCAGGTGGACGACGTTGACCTGGCGCCCGCCGGCGGCGGCGGCCGCGGTCGGCTTGCCGCCGGTGAGGAAGAGGTACCCGCCGACGCCGGCGGCGGCCAGCGCCACCACCGCACCGAGGCCGATCAGCCGGTTGCGCAGCTTGCGGCGGCGCTCGGCGCGCACCTCGCTGCGGGACTCGGCGAACTTCAGCCAGTCGATGACGTCCTCGGTCTCCTCCGCCTCCTCGTCGACGAAGGTGAACTCCCCCGTGGTGTAGCTGTCGTCGGGCGCCTTGCCGCCGCCCTTCCCGCCCTTCCCCGCCTTCCCGGCCCGCGCCCCGGCGACCTGCTCGGACGGCGGCTCGGCCTTGGCCGGCACCGGCTCGGCGGCCGGCCGGGGCACCCGCGGACGCGCCGGTGCAACCGCCGCGGCCGCGGCCGGCTCGGCCTGCACCGGTTCCTGCGCCTGCGACGGCGCCTGCGGTTCGGTCACGACCGGGGCGGCCGCCTGGTACGGCTGCTCCTGGTACCCCTGGTAGCCCTGCTGCTGGTAGACGTACGTGCCCTGCCCGTACACCGGCTGCCCGTACTGGTCGTACTGCTGGTCGTACTGCTGCTGCTCGTACGGCTGTTGCTGCGGGAACTGCCCGCCCTGCTGGTACCCGTCGTACCCCTGGTAGCCCTGCTGCTGGTAGCCGTACGCGCCCTGCCCGTACACCGGCTGCCCGTACTGGTCGTACTGCTGCTCGTACTGCTGCTGCTCGTACGACTGCGCCTGCGGCTGCTGCGGGTCCTGCGGCTGCTGGTAGCCCTGGTACGGCTGCTGGTACTGCCCGGTGGACCAGTCCTCCGGCCGCCGGCCGTCGCTGCGATCAGTCATGCACCGCTCCCGGATCAGTCCCCGCGCGGCGCGTACAGCGCCCGCTTGTCGATGTAGCGGACCACGCCGTCCGGGACGAGGTACCAGACCGGTTCGCCCTTGGCGACCCGGTTGCGGCAGTCCGTGGAGGAGATGGCCAGCGCCGGGACCTCCACCAGGGAGACCCCGCCCACCGGAAGCCCGGCGTCCGACAGAGTGTGCCCCGGGCGGGTGCATCCGATGAAGTGGGCCAGCGAGAAGAGCTCGTCGGAGTCGCGCCAGGACAGGATCTGGGCGAGCGCGTCGGCGCCGGTGATGAAGAAGAGGTCGGCGTCCGGGTGCAGGGCGTGCAGGTCGCGCAGGGTGTCGACGGTGTACGTCGGGCCCTCGCGGTCGATGTCGATCCGGCTGACCGAGAACTGCGGGTTCTCGGCGGTGGCGATGACCGTCATCAGGTAGCGGTCCTCGGCCGGGGTGACGTGCCGGTCGCTCTTCTGCCACGGCTGCCCGGTCGGCACGAAGATCACTTCGTCCAGGTGGAACGCGCTCGCGACCTCACTGGCGGCGACGAGGTGGCCGTGGTGGATCGGGTCGAAGGTGCCGCCCATCACGCCGAGGCGCTTCTTCACCGGTTCCGGTCCGCCGGGATTCCCGGCCTGCTCTCCCATGCCGCCACACCTTACGCGACACGCGTTACGGTGCGGGAACGGCCGGGTGGGGGTTCTCCGCAGACGCGTGAGGGAGCGTCCGGCCGGTGGCCGGACGCTCCCCGAGCGGCCCCAGGCCCCGGCTCAGCGGTCCCGGTTGAAGCGGGTGGTGATGAAGAGCAGGACGAGCAGGATGACCAGTGCGGCGCCACCGGTCAGGGCCGGGTTCAGACTGTCGTGGTTGCCCCCCTCGCCCTCGGCGAGCAGGTTCAGAACGGGGAGTGCGGCAGCAGTGCTCATGGTCGGCGGGACCTTCTCGGCTCGGTGAACGGACCTGGGGGTTGTTCCGGGCCGGGTGAGGGCCCACCCGTCATCGTACGGGGGGTTACACGGCAACCGCTCGGCGGCCCACCGCCGCTGACCGGGCGTGAGCGCGGGCCGAGGGACCGACCGGCGAACGGGCCCGGGCCCCGGCGAACGGACCGGAACGGCCCCGGCGAACGGACCGGGGACGGCCCCCAGGAACGGACCCCTGGGACGGCCCCGGGGAACGACCGGCCCTAGTTGTTCTTGAAGGCGCGGGCCATGATCCAGATCAGCAGGCCGATGCCCACGAAGGACGCGACCACGATGATCCGCAGGAACAGGCCGGGGCCGGACTCGTCGGAGATGGGCGCGGCCAGGCTGACAAGCGTGTCGGTGGACATCTGCGGGGGCTCCTCGTACTGCTCGGTACCGCGGCCGGGTCCGGTCTCGGTCGTCCAGGCCTCAGGGTAAACCGGCCTCACACCGGCGGAGCCCCCGGCCCCGCGGACGCGCCCCGCAGACGCGCGCCACCGGCCCCGCGGGCGCGCCCCGGCGGCCCACCGAGCCGCCCACGGCCCCGGCGCCCACCGCGCGGACCGCGCGTACGCTGACCCCGGGGACGAGTACGCAACCGCGCACGTTGCACAGACAGTCGTTGCAGGCGAAGACCAGCGGGGGGCGGGCCAGCGGGCCGCGGCCGCCGTCGACCAGGAGGTACTCACACCATGACCGACACGACCTCGAAGACGCCGAGCCGCCGCCGCGAGCGCTTCCCCGGGATCTCCACCCGGGCCTGGGAGCACCCGGCGGACCGCTCGGCCCTGGTCGCACTGCGCAGGCTGACCGGCTTCGACGACATCCTGAAGAAGCTCGCCGGCCTGGTCTCCGAGCGGGCGATCCGGCTGATGTTCCTGGCCACCGCGGTGAAGACCTCCGAGCGCCAGTTCCCGGAGCTGCACGACATGGTGCGCGACGCCGCCTACGTGCTCGACCTGGAGCAGGTCCCCGACCTGTACGTCTCCCAGGACCCGACGGTCAACGCGTACTGCATCGGCATCGACACCCCGGTCATCGTGATCACCAGCGGCCTGGTCGAGCTGCTGGACGAGGAGGAGCTGCGCTCCGTCATCGGCCACGAGGTCGGCCACGCGATGTCCGGCCACGCCGTCTACCGGACGATGCTGATGATCCTCACCAACATCGCCACCCGGATCGCCTGGGTGCCGCTCGGCAACCTGGCGATCACCGCGATCATCACCGCGCTCAAGGAGTGGTTCCGCAAGGCGGAGCTGTCCAGCGACCGGGCCGGCCTGCTCGCCGGGCAGGACCTCCAGGCGTCCATGCGGGCCCTGATGAAGCTGGCCGGCGGCCACAACCTGGCCGAGATGAACGTCGACGCCTTCCTGGAGCAGGCCGAGGAGTACGAGAAGGCCGGCGACCTGCGCGACGGCGTGCTCAAGGTGCTCCAGCTGCTGCCGCAGACCCACCCCTTCGCGGTGGTCCGGGTCGCCCAGCTGAAGAAGTGGGCGGAGAGCGACGACTACCGCTCGATCATGGCCGGCGCCTACCCGCGCCGCTCGGACGACCCGGACACCTCGGTGACCGAGCAGTGGAAGGCCGCCGCCGAGCACTACACGACCTCGGTCAAGGAGAGCAAGGACCCGCTGATGGGCCTGCTCCGGGACGTGGCCGGCGGCGCCGCGACGGTCGGCGGCAAGCTCCGCGACACCTTCACCGGAGGCGGCGGCAGCAGCAGCAACGGCAACGGCAGCCGCGGCGGCTCCGCGGACCGCGACGGCAGCTGACCCACCGCGACCGACCACGACCGCGAGCCGCGACGGCGGCCGGCGTCCCGCCCGGGGCACCGGCCGCCGTCGCGTTCCACGGCCCGGGCGCCTCAGCCGCCCGCCAGCACCTCGCACACCTGCCAGCCCGGCCGGGCGTGGTTGCCGGGGTCGACCGGCGCCGGCGGCGTGACCGCCGTGCCCTGCGCGGTGGCCAGCACCGGCTGCAGGAATCCCGCCATCGAGGCGCCGCAGGGCTCCGGCCCGGCCTGCACCACCGAGTCCACCAGCCGCAGCTGCCCCGAGGCCAGGTCCACCCGGTCGAACTCGAAGGTCAGCTGCCGCCGCACGGTCTCCAGGGTGACCGGTGCCCCGGCCGGGGCGCCGGCCGGCTTGAGCGCGTAGACGAAGGTGTGGTCGGTGGTGATCTGCAGCGTCCCGCTGTCCGCCTCGTCGATCCGCATCGCGCCGACCACCTTCACGGTGTTCGAGGCCAGCGCGACCTGTGCCGGGTCGAAGCGGACCATCCAGCCGGTCACCGCGTGGTGGCGGTCGTCCACCGGCTGCGCCACGCTCGCGTCGAACTCCGCCTGCTCACCGGGCGTGACGAAGACCCGTACGTCGGCGGTGGCGCCCTGGACCAGCGTCGCCGGGGAGAGCGAGGAGGCGACCAGGTAGCGCTGGACGGTGTCGAGCGCCTTGGCCACCTCGACCCGGCCGAAGTTCCCGGTGGCGGCGCCGGTCGGGGTGTTCAGCCCGATCGTGCCGTCCCCGTACCCGAGCGGCAGCGCGGCGAACGGGTCCACCGGGTCGGCGACCGGGTGGACGGCCGACGCCGGGCTCAACGCGACCAGGCTGACGGTCAGTTGGCTGCCCTCGGGCCGCACCGCGGTGCCCTTCGGCGAGCTCACCCCGAAGTACACCGCGGCCCCGAAGGCGAGCAGGATGAGCAGCAGCAGGATGAGTGCCTGGCGCGGGACGGTGCCCAGCGGGCCGAACCGCACCCGCGACCGGGTGGCCTTGCCGAAGGAGCCCGCCAGCCGCTCCCGGGCGGAGAGTTCCTGGATGCGGGCAGCCCGCACGAACGATTCGTCGAACACGACGGACCGGAATTCGTCCTCGTTGCCGGAACCGCCCTCGGGCGTCCCCTCAGGAGGCTCTCGCGGGTCACCCACACCACCAGGGTAGGCGGACACCAGCGCCGCCACGAGGGTCCGGGCGCACATTCCCGGGAACGCTCCGTGACCACCGCCCCGGGGCGTGCGCCCCCGGGCGCTCGGACTAGCCCGCGGGCGCCGTGACCACCAGCGGGGGCTCCGCCGGGGCCTGCCCGGGGGCCGCCCCGGTGCTGCTGCTGCCGGACTGGGGGCGCCGGGGCGTGCCCGAGGGGCCGCCCACCCCCTGGTAGATCGCCGCGACGGCGACCGCCACCAGGCTCACCCCCATGATCACGGCGAGCACCCAGGCCACCGGCCGGTGCCACCGCTGCTGGGCCACGTACCGCCCGGGGACGCGCACCGGGTCGTCACCGCGCCGCCACCGCCGGACCCGGCGGTCGGCCGCCCGGCCCGGCCCCGACCAGGGGTCGGGGTAGAGGTGGTCCGCGTCGAGTCCGCTCGGGTACGGGCGCAGCTCCAGCGGCAGCCCGTCCCCGGCCGGAACGTCACGGCCCCAGCCCGGCCCCGCGGCGTCCGGCTCGAACCGGGCCTCGGCGGCGGCGAGTTGCCGCTCCTTGGCGGTCGGCTCGTGCACGGCGGCGGACCGGACGAAGGCCTCGTCGAAGACCACGGTGGCGAACTCGTCGTCCGCACCACCGTGGTCGGAGCCGTCGGGGTACGGGAAGCCCCCCACATCCTCAGCCACGGATTCAGCGTATTACCGGCCGGACGATTTGTCTGTGGCTCCCGGCAGTTGGTCCGTCGCACGTGTGACGGACGCCCCGCGCGCGCCGCTCGGCGGCCGTCCGCGCCCCCGCCCGCGGCCTGCGGCCTGCGCGCCTACTCGGCCCCGCCGCCCACGGTCTGCGCGGCCTCGCCCCGCACGTGCCCGTCACCAGTGACGATGTACTTGGTGCTGGTCAGCTCGGGCAGGCCCATCGGGCCGCGGGCGTGCAGCTTCTGGGTGGAGATGCCGATCTCCGCGCCGAAGCCGAATTCGCCGCCGTCGGTGAAGCGGGTGGAGGCGTTGACGGCCACCGTGGTGGAGTCCACCAACCGGGTGAAGCGGCGGGCGGCGGCCTGCGAGGTGGTGACGATCGCCTCGGTGTGGCCGGAGGACCAGCGGCGGATGTGCTCGACGGCGGCGTCCAGCGAGGGCACCACGGCGGCGGCCAGGTCCAGCGAGAGGTACTCGGCACCCCAGTCCTCGTCGGTGGCCGGCACCACGGTGGCCGGTCCGCCCTCGGCGGCCTTCAGCACCGCCTCGTCGCCGTGCACGGTGACCCCGGCCTCGGCGAGCGCCGCCAGCGCGAGCGGCAGGAAGGCGTCCGCGACGTCCTGGTGGACCAGCAGCGTCTCGGCGGAGTTGCAGACGCTGACCCGCTGCGCCTTGGAGTTCAGCAGGATGCCGACGGCCATCGCCAGGTCGGTCTCGGCGTCCACGTAGACGTGGCAGTTGCCGGTGCCGGTCTCGATCACCGGGACGGTGGAGCCCTCGACCACGGTGCGGATCAGCGAGGCGCCGCCGCGCGGGATCAGCACGTCCACGTAGCCGCGGGCGCGCATCAGCTCCCGCACCGACTCCCGGCTCTCCCCCGGCACCAGCTGGACCGCGTCGGCGGGCAGCCCGGCCGCGGCGACGGCGTCGCGCACCACGGCGACCAGCGCGCTGTTGGAGCGGTAGGCCGAGGCGGAGCCGCGCAGCAGCACCGCGTTGCCGGACTTGAGGCAGAGCGCGGCGGCGTCCGCGGTGACGTTCGGGCGGGCCTCGTAGATGATGCCGACCACGCCGAGCGGCACCCGGACCTGCCGCACGTCCAGGCCGTTGGGCAGGGTGTAGCCGCGCACCACCTCGCCGACCGGGTCGGGCAGGCCGGCCACGTCGCGCACGTCGGAGGCGATCGCGGCGATCCGCTCGTCGGTCAGGGTCAGCCGGTCGATCACCGACTCGGCCGTGCCGGCCGCCCGGGCCCGCTCCACGTCCTCGGCGTTGGCCGCGACGATCTCCGCGCTGCGGGCCACCAGCGCGTCCGCGACCGCCAGCAGCGCGGCGTCCTTCGCGCCGCGCGGCAGCGGGGCGAGCGCGGCGGCGGCCTCCCGGGCTCGGCGCGCTACGGCGAGGACGGGGCTGTCGGCGGTGGCGAGATCGCTGGTCATGCCGCCAAGGGTAGCGACTGCGCCCGCCCCGCCCGGGCGGCATTTCGCCCGGTGAGACAGCTCGGTACGGCGTTCGGTCCGGCGTTCGGTCCGGGCGCTCAGTACGGGTGCACGCCGCCCAGGTGCGGCGGCGGCTCGCCGAAGCCCTCCGCCACCCGCTTGTGGTACGTCGCCCGGTCGACCACCTCCAGCCCGACGATCTCCCAGGGCGGCAGGTTCGAGGTGACCTTGTGCTCGCCCCACAGCCGCAGCGCGATGGCCGCCGCGTCGTGCAGGTCCCGGGCCTGCTCCCAGTAGCGGATCTCGGCGTGGTCGGCCGCGTAGCGGGCGGTCAGGAAGAACGAGTGGTCGTGCGCCAGCTGCTCCAGCGAGGCGCGCAGCGCGGACAGCGGGGTGACCTGCCCGGCCACGCTCAGCACCACGTGCCACAGCCGCGCCTGCTCGGGCACGGTGGGCGGCTGGGCCGCCCGGTCGAGTTCGGGCCGCATCCCGCGCATCCCGCCGGGCCGCTGCGTCGGCGGACCGGCCGGCTCGGCGGGGCCGTCCCCGCGTCCGCCGTCGATGCTGGTCAGCCGCCGGCCCGTGGTTCCTGCGGTCAGCGCTGCCTCGCGCCTGCGTTCCACCGGCGGCCTCCTGTTCGGCGATGTCGTGTCGTCCCCACCGGCCCCGTCGGCCCTCGGCCGACCGGTACGGCTGCGCCCCTCCTCGCCCGCGGCCGGGCCGCTCCCGGTACGGAGCGGCCCGCCGTCCGCGCGGCGCCGATCGGCCGGGCGGCCGGTGCCGGGGCAGGCCCCGGCACGGTCGACCGGGCCGGTCAGCCGCGCAGAACGACCAGGTCGTCGCGGTGGACGACCTCGCGCTCGTACGCGGCGCCGAACTCCTGGGCCAGGTCGCGGGTGGACCGGCCGAGCAGGCGGGGCAACTCCCTCGCATCAAAGTTGACCAGTCCGCGAGCCACGATGTGGCCGTTTTCGGCAAGAAGGTCCACCGGATCACCCGCGGCGAACTCCCCGTCGACCTTGGTGACCCCGGCGGGCAGCAGCGAGGCGCCGCCGGAGACGACCGCCCGGACGGCGCCCTCGTCCAGGTGCAGCGCCCCGCGCGGGCTGCTCGCGTGGGCCAGCCAGAGCATCCGGTCGGAGGTGCGGCTGCCGGTGCGCAGGAAGAGCGTGCCGGTGGGCCGGCCGGCCAGCGCGTCGGCGGCCTGGCTGGCGGCGGTGAGCACGACCGGGATGCCGGCGCCGGTGGCGATCCGGGCCGCCTCGACCTTGGTGACCATGCCGCCGGTGCCGACGCCGGCCTTGCCGGCGCTGCCGATCTCGATGCCGTCGAGGTCCTGCGGGCCGCGCACCTCGGCGATCCGGCTGGTGCCGGGGCGGGACGGGTCGCCGTCGTACAGGCCGTCCACGTCGGAGAGCAGTACGAGCAGGTCGGCCCGGACCAGGTGGGCGACCAGGGCGGCCAGCCGGTCGTTGTCGCCGAACTTGATTTCGGCGGTGGCGACGGTGTCGTTCTCGTTGACGATCGGCATCGCGCCCATCGCCAGCAGCTGGTCCAGGGTGCGGTACGCGTTGCGGTAGTGGGCGCGCCGGCTGGCGTCCTCGGCGGTGAGCAGCACCTGGCCGACCCGGATGCCGTACCGGGCGAAGGAGGCGGTGTAGCGGGCGACCAGCAGGCCCTGGCCGACGCTGGCGGCGGCCTGCTGGCGGGCCAGGTCCTTGGGCCGGCGGTCCAGGCCGAGCGGGGCGAGCCCGGCGGCGATCGCGCCGGAGGAGACCAGCACCACCTCCGGGGCCTCGGGGCGGCCGCGCAGCTTGGCGAGCGCGTCCACCAGGGCGTCGACGCGGTCGGCGTCCAGGCCGCCGGTCGCCGTGGTCAGGGACGAGGAGCCGACCTTGACGACGATCCGTCGTGCGGTCAGCACCTCCTCCCGCAGAGGGTCCTCGCTCATCTCGCTGTACGCCCTTCCGGTGTGGTGCGGGTACGGCGGGGCCCGGGCCCGGCCGTCACCCCCGAAATCTACGCGATCCCCGCAGGTCACCGGCGGGGTGTTTCACCGGATGGACCGGATCCGGTACGGGCCGCCGCGGGCCGCCCGCCAAGCCGGATGGCTGGTATGGTCCCTGACCGCAAGCCAGATCGGGGGACGGCTTCTTGCCCGCTGTACCCATGTCGTCATCGACCCTTCCTGTCACGACGGGCGGCGCCGCACTGGGCAAAGGCCGGCAACGGTCGCGGCCGTGCGCCCAGGAGAAATGCGCACCATGCGTTCGTACACCACCAAGCTGACCGTCGCCGCGCTCGCGGCGGCCACCGCCCTCTCGCTCGCGGCCTGCGGGCCGGACAACCCGGACACCCCGGCCGGTACCGGCGGCGCCACCGGCGCGGCCCCGGCCCAGACCGGCGCGCCCCAGACCGGCGCGACCCCGGGTGCCACCGCCGGGGGCGCAGCCGGCGGTTCGGCCGCGGCCCCCTCGGGCGCGGCCCCCTCCGGTGCGGCGGGCGGGGCCGGCACGGCGGGCGGCGGGGCCGGTGCCGGAGCCGTCCCGGCGGCCGCCACCAGCGTGAAGGTCGGCCAGAGCGCCACCGTGGACTTCGCCGACAAGACCTCCAAGGTCGCCACCAAGCTGGAGGTCACCATCACCGGCGTCGAGGCCGGTTCGGCGCAGGACTTCACCGCCGCCAAGATCAGCATCGTCGGCCTGGAAGGCCGCACCCCGATGTACGTCAGCTACACCATCAAGAACCTCGGGGACGCCAGCCTCTCCTTCACCGCCCCGGACTCGAAGCTCGTGCTCTTCGACACCACGGGCAAGAAGGGCGTCAACGTCCTGACCGCCGCGACCCCGCTGCCCAAGTGCACCGGCGCGAAGTTCCAGGGCGTGGCCAAGGGCGCCGAGGTCAAGGGCTGCACCATCATCTCCACCCCCGGCAACACCCCGGCCGCCGTCGGCTACACCGACCTGGCCGACCCGCTGAAGCTCCAGGCCTCCTGGACCAAGTGACGCCCAGTCACCGCCGGACACGCGGACGGCCCCCGCCACCTCGACAGGTGGCGGGGGCCGTCCGGACCGGACCGGTCAGCGGTCCTCAGTCCTCAGTCCTCGTCGTCGTCGCCCTCGATGGCGGCCTGGCGGCCGCTGGAGAGCGCCTCGAAGGCGAGGAACTCGGACTCGGCCGCGTCCCGGCCCTTCTGCTTCTCGCGACGGCGGTCGACCGCCGGGCGCGGGGTCTCGAAGCGGTGGTCCTCACCACGGCGGCCGAGCATCTCGGCACCGGCGGCCATGGTCGGCTCCCAGTCGAAGACGACGGCGTTCTCCTCGGGGCCGATGATGACGGTGTCGCCCTCGTGCGCCCCGATCTTCCACAGCTCCTGCTCGATCCCGAGGCGGGCCAGCCGGTCGGCGAGGTAGCCGACGGCCTCGTCGTTGCTGAAGTCGGTCTGGCGGACCCAGCGCTCCGGCTTGACGCCGCGGATGCGGTACGCGCCGTCCTCCTCGGTGATGGTGAAGCCGGCGTCGTCGACGGCCTTGGGCCGCAGCACGATCCGGGTCGACTCCTCGGCCGGCTTGGCGGCGCGCGCCTCGGCGACGATCCCGGCCACGGCGAAGCTCAGCTCGCGCAGGCCCTTGCGGGAGGCGGCGGAGACCTCGAACACCCGGTAGCCGCGCTCCTCCAGGGAGGCGCGGGTCAGGTCGGCGATGTCCTGGCCGTCCGGGACGTCCACCTTGTTGAGCGCGACCAGGCGCGGACGGTCTTCCAGACCGCCGTACTCGGCGAGCTCGGCCTCGATGGTCTCCAGGTCGGTCAGCGGGTCGCGGCCGGGCTCCAGGGTGGCGCAGTCCAGCACGTGCACCAGCACCGAACAGCGCTCGACGTGGCGCAGGAACTCCAGGCCCAGGCCGCGGCCCTGGCTGGCGCCCGGGATCAGGCCGGGCACGTCGGCGATGGTGTAGACGGTGTCGCCCGCGGTGACCACGCCCAGGTTGGGGATCAGGGTGGTGAACGGGTAGTCCGCGATCTTCGGCTTGGCGGCCGAGAGCACCGAGATCAGCGAGGACTTGCCGGCGCTCGGGTAGCCGACCAGGGCCACGTCGGCGACGGACTTGAGCTCCATGACGATGTCACGGGCCTCGCCGGGCTCGCCGAGCAGCGCGAAGCCGGGCGCCTTGCGGCGGGCCGAGGCCAGCGCGGCGTTGCCGAGGCCGCCGCGGCCGCCCTGGGCCGCGACGAAGCTGGTGCCGTGGCCGACCAGGTCGGCCAGCACGTTGCCCTTGCGGTCCAGCACCACGGTGCCGTCCGGCACCAGCAGGACGAGGTCCTCGCCGTCCGCGCCGGTGCGGTGGCCGCCCGCGCCGGGCTTGCCGTTGGTGGCCTTGCGCTTGGGCGAGTGGTGGTACTCCAGCAGGGTGGTGACCTGCGAGTCCACGGTGAGGATGACGCTGCCGCCCTCCCCGCCGTTGCCGCCGTCCGGGCCGCCGAGCGGCTTGAACTTCTCGCGGTGCACGGAGGCGCAGCCGTGGCCCCCGTTACCCGCGGCGACGTGAAGTTCGACGCGGTCCACGAAGGTGGTCATGGGTGTGCCTCCAGTGCGCGAGAGTCTGCTTGCTACCTGCGTAAAGCGTGAAGGGTGGACCGGAGAATTCCGGCCCACCCTTCACTGTGAGTCTTGTCCCGACCCGGTGGGTCTTCTCAGACTCGGGAGTCCGCGGGGACTCAGGCCTCGACGGCCACGATGTTGACGACCTTGCGGCCACGACGGGTGCCGAACTGCACCGCACCGGCGGTCAGCGCGAACAGGGTGTCGTCGCCACCGCGGCCGACACCGGCACCCGGGTGGAAGTGGGTGCCGCGCTGGCGGACGAGGATCTCGCCGGCGGAGACGACCTGGCCACCGAAGCGCTTCACGCCGAGGCGCTGGGCGTTCGAGTCACGGCCGTTACGAGTAGAGCTTGCGCCCTTCTTGTGTGCCATTTTTCGCTATCCCCTTACTTGCTGACCGAGTCGATGCTGGTGATGCGCACCGCGGTGTGCTGCTGACGGTGACCCTGACGGCGGCGGTAGCCGGTCTTGTTCTTGTAACGCAGGATGACGATCTTGTCACCCTTGGTCTGGTCGACCACCTCGGCGTGAGCCTTCACGCCGGCCAGGACCCACGGGTCGGAGGTGACAGCGTCACCGTCGACGACGAGGATGGTCGAGAGCTCGACCGAGTCACCCGGCTTGGCCTCGATACGGTCGATCTCCAGCACGTCGCCGACGGCGACCTTGTGCTGGCGGCCGCCTGCGCGAACGATCGCGTACATGCGGTACCTGCTTTCCTTGCTCGGTCGGAACCCCCGACGCCAGCCACCTGGGTACGGACACAGGAGCCTCTCCCCGGCCCTCCGCGCGAACGCGGTGACCTCGGGAAGGTGATGTGCTCGGGAGCAATGGCGTAGACACGCCGATGGTCAAGAATACGGACCGGCCGCCCGGGGGGCAAACCGGCCCGTACGGCCCGGGGCGGGATCACTCCCGCCCCGGGGCGTGGGCACTACTCGGACGCCGTATCACCCTCGGCGGCCGCGGCCTTCTTGGCCGCCGCGCTCGTCCGCTTGGTGGCGGTCTTGCGGGCGGTGGTCTTCTTGGCCGCCGTGGTGGTCTTCTTGGCGGCGGTCTTCTTCGCGGCGGTCTTGCGGGCGGCCCGCTTCTTCGGCGCCGGCGCCTCCTCGGCCGCAGCCTCGGCGGCGGCCTCGACGGCCTCCGGTGCCTCGACGGCCTCCGGAGCCTCGGCGACGACCGCGGCCTCCGCGGCCACGACCGGCTCACCCGGCGCCTCGGTGACGGCCTCGGCCGCGGCTTCCGCGACCGCCGGGGCGGCGGCCTCCAGGGCCGCCTCCAGCGCCGCCTCGGCCTTGGCCTGGAGCACCACGATCTCGGCGGTGCCCGGGGAGCCCGCCGGAGCGGTCGCCTTGCGCACCGCGCGGCGGCGCGGACGGCCCGCCGGAGCGGCGGCCGGGGCCTCCGCCACGGGAGCCTCGACGACCGGGGCCGGGATGGCGGGAGCCGCCTCGGCCGGGGCCTCGACGCCCGGGACCTCCAGGGCCAGCTGGCCCTCGATCTCCTCGCGCACCGGCTCGGCCGGCTCGGCGAAGGCCTCCACCGCGACCGGCTCGGCCGCCACGGCCACCGCGGCCTCGACGGCCTGCGGCTCCTCGTGGCCCGCGCCGCCCTTGCCCCGGCGACGGCGCTTGCCGCTGCCCGCACCGGCCTCGCCCGCCACCACGGGGGCGTGGACGTGGGCGCTCGGCTGCTCCATGTGGACGATCACGCCGCGGCCGTTGCAGTGCACGCACGGCTCGGAGAAGGACTCCAGCAGGCCCTGGCCGACCCGCTTGCGGGTCATCTGGACCAGGCCCAGCGAGGTGACCTCGGCCACCTGGTGCTTGGTCCGGTCCCGGCCCAGGCACTCCAGCAGGCGGCGCAGCACCAGGTCGCGGTTGGACTCCAGCACCATGTCGATGAAGTCGATCACGATGATGCCGCCGAGGTCGCGCAGCCGCAGCTGGCGCACGATCTCCTCGGCCGCCTCGATGTTGTTCCGGGTGACCGTCTCCTCCAGGTTGCCGCCCTGGCCGACGAACTTCCCGGTGTTGACGTCGATGACGACCATCGCCTCGGTGCGGTCGATCACCAGCGAACCGCCGCTGGGCAGCCAGACCTTGCGGTCCAGCGCCTTCATCAGCTGCTCGTCGATCCGGTAGGTGGCGAACACGTCCACCTCGGAGGTCCACCGCTGGAGCCGCTCGGCGAGGTCCGGGGCCACGTTGGAGACGTACTCGTGGATGGTCTTCCACGCCTCGTCGCCGGAGACGATGACCTTGGTGAAGTCCTCGTTGAAGATGTCGCGGACGACCCGGACGGTCATGTCCGGCTCGCCGTACAGCAGCGCCGGGGCGTTGCCGGTCGCGGCCTTCTTCTGGATGTCCTCCCACTGCTGCTGGAGGCGCTGGACGTCGCGGGTCAGCTCCTCCTCGGAGGCGCCCTCGGCGGCGGTGCGCACGATGACGCCCGCGTCGTCCGGGACGATCTTCTTGAGGATCTGCTTCAGCCGGGCGCGCTCGTTCTCCGGGAGCTTGCGCGAGATGCCGGTCATCGAGCCCTCGGGCACGTACACCAGGTAGCGGCCGGGCAGCGAGATCTGGCTGGTCAGGCGGGCGCCCTTGTGGCCGATCGGGTCCTTGGAGACCTGCACCAGCACGGACTGGCCGGACTTCAGCACCGACTCGATCCGGCGCGGGCCGCCGTGGCCCAGCGCGCCGAAGTTGACCTCGCCGGCGTACAGCACCGCGTTGCGGCCCTTGCCGATGTCGACGAAGGCGGCCTCCATCGACGGCAGCACGTTCTGGACCTTGCCCAGGTAGACGTTGCCGACGTACGAGGTGGCCTGCTCCTTGTTGACGTAGTGCTCGACCAGCACGCCGTCCTCGAGGACGCCGATCTGGGTCCGCTGGCCGCTCTGGCGCACCACCATGACGCGCTCGACCGACTCGCGGCGGGCCAGGAACTCGGCCTCGGTGATGATCGGCACCCGGCGGCGGCCCAGCTCGCGGCCCTCGCGGCGGCGCTGCTTCTTGGCCTCCAGACGGGTCGAGCCCTTGATGGACTGCACCTCGTCCGGGTCGAACGACGGCTCGGTGGAACGGCGGCGCGGCTCGCGCACCTTCACCACCGTACGGACGCCGTCCTCGGTGGTCTCGGCGGTCTCGACGGCGCCGGCCTCACCGCTGCGGCGGCGACGGCGACGGCGGCGGCGCGACGAGGACAGGCCGGCGGCCAGGTCGTCGTCCTCCTCGCCCTCGTCCTCGGCGACGGCCTCGGCCGACTCCTCGACGGACTGCTCGGTCTCGACGGCCTCGGCGGCCTCGAACTCCTCGGCCTCACCGCGGCGACGGCGGCGACCGCCCCGGCGGCGACGGCGCGACGGACGGCCGTCCTCCCACTCGTCCTCGGTCTCCGGACCGGCGGCGGGGGCCTCGACGGCGGGCGCCTCGACGACCGGGACCTCGACGACGGGCGCCGCGACCGGCGCCTTCGCCGCGGCCTTGGCGGCCTTCGCGGCGGCCTTCACCGGAGCCTGGGCACCCGACTTGCGACGGGTCGGCTCGACCCGGGTGCGGACCCGGCGGCGACGGCCGACACCGCTGTACTCGAACTCGTCGTCCTCCTCCTCGCGCCCGGCCTGCACCGGGGCCGCGGCCGGAGCCTCGGCCTTCGCCGGGGCGGCGGCGGGCTGCTGCGGAGCGGCCTGCGCCACCGGAGCGGACGGCGCGGCCGGTGCCGCCTGAGCGGACGGCGCGACGAAGGCGGCGGGCTCCTGGAACACCGGCGCCTGGAAGACGGCGGTGGCCGGGCGGACCGCACGGCGGCGCACCCGGTGGGGCGGCTCGGCCTCGGCGGCCGGGGCGGCAGCGGCGGGCCGGGCGGCCGGCGCGGCGGCGGGGGCCTCGGCGGCCTCCTCCTCGGGCTCCTCCGCGACGGCGGGCTCCTCGGCCTGCGGCTCCTCGGCGGCGGGCTCCGCCACCGGGGCCTCGACGACCGGCGCGGCCTCGACCACGCGACGGCGGCGGGGGCGGCGGGCCGGAGCGGCCGGGGCCTCCTCGGCCACCGGCTCGGCGGCGGGGGCCTCCACGGCGGGGGTCTCGACGGCGGGCACCTCGACGACGGGTGCCGCGGCCTCGGCCACGGGGGCACCGGCGGGCGCCTCGGCGCGCTTGCGGGTACGGCGGGCCCGGACGGGCTTCTCGGCGGCCGGCTCGGCCGTCGGCTCGGCGGTCTCCGCCTTCGCGGCCTTGGCGGCCCTGGTGGTCTTCGAGGCCTTCGCGGCCTTCACGGGGGCCTCGGCCACCGGGGCCTCGACGGCCTCCGGCGCGGTCACCACGATCGGGGTGGCCTCCGGCGCCCCGGCCGGGGCCTCGGCGCGCTTGCGGGTACGGCGGGCCCGGACGGGCTTCTCGGCGGCCGGCTCGGCCGTCGGCTCCACGGCCGGAGCCGGGGCGGCCGCGGGGGCCTCGGCCGGCACGACCGTCTCGGCCGCGTCGGCGGCCGCACCCTGCGGGGTACCCGCCGGGCGGGACACCGCGCGGCGGCGACGGCGCGGCGGCGCGGCGGACGCGCCCTCACCACCGGTCGCGGCGGTTTCGTTCTGTTCCGTGGCCGCAGTCTGCTGCGGATCGGTGTTATCGAGCATGCGGGTGGATCTCCCGTCAGGCCCCCGGGCTCCGCATCCGGGCACGGCACGGCACCGCTGGGCGGCCGGCATCACGACGATGCCTGGACCGGACCCTTGGAACGGTGCCGCCGCGCGGACGCGAGGCCGCACAGGGGCTCGTAGTCTCGCTCGGCGCCCCGCACACGGCGGGGTGTCGAAAGTCTTCTGGTCTGACCAGTCTTCTGAGGTTTTCCCAAGCTGCGCCGTCCCCCAACCCCGGGTGGCTCCCGGACGGGGTCCCGGACCGGCCGACCTTCCTGGTCGGCAGGCCCCGGTTGGCAGGCCTGCGCTGCGACGACGCTCGCTCCCCTGGGGAGCCGCGGGAACCCTGGAGGACCGTCGGGCCCAGTGAGGCACTGGGCCCGGCCTCCCCCCGCTAGGCGGACGCGGTAGCGTGCGGCCCTGCTGCCGGCTCCGAGCCGACCGGGGCCGCTGCGCGGTCGAGCGCCAGCGGGTCGGTCACCGTGCCGGACTCCTCGTCGAGCGGCCCCTGCGCCAGCCTGGTCACCTCTGCGGGGACCGGCGGCGCCAGGTCGGCCGTCACACGGAGACCGGACAATACGTCGTCGGGTCGTACGGCTGGTGTGGCGTGTCGTACTACCAGGCGCAGTATCGCACAGGGACGGCCGGTCCGAACATCGCGGTCGGTTCCGGCCCCGGCGTCCGCACCGGCCTCGACCTGGGCCGGGACGGCTTCCAGCGCCGCCACCGCGCCCCGCGCGTCGAAGACCCGCAGGCCGTTCTTGGTGCGGCGCTCGACCTCGACCCGCTCGGCGGCGAGGAAGCGCGCGACCGCGTCGGCGGCCGCGTCGGGCTCGACACCGTCCAGCCGGAGCAGCCACTCGGAGGCCTCCAGGCGCTCCACGAAGTTCGGCGTCCGCACCTCGACCGCGTCGATCACGTCCAGGCCCGTCGGCAGCGACTCGTCCAGCTGCGCCCGCAGCTGCTCGGGGTCGCGGACAGCGGCCAGGCCGATCTCCAGGTACTCCGCCTCGCTCGCCACCCCGGTCGGGGCCGCGTTCGCGTAGGAGACCTTCGGGTGCGGGGTGAAGCCGGCCGAATAGGCCATCGGAACGGCGGACCGGCGCAGGGCGCGCTCGAAGGCGCGCTGGAAGTCGCGGTGGCTGGTGAAGCGGAGCCGGCCGCGCTTGGTGTAGCGGAGACGAATCCGCTGCACCGTCGGCGCGGGCGGCGGACCGTCGGGCGTACGGCGTGCCAGGGTCGCTCAGTCCTTAGTCAGTTGTCCCCGTCCGGCGTGGCGTCTTCCCGCCACTGTCCGGACTCTGTCACCTCAAAGGGTACGCGCCCCGCCACCCCCCTCGCTCCGCCCCTGGTCAGCCACCGGTCCCCCGCACGCCGCGACCCCCGGCCGAATCAGTCCGGCCGGGGGTCGCGGGTGTGACGTGCGCTACTTGTTGACGACCGTCAGGGGGAGCATCTTCTTGCCGGTGGGGCCGATCTGGATCTGGGTGTCCATCTGCGGGCACACGCCGCAGTCGAAGCACGGGGTCCAGCGGCAGTCGTCGACCTCGACCTCCTCCAGGGCGTCCTGCCAGTCCTCCCAGAGCCAGTCCTTGTCGAGGCCGCTGTCCAGGTGGTCCCAGGGCAGCACCTCCTCGTAGGTGCGCTCGCGGGTGGTGTACCAGTCGACGTCGACGCCGGTGCCGGCCAGGCCCTTCTCGGCGCAGGCCATCCAGCGGTCGTAGGAGAAGTACTCGCGCCAGCCGTCGAAGCGGCCGCCGTCCTCGTAGACCTCGCGGATGATCGCGCCGACCCGGCGGTCGCCGCGGGAGAGCAGGCCCTCGACGATGCCCGGCTTGCCGTCGTGGTAGCGGTAGCCGATGTTCTTGCCGTACTTGCGGTCGCCGCGGATGGAGTCGCGCAGCTTGGCCAGGCGGGCGTCGGTGGCCTCGGCGGACAGCTGCGGGGCCCACTGGAACGGGGTGTGCGGCTTGGGCACGAACCCGCCGATGGAGACGGTGCAGCGGATGTCGTTCTGGCCGGTGACCTCGCGGCCCTTCTGGATGACGTTCTTCGCCATCTCGCCGATCTGGAGCACGTCCTCGTCGGTCTCGGTGGGCAGGCCGCACATGAAGTACAGCTTCACCTGGCGCCAGCCGTTGCCGTACGCGGTGGCGACGGTGCGGATCAGGTCCTCCTCCGACACCATCTTGTTGATGACCTTGCGCATGCGCTCGCTGCCGCCCTCGGGGGCGAAGGTGAGGCCCGAGCGGCGCCCGTTGCGGGACAGCTCGTTGGCGAGGTCGATGTTGAAGGCGTCGACGCGGGTGGACGGCAGCGACAGGCCGATCTTGTCCTCGGTGTAGCGGTCCGCCAGGCCCTTGGCGATGTCGCCGATCTCGGTGTGGTCGGCGCTGGACAGCGACAGCAGGCCGACCTCCTCGAAGCCGGTCGCCTTCAGCCCGCGCTCCACCATCTCGCCGATGCCGGTGATGCTTCGCTCCCGCACGGGGCGCGTGATCATGCCGGCCTGGCAGAAGCGGCAGCCGCGGGTGCAGCCGCGGAAGATCTCCACGGACATCCGCTCGTGCACCGTCTCGGCGAGCGGGACCAGCGGCTGCTTCGGGTACGGCCACTCGTCGAGGTCCATCACGGTGTGCTTGGACACCCGCCACGGCACGCCGGGGGCGTTCGGCACGACGCGGCTGATCCGGCCGTCGGCCAGGTACTCCACGTCGTAGAACTTGGGGACGTAGACCCCGCCGGTGCGGGCCAGGCGCAGCAGCAGCTCGTCCCGGCCGCCCGGGCGGCCCTCGGCCTTCCAGGCGCGGATGATCTCCGTGATGTCGAGGACGGCCTGCTCGCCGTCGCCGACCACGGCGCAGTCGATGAAGTCCGCGATCGGCTCCGGGTTGAAGGCCGCGTGGCCGCCGGCCAGGACGATCGGGTCGTCGATGGTGCGGTCCTTGGCCTCCAGCGGGATGCCGGCCAGGTCGAGCGCGGTCAGCATGTTCGTGTAGCCGAGCTCGGTGGAGAACGACAGGCCGAACACGTCGAAGGCCTTCACCGGGCGGTGGGCGTCCACGGTGAACTGCGGGACGTGGTGCTCGCGCATCAGCGCCTCGAGGTCCGGCCAGACGCTGTAGGTGCGCTCGGCGAGCACACCCTCACGCTCGTTCAGCACCTCGTAGAGGATCATGACGCCCTGGTTGGGCAGCCCGACCTCGTAGGCGTCGGGGTACATCAGCGCCCAGCGGACGTCGCAGGCGTCCCAGTCCTTGACGGTCGAGTTCAGCTCGCCGCCGACGTACTGGATCGGCTTCTGGACGTGCGGGAGGAGGGCCTCCAGGCGTGGGAAGACCGATTCGACAGTCATGTACTAGGAACCCTTACGACGTGATTCGGTGCCGCGAGTCGGCACGGGAGGGGTGACCCTCAAGGGTAGCCCAATCCGGGGAACGGGCCGTCTGCCCCGGTTCACGGGCCCTCCGCGCTCCGGCGCGACCCCGGACGGCCGGTCTCCGCCCGCACCCGCCGGTGTCCACCGGTGCCCACCGGTGGCCTCCCGTGCCCGCTGGTGCCCGCCCCGGCACGCGCGGTGGGCGCCCGCCGGCCGGTCCCGTCCGCCGTTGACACGCCCGGACGGCCCGTGCGGTACTGACAGGGCTCCGCCAAAGACATCTGCACCCCTTCCGGACAAGGAAGTTGAGTCGTACGCTCGGCCCTCGTCGGTTTTCCGGCCGGCACGCCTCTCCCTCCCCACGGGCCGCCCACGGACGGCCCCGTCCGTCCCCGCACGGCCGCCGTTCCCGGCCCGCGGTGCCACGCCCAGCCCCGTCCCCCTCCCCCGTCCCCCCGCCCGCACGCCGTGCCCGGCGGCGCACCCGCACGCCCGCGCCCCGGCGGCCGTACGACCGGCGCAAGGAGAACCATGACCGACACCGGTCGGCGGATCCGCCCGCTCCGGACCCTCGACACCCGGCCGGCCCGCTACCCAACGCCGGCCCAGGCCGAGTCCGCCGCACGGCGGCTCGCCCTGCGGCACCCGGACCGCTGCCGGCTGCGCGAGGTGGGCCGCTCCCGGGCCGGCCGCCCGCTGCTGCTGCTCTCCGTGGACCGCGGCCCGCGGGCCGTCCTGGTGGTCGGCGGCCCGCACCCCAACGAGCCGATCGGCACCGCCGGGACCGTCCGGCTCGCCGAGGTGCTGCTCGACCGCCCCGCCCGCCCCGGACTCTCCTGGCACCTGCTGCTCTGCCTCGACCCCGACGGCGCCGCGCTCAACGCCGGCTGGCTGGACGGCCCGCTCACCATGCGGCGCCACTACGAGCACTTCTTCCGCCCCTCCTTCGAGGAGCAGCCCGAGCTGCTGCCCGCCCCCGGCTCCGGCCGCCCGCCGATGCCGGAGAGCCTGGCGCTGACCGGACTGATCGACGAACTGCGCCCGTTCCTCCAGTGCTCGCTGCACGGGGTGGACTTCGGCGGCGCGTTCGCCCAGCTCACCCGCCCCGTCCCGGGCCTGGCCGGGCGCTTCGCCCGCTCCGCGCAGCGGGCCGGCGTGCCGCTCGACGTGGACTCCTACGACGCGATCGGCTGGGCCAGCCCGGACCCGGGCACCTACCTGATGCCGTCTCCGGGCACCGGCGGCTCCCGGGCCCTGCCGGACGAGCCCGAGCTGTCCACCTGGTCGTACGCGGCCCGGTACGGCGCGGTCTCCGCGGTGCTGGAGGTCCCGATGTGGGCCGTCGACGCGGTCGGCGACGCCCACCGCCACCCGGCCGGCCCGCAGGCCCTCGCGGCCGCCGCCCGCGACCTCACCGCACGCGCCGCGGACCTCACCGCCCTGCTCCCGGCCGTCCGCGCGCACCGGCCCGGGGCGCCCGGCCACGAGGCGTACGGCCCGCTGCTGCGCACCGCCGAGTCCAGCCTGGCGGTCGCCCCGCGGGTGGCCGAGGAGTGGCTGGAGCGCTGGGGCGCCGAACCGCTCACCGCCTCCCGGGTGACCACCGCCGGACTGGTCGCCGCCCGCGTACCGCTGCGGGTCGCGTCGATCCTGCTGCGGCTGCTCGCCGACACCCGCGGCCCCGGCGTCGAGGCCGCCCGCGACCGCGCCCGCACCGTCGTCGCCGACAGCCTCGACCGGCTGCGCCACCGCTTCGGCACCCGCTGGGTGCCCGTCCAGGAGCAACTCGCCCACCAGACCCGCGCCGTCCTCACCACCGCCGACTGCCTGCTCTGAACCCGCCCCGGCCCCGGACACGACAGCGCCCCCGGACACGACAGCGGGGCCGGCCCGGGAAATCCGGACCGGCCCCGCCGCCGCACGGCGCGGCGCGCTCAGGCCGCTATCGGCCGCTGGCTCCGCACCGCCTGGAGCAGCCCGATGGCGATCCAGTTGGCGAACATCGACGAGCCGCCGTACGAGACGAACGGCAGCGGGATGCCCGCGACCGGCATGATGCCCAGGCACATCCCTATGTTCTCGAAGGCCTGGAAGGCCATCCAGGCGATGACCCCGGCCGCCACGATCGTCCCGTACAGGTCGGTCGCCTGCCGGGCGATCCGGCAGGCCCGCCAGAGGATCACGCCGACCAGCGCGATGATCGCCAGCGCCCCGACGAAGCCCAGCTCCTCGCCGGCCACGGTGAACACGAAGTCGGTCTGCTGCTCCGGCACGAACTGCCCGACGGTCTGGGTGCCGTGGAACAGCCCCTTGCCGGTCAGTCCGCCCGAGCCGATCGCGATCCGGGCCTGCGCGGTGTTGTAGCCGACGCCGTTCGGGTCCAGCTGCGGGTTGGCGAAGGCGGCGAAGCGGTCGATCTGGTACTGGCTCAGCAGCCCGAACTTCCAGATCGCCACGCATCCGGCGGTGCCCGCCACCAGCAGGCCGAGCACCCAGCGGTTCGCCGCGCCGGAGCCGAGCAGGATGCCCAGCACGATGGCGGCCATCACCATCACCGAGCCGGCGTCCGGCATCAACAGCACTATGCACATCGGCACCCCGGCCCAGAGCAGGCCCCGGAACACCGCCCGGTGCGAGGGGAACTCCCGCTCCCCCGCGTCCACCTGGTCCGACAGCACGACCGCCATCGCCAGCACGATCGCGAGCTTCGCGAACTCGGCCGGCTGGATCGAGAAGCCACCGCCGAGCTGGATCCACGAGTGCGCGCCGTTGATGGTCGAGCCGAGCGGGCTGAGCGTCGCCAGCAGCAGCACGAGCACGCCGACGTACAGGAACGGCACGATCGTGCGGAAGCGCCGACTCCCTATCGCTATCACCACGGAGCACAGCACCAGCCCGACCACGAAGTTGGTCAGGTGCCGGTACAGGAAGTACTGCGGGTCCCCGTGGGTCAGCGAGTCGCGCCCGCGGGTGGCCGACCAGACCAGCAGCGAGCTGCCGGCCGAGAGGGCGAGGGCGGCCACCAGCAGTATCCAGTCCAGCCGCCAGAGCGGTGAGTCCTTGGACAGCGCCTTGGAGACCCCGCGGCGCTGCGGGGCCAGCCGCAGCTGCCGGTACGAGCCGTAGGAGGTCATGCCCGTCCCCTTCCCGGTCCGCGCGTGGGTTCGAGCGCGGCGTCGGCCGCGGTGTACGACGCCGGACGGTCGGCCGGCGGCGTCCGGTCGAGGAAGGCCGTCGCCGGGGCCGGCTGCGCCGTGGCCGTGTCGAGCAGCGCCGGAGCGGCGGCGACGGCCTGGGCCTGGAGGCCCGGGGCCTGGGCGCCCTGCGCCGCGTCGGCGCCGTACGAGACCGGCTTGATGATCGCGGTGCCGTCCGGGTTGAACTTCGGCAGCTCGGCCTGCGGCGCGGGCAGCAGCGCCTTGCCGCTGTCGATGCCGCCCTTGTCGTCCACGCCGTACAGCGCCTGGTAGATCCGGCGGATGGCGTCGCCGGAGCCGCCGGAGCCGGTGCCGCCCTGGCTTATCGTCATGACGACCGCGTAGTCCTTGCTGTACGTGGTCAGCCAGGAGGTGGTCTGCTTGCCCTCGACCTCGGCGGTGCCGGTCTTGGCGTGCAGCGTGATCTTGTCCTGCGGCCAGCCGTTGAACTTCCAGGCGGCGGTACCGCTCTTGATGACGCTCTCGGTGGCCTGGTTGATGTAGCTGAGCAGCTTCTCGTCGCCGGGGAACTTGGCGTCCTCGTGCGGGGCGATCTCGCGGACGAGGTCCCCGCCCGGGCTTATCACGGCCTTGGCGATGGTCGGCCGGTAGAAGGTGCCGCCGTTGGCGAGCGCCGAGTAGATCCGGGCCATCTGGACCGGGGTGACGAGGGTGTCGCCCTGGCCGATCGCGAAGTTGACGGCGTCACCGGCGCGCATCTGGTAGCCGTCGACGCAGTTCTCCCGGGCGATCTGGTCGGAGTAGCTGTTGCCGCCCTTCTGCCCCTGGGCGCACCAGGCGTCCTTGTTGTTGTCGTAGAAGGACTGCTTCCACTGCCGGTCCGGCACCCGGCCGGTGACCTCGGACGGCAGGTCGATGCCGGTCTTGGCGCCGAGGCCGAACTCGTGGGCGGTCTTGAAGAACCAGTCGCCCGGGTCCTTCTTGGGCTTGATGCCGCCGTCCTTCATCCACTGGTCGTACGCCAGGCCGTAGAAGACGGTGTCGCAGGAGACCTCCAGCGCCTTCTCCAGGGAGATCTGGCCGAAGTTCTCGCTCTCGAAGTTCTTGAACTCGCGGCCGCCGATGGTCATGCTCTTCGGGCAGTCGTAGCGGCCGTCCAGCGAGTAGCCGGCCTGCACGGCGGCGGTGGTGGAGATGACCTTGAAGGTCGAGCCGGGGGCGGACTGACCCTGTATGGCCCGGTTCAGCAGCGGGAAGTTGGAGTCCTTGCTGGTCAGCGACTGGTAGTCCTTGCCGCTGATGCCGCCCACCCAGAGGTTCGGGTCGTAGGTCGGGGCGCTCGCCATCGCGACGATCCGCCCGGTGTGCACGTCCATCACCACGGCGGCGCCGGAGTCGGCCTCGTAGTTGCGGTTGGTGATCTTGTCGAAGGTGTTCCGGGCGTCGTTCATGGCCTGCGCCAGGTTGTCCTCGACCACCTTCTGCACCCGGGCGTCGATGCTGGTGACCAGGTTGTCACCGGTCTGCGGGGCGACGGTGCCGGCGTTGCCGATCACCCGGCCGAGGTTGTCGACCTCCAGCTTGGTGATGCCCGCGGTGCCGCGCAGGTCGCGGTCGTACACCGACTCCAGGCCGGCCCGCCCGATCTGGTCGGCCGGCAGGTAGCGGTCCAGGCCGCTCTTGCCGGCGGTCTTGCTGACCTCCTCGTCGGTGACCGGCGAGAGGTAGCCGAGCACCTGGGCCATGTTGGCGCCCTCGGCGCCGGTGTAGCGGCGTACGGCGGTGGGCTGCGCGGTGATCCCGGGGAAGTCCTCGCGGCGCTCCATTATCTGCATCGCCTGCTGGGTGGTCGCCTCCTTGGTGACCGGGATCGGCTGGTACGGCGAACCGTTCCAGCAGGGCTGCGGGGTCTTGGCGTCGCAGAGCCGGACCTTCTCCTGCACGTCC
This sequence comes from Kitasatospora sp. NPDC001261, assembly GCF_042896795.1. NCBI lineage: Bacteria > Bacillati > Actinomycetota > Actinomycetes > Kitasatosporales > Streptomycetaceae > Kitasatospora > Kitasatospora sp. NPDC001261. The sequence goes on from NZ_JBIAXP010000001.1 coordinate 586,501, forward strand.
TTGGCCGGCATCCCCAGCACCTCGGCCAGCCGGGACAGCACCGCCTTGCCGCCGTCCTTCTGCTGGAGCAGCGAGGTGCGGCTGACCGAGACCACCAGCCGGGTCTCGTTGCCGGCCAGCACCCGCCCGGAGGCGTCCAGGATCTCGCCGCGGACGGCCGGCTCGACCACCTCGCGGATGTGGTTGCCGGTCGCCTTGGCGGTGTACTCCTTGGCGTTGCGGATCTGCAGGTACCACAGCCGTCCGCCGAGGGTGGCGAGCAGCGACAGCACCAGGATCTGCAGCACCACCAGACGGATCGTCACCCGTCGGGTGCGGCCGGTCTCGGGGATGTTGCTCACGTCTCGTGCGCTCCAGGATGCGGGGAGGTCGGGTGGTCGGGGCCGGAGGGCCGGGCGGCCGGGGCCGGGCGGCGGTCCGGTTACGGGCGGCGGGCGAAGCCCGGCACGCGCCGCTTCTTGTACGACGGGCCCGTCGAGGTGTCGCGGGTGGTGCGGTAGCGGGCCAGCGTGCCCAGGCCGGAGCCGCCCTCGTCGTCGTCCGCGGCGGCCACCGGGTCGCGGCCGAAGCGGCGGCCGAGGTACATCACCAGCGGCACCACGAAGGGGGCCAGCAGCAGGTCGTAGAGCAGGGCGCTGATGACCAGTCCGCCGAGGCCGACGTGCCGGGCCGCGGTGTCGCCGACCAGGGCGCCGACCATCGCGTAGAGCAGGGTGGAGGCGACCGCCGCGGCGCCGACCACGACCAGCGAGCCGGCCACGGACCGCTGGCGGCCGTGGTCCGGGCGCAGCAGCCCGGCAGCGTAGCCCATCAGGCAGAGCACCAGCGCGTAGCGGCCGATGGCGTGGTCGGAGGGCGGCGCGAGGTCGGCCAGCAGGCCCCCCGCGAAGCCGACCAGGCAGCCGCCGGTGGGCCCGTAGACCATGGCCAGGCCGACCACGACGAGCAGCAGTATGTCCGGGGTGGCTCCCGGGAGCTGGAGCCGGCCGAACACGCTGACCTGGAGGATCAGGCCGAACAGGACGAGGCCGGCGGAGACGGGGATGCGGGCGAGGCGCATGGCTCAGTTCCCCCCAGTGGGCTTGGCGGGCGGGGCGGCGGGCGCGGAGGCCGGGACCTGGCCGGGCACGGAGGCCGGGACCTGGCCCGGCGCGGCGGCCGGCTGGCCCGCGGCGGGCGCCGGCGGCAGGACGGCGTCGCGCGGGTCGGCGCGCGGCGGCACGACCACCACGCCGACCAGGTCCAGCCGGGTGAACTGGACGAAGGGCTCGACCAGGACGGTCTTGGTCAGCTGGCCGGCGTTGGCCTGGACCTCGACGACCTTGCCGACCGGGACGCCGGGGACGAAGGGGCGGCCGCTCTGCGAGCCGAAGGTGACCAGCCGGTCGCCGGCCTTGACCTGGGCCTTGCCGTTGAGCAGGGAGACCTTCATCGGGCTGTCGCCGCCGCCGGAGGCGAAGCCGATCTCGCCGGTGCCCTCCAGCCGGGTGCCGGCCGAGAAGCCGGGGTCGGAGGCGAGCAGCACGGTGGCGGTGGTGGGCGCGACGGTGGTGATCCGGCCGACCAGGCCCTGACCGTTGATCACCGTCATGTCGCGGGTGAGGCCGTCGTCGCTGCCAGCGTCGATGGTGATGGTCCAGGAGAAGCCCTGGGCCGGGCCGATCGCGATGACCTGGGCGGCCTTGACGGTGTAGCCGCCGGCGCCGGCGGTGCGCAGCAGGTCGTCCAGCTGTTTGGTGCGCCCGGTGGCCATGTCGGAGGAGGCGAGCTTCTGCCGGAGTTCGGTGTTCTCGCGGGCGAGCTGGTCGGTGCGGCCGCTGTCGGTGGCCGCGTCGCGGAAGGCGCGGACGGTGTCGGCGACCGGGTCGACGACGGTGGCGGCTCCGCGCTCGACCGGTCCGAGGACGCTGGCGGCGGCGTGCCGGGCGGGCCCGAGCGGGGAGTCCTCACCGCCCTTGATGTCCACGGTGATCAGCGCGAAGGCGACGGCCACCAGCAGGATCAGCAGCAGCCGGCTCTCTCGTGTGTCCCTCACGGTGCTGGTACTGCCCCTTCGTACCTGGCCGCCGCCCGGGGCTGTGGGGCCCGGGCGGCGGCCCGTTCAGTCGAGTGTCTGATGTGACGCGTGGTGCCGGTGGTGCGGCGACCTGTCAACGACGCGGCGAAGCGTCGAGTACCTGCTGGAGCGCCTCGAACTCCTCGACGCACTTGCCGGAGCCGAGCGCGACGGAGTCGAGCGGGTTCTCCGCGATGTGGATCGGCATGCCGGTCTCGCGGCGCAGCCGCTCGTCCAGGCCGCGCAGCAGGGCGCCGCCGCCGGTGAGCACGATGCCCCGGTCCATGACGTCGCCGGCCAGCTCTGGCGGGCACTGGTCGAGGGTGGTCTTGACCGCGTCGATGATCGCGTTGACGGGCTCGTCGATGGCCTCGCGGACCTCGGCGGCGGAGATGACCACGGTCTTGGGCAGACCGCTGACCAGGTCGCGGCCGCGGATCTCGGCGTGCTCGTCCTTCTCGCCCTCCAGGCCGAAGGCGCTGCCGATGCTCATCTTGATCTGCTCGGCACTGCGCTCGCCGAGGAGCAGCGAGTACTCCTTCTTGATGTGCTGGACGATCGCGTTGTCCAGCTCGTCGCCGGCGACCCGGATGGACTGGGCGGTGACGATGCCGCCGAGGGAGATCACGGCGACCTCGGTGGTGCCGCCGCCGATGTCGACGACCATGTTGCCGGTGGCCTCGTGGACGGGCAGGCCGGCGCCGATCGCGGCGGCCATCGGCTCCTCGATGATGTGCACCTGGCGGGCGCCGGCCTGCGAGGAGGCCTCGATGACGGCGCGGCGCTCGACGCCGGTGATGCCGGAGGGCACGCAGACCACGACGCGGGGGCGGGCGAGGTAGCGGCGGCGGTGGATCTTGAGGATGAAGTACCGCAGCATCCGCTCGGTGATCTCGAAGTCGGCGATCACACCGTCCTTGAGCGGGCGGATGGCGACGATGTTGCCCGGGGTGCGGCCGATCATCTTCTTGGCCTCGGCGCCGACGGCGAGGATGCCGCCGGTGTTGGTGTTCACCGCGACGACGGACGGCTCGTTCAGAACGATGCCCTTGCCCCTGACGTACACCAGCGTATTGGCTGTTCCGAGGTCGATCGCCAAGTCGCGGCCGATGAACGACAGGTTGCTCGCCATGGGGTGTGGGTGCCTTCCCGGGCTCGGAGTTCATGGGGGGGTGGACGAATGCGCGCGTCCACGCGTGGGCGGAGAACAGCTGAGCTGTCTTACCGGGCCCTTGAGTCGCGTCCATCGTAGCCACGCCACTCGGTACGGACGTCGGCGTGGGGCATACCGTCCATTGTCCGGGGCGTGATCGCATCTCCGAGGATTGGGACGCCGTGTCGGCGCCGCCAGTTCCCTATTTCACGATAAGAATGCCCCGGCCGGGCCAATGGTCCCGACCGGGGCGGTACGAACGTCCCCCCGGGCGTGTCGCCCGGGTCCCGCTCGCCGGATCAGGCGTGCGCGGGGAAGAAGATCTTGATCTCGCGCTCGGCGGACTCCGGGGAGTCGGAGGCGTGGATCAGGTTCTCGCGGGTGATCGTCGCGTAGTCGCCGCGGATGGTGCCGGCCCCGGCCTCCAGCGGGTTGGTGGCGCCGGCCAGCATGCGGATGCCCTTGACGACCTCCTCGCCCTCGACGATCAGCGCGATCGACGGGCCGGTGGTCATGAACTCCAGCAGCGGCTCGTAGAACGGGCGGCCCACGTGCTCCGCGTAGTGCTGCTCCAGCGTCGCCCGGTCGAAGGTGCGCAGCTCGATGGCGGCGAACCGCCAGCCGGCCTTGCGCTCGATGCGGCTGATGATCTCGCCGGCCAGGCCGCGGCGGACGGCGTCGGGCTTGAGCAGGACGAGAGTGCGCTGGGACACGGTGCGTCTCCTGGGGATTCGGTTCGGCAGACAGTCGGGTCGACAGGCGGCGCCGACAGGGCAGAGATTACCTTGCGTACACGGCGTGTCGGTCCGCTGGTCCGGGCCTCAGGCCTGTACGGCGGCGGCCTCCGCGGCGGCCCGGGCGGCCTTGAACGCGTCCACCTTGCGGCCGTAGTGCACCGAGCACCACCACAGGCCGGCGAAGACCACGCCGAGCCCGAACATGGTCGGCAGCACGAAGCCGCTGGCGATCAGCCCGATCTGCAGCGCCCAGCCGATCTGCACCGCGCCGGGGCGGTCGATCATGCCGCAGAGCAGGACGCACAGCGCCATCGCGATGCCGCTGACCGTCCAGATCTCCGCGTTGGAGACGTCGGTGAGCCGCATCGCGACCAGCGCCGCGAACAGGACCAGCAGCACTTCGCCGATCAGAGTCGAGGAGCAGAGCGTCCTCATGTCACTTCCTCCCGAGCAGCAGGCGGGCCTCGCCCACCGTGATGACCGAACCGGTGACCAGCACCCCGGCGCCGCCGAGGTCGCCCTCCTCCTCGGCGAGGCTGACGGCGGCGGCGATGGCGTCGTCGAGCCGGGGCTCGACCTGCACGCGGTCCTCGCCGAAGATCTCGACGGCGAGGGCGGCGAGCGCGTCGACGTCCATCGCGCGGTGGGTGGAGTTCTGGGTGATGACGACCTCGGCCAGGATCGGCTCGAAGGCCTCCAGCACGCCGGCCACGTCCTTGTCCCCGGAGGTGCCGATCACGCCGACGAGCCGGGTGAAGCCGAAGGACTCGGTGAGCGCGGCCACGGTGGCGCGGGCGCCGTGCGGGTTGTGCGCGGCGTCCAGGACGATCGTGGGGCTGCGGCGGACGACCTCCAGGCGGCCCGGCGAGGAGACGCCGGAGAAGCCCTGGCGGACCTTGTCCACGTCCAGCTGCCCGCCGCGCGCGCCGCCGACGCCGAAGAAGGCCTCGACCGCGGCCAGGGCGAGGGCCGCGTTGTGCGCCTGGTACTCGCCGTGCAGCGGGATGAAGACGTCCTCGTACTCCTCGCCGCCGAGTCCGCGCAGCGTCACCAGCTGGCCACCGACGGCGAGTTCGCGGCGGATCACGCCGAACTCCATGCCCTCGCGGGCGACCGTGGCGTCCACCTCGACGGCGCGGCGCAGGATGTTCTGGGCGGCGTCCAGCTGCTGCTGGGCGACGACGGCGACGGCACCGGACTTGATGATCCCGGACTTCTCGACCGCGATCTCGCCGGTGGTCTCACCGAGCTTGTCGGTGTGGTCCAGCCCGATCGGGGTGATCACGGCGACGGCGGAGTCGATGACGTTGGTGGCGTCCCAGGAGCCGCCCATGCCGACCTCGACCACGCCGACGTCCACCGGGGCGTCGGCGAAGGCCGCGTAGGCCATGCCGGTCAGCACCTCGAAGAAGGACATCGGCACCGGCTGCGCCGCGTCGACCATCTGCACGTAGGGCTCGATGTCGCGGTAGACCTCGACGAAGCGCTCGGGGGTGATCGGGGCGCCGTCCAGGGTGATCCGCTCGGTGACGGACTCCACGTGCGGGCTGGTGTAGCGGCCGGTGCGCAGCTCGAAGGTGTTGAGCAGCTGCTCGATCATCCGGGCGGTGGAGGTCTTGCCGTTGGTGCCGGTGATGTGGATGGAGGGGAAGGACCGCTGGGGCTGGCCCAGGATGTCCATCAGCGCCTCGATCCGGTCGAGCGAGGGCTCCAGTTTGTTCTCCGGCCAGCGCTTGGAGAGCTCCACCTCGACGTCGCGCAGGGCGTCGCCGGTGCCGCCGTCGGCGGGGCGGATGGTGTACGGGTTCGGGTCGGCCTTGTCGCTCACGTCCACAGTCTACGGAGCGCTGGCGGGTCCTCCTCACGGGGTGAGAACGACCACTTTGCCCGTTCTTTCCCATGATCAGCTAGTTTCCTCCCTTTACTATTGATTTAGCGATTTGAACCGCAATGAAGCATCGATTCGCAACCGATAGGAGCCTTCAGCCTTTGATCACTGGGAGCGCTGCGCCATGCCCGACGCCCTGCACGAATGGATCGTGCTTCGCCAGGACGCCGTCGTCTGGGTCGCCGGACTGATCTCCCTGGCGCTCGTCGGCTACATGGCCCTCGTCTTCGGACGCTTCCTCGTGTACTGGGCCGGCTCCCGCCACGCCTTCCGGCACGGCCGCCCCGCCGAGCCCGGCGACCCCGCCGCCTTCCGGTGGCACCTGGTGATCCCCTGCCGCGACGAGGAGGCCGTGGTCACCCAGACCCTGGACGGCCTGCGGACCAGCGCGCCCGAGGCCCACCTGTGGGTGATCGACGACGACAGCGAGGACGCCACCCGCGAGCTGGTCCTCGCCGCCGCGGCCCGCGACCCGCGGATCCACCTGGTCCAGCGCCGCCGCCCGCACGCCCGGATCGGCAAGGGCGCCGCCCTCAACGCCGCCTACCGGGAGATCTCCGCCCGGCTGCCCGAGGGCACCGACCGCTCCCGGGTGGTGATTGGCGTGGTCGACGCCGACGGACAGCTCGACCCCGGCACCCTCGCCCGGGTCTGCAACCCCAAGGCCCTCGGCCGGCCCGACACCGGCGCCGTCCAGATCGGCGTCCGGATGCGCAACGCCGACGACGAGCTCCCGCTGCCCGGCCGCGGCCGGATCGCCAACGCCCTGGCCCGCGCGCTGGTGCGGATGCAGGACGTCGAGTTCCAGGCCACCAACACCGGCATGCAGCTGCTGCGCCGCCGCACCGGCAGCGTCGGCCTCGGCGGCAACGGCCAGTTCGTCCGGCTCACCGCCCTCGACTCGCTCACCGCCGAGGAGGGCCGGGCCGGCCGCCCCTGGCCGGAGCGCGCCCTGCTGGAGGACTACGAGTCCGGCCTCGACCTGCGCCTGGCCGGCTGGCGGCTCACCCACGTCACCGAGGCCCAGGTCTCCCAGGAGGGCCTGATCTCGCCGCGCCGCTTCCTCACCCAGCGCACCCGCTGGGCCCAGGGCAACATGCAGTGCCTGCGCTACACCGGCCGGGTGCTGCGCTCGCCGCACTACACCGCGACCGGCAAGGCCGAGGTGCTGTACACCTTCCTCCAGCCGGTGGTCTGCGTGCTGCTGGTGCTGCTCTTCCCCGTCTCGCTCGGGATCACCGGCGCCGGGCTGGTGCTCTTCCCGGAGGAGACCGCCGAGTTCCAGCTCCGGTTCGGCCCGTGGATGCTGCTCGCCTTCGTGCTCGCCACGCTGCCGATGGTGTTCTGGGGCTTCGCCTACCGCCGGGCCGTCCACCCCGACCGCGGCCGGCTCACCGGGCTGCTCTGGGGCGTCCTGGTCTGGCTCTACGCCTACCACCTGTTCGTGGTCGCCACCCGGGCCGCGGTCCGGATGCTGCTCGGCCGCAACGGCTGGGCCAAGACCCGCCGCAACGCCGAGAAGACCGCCCTCGGCGCCCCCACCGCGCTCGAGTCCTGAGCCCGCCCCTCTCCCTTCGCGCCGCCCCTCCCCCACGCCACCGGAGCCCCGCATGAGCATGTGCCTGCCCCCGTCCAGCGTCGCCGTCGTCCTCGGCACCCGCCCCGAGCTGGTCAAGCTCGCCCCGCTGATCCACGAACTCGGCGACGCCACCCGGCTGGTGCACACCGGCCAGCACTGGGACGAGGCGATGTCCGGCCGCTTCCTGCGCGACCTGGACCTGCCCCGGCCGGAGCTGCTCACCGGGGTCGGCGGCCGCCCCCGGGCCGGTCAGATCGCCCAGTCCCTCGGCCAGTTGGACGCCGCCTTCGCCGAGGACCGCCCCGCCGCCGTGGTCGTCCAGGGCGACACCAACGCCACCCTCGCCGGGGCGCTGGCCGCCAACGCCCGGGAGATCCCGCTGGTCCACGTCGAGGCCGGGCTGCGCAGCTTCGACCGGGCGATGCCCGAGGAGCACAACCGGGTGATGGTCGACCACGTCTCCGACCTGCTCTGCGCCGCCACCGGGGAGAACGTCGCCAACCTGCGCGCCGAGTCGCTGGCCGAGGACCGGATCGAGCTCACCGGCAACACCGTCGTCGAGGTGGTCCGCCGTCAGCTGCCGGACGGGGCCGCCCGCGCCGCGCTGCTCGCCGCGCACGGCCTGCGCCCGGACGCGTACGTGCTGGCCACCGTGCACCGCCCGGAGAACACCGACACCGCCGAGGCGCTCGGCGCGGTGCTCGCCGAGCTGGACCGGATCGCCCGGGCCGGCACCCCGGTGCTGTTCCCGATGCACCCGCGCACCCGGGCCGCCGTCGAACGCTTCGGCCTGGACGGCCTGCTGGAGCGCCTCGCCGTCACCGGCCCGGTCGGCTACGGCGACTTCCTGGGCCTGGCGTGCCACGCGGCGCTGCTGGTCTCCGACTCCGGCGGCGTGCAGGAGGAGTGCACCGTGCTCGGCCGCCCGCTGCTGGTGGTGCGCCGCTCCACCGAGCGTCCGGAGGCGGTGGCGGCCGGCTTCGCCGCGCTGGTGCGGCCCGGCGAGGAGCTGGGCACCCTGGCCCGCGCCTGGCTCTCCGACACCCCCGAGCGGCTCGCCCGGCTGGCGGCCACCCCGAGCCCGTACGGCGACGGCCTGGCCTCGGCCCGGATCGCCGCGCTGACCGCGGCACTCGCCGGGCCGGCCGGCCGGCAGGCCTTGCCTTCAGCCGCCTAGGTCCTCTTGACAGCAGAATTGGTCTACTCCACCTTGTGAGGCAAGTCTCCGTTCCCGACCGGGACTTGAGTTGTCGGTAGCTCCCGCACGCGCACCATCGACACCCCGGACGGCGCTCCTCCCCCACGAGGCGCCCGCCGGGCCTCCCCCACTGGAGACGGAGTCATGCCACCTGCCCGACACCGGCGCCCGCGCGCCGTCCACTCCCTGCTCGCCGGAGCGAGCGCCCTGGTCATCGGCCTGGGCGGACTCGTCCTGGCCGGCGGCACCGGCGCCCACGCCGCCGACACCGACCTGATCGTCAACGGCGGCTTCGAGACCGGGAACCTGTCCGGCTGGACCTGTTCGAGCGGTACGGTCCAGCGCACCACCGTCCACTCCGGCACATACGCCCTGCAGTCCACCCCGGCCGGGAGCGACACCGGCGAGTGCACCCAGACCGTCCCGGTGAAGCCCTCCTCCGCGTACACCCTGAGCTCCTGGGTGCAGGGCTCGTACGTCTACCTGGGCGCCCGCGGCACCGGCGGCACCGATCCGAGCACCTGGACCCCCGGCGCCGGCGGCTGGACCCAGCTGACCACGAGCTTCACCACCGGCCCGAACACCACCAGCGTCACCGTCTACCTGCACGGCTGGTACGGGCAGCCGGCCTTCGCCGCCGACGACGTCTCGCTGCTCGGCCCCGGCGGGCCGCAGCCGTCACCGAGCCCGACGGCCACCGCCACCTCCACCGCCTCGCCGAGTCCGACGGCCACCCCCACGGACAGCGGCACGCCCACCCCCACCTCCACCTCCACCTCCACCGGCAAGCCGCCGGACCTGCCCAAGCACATCCTCACCGGCTACTGGCAGAACTTCGACAACGGCGCCACCGTCCAGCGGATCAGCGACGTCCCGGCCGCCTACGACATCATCGCGGTCTCCTTCGCGGACGCCACCGCCACCCGCGGCGGCCTGAGCTTCACCCTCGACCCGGCGCTCTCCTCCCGCCTCGGCGGCTACACCGACGCCCAGTTCAAGGCCGACATCGCGGCCAAGCGGGCGGCCGGGAAGCGGGTGGTGCTCTCCATCGGCGGCCAGAACGGCACGGTCTGGGTGGGCGATTCCGCCTCCGCCGCGACCTTCACCAGCACCGCCTGGGCGCTGATGCAGAGCTACGGCTTCGACGGGATCGACATCGACCTGGAGAACGGCATCAGTTCCACCTACATGGGCCAGGCGCTGCACGCCCTGGCGGCGAAGGCGGGGAGCGGATTCATCCTCACCATGGCGCCGCAGACGATCGACATGCAGTCGACCGGCATGGAGTACTTCAAGCTGGCGCTGAACGTGAAGGACATCCTCACCATCGTCAACATGCAGTACTACAACTCCGGCGCGATGAACGGCTGCGACGGGAACGTCTACTCCCAGGGCACCGAGAACTTCCTCACCGCGCTGGCCTGCATCCAGCTCAAGGGCGGGCTGCGGCCCGACCAGGTGGGCCTCGGGGTGCCGGCCTCCACCAGCGCCGCGGGCGGCGGGTACCTCGCCGCCGGCACCGTCAACAACGCGCTGGACTGCCTGGCCTCCGGCACCAACTGCGGCAGCTACAAGCCGGACGCCACCTGGCCGGGCATCGGCGGCGCGATGACCTGGTCGACCAACTGGGACGCCAAGGCGGGCAACCCGGTGGCCGGCACCATCGGCTCGCACCTGCACGCCATGCCGTAACCGGCCCGGCCGGTCTGCCGGAGGCCCGGGTTCAGACCCCGGCCCGGGCCTCCGGGACATGCGCGGCTCCGCCGTGCCGACGGCGCAACTCGGCTGTGATCTCGGCCAGTTCACCGTCGGGCAGCAGCGGCAGCATCATCGCGACGCCCTGCAGCAGACCGCCGAGCAGGAAGGTGGTGTCGGGCGTCGCGGCCACCAGGCCGCGGACCTCGGCCACCTCGCCGGCCGCCACCGCCTCGATCAGCTGGGCCGCGCTCGCGGTCTCCTCGTCCACCGCGACCCCGCCGGTGTCCTCCGGGGCGCGCCGGGCCATCGCCCGCAGCACCCGGTCGCCGACCTCGGGGGCGTACGCCTTGCGGACGGCCTCGGCGGCGATCCAGGCGAGCAGGGTGGTCACCTCGCGCTCGGCGTGCTCGGCGAACAGCAGGTCCAGCTCGTGGTCGAACGCGATCTGGTTGCCGTGCCGGAACGCGAGCAGCAGGGTCGCCGCCCTGGCCTTGGCCTCCTCGACCGCCTCCAGAGGCAGTTCGTCGGCCAACTCCTCGGTCACCACCACGCCATGCCCTCCCGTCCGTCGCTCAGCAGGAACGCTCAGCGGAAACGCCCATTCGGAAACTCCGTGCACACGGTACACAGCGGACCTGCAAACTTCCGCGAACCCGCGCGGGCAAGACCGGAATCAATTCGCTCGGAATAGGACCTCACCCGGTCGCAGGATGATAATTCGCCGGAAGGGAGCAATGTTCCTGGGCTATTTGGTGTAAGGAAAGCGGCCGGGGAAGCCGAACCGGAACCGGAACCCGGAAAACGCCGAGGGGCCGCACCCCGCGCGTCGCGGAGTACGGCCCCTTCGGCGGGGACGGGCGGTCAGCCCTGCGGCAGCGCCGCGAGCTGGGCGGTGATCCGGGCGATGTCGGCCTCGGCGGCCTCCTGGCGGCCCCGGATCTTGGCGACCACCTCGTCCGGCGCCTTGGCGAGGAACGCCTCGTTGCCGAGCTTGGCGGTGGTCTGGGCCTTCTCCTTCTCGGCGGCCGCGAGGTCCTTGGCCAGGCGCTTGCGCTCGGCCGCGACGTCGATGGTGCCGGAGAGGTCCAGCGACACGGTGGCACCGGCCACCGGCAGCGAGGCGGTGGCCGCGAAGCCCTCCTCGGGCGCGGTCAGCCGCAGCAGCGAGCGGATCGCGTCCTCGTGGACGGCCAGCACGGTGCCGGCCAGCTCCAGCCGGGCCGGGACGCGCTGCGCGGGCTGCAGGCCCTGGTCCGAACGGAACCGGCGGACCTCGGTGACCACCTGCTGCAGCGTGGCGATCTCCGATTCGGCGGCCGCGTCACGGTAGCCGCTGTCCTTCGGCCACTCGGTCACGACCAGCGACTCGGCGCCGGTGAGCGCCGTCCACAGCGCCTCGGTGACGAACGGGACGACCGGGTGCAGCAGCCGCAGGGTGACGTCCAGGACCTCGCCCAGCACCCGGCGCGAGGCGTCCGCCTGCGGACCGCCCTTGGCCAGGGTGGTCTTGGAGAGCTCGACGTACCAGTCGAAGACCTCGTCCCAGGCGAAGTGGTACAGCGCGTCCGTGGCCTTGGCGAACTGGTAGTCCTCGTACAGCCCGTCCACCTCGGCGACGGTGGCGTTCAGCCGCGACAGGATCCAGCGGTCGACCGCGGTCAGCTCCTCCGGCGCGGGCAGCGGGCCCTCGACGGTGGCGCCGTTCATCAGCGCGAAGCGGGTCGCGTTCCAGATCTTGTTGCAGAAGTTGCGCGAGCCCTTGACCCAGTCCTCGCCGATCGGCACGTCGGCGCCCGGGTTGGCGCCGCGGGCCAGGGTGAAGCGGACGGCGTCGGCGCCGTAGGCGTCCATCCAGTCCAGCGGGTCGACCGCAGTGCCGGAGGACTTCGACATCTTCTTGCCGAACTCGTCGCGCACCAGACCGGTCAGGGCGACGGTCTTGAACGGCGCCTCGCCGTCCATCGCGTACAGGCCGAACATCATCATCCGGGCGACCCAGAAGAAGATGATGTCGTGGCCCGTCACCAGGACGTCGGTCGGGTAGAACTTCTCCAGGTCGGCGGTCTTCTCCGGCCAGCCGAGCGTGGAGAACGGCCACAGGCCGGAGGAGAACCAGGTGTCCAGGACGTCCGGGTCCTGGTGCCAGCCCTCGCCGGTCGGCGGCTGCTCGTCGGGGCCGACGCAGACGACCTCGCCGTCCGGGCCGTACCAGACCGGGATCCGGTGGCCCCACCACAGCTGGCGCGAGATGCACCAGTCGTACATGTTGTCGACCCAGTCGAAGTAGCGGCGCTCCAGCTCCTTCGGGTGGATCTCCACCTTGCCGTCGCGGACGGCGTCGCCGGCGGCCTTGGCCAGCGGCTCGACCTTGACCCACCACTGCAGCGACAGCCGCGGCTCGACCACGGTGTGGCAGCGCGAGCAGTGGCCGACCGCGTGCATGTACGGACGCTTCTCGGCGACGATCCGGCCCTGTTCGCGCAGCGCGCCGACGACGGCCGAGCGGGCCTCCAGCCGGTCCATGCCGAGGAAGGGGCCGTGCACGGTGATCGCACCGCACTCGTCCATGACGGACAGGTTGGGCAGGTCGTGGCGCTGGCCGATGGCGAAGTCGTTCGGGTCGTGCGCGGGCGTCACCTTGACGGCGCCGGTGCCGAACTCCGGGTCGACGTGCTCGTCGGCGACGACCGGGATCTCACGGTCGGTCAGCGGCAGCTTGATGGTCCGGCCGACGAGGTGCTTGTAGCGCTCGTCCTCCGGGTGGACGGCCACCGCGGTGTCGCCCAGCATCGTCTCGGCCCGGGTGGTGGCCACGACGATCGAGTCGTCGCCCTCGCCGTAGCGGATCGAGACCAGCTCGCCCGGGGTGTCCTCGTGCTCCACCTCGATGTCGGACAGCGCGGTGAGGCAGCGCGGGCACCAGTTGATGATGCGCTCGGCGCGGTAGATCAGGCCGTCGTCGAAGAGCCGCTTGAAGATGGTCTGGACGGCCTGGGACAGGCCCTCGTCCATGGTGAAGCGCTCGCGCGACCAGTCCACGCCGTCGCCGAGCCGGCGCATCTGGCCGAGGATGCGGCCGCCGTAGCTCTTCTTCCACTCCCAGACCTTCTCGACGAAGGCCTCGCGGCCCAGGTCGTGCCGGGACAGGCCCTCCTCGGCGAGCTGCTGCTCGACCTTGTTCTGGGTGGCGATGCCGGCGTGGTCCATGCCGGGCAGCCAGAGCGTCTCGAAGCCCTGCATGCGCTTGCGGCGGGTCAGCGCGTCCATCAGCGTGTGCTGGAAGGCGTGGCCCAGGTGCAGGACGCCGGTGACGTTCGGCGGGGGGATGACGATGGTGTACGCGGGCTTGTCGCTCTTCGCGTCCGCGGTGAAGTAGCCACGGTCTACCCAGCGCTCGTACAGCTCGCCCTCTACGTCCGCGGGGGTGTAGGTCGTCGGGAGGGTCGCTGCTTCGTCCCCGGCAAAGGTGCTCACGGGGCGCTGGTTCGTCGTGTCGGTCACGACGCACAGTTTACGTAACCGGGGGGTGGGCCACGAACCGCTTTCCGGTCCGCGGCCCCGGCGCGGACCGGACGGGTCCCGGCCCGGCGCCGTGCGGTAGCGTGCCCGGGCACTCGTCCGGTGGACCGGACAGGCACGGACGACCGGACAGACGACAGGCCGCGGGTGCGGCGGGGGAGCACGGACGCAGATGTACGGCCAGGGACAGCAGTACCCGCAGGGACAGCCGCAGCCGTACGGGGGTCAGCCGCCGTACGGCCCGCCGCCGCAGCAGCCGTACGGCGCGCCCCCGCCCCCGCCCGCGTACGGCCGGCCGCAGTACGGCCAGCCCCAGCAGCAGCCGTACGGCGTGCCTCCGCAGGCCCCGTACGGCCAGCCGGGCTACCCGCAGCAGCCGCAGCAGCGCAAGGGCAAGGGCGGCCTGGTGATCGGGCTGGTGGTCGGCGCCCTGGTGCTGGGCGGCGGCGGCTTCGCCGCCTGGAAGTTCCTCGGCGGGAGCGACCAGGGCGGCCGGTACCGGATGTCCGCCCCGGACACCATCCCGGACGGCTACTCCCAGAAGTCGGCCGAGGACAAGGCCGTCGACCCGAACAAGCCGGAGGCGGCGGACTTCGGCAAGGACCTCCACGTGATCGCGGCCAGCTACAGCCGGGGCACCGACCTCGACACCTTCTCGGTGCTCGGCGTCTACGGGAAGCTCAACGACCCCGGGAAGATCATCGCGGACGCCAAGAAGAGCACCGGCGACGACGACGTCACCTGGACCACCCCGCTGACCGACTTCCCGGCCCGCGACTCCAGGAACTCCTCCGCGAAGCTCTCCTGCGGCGTGGCCGGGATCGCGGGCAAGCCCGGTCCGACGGTCTGCGTGTGGGCGGACAGGTCCACCACCGGCCGGGTCACCTTCAGCAAGATGAACGTGAACAGCCACGGCCAGCTCACCGGCGGCCAGGAGACCACCCTGACCCAGGCGGCCGACCAGACCAGGGCGATCCGCGACGCCATGGTCGTCGCCAAGTAGCGCACACCACGAGGAGGGGCCCCGCACCGGATCCGGTGCGGGGCCCCTCCTCGTGGCGTCGGCCTCGGGTCAGGCGCTCTTCTCCCGGCGCTCGCGCTTGATCATGTCGCGCGGCACCAGGGTGGGGATGGCGTGCTTGGAGACGACGTCCCCGGTGACCACCACGCGGGCGACGTCCTGGCGCGAGGGGACCTCGTACATCACGGACATCAGCACCTCCTCCATGATGGCCCGCAGCCCGCGCGCGCCGGTGCCCCGCAGGATCGCCTGGTCGGCGATCGCCTCCAGCGCGTCCCGGGAGAACTCCAGCTCCACGCCGTCCAGTTCGAACAGCTTGCGGTACTGCTTGACCAGCGCGTTGCGCGGCTCGGTGAGGATCTGGAGCAGCGCCTCGCGGTCCAGGTTGTGCACGCTGGTGATCACCGGCAGACGGCCGATGAACTCGGGGATCATGCCGAACTTCACCAGGTCCTCGGGCATCACCTGGCGGAAGTGGTCGCTGGCGTCCGACTCCCGCTTGGAGCGGATGTTGGCGCCGAAGCCGATGCCCTTGGCACCCGCGCGGCCCTCGATGATCCGCTCCAGGCCGGCGAACGCGCCGCCGACGATGAACAGCACGTTCGTGGTGTCGATCTGGATGAACTCCTGGTGCGGGTGCTTGCGGCCCCCCTGCGGCGGCACCGACGCGGTGGTGCCCTCCAGGATCTTCAGCAGGGCCTGCTGCACGCCCTCGCCGGAGACGTCCCGGGTGATCGACGGGTTCTCGCTCTTGCGCGCGACCTTGTCGATCTCGTCGATGTAGATGATCCCGGTCTCGGCCTTCTTGACGTCGTAGTCGGCCGCCTGGATCAGCTTGAGCAGGATGTTCTCGACGTCCTCGCCGACGTAGCCGGCCTCGGTCAGCGCGGTGGCGTCCGCGATCGCGAACGGCACGTTCAGCATCCGGGCCAGGGTCTGCGCCAGCAGCGTCTTGCCGGAGCCGGTGGGGCCCAGCAGCAGGATGTTGGACTTGGCCAGCTCGATGGCGTCCTCGCGGCCGTTGCCCCCGCTGCGGCCCGCCTCACCCGCCTGGACCCGCTTGTAGTGGTTGTAGACGGCGACCGACAGCGCCTTCTTGGCGAGGTCCTGGCCGACCACGTACTGGTCCAGGAACTCGTAGATCTCGCGCGGCTTCGGGAGCTCCTCGAAGCGCACCTCGGAGGTCTCGGCGAGTTCCTCCTCGATGATCTCGTTGCACAGGTCGATGCACTCGTCGCAGATGTACACGCCTGGGCCGGCGATCAGCTTCTTCACCTGCTTCTGCGACTTGCCGCAGAACGAGCACTTGAGCAGGTCGCCACCGTCTCCGATGCGTGCCACGAGGTGCTTCCCCTTCGCCAGGGGCCCCGCAGGGGTTCCGGGGCCTGGTGCTGTGGACCGTCAACGCCGACGGCGCTCGGTCTCGCTATCCGACGGTACTCTGCCGGGCCCGTGATTCCGTCCTCTTCGCCAGGTCTGCCCTACGCCCTGGGCGAATTGATACCGAACAGATGCCGTCGCACGGGCCCGCCGATGGGCCGGGGCGGGGTGCGCACCCGTGTGCGCACCCCGCCCCGACGGGCCCCGCCGACCCGCTCGCGGGCCGGAGGGAGCCGACCTCAGGAGGTCAGCGAGGTCTTGCGGGTGGAGATGATCTGGTCGATCAGGCCGTACTCGGCGGCCTCCTCGGCGGTCAGGATCTTGTCGCGCTCGATGTCCTCGCGCACCTGCTCCGCCGTCCGGTTGGAGTGCTTGGACAGCATCTCCTCCAGCTGCTCGCGCATCCGGAAGATCTCCTTGGCCTGGATCTCCAGGTCGGACACCTGGCCGCGGCCGGTCTCGGTGTACGGCTGGTGGATCAGGATCCGGGCGTTCGGCAGCGCCATCCGCTTGCCGGGGGTGCCGGCCGCGAGCAGCACGGCCGCGGCGGAGGCCGCCTGGCCCATGCAGACCGTGGTGATGTCCGGCTTCACGTACTGCATGGTGTCGTAGATGGCCGTCAGGGCCGTGAACGAGCCGCCGGGCGAGTTGATGTACATCTGGATCTCGCGGTCCGGGTCCATCGACTCCAGGCACAGCAGCTGCGCCATGATGTCGTTCGCCGAGACGTCGTCGACCTGCGAGCCGAGGAAGATGATGCGCTCCTCGAACAGCTTGGCGTACGGGTCGTACTCGCGGATGCCCTGCGTGGTGCGCTCGACGAAGCGCGGGACGATGTAGCGGCCCTCGGCGCGCATGTCCTCGACGCGGGCCTGGGCGGCCGACAGGCTGGGGATGTTCATGGGGGTCCTTGTCCTCCGAGGCGTTGGGGCTGTGGTGTCGCGGGCCGGGCCGAGGCTCAGGCAGCGCCCGTGCCGCCGCCGCCGGGGACGTCCGCGGCGCTGTGCATGATCGCGTCGATGAGGCCGTACTCCAGGGCCTCCTCCGGGGTGAACCAGCGGTCGCGGTCGGAGTCGGCGGTGATCTGCTCGAAGGACTGGCCGCTGTGGTGCGCGATCAGCTCGGACATCCGCTTCTTGGTGCGGAGCAGCTGCTCGGCCTGGATCCGGATGTCGGTGGCGGAACCGCCGAGGCCCGCGGAGGGCTGGTGCATCAGGATCGTGGAGTTCGGCAGCGAGAAGCGCTTGCCCGGGGCGCCCGCGGTGAGCAGGAACTGGCCCATCGAGGCCGCCATGCCCATCGCGATGGTGACGACGTCGTTCTTGATGTACTGCATGGTGTCGTAGATCGCCATGCCGGCCGAGATCGAGCCGCCCGGGGAGTTGATGTAGAGGAAGATGTCCTTCTCCGGGTCCGCGGCCAGCAGCAGCAGCTGCGCGGTGATCTTGTTGGCGATGTCGTCGTCCACCGCCTGGCCGAGGAAGATGATCCGCTCGTTGAGCAACCGGTTGTAGACCTGGTCGCCAAGGCCGCCGAGCACGTCACCAGCGGCGGCGTGCGGTGCCATCGGGCCAGGCATCTGCATCTGCGGGAACGTCACTTAGCCACCTGCTCAGTCGATTTGGACGGTCGCTCCACGGCCGTCGCGGTGTCGCACAGCTTCCGGGTATCACGTCGTGATTGTTGCTGTCCAAGGACCCTAACGCGCAGGCCCGGCCGCAGAATCCCTCACGCAGAACTGTTCGCTGTGAGCGCAGGGTCGCGGCGGCCGCCGGGCCGGACGACAGCGGGCCCGGACACCGTACGGCGTCCGGGCCCGCTGCGGCCGGAAGGGGCTACCGGGGCGCTCAGGCCTCGGTCTTCTCCTCGGTGGCGGTCTCCTCGGCGGCGGCCTCGACGGTCTCGGCCGTCTCGTCCTCGTCGTCGAAGTTGACCTCGTTGCCCTCGGTGTCGACGACCTTGGCGGCCTCGACCACGGTGGCCAGCGCCTTGCCGCGGGCGACCTCGCCGACCAGCAGCGGAACCTGGCCGCCCTGGACGACCTGCTGCGCGAACTGGTCCGGGGTCAGGCCCGAGCCGGCGGCGCGGCGGATGAGGTGCTCGGTGAGCTCCTCCTGGTTAACACCCAGCTCCTCGTTGGCGACGATCTGGTCCAGGACGAACTGGGTCTTGATGCCCTTCTTCGCCTGCTCCTCGATCTCCGCGTCCCACTCCTCGCGGGTCTTGCCCTGGGTCTCCAGGTACGCGTCGATGGTGAGGCCCATCGGCTGGAGCTGGTGGTGCTCCACGTTGTGCTTGCGGGTCTCGACCTCGTCCTTGAGAAGCTTCTCGGGGTACTCGATCTCAACCAGCGCGAGCAGCGCGTCCAGGACCTTCTCCTGGGCCTGGGTGGCCTGGTCGTACTCCTTCATGCGCTCCAGGCGCTTGCGGGAGTCGGCGCGCAGGTCCTCCAGGGTGTCGAACTCGCTGGCCAGCTGGGCGAACTCGTCGTCCAGCTCGGGCAGCTCCTTCTCCTGGACGGCGGTGACGGTGACGGAGACCTCGGAGGTCTTGCCCGCCTGGGTGCCACCCTTGAGCTCGGTCTCGAAGGTCTTCTCCTCGCCGGCCGACAGGCCGATGACGGCCTCGTCGATGCCGTCGATCAGACGGCCCGAGCCGATCTCGTAGCTGACGCCGTTGGCGGTGCCGTCCTCCGGCACCTCGCCGTCGACCTTGGCCACCAGGTCGACGACCACGATGTCACCGGCGGCGGCGGCGCGCTCGACGTCCTTGACCGAGGAGAAGCGCTCGCGCAGCTGCTCCAGCGACTTCTCGATGTCCTCGTCGGAGACGGCGATCGGGTCGACGGTCACCTCGATGGAGGAGAACTCCGGCAGGGTGACCTCGGGACGAACGTCCACCTCGGCGGTGAACTTCAGGTCGCCGCCATCGGCGATCTTCTCGACACCCTCGATGTTGGTGATGTCGGGCTGTCCGAGGACCTCGATCTTGCCCTCGTCGACGGCCTGCGTGTAGAAGCGCGGCAGGGCGTCGTTGACGGCCTCCTCCAGCACGGCGCCACGGCCGAAGCGCTGGTCGATGACCCGGTTCGGGATCTTGCCCTTGCGGAAGCCCGGGACCGAGACCTGCTGGTTGATCTTCTTGTACGCCGCGTCGAGGCTGGGCTTGAGCTCCTCGAAGGGCACCTCGACGGTGAGTCGAACCCGGGTCGGGTTCAGAGTCTCGACGGCGCTCTTCACGGTTAGGTCTCCTAGGGGCTTGCGGTCAGGTTGTCTCCGCCCGTCCCCGTCGTCCGGACGGAGCCGGAAGGGGGGTCGGACGAGACGGGCGATGGGCGGTTGGAGCTGCATCTCCCGTGGGGTGGACGGTGAGCTTGACTCCTCGCCCTCGTGCGGTTGACCTGGGTTGACGCCACAGGGACTACCGCCAGCGCCCCATCCTACCGGTACCACCAAAGGCGGACGCCAGGCGCCACCGTACCGCCGTCCGGGAGCGCCGAGACAGAACAGGGCCCCGCCCCTACGGACGAGACCCTGCCGCACTGTCGGGGTGACCGGATTCGAACCGACGGCCTTCCGCTCCCAAAGCGGACGCGCTACCAAACTGCGCCACACCCCGTGGTGCCGAGAGGAAGCGTACACGCCGGGCCTGGGCGGCTCGCCGACACAATCCGCCCGGGCGCGACGCGGGATATACCGCGCGGGCGCGCAGGGGGTGTGCGCGATCCGGTGTGCACGCGGGCGGCCGGACCAGGTAGGCTGTCCCCCGAACTTCCGGCCGGTGACGGCTGGGAAGGTCGTGCGGGCGTAGCTCAATGGTAGAGCCCTAGTCTTCCAAACTAGTCACGCGAGTTCGATTCTCGTCGCCCGCTCTCCGGTCCGGCCCCGGTGTGCCCAGCACACCGGGGCCGTCGACGTTTTCCCGCCCGGAAGCCCCCGGAGGCGTCGCGGGGCCACCCGGAGGCATCGCGGGGGCCTCAGAGCCCGAGCCGGGCGGCCCGGGCGGCGGCCCGGTCCAGCAGCTGGTGGACGTCGCCCTCCCGGGTGGTCGGGCGGTCGTTGTACTCGTCCGGGGAGCGCGCCGGGCGGCCGGTGGCGTGCAGCACCTCCATCAGCTGGACCCGGGCGGTGCGCACGGTGGCCGGGGTGCCGTAGCCGTGCGCCAGCACGGCGGCCTGCGCGCCGAGCAGGCAGACCCGGCCGACCTCGTCCCACATCGCGCCCTGGAGCCAGCCGTGCGCCCCGATGTAGCGGGAGGCGAGCCTGAGGTGGTCGGCCGCCGCGACCGGGACGGGCCGGGCGGGCCGGCCCAGCGCCCGGTCGAGCAGGGTCGCCCGGGGTTCGGGGTGGCCGGCCTGCCAGGGCCGCACGGTGCTGCCGTACGGGCAGACGTACGGCACCGGGGTGCGCGCGGGGGCGGGCAGCGAGGCGAGGTAGGCCTCGATCTCGGCGACCAGTCCGGAGTCCGCGGGGCCGAACGGCGGCGGACCGGGGGCGAGGAGGACGGGCGGGGGCGGGGCGGCGCTGCGGGGCATGCGGGTCCTCCGGGCGGACGGCCTTCAGGTTCCGCTGCCCAAAATGGGGCATGCCGGACATTTCCGCGACCGGAGGGCCGCGGGGTCCGCACGGTTTCCCGGTGGGCTGCCAGGCCGATAGCCTCGGCGGCGTTCGAGCGGAGTTCGAGCGCGACCTCATCCGCGCGCTCCCGAGGTGGAGGAGTCCCGGTGGGTCCTCAGGAGCGGCTGGCCGTCATACAGCGCTGTGTGGTCCGCGAGATGGCGCGGCTGGGCCAGGTGTTCCGCCCGGACGGCGAGGTGGTCCGCGGCCCCGGCACCACCGCGGTGGCGGTCCGCGAGCACCCCGGGGACGACGGCGCCGGGCACGTGGACCTCGGCTTCGTGCTGCACCTGGGCCGGGCGGACGCCCCGGTGGTGTGGGACTGCGCGGCCGGCCTCGGCAAGACCGAGGAGGAGAAGCTCGCCAACGCGGTGAAGATGTGGGCGACCACCACCGCCCCGGTGCTGGTCGAGTTCGCGGAGGGCCGCGGGGTGCACGCCGACCGCCCGGCCCTGCCCGAACTCCCGGGCTGGCGGGCGGTGCAGGGGCCGGCCGCGGTGTTCGGCTTCGGCAACGAGCACCTGGCGGGCTGGCTGGCCGAGCACCGGGTGCTGCCGGCGCTCGCGCCCGCGCTGCGCGCGGAGTTGACCGGGACCGGGCCGGTGGGCGTCAAGCTCTTCCTGGGCGGCAAGGCGGGGGACGACGTCGCCGAGGTCCGGGTGGGCGGCGAGGTGTCGGAGGCGGCCTCGGCGGCGCTGCGCGCGCTGGACTGGCCGCGGGGTGAACGGCTGTGCTGGGCCCGGCTGTTCGTCCTGCTGACGGCCGAGCCTGCGGCGTCGGGGCAGCACACGTCGGCGGGTGCCGTGGCACCCGCACCGATGCGTGTCCCGGCCCCGGCGGCCGCGCGCCCCCGGGGACTTTTCGCTCGCTGGCGGGAAGCCAGACGGGCCGGCCGGTAGCCCCGCGGCGGGGGTGCGGACGGCCCGGCCGGATCAGCCTCCGGTGATGCCGGAGATGCTGTGCGCGAGGTTGGCCAGCAGGGAGTTGATGGAGGTCGCGACCGTGGTCTCGTGCAGCATGAAGCCGAACAGGGCGGCGACGATCGCGTGCGGGATCTTCATCTGCTTGTTGCGGATGAAGATGATGCACAGGATCGCGAACAGGACCAGTGCGGAGACGGAGAGTGCCACCCGGACTCACTTCCTCGTTTTCATAGCGTGGTGCCGCCGCCCGGCGGCACCTGCGAAAGCCGGACCCCGGCCTGTCCGACGGTCCCGAGGCGGAATCGCGGACCGTCCGGCACACCGCCGGTGAGGGAGCCCGCGGTCGACCGCTGTCTGTCGTGCCGCACGTGACGCCCCCTATCCCCCGAATCCTGAACAGTCCCGCCCGGACTCAGTGTGGTCGACCGTGCCGATTGCGTAAAGGTCTGAAAGTCAGCCCAACGCCGATATCCTGCGATGCGAGACGAGTTTCCGCCGACCGGGACGATAGCGGAGCCGTCCTGACGAATCGTCGGCGGGGCCGTGCTGAGCGGCCGGGAAACCGTCGGGGGCGGGTAACGGAAGCCAGTGGTCCGGTCAGTCGACGGGGCGTCCGATTTGGCTGAAGATCAGCTGCCAGGCTTGACAGCCGCGGCTGCCTCCGGCATGTGCCCCGGCGACGGGGGCCGGGCGGGTGCCAGCGGGCGTCAGTCGCGCCAGAGCAGCAGCACGGCGCGGTCGTCGTTGATGTCCCGGGCGACCGTCTCGATCAGCGCGCCCGCGGCGCCCGCGCCCGTGCCGGGTCCGCCGCCGGGCACCAGCCGGTCCGCCTCCCCCATCAGCCGGTCCATGCCCTCCCCGAGGTCCCGGCCCGGCGCCTCGACCATGCCGTCGGTGCACAGCATCAGCACGTCGCCCCGGTTCAGCCGGCCGCGCACGCCCTCGAACTTGGCGCCGTCGTAGATCCCCAGCAGCGGGCCCTCGGCCTGCTTGACCTCCCAGCGCCCCTCCCCCGCCAGCCGCTGCATGCCCGGCAGGTGCCCGGCCGAGAGCAGCTCGTACTCACCGGTGTCCAGGTCCAGCACCAGGTGGACGGCGGTGGCGAAGCCCTCCTCCCAGGACTGGCGCAGCAGGTAGCCGTTGGCGGCGGGCAGGAAGTCGTGCGCGGGCAGCGAGCCGACCAGGCCGCCGAAGGCGCCGGAGAGCAGCAGGGCGCGGGAGCCGGCGTCCATGCCCTTGCCGGAGACGTCCGCGAGGACCACCTCCAGCAGCCGCTGGCCGGGGCCGGTGCGCGCGGCGACCACGAAGTCGCCCGAGAAGGACTGGCCGCCGGCCGGGCGCAGCGCCATGTCCGCGTGCCAGCCGTCCGGCAGCTCGGGCACCCGGCTCTGCACCCGCAGCCGCTCGCGCAGGTCGAACAGCATGGTGGAGCCGCCCCACCACGGCACGCCGACCCGGGCCCGGAACTGGGCGAGCAGCAGGCCGCCCACGCCGGCGGCGCCGACCACCAGGGCCGCGCCCGGGGTCACCCCGTAGAGGTACGCCTCGGGGTTGTTGCTGGCGACCCGCTGGCCGGTGTGGATCACGGACTCGGAGGAGAGGCCGAGGGCGGCCAGCGCGTAGAGCACCACCAGGCTGCCGGGGCGCAGCAGCAGGGCGCCGGCCAGGATCGGCAGGACCAGGGAGGTGGGCGGGGCCCAGCCGGGGATCCAGATGTTGAGCATGATCAGCAGCGGGACGAGCAGGGCGAGCGCGCAGAGCACCGGCCAGTCGGCGGCGCCGCCGCGGAAGTAGTCCACCCCGGCCGTGCGCAGCCTTCGGCGGACCCGGCGGAGCCTCTTGCGCAACCGGGCCGTCACGGACTCGGACGCCGGGGCGGCGCCGGGCCTCGTCGCAGTCGTCTGGGGCGGTGTGCCCGGCGCTCTGCCAGCCATGGGGTCCGACCCTATCCACGGGCACCGCCCGGCGTCGACGGGACGGGGGCGGGCGGTGGCGCCGGAGTGCGGGGCGTCCACCGGGTTTCGGCCGATCGGAACGGTTGCGGGCGTGCCGTCAGGAGGCCTGCGCGGGTTGGGCGTACGAACCGTGCGGGCGGCGCGTGCGCCCCGCGCGCGGAGGTTCCGGCACGCGGGGGCCTGTGGCCGATCCCACAGGCGGCGCGGGGCCGTTCCGGGCGCGTCACGCGCTTCCGGGGGCCCGGAGACGGCGGCGGCCGGTCGCACGGGAGCGTGCGGCCGGCCGCCGGAGAGGGTGGGTGGCGGGATCAGCCCTGCGGGTGGTGGGCCGGGATCGGCGGGAGCTCGCCGGTGGTCTCGTACTCGCTCAGCATCTCGATCCGGCGGGTGTGCCGGGCCTCGCCGCTGTAGGGGGTCTTGAGGAAGACCTCGACGAAGCCGGTGGCCTCCTCGACCGTGTGCATGCGGCCGCCGATGGAGATCACGTTGGCGTTGTTGTGCTGACGGCCGAGCTCGGCGGTCTGCGCGCTCCAGGCCAGCGCGGCCCGGACGCCCTTGACCTTGTTGGCGGCGATCGCCTCGCCGTTGCCCGAGCCGCCGATGACGATGCCCAGGGCGTCCTCGTCGGCGGCGGTGCGCTCGGCGGCGCGCAGGCAGAACGGCGGGTAGTCGTCCTCGGCGTCGTAGATGTGCGGCCCGCAGTCGACCGGCTCGTGGCCGGCCCCCTTGAGCCACTCCACGAGGTGGTTCTTCAGTTCGTATCCGGCATGGTCTGAGCCCAGGTACACGCGCATGCCATGAGTGTGGCATGCGCGTGCGCCCGGGCCCGACAACGGGGGCGCCGGCGGGGAGCGGTCGGCGCGGCGGGGGTGGTCAGCGCCGGCCGAGCAGCTTCCAGGCCAGCGGCAGGGCGCCGGCGGCGAGGGCGGCCTTGAGGGCGTCGCCGACCAGGTACGGGTAGAGGCCGAGCTCGGCGGCGCGGGCGAGCGGGACGTGCAGCGACAGGGCGAGGTACGGGACGCCGACCGCGTAGATGGCGAGGCTGCCGAGGACCATGGTGACGGCGGTGTTGACCGGGGTGCGGTCGGCGCCCCGGCGGGCCAGCGCGCCGGTCAGGGCGGCGGCGACGACGAAGCCGAGCACGTAGCCGAAGGTCGGGAACGCCCAGCCGGTGGCGCCGCCGGTGAACCAGGGCAGGCCCGCCATGCCGGCCAGCAGGTACAGCACCAGCGAGGCGGCGCCGCGGCGGGTGCCGAGCGCGGTGCCGACCAGCAGGGCGGCGAAGGTCTGGCCGGTGACCGGGACCGGCGAGCCGGGGACGTTGACCGACAGCTGGGCGGCCACGCCGGTCAGCGCGGCGCCGCCGGCCACCAGGGCCAGGTCGCGGGCCTGGGCGCCGAGGCGGGTGGAGGCGGCGGGCAGCAGGTCGGCGAGGACGGCGCGGCGCGGTATCGGGGTGGTGGCAGTGGCCATCGGGGCTCCTCCGTGAGAGTCCAGGTGAGTGAACACCTGTGAACCTACGCGGTGATCCACTGGGCGAACGGCACGGTTTCGGACAAACCCCCGCCCTCGGGCGTTGTCGGAACCGACTCGGGACAACCCCTGGTCACAACATGATCACTTTGGGTTTCGGCATGGTCCGCATACTGGGCCCGAACCGATCATCTTTGGCATGGACAGCGGCGGCGCCGGATATTGGACAGCTCATGTCGCATACCGCACAGTCTGGAACCACCCCTATGGCCCCCACTTCCGCCCCTCCGGCGCCCGGGACCCCCGACGGCACCCGACCGGCCGCGGCCCCGGCGCCGGGTGGCCAGCAGCTCACCCACGGCCTGAAGCAGCGCCACCTGTCCATGATCGCCCTCGGCGGCGTGATCGGCGCCGGCCTCTTCGTCGGCTCCGGCGCCGGCATCGCGGCCGCCGGCCCGGCGATCATCCTGGCGTTCGTGCTCTCCGGCCTCCTGGTCATGCTGATCATGCGGATGCTCGGTGAGATGTCCGCCGCCCGCCCCGCCTCCGGCTCGTTCTCGGTGCACGCCGAGAAGGAGATCGGCCCCTGGGCCGGGATCACGGCCGGCTGGATGTACTGGGTGATGCTCTGCTGCGGCGTCGCCGCCGAGGCCACCGCCGCCGGGAAGATCGTCAACGGCTGGATACCCGGCGTCTCCGCCTGGGTCTGGGTCGCCCTGTTCATGGCCTTCTTCTGCGCCAGCAACCTCACCGCGGTGAAGAACTTCGGCGAGTTCGAGTTCTGGTTCGCCGCCATCAAGATCACCGCGATCATCGCCTTCCTGGTCCTCGGCGGGCTCGGCATCGCCGGGGTGATCGGCCCCGGCGCCCCCGGCGCGCACAACCTCACCGGCGAGGGCGGCTTCCTGCCCAACGGCGTCAGCGGGCTGATCGTCGGCCTGCTCGCCTCGGTCTTCGCGTACGGCGGTCTGGAGACCGTGACCATCGCCGCCGCCGAGTCCGACGACCCCAAGAAGAACGTCGCCAACGCCGTGCGCACCGCGGTGTGGCGGATCGCGATCTTCTACATCGGCTCGATGGCCCTGGTGGTCACCCTGGTCTCCTGGAAGGACCCGAAGGTCGTCGCGGACGGCCCGTACGTCACCGTGCTGAGCCACCTCGGGGTGCCCGCCGCCGGACTGATCATGCAGGTGGTGGTGCTGGTCGCGCTGCTGTCCGCGATGAACGCCAACATCTACGGCGCCTCCCGGATGGCGTACTCGCTGGTCGGCCGCGGCCAGGGCCCCAAGGCGCTGGCCAAGGTCGGCGGCGGGGTGCCGCGCAGAGCCGTCCTGGCCTCCTGTCTGTTCGGCTTCGGCGCCGTGCTGGCCGCCAAGTTCTGGCCGGACACCGTGTTCACCTGGCTGATGAACACCACCGGCGTGGCGATCCTGGTGGTCTGGCTGTTCATCTGCGTGGTCCAGCTGCGGATGCGCCGCCGGCTGGAGCGCGAGGCCCCCGAGCTGCTCACCGTGAAGATGTGGGGCTACCCGTACCTGACCTGGATCGCGATGGCCGCCGTGGCCGGCATCCTCGCCCTGATGACCACCACCGAGGGCAACCGCCAGCAGCTGTACGCGGCCGGCGTGCTGGTCGCGGCGCTCACCGTCGCCGGGCTGCTCAAGCAGCGCCGGGACGCCGCCGCGCTCCGCTGACCTCCCCGCGCACGCGGCAGGGCCCGGTACCGAGCGGTACCGGGCCCTGCCGCGTGTCCGGCGCCGTTACTCGAAGGACGGGCCGGCCGTACGGGTGCGCTTGATCTCGTAGAAGCCCGGGGTGGAGGCCACCAGCAGGGTGCCGTCCCACAGCCGGGCCGCGGCCTCGCCCTTCGGGGCGGGGGTGACCACCGGGCCGAAGAAGGCCACCCGCTCGCCGTCCGCGCCCTCGACCGCGATCACCGGGGTGCCGACGTCCTCGCCGACCAGGGTGATGCCCTCCTGGTGCGAGGCGCGCAGGGCCTCGTCGTACGCGTCCGTGTCGGCCGCGGCGGCCAGCTCGGCGGGCAGGCCCGCGGCCACCAGGGCGGCCTCGACGGTCTCCCGGTTCTGCGGCAGGCCCTGGTTGTGGAAGCGCACGCCCAGCTCCGTGTAGAGCCGTCCGAGCACCTCCGGCCCGTGCTGCTCGGCGGCGGCGACGCAGACCCGCACCGCGCCCCAGGCGTTGTCCAGCAGCTCCCGGTAGTTCTCCGGGAGGTCCCGGTGCTCGTTGAGCACCGACAGGCTCATCACGTGCCAGCGCACGTCGACCGGACGCACCTGCTGGACCTCGATCAGCCAGCGGGAGGTCATCCACGCCCACGGACAGGCCGGGTCGAACCAGAAGTCGGCGGTCTTGCGCTCAGCGGCAGTCGTCACTGCGGGTGCCCTTCGTGAGGTGGTCCGGGACACGGAGGAGTTCCGCCCCGGGAACGCCAACACCCGCCCCGCACCGCTGATTCCGGTGCGAACGCGGCGGCCTGTGCAATGGTACTGACGCCGCGGGGCGTGAAAGGATGACCCCGCGTGCGCGGGGCACACCCCGCGCCGAGACCGCACCACCCACAGGCGCACCACCGTGCGAGCCGGACAAAGGAGTACCGCCGTGCCGGGCAAGAACCTCAGCCGCGACGAGGCGCAGCAGCGGGCCAGCATCCTGGCCGTGGACGGCTACCAGGTCCGGCTGGACGTGACCTCGGCCCCGGACCGGGAGGCCGGCACCTTCCGCTCCACCACCACCGTCACCTTCCGCTGCTCCCAGCCCGGTGCGGACACCTTCCTCGACCTGCTCGCCCCCGCCGTCCGCTCGGTCACCCTCAACGGCCGCGCCCTCGACCCGGCCACCGCCTACGACGGCGCCCGGGTCCACGTCGACGGCCTCGCCGCCGAGAACGTGCTGACCGTCGAGGCGGACTGCGCCTACAGCCGCACCGGCGAGGGCCTGCA
The DNA here is from genome assembly GCF_042896795.1 of Kitasatospora sp. NPDC001261. Taxonomy (NCBI): domain Bacteria; kingdom Bacillati; phylum Actinomycetota; class Actinomycetes; order Kitasatosporales; family Streptomycetaceae; genus Kitasatospora; species Kitasatospora sp. NPDC001261. The sequence continues at coordinate 614,657 of NZ_JBIAXP010000001.1, forward strand.
CCGCTTCGTCGACCCGGTGGACGGCGAGACCTACCTCTACACCCACTACGAGCCGGCCGACGCCCGCCGGGTGTTCGCGAACTTCGAGCAGCCCGACCTGAAGGCCCCGTTCACCTTCACCGTGACCGCCCCGGCCGCCTGGGACGTGCGCTCCAACGCCCCGCACGAGGACGTCACCGAGCAGGACGGCGCCCGCACCTGGGAGTTCGCGCCGACCAGGCCGATCTCCACCTACCTCACCGCCGTCGTCGCCGGCCCGTACCACGTCGCCCGCGACCACTACCGCCGCGAACTGGCCGACGGCACCGCGCTGGAGATCCCGCTCTCCGCGATGTGCCGCAAGTCGCTGGCCCCGTACTTCGACGCGGACGAGATCCTCGGCGTCACCAAGCTCGGACTCGACTTCTTCCACGAGCAGTTCGACTACCCGTACCCCTTCGGCAAGTACGACCAGGCCTTCGTCCCCGAGTACAACATCGGCGCGATGGAGAACCCCGGCTGCGTCACCTTCCGCGAGGAGTACGTCTTCCGCTCGAAGGTCACCGACGCCGCGTACGAGGCCCGGGCCAACGTCATCCTGCACGAGATGGCGCACATGTGGTTCGGCGACCTGGTCACCATGCGCTGGTGGGACGACCTGTGGCTGAAGGAGTCCTTCGCCGACTTCATGGGCTCCTACGGCCTGATCGGCGCCCGCACCCGCTACTCCTCGGCCTGGGTCACCTTCGCCAACCAGCGCAAGGCCTGGGCCTACCGGCAGGACCAGTTCCCCACCACCCACCCGATCACCGCGGACATCCGGGACCTGGAGGACGCCAAGCTCAACTTCGACGGCATCACCTACGCCAAGGGCGCCTCCGTCCTCAAGCAGCTGGTGGCGTACGTCGGTTCGGAGGCGTTCTTCGAGGGCGCCCGCCGCTACTTCAAGCGCCACGCCTTCGGCAACACCGAGCTGGGCGACCTGCTGGAGGTGCTGGAGGAGACCAGCGGCCGCGACCTCAAGGCCTGGGCCGCCGCCTGGCTGCAGACCTCCGGGGTCAACGCGCTCACCCCGCAGGTCACCACCGACGCCGAGGGCCGGATCACCGAGCTGGCCGTGCTCCAGGACGGCGACGTGCTGCGCCCGCACCGGATCGCGGTCGGCCTGTACGACCGGGACGCGGACGGCGCCCTGGTCCGCACCGGGCGGATCGAGCTGGACGTCACCGGCGCCCGGACCGTCGTCACCGAGGCCGCCGGCCTGCCCCGCCCGGCGCTGGTGCTGCTCAACGACGACGACCTGACCTACTGCAAGATCCGCTTCGACGAGGAGTCGCTGGAGACCCTGCGGGCCGGCCTCGGCGAGATCCGCGACGAGCTGGCCCGGGCGCTGACCTGGTCCGCGGTCTGGAACCTCACCCGGGACGGCCTGATGCCGGCCCGCGACTACGTCGCCCTGGTGCTGCGCTTCGCCGGCCAGGAGGGCAACATCGGCGTGCTCCAGTCCCTGCACGCCCAGGCCAAGACCGCCGTCGACCTGTACGCCGACCCGGCCTGGCGCGGCGAGGGCGGCCGGCTGCTCGCCGACGGCGCCCTGCGCGAGCTGCGCGAGGCCGTCCCCGGCAGCGACCACCAGCTGGCCTGGGCCCGCTTCCTCGCCCAGACCGCGGGCGGCGCCGAACACCTCGGCCTGGTCCGCGGCCTGCTGTCCGGCAGCGCCCGGATCGACGGCCTGGAGGTCGACCAGGACCTGCGCTGGTCGCTGTGGCTGGCGCTGGCCGCGGCCGGCCAGGCCGCCGACGAGGAGCTCGACGCCGAGCTGGCCGCCGACAACACCGCGAGCGGCAAGCGGCACCACACCCAGTGCCTGGCCGCCCGGCCCACCGCGGAGGCCAAGGCCGCCGCCTGGTCGGCCGTCATCGACTCGGACGAGCTGCCGAGCGCCCTGGTCGAGGCCAACACCGGGGGCTTCTCGATCCCCTCCCAGCGCGACCTGACGGCCCTCTACGCGGCGCCGTACTTCAAGCTGCTGGAGCGGGTCTGGGCCGACCGGACCATCGAGATCGCGATCCGGATCGTCGGCGGCTTCTTCCCGCTCGCCCAGGCCTCCGAGCAGACCCTGGCCGAGGCCGACGGCTGGCTGGCCGGGCACCCGCAGGCCGCGCCGGCGCTGCGCCGCCTGGTGCTGGAGCGCCGGGACGACCTGGCCCGCGCGCTGCGGGCGCAGGCCTGCGACCGGATCTGACGGGCCGCCGTACGCCGCACCGACCGCGCCGCGACAGCCGTACGCGGTAAAGGCCGTGGGCCCCGGCCCGCTCCTGGAAACCAGGGGCGGGCCGGGGCCCACGGCCGTTCTCCGGCGCGGCCGGTGCGCTCAGCCGGCGCTCACGGAGACCGGAACGCTGGGGTGCACCTCGCGCTCGACCCGCGGCAGGATGTCCGGGATGTAGACCTTCTGGATCGCGTCGCCGCCGTCGTGCGCCTCCCAGGCCTCCCGGGTCGCCCAGCGCTCCACCAGGACGAAGCGGCCCGGGTCGTCCTGCGAGTGGTACGCCTCCCAGCTGACGCAGCCGTCCTCGGCGAGGCACAGCGGCCGCATCCGGGCCAGGGCGTCGGCGACCGCCGGGACGCCGTCCGGCTCGGTGACCCTGACGATGACGATGAGGTCGAACATCACTGCTCCTTGGCGGTGGTGGGATCGGTGTCGGCGGCGGCGGCCCGGCCGAGCGCGGGCAGCCACTCGGCGATGGGGGTGAACCGGTAGCCGAGCGAGGCGGCCCGGTCGGCCGACATCGCGAAGTCGGCCGGGCAGGAGAACGGGGACAGGTCGGGGTCGCCCGCCGGGTCCTCCTTCTCGATGACCTGGGCCGTCAGCCCGGTCGCCCCCTCCACCGAGGCAACGACATCGTAGACGTCGGCGGTGTCCGGGGAGGCCACGTTGACCGCTCCGGTCACCTCGTTCACGGCCGCCCAGGCGAGGAAGCCGGCCGCGTCCTCGGCCCGCACCAGCGAGGTCCGGCCCGGCCCGGCGTGGGCCACGATCGGCCGCCCGTCCCGGATCCGGTCGACGTGGAAGCGGTAGCGGCCGGTGAAGTCGCCCTCCTCGGCCAGCACGTGGGCCACCCGGGCCAGCAGCACCGGTACCCGGGCGCGGTCGGTCACCGCGGCCTCGGCCTGGCGCTTGCCCTCGCCGTAGTTGGCCTCCAGGTAGTCGTCGTCCTGCCAGGGCAGGGTGAGGTCGTACGGGTAGCCGGCCGGGTCGAGCTCCTCCTCGCGGGCGAGCGCGCCGAACTCCGGTGCGGCGACCGGCCCGCGGAAGGTGTCCCGGTTGTAGACCTCGATGGTGCTGGTCAGCACCAGCTTCCCGGCCCGGTCCCCGAAGGCCTCGCAGGCCTCCACGGCGGCGTTGGGGGTGTAGCACATCTGGTGCACCACGGCGTCGAACCGCTCCCCGGCGACCGCCTCGGCCAGCTCGCCGGGACGGTTGACGTCCGCGCGCAGCCGTCGGACGGAGTCCCCGAACGGGTCCGGGGTCCGGCCGCGGGTGACGAGGGTGACGCGGTGGCCGGCCGCCAGCAGCCGGCGCACCAGCAGCTTGCCGAAGTAGCGGGTCCCGCCGATGACGCAAATGTCTGCCATCTGCTCTTTCCTGTCTCTTTCTCTCTCGTTCCGTCCGCGGCCCCGCGACGCGCGACCGCTCGGGTTCTGTCAGGCGGACGCGGCGCCCACGGCGTCCGAGCTGCCCGCCTCCGCCTCCTGGGCCGCCGCGGCCTCGGTGCCCTCCGCCCGGCCCACCAGGCAGACCACCGCGCAGCCGGCGGCCACCACCGCGTCGACGTACCAGTTCGCGCCGGGCACCCCGGCGGAGCGCGACAGGTCGAACAGCACACCGGCGAGCACCGAGCCGGCCATGTTCCCGGCGCTGCGGAAGAAGTGCATCGCCCCCATCGCCTTGGCGAGTTGGCGCTCGGGGACCTTGCGGGCGATCCACATGTCGAAGGACGGCACGAAGAGGATCTCGCCCAGCACCACCGTCAGCGCCCCGACCACCACCCAGGCCGCGCCGCGCCCCGCGCCGAGGGCGGTGAACGCCACCGTCATGCCGGTGAGGCCGATCGCCATCACCACGGCCGGGCTGAACCGGCCGATCAGGAACTTGAACACCGGGTACTGGAGCACCAGGATGCTCAGCCCGGTGATCCAGAACGGCGAGGACGGCGCCCACTGCGGCACGTACCGCTCCATGTGCAGCGGGATGCCGACGATGAAGCCGATCGACAGGAACCAGAACACCGCCGACAGCAGGAAGTAGCGGGTGGCGCCCCGGATGTCGATGCCCTTGAACACCGCGGTGGAGAACAGCGGCTTGCGGGCCGCCGCCCCGGCCCCGGGCTCCACCGGCGCCGGGGGCTGGAAGCCGTCCCGGGGGATGAAGGACGAGGCCGCCAGGCAGAACGCGAGGAAGATCGCGAACACCACCGAGAACAGGGTGCGCAGTTCGACGTCGGCGAGCACGGCGCCCAGCATGGCGCCTCCGAACACGCCCACCTGACCGGCCATCTGGAAGGTCGAGAAGGCCTTGGGGCGCTCGTCGTCGGGGTAGGAGGCGAGGACGTTCTTCAGGCCGGGGAAGGAGGTGCCGGAGCCGAAGCCGATGAAGAAGGCGAGCACGGCGTAGACCAGCACCCCGGTGCCGAAGCCCATCAGGCCCAGCGCCACCGCCTCCAGGGCGGTACCGAGGAAGACCGCACCGCGGATGCCGATGCGCAGCGCCACGCCCTCGTAGAAGAAGGTGGCGAGCAGCCGCCCGACGTACGTCATGGCCATCACGACGCCGGCCCAGAAGCCGCTGTCCACCCCGCCGAGCGAGGCCACCAGCACGGGGAACCAGATGTAGCTGCCGGTGTTGGCGAGCAGGATGCCGGCGTTGACGCCGATCAGCGCCCGCTTGCGGTCGACGGTCACAGGGCCGCCCCCTCCTTCGTGTCGTGCGTCGTCGTGCCGGCCGCCGCGGCGGCGCGGAGCCCGGCGATGGCCCGGGCGACCGCCTGGCGGTCGATCGGTGTCCCCCGCACGACGGTGGCGGTGGGCAGCGCGGAGAGCGGCCGGCCCGGCGCGTGCAGGTTGTAGGTGGCCGGCGCCCCGACGCTGATCGGGTGGGCGGCGCCGGACTCGCCGCGCAGCTCGTCGAAGTAGCGCCGGCCGCCGACGGTGGCCTGGTGGCGCAGCGCGTCGGCGAGCGAGGGGTCGTCCCCGCGCAGCAGGTCGAGCTCGCCGAGCAGGGAGTAGCCGTGGTAGGCACCGGTGTTGCCCGAGTCGGTGCCGACCAGCAGGTTGCCCTCGCGCAGCGCGGCCAGCGCGTTGCGGCGCATGTCGCCCAGCGCGCCGGTGCGGGTCTCCTGGAGGCCGTAGGTGATCCCGTACGGCTGCTCCAGGCCGCGGACGGCGTCCAGGTTGCGGACGTCCTGGGTCTCGGCGAAGCCCTCGCGGCCGTACGCGGCGAGGAAGTCGTCGGCCGTCATGACCATCGGGCGGAGCCCGGAGAGGGTGGAGACGAACCGGGCACCGGCCAGGTCCTTCCACTCGGCGTCGCCGAGGGTGCGGTCGCGGACGGTGTGGGCGAAGAGCCGGAAGCCGCAGTCGTAGGCCCAGCGGGTCTCCTCCAGCGTGTTGCAGTCGATCACCGCGGTGATGCCGCGCTCGGCGGCGATCCGCGCGGTGAACCGCAGCACCCGCTCCGACAGCCGGGAGAAGCGCACCTTGGAGCCCGGCTGCTCGGTGCCGTCGGTGAACATGACCTTGAGGAAGGTCGCGCCGCGCTCGGCGTTGTTGCGCAGCGCCTGGTCGAGGTCGGCCTCGACCGCGAGCATGTACACCGGGGTCGGGAACTCCACGCCGTGGCCGGAGAGGCCCGCCGCGTTGGTCATCGCCGTCACCGCGTAGCCGCAGTGGACCAGTTCGGGGTACGGCAGGTCCGAAGCGGCCCGGCCGGCCTCCCAGGCGTCGGCCACCATCGGGTAGCCGAACATGTCCACCACGTGGGTGACGCCGTGGTAGAGGTACTGGAGGGCGATGATCCGCGGGTCCTCGGCGGTGTCGTCGAAGTTGGCGGGCAGGGCGATGTGGGCGTGGGTCTCGGTGTAGCCGGGCCACAGCTCCGGCTCGTCGCCGCGACGGGTGCCCGAGGGCTCGATCCGGGTGAAGACCCCGTCCTCGACGGTCACGTCGAACAGCGCCTCGGCGTCCAGGGCGGGGACGGCCACGCCCGACAGTACGGCGGGCCGCCGCTGCTCGGGGGTGGCCGCGCTCACCGGGCCACCTCGACCGACAGGCGCAGGTCGATGCGGTCCAGGCCGTCCTGGCAGCGCTTGGCGGCCTCGTCCCGGTCGCCGCCGGTGAAGATGATGTGGCCGATCCAGTCGAAGTTGCTGCGGGACAGCCGGTTCACGGCCGTGCCGGGCTTCTTGTAGCCGAGGGCGCTGTGGAAGCCGGGCAGGTCGGTGAGGGCGTCGAAGCCGATCGCCTCGACCGTCCCGGCGACCGGGGAGCCGAACCAGTGGCCGCTGGCCGTGGTCTCGCGGGGGAAGGCCAGCTCGGGCCGCTCGCCGAGGGCCTGGCGGATGACCTCCAGGTACGGGTCCACGCCGGAGGTGATCTCCATCAGGGTCGGCACGATCCCGCCGGCCAGGCGGCCGTTGACCTCGCACAGCACCGGGCCGTCCGGGCCGAGCAGCCACTCGGTGTGGATGAAGCCGAAGTCCACGCCGAGCCCGTTCAGCACGGCGGTGGTGGCGGCGAACAGCTCCTCCTGGAGCGGGTGGCCGCTGAAGTAGGTCAGGCCCATCTCGATGAAGTACGGGAACCCGCTGAGCGAGCGGTCGGTCAGGCCGAGGTTGACCACCTCTCCCCCGGCGAGCACGCAGGACTCGACGGAGATCAGCTCGCCGGTGACGAACTCCTCGATGACGATCTCCGGGATGCGCACGACGCCGCGCCCGTAGTCGGCGACCTGGGCCAGCTCGGCGAGGTACTCGCGCAGGTCCGCCTCGTCCTTGAGGTGCAGGACGTGGAGGCTGGCGGTGCCGTCGGAGGGCTTGGCCACGCAGGGGAAGCCGACCTCGCGGACGGCGGCCTCCACCTCGGCCGGGTCGGTGGCCACCGCGAAGCGCGGCTGGCGGATGCCGGTGCCGGCCAGGGTGGTGCGGGTCAGGTGCTTGTGCCGGGCGTTGCGGGCGCCGTCGACGCTCATGCCGGGCAGGCCGAGCGCCTCGGCGACGGCGGCGGTGTGCACGGTGTGGTACTCGCTGTACGTGGTGACGCCGTGGATCGGCTTGGCCTCGTGCAGCCGCCGCGCCAGGTCGGTCAGCTCGTCGAGGGAGAAGGCCTGCTCGCTCTTGACGACCTGGCAGTTCGGGTGGGCGTAGGCGGCCTCGGTCAGCGGCGAGACGCTGAGGTAGAAGTCGGGGTCGACCGAGACCAGGGTGACGTCGTGGCCCAGTTCCAGGGCGTTCGCGATACCGGCGATCCCGTTCGGGTTGCACTCGATCATGAGGATGTGCATGGCTGTGCTCCTTGTCGGACTGTGGCGGATCAGGGGATGACGGGGGGCGGGGGCGCGGCGGACGCGGGCCCCGGCGGCTCAGCGGACGCAGGCTCCGGCGGCGGCCGGCAGCCGGCCGGCGCCGCCGGCCCGGGCCACCGCGGCGAGCACGGCGGGCAGCGTGAGCCCGACCGCGGCCATGACCTCCTCGTGGTCGCCGCCGGTGGAGGGCCAGGTCAGGTCCGCGCTCGCCGCGGTGACCTCGCACCCGGGCATCAGCAGCGCGAGGGCCTCGGCCGCCCCGCCCTGGGCGCGGTGCTCCTCGACCACGACGAACCGCCGGTGGTGGCGGGAGAGTTCGGCCGCGGCGCGGGCCAGGTTCGGGTGGTCCAGGTAGACCAGGTGGGCGTGGCCGGTGCCGGGGCGGGCCTCCCGCGCGGCCAGCGCCAGGCGGGTGCCCTCCTCGCCGACCGACACCAGGCAGACCTCGCCCGGCTCGGCCCGGGACTCCCAGGTGACCAGCGGCGCCCGCTCGCCCTCCCGGTCGAGCGAGCGGTACTGGGCGTTGCGCCCGGTGCGGATGTAGTGCGGCCGGCCGGAGCGCACGGCCTCGCGGACCACCGCGCGCATCTCCGCCTCCCCGTAGGGGGCGGCGATGACCACGCCCGGGATGCTGCGCAGGACGGCGAGGTCCTCCAGGCAGTGGTGGGTGGTGCCGAACCAGGCGCCGGAGACGCCCGCGTACGGCGCCACCACGGTGACCCCGGCGTTCAGGTAGCCCAGCGTCAGCTTGAGGCTCTCCGCCGCGCGCAGCGCCGCGAAGGGCGCGAAGGTGCTGACGAAGGGCTTGTACCCGCCCGCGGCGAGGCCCGCCGCCATGTCGACCATGGCGCCCTCGGCGATGCCGAGGTTGAAGAAGCGGTCGGGGTGGGCGGCCTGGAACGGGTGGCCCTTGCCGCCGAGGTCCGCCTCCAGGCAGAGGATGGTGTCGTCCTCGGCGGCGAGCCCGGTCAGCTCGTCGCGGTAGGCGTCACGGCCCGAGAGGGTCATCGGATCGCTCGCTTCCACTTGGCGGCGCGCGTGGCGTCGATGGTCACGTAGTGGGAGCCGGCCTTGCCCTCCACGGCGGGCACGCCCTTCCCCTTGACGGTGTTCGCGATGACGGCCAGCGGCCTGCGGGCCCCGGCCCGGTCCCCGGCGAGCAGCCCGGTGAGCGCCGCCAGGTCGTGCCCGTCGGTCTCGGCGACCTCGAACCCGAAGGCGGCGAACCGCTCGGCGAGCCGGGGCAGCGGCGAGATGTCGGCCACCATGCCGTCGTTCTGGCCGCCGTTGCGGTCGACCACCAGCACGAAGTTGCCCAGCTCCTGGGCCACGGCGACCTGGCAGGTCTCCCAGACCAGGCCCTCCTGGAGCTCGCCGTCGCCGGCGACGGCGATGCCGAGTCCGCTCCGGCCGCCGATCCTGCGGGCCATCGCCCAGCCGGCGGCGTACGGGACGCCGTGGCCGAGGCTCCCGGTGGGGAAGCGCACGCCCGGGACCTTGGGGCCCGGGTGGCCGGTGAACGGCTCGCCCGCCAGGCCGTAGCGCGGTGTCGGGTCCTCCGGGAGGACGCCGCTGACGTGCAGGGCCGCGTAGAGCCCGGCGGCGGCGTGGCCCTTGCTGAGCACGACCTCCGTGCCGTCCCCGGCCGAGGCCCGGTGCAGCGCGGCGATCAGGATGTCCAGGACGGACAGGCTGCCGCCGAGGTGGCAGCCGCGCGGCCCGGCGGCCATGTCGACCACCAGCCGGCGGGCCCGTACGGCCCGGTCGGCCAGGGTGGCCAGCAGGTCGTCCCCGGTCTGCGGCGGGGCGAGCAGGGTGCTCATCGACGGCTCCCCTCGGGCAGGGCGAACCACCGGTTGACGGCGTCCGCGAGCAGCGAGCGGGCGGTGCGGTACTCCATGGCGCCGATCCGCTCCTCGTCGGTGTGGTCCAGCGAGGAGTCGCCGGGGCCGTACGCGACCATCGGCACGTCCCGCCAGGTGGTGGCCAGGGTGTTCATGTCCGAGGTGCCCTTCTTCACGACGAAGCGGGGCCGGATGCCGGTGTCCGCGAAGGCCCGGCTGAAGACCTTGACCAGGGAGCTGGAGCGGCCTCCGACGTACCCGGGGGTGGCCCGCAGCACCTCGATCTCCACCCCGGGCCGGACCTGGTCGAGCGCGGCCGAGCGCAGCGCGTCGAGGTCGGCCGTGGGCGGCACCCGGAAGTTGAGGATCCCGGTGGCGTGGTGGTGCTCGCGCCCGGTCCGGCTGCTGATCTCGATGACCGCGCTCAGCGCGTCGGTCGCGTGGGCCAGCACGGCCGTCCGGATGCCGCCGAGCGCCTCGATCAGCAGGTCGGGGGCGGATACCGCGTCCTGTCCGGCCGAGTGGCCGCTGGACACCGAGGCGGTCACCTTGAGCTTGAAGAGCCCGAAGTAGCCGAGCGTCAGCTTCTCCGAGCCGCTGGGCTCGCCGATGACGACCGCGTCGGCCGGGTAGTGGTCGCGGACGTGGAACGCGCCCTTGGAGGAGGAGATCTCCTCCTCGACCGCGCCGACCACGCACAGCTGGCCGTCCTCCGGGATGTCCGCGTGCGCGAGCACCTCCAGGAAGTTGGCGAGGCAGCCCTTGGCGTCCACGCTGCCGCGGCCCCACAGTTCGCCCTCGCGCCACTCGGCCGGCCAGCGGTGCGGCACGGTGTCGAGGTGGCCGAGGAGGAGCAGCCGGCGGGGCCCGATGCCGCGGCTGGCGACGAGGTTGCCCGCCTCGTCGACGACGGCGTCCATGCCGCGCTCGCGGCACCACTCGGCCAGCAGGGTGGCGAGTTCGGCCTCGTCGCCGGAGACCGAGGGCACCGAGACCACCCGGGTCAGCAGACTCAGGTCGGCGGAGGGCTCGCGCACCCGCCAGAACCTGGTCCAGTTGGCCGGCTCGGACATGGTGTGCGGCCCGGTGATGGCCACGTCGGCGCTGCCCTCCAGGGCGATCTCGGCCGCGCGGACCTTCTGCCGCATGCGCCCCGCGGCGTACCGCGCTCCGTCGCCCGGGTAGGCGTCGGCCAGCGTGGAGCGCGGGTCGTCCTTGTCCGTCAGCAGTCCGGCGGTGCCGGTGACCAGCCGCAGGTGGTCGGCGTCCAGCGCGTTGGCGAGGATCGCCGCGAGCACGTCGGCGTCCACGTTGAGCGGGGCGCCGCCGTCCGGGTCGGCGACCGGCGCGGACAGGCAGACCAGGTCGTACGTGTCGAGCAGGGCGTTCAGCCGGGCGGTGTCCACCTGGGCGGGCACGCCGGCCCGGTGGTCGCGGACCACGATCGGCCGGCCCTCGGCGGACAGCGCCTTGAGCGGCCGGTTGGCCCGGCCGGTCACCAGGGCGCCGCGCGCCGCGACGGCGGTGAAGACGCCGAGCCCGAGGGCCCGGGCCTCCCGCTCCACAGCGGGCAGGGTGACCCGCTCGTAGGCGTCGACCAGGTGGGTCATCTCCTCGGGCGGGCAGTAGCGCACCTCGTCGCCGTTGGCGAGCCGCAGCTGCGGCATCGGGCGGGCGATCGCGCGGTAGTGGGCCTCGATGCCGGTGGCACCGCCGGCGACCAGGAGCACCCGGGCGCCCCGGGCCACCAGGTCGGCCAGCTCCTTGTGGATCGTGCCGTGGTCGAGCGTGGCGCTGCCGACTTTGATCACGTACAGCGGACGGCTCACGGCGACACCGCCGTGGTGGGCAGTCCGGTCGTCTCGTCCAGGCCGGAGATCAGGTTCATCGCCTGGATCGCCTGGCCGGCCGCGCCCTTGATCAGGTTGTCCAGGGCCGCCACCGCGACGCACTGGTCGCCGCGCACCGCGACCGCCACCTCGGCGACGTTCGAGCCGACGACCGCCTTGAGCATCGGGAAGTCCTGCGCCGCCTTGGGGGCCGGCCGGACCCGGACGAAGGGCTTGCCGAGGTACGCCTTGGCGTAGGCCCGCTTGACGTCCAACGCCGTGACGCCGTCCCGCAGTTCGGTGTACGCGGTGACCATGATGCCGCGCGACACGTCCAGGCTGTGGGTGGAGAACCGCAGGTCCACGGCGGCGCCGGTGAGGTCGGCGATCGCCTGCTGGACCTCCGGGGCGTGCCGGTGCCCGTGCAGCTTGTGCACCCGGATGTTGCCGCTGCGCTCGGCGTGCGGCTCGCCGCCGCCGCGACCGCTCCCGGTGGAGCCGGTCTTGGCGTCGACCACGACCCGGTCGGTCGCGAGCGAGGCGGCGAACATCGGGTAGAGCGCGTAGATGGTGGTGACGGCCATGCAGCCGGGCAGGCTGATGAACCGCTCCTGCGGGACCTCGGGGCTCAACTCCGGTATGTAGTAGGCGAAATCCTCGCTCGGCGGGTTCGCGGCCGTCCTCGGGTAGTGGGTCCGGACGTCGTCGCCGTCGCGGAGCCGGAAGTCGCCGCCCAGGTTGAGCACCCGCTTGGCGTTGTCGGCGATCAGCGGCAGCTGCTCCGGCAGGGTGCCGGTCGGCAGGCAGCCGAAGGCGACGTCGACGGGGCCGGCCTCGGCGAGCTGCGCCAGCGGCCGGAGCGTCAGCGAGCCGGCCCTGGGGTGGTTGCGCAGCCACGGGTGGACGCTGCCGACCGTGGCACCGGCGTTGCGCTCCGCGGAGAGGAACGCGAGCTCCACCCCGGGGTGTTCGAGCAGCAGCCGGATGACCTCGCCACCGGTGTAGCCGCTCGCGCCGATGACGGCGACGCGGATCTTCTGGTCAGCCAAGGCGGGCCGCCTTCTCCCACGGACGGCGGTAGTCGCCGCTCTCGACGAGCTTGCGGATGGCGTCCGGGCGCCGGGCGACCTTCCGGAAGGCGTCCGCGTAGCGCAGGATCCGCTCGTACTCGACCGGGGAGCGCAGCTCGCGGCAGAGCACCAGGGTGCTGTCGAGCATGCCCAGGGTGACCGGGAAGTCCTCCGGCCGGTGGTCGCGCACGGCGTCCGGGTTGAGCGAGAACGGGTAGCCGTTGCCGAAGCCGTCGCGGTGCCGGAACGGCAGGTGGCACGGGATCGGGGTGTTCTGCCACTCGCGGGCCGGCACGCCCTCGGCGACCAGCAGCTCGTGCACCGCCTCCTTGACGGCGTGCACCGGCAGGTCCTCCAGGCCGACGGCCTCCGGGTGCAGGGTGGTCCGGTACATGTTGTACGCGTGCACGTGCCCGTCCGGGACGTGCGGCGGCGTGAACAGGCCGGTCCCCGCCAGGGCCTCGCCGAGCAGGGCGGCGTTGCGGGCCCGGATCTCGTCGTAGTACGGCAGCCGGGCCAGCTGGCTGGTGCCGAAGGCGGCGGCCACCCAGGACATCCCGTAGTCGATGGCGTGGCGCTCCAGGTAGGCGACCGCCCGGCCGTACGCCTCCTCGGTGGCGTAGAAGGCGATGCCGCCCTCGCCGCCGAGCGGGAAGTTCTTGTCGGCCATCAGGCTCTGGCCGGCGGCGTCGCCGAAGGAGCCGGCCACCCGGTCGCCGATCTTCGCGGAGTGGGCGTGCGAGGCGTCCTCGACGAGGGCGATGCCGTGCTGGTCGGCCAGGGCGCGCAGGGCCGGCACGTCGGCGGGCAGGCCGTGGACGTGCACCGGCATGAGCGCCCTGGTCCGGGGGGTGATCGCGGCGGCCGCGGCCCGCGGGTCCATGCAGTAGGTGTCCGGGTCGATGTCGACGAACACCGGGATCGCGTGGGCGGCGACCACGGCCTGCGCGGTGGCGATGAAGGTGAACGCCGGGACGATCACCTCGTCACCGGGCTGCACGCCGGCGCCGACCAGGGCCATGTGCAGGCTGGAGGTGCCGCTGGCGGTGGGCAGGGCGTACTCGGCGCCGACGTAGGCGCGGTACGCCTCGGCGAAGTCGGCCACGACCTTGTCGGGCGACTGCCGCTGGGCGAGCATCAGGTTGAAGACGTCTTCCTTGGTGATGATCGGGAAGAGCGTGCGGCGCTGGGCCTTGGGGATCATCGCGCCGCCGCCGAGGGCGGCGAGCTCGTCGGCGAGGTCGGCTTCGGTGGGCAGGGGCAGGGGCGAGTTCGGGAAGTCGGTGATCATCAGCGTGCTCCGGAGCTTGCGGCGGCGGGGCGAGCCGCGTGGGTCAGGGCCATCCGTACGCAACCGGCCACCAGGGGGCTCAGCCGGTAGTTGAACTGCACCCCCGGCACCAGGTCCTCGTCGGCCTCCTGCTGGGTCCACATGGTGCGCAGGTCGTAGGCGCCGAAGATCTTCAGCCGCTCGGCCCGGGCCCAGAGCCGCTCGTCGTCGGTGAGCACGGCGGCGGCCGGGCCGAAGCCGAGCCCGCTCAGGTCCACCACCAGCGCGGGGGCGGTGGCTTCGGCGGTCAGCTCGTCCAGCCGGCCGGCGTTCTCGGGGGTCAGCGAGACCAGGTCGAAGGCGGCCGGGGCCTGCCCCTCGACGGTGACGCCGAGCCAGGCCAGGAAGGCCGTGGTGGCCTCGTCCGGCCCGGCCAGGGCGACGGTGTCGCCGTGGCCGATGCCCTGGCCGGCCAGGGCCGCGTGCAGGGCCCCGGTTCGGCTGTTCAGCAGGACGGCCTTGGCGCGGCCGGTCCGCTTGGTCAGCAGCCGCTCCAGGGCGGGCAGTTCACGGTCGCTCTTCTCGATGCTCATGACCACGCCCGAGGTGAGCACGCGGGCGAGCACCGTCGCGGTGTCGAACAGTTCCATGGTTCCTCTCCGGGTCACACGGCCGCGGCCGTCAGCTGCCCCGCCACGTACGAGGCGAGGTGGCCGGCGACGTTCACTCCGTGCAGGGCGGAGGAGCGGGCGAATTCGGGGTTGGCGTTCACTTCCAGGACGAGCAGGTCACCGGTGGTCCGGTCCTCCACCAGGTCGACCCCGTAGAAGCCGGGGCCGAGCACGTCGACGATCTGGACGCAGAGCTTCTCCATCTCCGGGGTGATGTCGACGCGCCGCACCTCGGCGCCGAGGTGGGTGTTGGTGCGCCAGTCGTCCGAGACCCGTTGGATCGCCACGACCGGGGTGGTCCCGACGACGACCACGCGCAGGTCGTGGCCGGGCTTGTCGATGTACTCCTGCACGATGACGGGGAAGAGCTTCCCCGCGGCGTCGACGGACTCGCGCCCGGCGGCCCAGGCCTCCAGGCACGCGGCGTCCGCGAGCTTGGTGACACCGCGCCCCCAGGAGCCGCTGACCGGCTTGACCACCGCCGGCATGCCCAGCTCGGCGACGATCGCGCGCACCTGGTCGTAGCTGAAGGCGTGCCGGGTGTGCGGGTGGGGGATGCCGTGCCGGGCGAAGAGCAGGGCCTGCAGGCCCTTGTCGTTGCAGGTCTCGATGGTCGACGCCCGGTTGAGCGTGGTGATCCCGGCGTGTTCCAGGCGGCACGAGACGCTGATCGCGTCCCGGTGCGAGAGGTTGCGGATCAGGGCCAGGGCCGGCGGGTCGGTACGACCCGCCACCACGTCGGCCAGATCCTCCATGAGCAGTGGAGTCGCCGTCAGACCCTCCCCGCGCAACGCCCCGAGGAGGAGTTTCTCCTCGGGGCGCAGCATGGTGGCCGACAGCAGGACGCGGCCGGAGGAGGTCACTCGCCCCAGTCCTCTTCCACCTCGGGGGCCAGGTCGAGGCGGACGCCGGCCTCGGACTTCTCGACGACCTCGTGCTCCTGGCCGCAGGCCGCGCACTCGGTCACCTCGCCCCGCTCCCAGGCCTCGTCGACCTCGAAGTCGGTGTCGCACACCAGGCATTTCGGTACGGCAATCGCAGCGGTCATTTCTCTCTCCTTCTGAATGTCGGCGCGCCGATATCCGCGAAACGTGATTCGCAGCACTCCCGCAGGTCGGCGGATCGGCGCTACTGTCCAGGGGTGGCGGATTCCCGCCCGGCCGATCAGGCCCAGCCGGGGTCGCCCGGCAGGAGCGCCACGTCGCTGGCGGCAGCGGTGGGGGCGCTGCTGGGGGCGTCCGGCGCGGCGGAAACGACGATCACCGCGACGGCGGCCATAACGAAGGACGCGAGGATTCGACCCGGGAACCGCATGATCTTCATTTCCACCCCTAGATAGACCTATCCGTTCGTGCTGGGGGGTTTCCCCGCACACAGAGAGAATGCCTGGGAATGGGTCCTTGCCAGAAGAGATCCGATGGCTCAGGATCGTGCACTGCAAGATTCCGAAGGGGGTGGCACATGTGCGACATATCGGACGTCAGTGGCCCGGAGGCCCACCCCGGGCCCTGTGACGAGGGGATCACGTTCTACCGCAAGGCCGTCCTGCTGGGGAGGGCCCCGACGGCGGAGCCGCCCGCCTGCCTGACCGAGCTGGGGCTGCTGACGGCGGCGCTGGGCGACCCCTCGGTCCTGGTGCCGGTCCCGCCCGAGGTCGCGACCACGGCGCTGCTGCACCCGATGGAGCAGCAGATCCTCGAACAGCAGCAGCAGGTGGCCGCGATCCGGACCGCCATGTCCCAGGTCGAGAGCGTCTACCGGACGCTGCGCCGGGAGGGCCGGGACAACGTCCAGCGGCTCAGCGGCGCGGCGGTCATCGCCGCCGCGGTGGCCGAGACGACCCAAGCGACCGAGCGGGAGCTGCTCACCGCTCATCCGGGCGGCAGCCGGCCGACCGACGTCCTCGCCAGATCGCTGGTCCTGGCCCTGGACGCGCAGAAGCGGGGTGTCCGCCAGCGCACGCTCTACCAGCACTCCGTCCGGGCGCACTACCCGACGCTGGACTACATCAAGGCCGTCACCGAGGCCGGCATCGAGGTGCGGACCGTCGACGAGGTCTTCGACCGGCTCATCATCTGCGACCGCTCGGTGGCGTTCATCCCCGACAAGGAGCTCGAGCACCACAACCACGCGCTCAAGGTCACCGACCCCGGCGTGGTGCACTTCCTGGCCTCGGTCTTCGAGCACGCCTGGGAGCGGGCCGCGCCGGTCGTCTACGAGAGCGACCAGCAGCGCCCGCCGCTGCTCACCGACGAGACCCGGCTGCGGGTGCTCCAGCTCATGGTGGACGGCTACACGGACGCCGCGATCGCCAGCCGGCTCGGCATCAGCTCACGGACCGTGGCGAGCCACCTCAAGCGGGTGTCGGAGATCCTCGGCAGCAACAGCCGGGCCCAGCTCGCCTACCTGACGGCGCAGAGCGGCATCCTGGACGGCTCCCCGCCGCCCGCCCGGCAGCCCCGGGGCCCGCACGAGCAGCCGGCCGGGCCGGCCGGTCCCACGGCGTAGCAGGGCCCGCCGCGGGGGCGTCCGCGGCGGGCCCTGGGTACGGGGAGGGGGGAGCGGTCAGTCGCGGCTCAGGCCGCGGTCCAGCGCGGCGATCGCGCTGCCCCGGGCGTCGTCGCCGTCCAGCGACCAGACCATCACCCCGGCCAGGTCGTTCCAGCGCGTGTACCGCGCCTTCTGGGTGAGCACCTCGGCGGTGTCGTAGCTGTAGAACGTGGTGCCGTCGTACTTCCAGGACGCGCCGTGGTCGCGGTCCAGGTAGACCTTGCCCGGCAGCGCGTTGATCTCCTGGTACGAGTGGTCGGGCGCGGACGCGGTGGCGCTCTGGAAGAGCCCGCCGCGCTTGCCGGGGGCGACGCCGGTCCAGCCGTGGCCGTACAGCGGGGCGCCGAGGACCAGCTGCTCGGCGGGCAGGCCGCGCTCCTGGTAGTGGTCGGCGGCCTGGTCGGCACTGCGCCGGCGCGGGTCCGGGTCGGCCGGGTCGGAGTACAGCGGGGCCTGGTGGTTGGCCGGCCCCTTGCCCTCCCACGGGCCGTGCAGGTCGTAGGTCATCAGGTTCAGCCAGTCCACCGACTCGCTCAGCTGCGGCAGTTCGAGCCGGTCGGCGACCGTCTCGTTGGCGGCCACGGCGGCGGTCAGCAGGTACTTCTTGCCCTTCCGGCCGCTCAGCGCGTCCAGCTGGTCGCGGAACTCCTGCATCAGCAGCGTGAAGTTGTGCCCGTCCTCGGGGCGGACCACGTTGCCCGCGTCCCCGCCGCCGCCCGGGTACTCCCAGTCGATGTCGATGCCGTCGAAGACGCCCGCGGCGGCGCCCTTGCCGCCCTCCGGGGAGTCCGCCAGGACCGGCAGGTCGCCCTTGACGTAGAGGTCGATGCAGGAGGAGACGAACTTCTTGCGGGCCTCGTCGGTGGCGGCCGCGTCGGAGAAGTACTTGGACCAGGACCAGCCGCCCAGCGAGATGACCGTGCGCAGCTGGGGGTTCTTCGCCTTGAGCTTGCGCAGCTGGTTGAGGTGGCCCTTCAGCTTCTGGCCCGGGGCGTCGGCCACGCCGTCCACCGACTCGGCGGCGGAGAAGGAGCGCTGGTAGTCGTTGCGGGCGTCGCCCTGGCCGGCCTCGTTGCTCTCGAAGCAGGTGCCCTCGGCGGAGACGTTGCCGAAGGCGTAGTTGATGACGGTGAGCCTGGCCGCCTGGCCGGACTCCTGGACCCTCTTCGCGGAGCTGTCGGCGCCCCACTGGGTGAAGTAGCCGACCCGTTGGCCCTTCAGCTTCGGGCCGTGCCGTCCGTCGGCGGCGTTGGCGGTGGCGGGGGCGGCGAGCAGCGCGGCGACGGTGGCGGCGGCGAGCAGGGCTGAGGCGCGAGTGGGCATACCGGACCTGTTCTCTGAAGCGGCGTCAAATGGTCTGGACCAGATGGCACAGAGGTTTAGTCCATCCGCCGTTCACCGCACAAGGGGGCGACCGCAACCGGCGCAGTATGCAAAAAGCTGGTGCGAGAAGCCGTCGCAAAAAGAGGAGGCCGGACCGCGGGATGCGGTCCGGCCCCCTCAGAGGCTCATGCTCAGCCGATCAGCGAGCGCAGCACGTACTGCAGGATGCCGCCGTTGCGGTAGTAGTCCGCCTCACCGGGGGTGTCGATGCGGACGACCGCGTCGAACTCCTTGTCACCGGCCTTGACCTTGACGGTCTTCGGGGTGCGGCCCTCGTTGAGCTCGGTCACACCGGTGAAGGAGAAGGTCTCCTCGCCGGTCAGGCCGAGGGACTCGGCGTTCTCGCCCTCCGGGAACTGCAGCGGCAGGACGCCCATCCCGATCAGGTTCGAGCGGTGGATGCGCTCGTACGACTCGGCGATGACGGCCTTGACGCCCAGCAGCGCGGTGCCCTTGGCGGCCCAGTCGCGGGACGAACCGGAGCCGTACTCCTTGCCGGCCAGGACGACCAGCGGGACGCCGGCGGCCTGGTAGTTCTGCGAGGCGTCGTAGATGAACGACACCGGCGCGTCGGCCTGGGTGAAGTCGCGGGTGTAGCCGCCCTCGGTGCCCGGCGCGATCTGGTTGCGCAGGCGGATGTTGGCGAAGGTGCCGCGGATCATCACCTCGTGGTTGCCACGACGGGAACCGTAGGAGTTGAAGTCGCGCTTCTCGACACCGTTGGCGGTCAGGTACTGCGCCGCCGGGGTGCCCGGCTTGATGTTGCCGGCCGGGGAGATGTGGTCGGTGGTGACCGAGTCGCCCAGCTTGGCCAGGACGCGGGCGCCGGCGATGTCGGTCACCGGGCTCGGGGTCTTGGCCATGCCCTCGAAGTACGGGGGCTTGCGGACGTAGGTGGACTCGGCGTCCCACTCGAAGGTGTTGCCGGTCGGGACCGGGAGCGACTGCCAGCGGTGGTCGCCGGCGAAGACGTCCTGGTAGCCCTTGTCGAACATGGCCTCGTCGATGGAGCCGGCGACGGTGTCGGCGACCTCCTGCTCCGACGGCCAGATGTCGGCGAGGAACACGTCGTTGCCGTCGGCGTCCTGGCCCAGGGCGTCCCGGGTGATGTCGATGTTCATGTTGCCGGCGAGGGCGTAGGCGACCACCAGCGGCGGGGAGGCCAGGTAGTTCATCTTGACGTCCGGGTTGATCCGGCCCTCGAAGTTGCGGTTGCCGGACAGCACCGAGACGACCGCGAGGTCGGCCTCGTTGACGGCGGCCGAGACCTCCTCGGGCAGCGGGCCCGAGTTGCCGATGCAGGTGACGCAGCCGTAGCCGACCAGGTTGAAGCCCAGCTTCTCCATGTACGGGAGCAGGCCGGCCTTCTCGTAGTAGTCCATGACGACCTTGGAGCCCG
Organism: Kitasatospora sp. NPDC001261; assembly: GCF_042896795.1. NCBI lineage: Bacteria > Bacillati > Actinomycetota > Actinomycetes > Kitasatosporales > Streptomycetaceae > Kitasatospora > Kitasatospora sp. NPDC001261. The sequence goes on from NZ_JBIAXP010000001.1 coordinate 634,234, forward strand.
GCGCCAGGGTGGTCTTGACCCAGGGCTTGACGTGCAGGCCCTTCTCCACGGCCTTCTTCGCCAGCAGGGCGGCGCCCAGCATGACGGAGGGGTTGGAGGTGTTGGTGCAGGAGGTGATCGAGGCGATCACGACCGCACCGTTGTCGATCTCGTAGGACGAGCCGTCGGGGGCGGTGACGGCGGTCGGCTTCGAGGCCTCGGCGGAGTAGGTCGGCAGCGCCTCGGCGAACCGCTCGGCGGCCTCGGCCAGGATCACGCGGTCCTGCGGGCGCTTCGGGCCGGAGATCGACGGGACGACGGTGGAGACGTCCAGCTCGAGGTACTCGGAGTAGACCGGCTCGTGCGACGGGTTGTGCCAGAGACCCTGCTCCTTGGCGTACGCCTCGACCAGGGCGAGCTGCTGCTCGTCGCGGCCGGTGAGCTTCAGGTAGTTGATGGTCTCGGCGTCGATCGGGAAGATCGCGCAGGTCGAGCCGAACTCCGGCGACATGTTGCCGATGGTGGCGCGGTTGGCCAGCGGGATGGAGCCGATGCCGTCGCCGTAGAACTCGACGAACTTGCCGACCACACCGTGCTTGCGCAGCATCTCGGTGATGGTGAGCACCAGGTCGGTGGCGGTGGTGCCGGCCGGCAGCTCGCCGGTCAGCTTGAAGCCGACGACGCGCGGGATCAGCATGGAGACCGGCTGGCCGAGCATCGCGGCCTCGGCCTCGATGCCGCCGACGCCCCAGCCCAGCACGCCCAGGCCGTTGACCATGGTGGTGTGCGAGTCGGTGCCGACGCAGGTGTCCGGGTAGGCCTGGCCGCCGCGGACCATGACGGTGCGGGCCAGGTGCTCGATGTTCACCTGGTGGACGATGCCGGTGCCCGGCGGGACGACCTTGAACTCGTCGAAGGCGGTCTGGCCCCAGCGCAGGAACTGGTAGCGCTCCTTGTTGCGGCCGTACTCGATCTCGACGTTCTGGGTGAACGCGTCCTTGGTGCCGAACTTGTCGGCGATGACCGAGTGGTCGATGACCAGCTCGGCCGGGGCCAGCGGGTTGATCTTGGCCGGGTCGCCGCCCAGCTCCTTGACGGCCTCACGCATGGTGGCGAGGTCGACCACGCACGGCACACCGGTGAAGTCCTGCATGATCACGCGGGCCGGGGTGAACTGGATCTCCTGGCTCGGCTGGGCGTTCTCGTCCCAGTTGCCGAGGGCGCGGATGTGGTCGGCGGTGATGTTCGCGCCGTCCTCCGTGCGGAGCAGGTTCTCCAGCAGCACCTTGAGGCTGTACGGCAGCCGAGCGGAACCCTCGACGGCGGAGAGCTTGAAGATCTCGTACGACTCGTCGCCCACCTGCAGCGAGCTGCGGGCGTCGAAGCTGTTCGCGGACACGACTGACTCCTTCTGGGTGCTTCGTGCGGTATCCGGCCGTCACGCGGTGGTAAGGTCAGCCTTACTTAGGCTTGCCTTGCCCGCATCGCCGGCGAGCGCCTCTCGGCAAGTATCTTGATGTCGAGATATATCCTAGGCGGCAGTTATCTCGATGTCGAGATAAACCATAGTGCATGCCTCGGGACACCGATCGTCCGGGCCGCACCGCTCGCGCTCCGGCCCCTTCGGCCGGACCGCACCGGCCACGACGGCGGCCGCCGTCAGCGGCACCACCACTAGCTCACCACCGGAACCGCCGGTCGGCGAGGGGGCGGCGTCGGCCGGCGGGGCCGTCCGCACTCTTTCCCCTCTGTTCGCGCCCGGTTCGCGTCCGGACCCGGTTCACCCCCGCGCCCGGGCCCGGGCGGGTGTGGCGGCTCGCCTGTACGGGGTCCGGCGCGGGGTCCGGTCGGGGTCCGGCGCGGGCCGTCCGCCTGACGTGCCGGGGTCCCGGGAGCCCGGAGCGGTGTCCTCCGGGCCGGGGCGCCGTTAGCAGGGGGACCCCCGTCGCCCCGCCCCCGGAAGGCCCGACCGATGACCGCTCCGCTCGCCGCCGCCCTGCTGCCGCTGGCCCTGCTCGCCCCCGCCGCCTCACCGGTCTCGGTCGTCGAGGCCGACTTCGACCCGGCCACCGCCTTCGTCCCCCCGGCGGCGATCAGCTACGCGAGCGACCTGGTGCCGTACGGCGCCCACGTCCGGATCGTCACCGACCGCTCGGCACCCGGGCGGACGGTGCTCACCCTGAAGGCCTCCGGACTCGCCCCCGACCACGAGTTCCCCGCACACCTGCACACCGGCCGCTGCGGGGCCGACCCGGCCTCCTCGGGGCCGCACTACCAGGACGAGGTCGACCCGGTGCAGCCGTCCACCGACCCGGCGTACGCCAACGAGCGCAACGAGCTGCGGCTGGCGCTGCGCACCGACGGGCGGGGCCGGGGCAGCGCCACCACCGTGGTGGGCTGGCAGCCGCGACCGGGCGAGGCGCGCTCGCTGGTGCTGCACGCGGGCACCCCGGCCGGCCCGCACGCGGCGGGCGACCGGGTGGCCTGCGTGAGGCTGGACGGCTGAGCCGCGCGGCCGCCGGGGCGGGCGCCCAGGAGCGGGCACTCAGGAGCCGGTGCCTCAGGAGCCGAGGGTGGCGACCAGCACCGCCTTGATGGTGTGCAGCCGGTTCTCGGCCTGGTCGAACACGATGGAGTGGGCCGACTCGAACAGCTCGTCGGTGCACTCCAGCTCGGTCATGCCGGTCGCCTCGTGCATCTGCCGCCCGACCGCCGTGCCGAGGTCGTGGAAGGCCGGCAGGCAGTGCAGGAACTTCACGTCCGGGTTGCCGGTGGCCCGGACGGTGTCCATGGAGACCTGGTACGGCTTGAGCAGCTCGATCCGCTCGGCCCAGACCTCCTTGGGCTCGCCCATCGAGACCCAGACGTCGGTGTAGAGGAAGTCGGCGCCGGCCACGCCCTCGGCCACGTCCTCGGTCAGGGTGATCCGGGCGCCGGTCGTCCCGGCCAGGGCCTTCGCCGACTCCTGCACCTCCTCGGTCGGCCAGAGCGCGCGCGGGGCGACGATCCGGATGTCCATGCCGAGCAGGGCGCCGGTGATCAGCAGCGAGTTGCCCATGTTGGAGCGGGCGTCGCCGAGGTAGGCGAGCGCGACCTCCGGCAGCGGCTTGGCGGTGTGCTCGGTGACGGTGAGCACGTCGGCCAGCATCTGGGTGGGGTGCCACTCGTCGGTCAGGCCGTTCCAGACCGGGACGCCGGCGAACTCGGCCAGCTCCTCGACGATCTCCTGGCCGTGGCCGCGGTACTCGATGCCGTCGAACATCCGGCCGAGCACCCGGGCGGTGTCCTTGACGGACTCCTTGTGGCCGATCTGCGAGCCCGCCGGGTCCAGGTAGGTGGTGGTGGCGCCCTGGTCGTGGGCGGCGACCTCGAAGGCGCAGCGGGTGCGGGTGGAGGTCTTCTCGAAGATCAGCGCGATGTTCTTGCCGCGCAGCCGGGGCTGCTCGGTGCCCGCGTACTTCGCCGCCTTGAGCGTGGCGGCGAGGTCCACCAGGAAGCGGAACTCCTGGGGCGTGAAGTCGAGCTCCTTGAGGAAGTGCCTGTTCCGGAGGTTGAAGGCCATGCCGGGCTCCTGGGGTGACGGGACTGACGGACTGCGGAAAGCGGCAAGTCTATACGATACTCGGAATTTATATGCGGAGGCTGGGCGGAGGAGGGAGCCCACGGGGGCTCCGTCGGTTCCGTGGGCCCCCTCCTCGTGGGCTCCGTGGGCTCCCCTCCCCCTCCGCCGCCGCCGTCACAGCCGCGGGTCGACCGGCTCCGACTCCAGCGCGAGCACCGCGAAGACCGGCTCGTGCACCCGCCACAGCGGCTCCCCCGCCGCCAGCCGGTCCAGCGCCTCCAGGCCCAGCGCGTACTCGCGCAGCGCCAGCGAGCGCTTGTGGCCCAGCGCGCGCAGGCGCAGCCGGTCGAGGTGCTCGGTGTAGTCCGGTCCGTAGACGATCCGCAGGTACTCCCGGCCGCGCACCTTCACCCCGGGCTGCACCAGGCCGCCCGGCCGGCCCTTGCCGCGCGCCGTGCGCACCGGCGAGACCAGCGGCTTCACCACCATGCCCTCGCCGCCCGCCTCGGTCAGCTCCTCCCACCAGGCGGTGGCGGCGGCCATCGAGGCCTCGTCCTCGGTGTCCACCAGGATCCGGCGGGTGCGCTGCAGCAGGGGCCCCTCGCGGCGCTCCGGCTCCTCCGGGCCGGTCCCCCCGGCCGAGCCGGCGGTGTCGATCCCGTCGATCCCGTCGGTCTCGTCGGCGGCGGCCAGGCGGTCGATCCAGGCCAGGTGTTCGTCGTGCGGGCGCACCGCGAGGTTCGCCCCCTCGGCCGCGAGCAGCTGGAACGGCGCGAGCCGGATGCCCGACAGGCCCTCGGTCGGCCAGCAGTAGCGCCGGTACGCCTCGGTGAACGCCCGCGCGTCGGCCGCGCGCTGCCGCTGGCGGTCGGTCAGCCGGGCCAGGTCCAGGCCGCGCCCGGCCGCCCGCTCCAGCGCGGACAGCACCTCCGGCAGGGCGGCACCCGCCGCCGCGCCGACCGCCGCGTACTGGCGGCGCAGCAGCTCCACCGCCTTCAGCGACCAGGGCATCAGCTCGGCGTCCAGCAGCAGCCAGTCGGTGGCCAGCTCCTCGAACAGCCCGGCGCGCTCGGCGGCCGCCCGGACCCGGTCGAGCACGGCGCCGGTCAGCTCCTCGTCGGCGAGGAAGGCGCGGCCGGTCCGGGTCCAGATCGCGCCGGGGCCGGCCACGCCGAAGCGGCGCTCCAGCGCGGCCCCGTCCCGGGCCACCAGCAGCACCGCGCGGGAGCCCATGTGCTTCTCCTCGCAGACCAGGTGCCGCACGCCGTCCGCCCGGTAGCCGAGGAAGGCCTCCTCCGGGTGCTCCAGGTAGCCGTCCCGGCGGGACGTGGCGCTCGGTGCCATGGTCGGCGGCAGGTAGGCGAGCAGCCGCGGGTCCAGCGCGAAGCGGCTCATCACCTCCAGCGCGGCGGCCGCGTTCTCCTCCCGGACGGCCACCCGCCCGTGCAGCCCGGTCTCGACGGTCCGGCGCCCGGCCACGTCGCCGAGGTCCAGCGGACGGCCCTCGCGCGCGCCCGGCGCGTCGGTGATCAGCGGGCGCACCGGGGCGTACCACTCGCGCTCGGCCTCGACGCCCACCAGCTCGCGCTCCGGGTAGCGCAGCGCGGTCAGGCTGCCGCCGAAGACGCAGCCGGTGTCCAGGCAGACGGTGTTGTTGACGAAGCTCGCGGCCGGCACCGGGGTGTGGCCGTAGACCACCAGCGCCCGGCCCCGGTACTCCTCCGCCCACGGGTAGCGCACCGGCAGCCCGTACTCGTCGGTCTCGCCGGTGGTCTCCCCGTACAGCGCGTGCGAGCGGACCCGGCCGGAGTTGCGGCCGTGGTACCGCTCCGGCAGGCCTGCGTGGCAGACCACCAGGGCGCCGCCGTCCAGCAGGTAGTGGCTGACCAGGCCGCGCATGAACGCTCGGACCTCGGCCCGGAACTCCTCGCTCTCCCCCGCCAGCTGGTCCAGCGACTCCTGGAGGCCGTAGGCGACGTTGACCTTCTTGCCGTCCATCGCCCGGCCGAGCTTGTTCTCGTGGTTGCCCGGCACGCAGAGCGCGTGGCCGGCCGCCACCATGCCCATCACCAGGCGCAGCACGCCCGGGGTGTCGGGGCCGCGGTCGACCAGGTCGCCGACGAAGACGGCGGTGCGGCCCGCCGGGTGCACGGCGTCCACCGGGCGGCCCCCGGCGTCCCGGGTCAGGGTGTAGCCGAGCCGGGTCAGCAGGGTCTCCAGCTCGGAGCGGCAGCCGTGGATGTCGCCGACGATGTCGAACGGGCCGGTGAGGTGGCGCAGGTCGTTGTAGCGCTTCTCCAGCTCGATCCCGGCGGCCGCCACCTCGGCCTCGCCGCGCAGGACGTGCACCTTGCGGAAGCCCTCGCGCTCCAGCCCCCGGAGGGAGCGGCGCAGCTCCCGGTGCTGGCGGGGGATCACATGGGCCGGCAGCTGCCGGTCCGGGCGGGAGCGGTTGCGCTCGGCGCACACCCCCGGCGGGACGTCCAGGACGATCGCGATCGGCAGCACGTCGTGCTCGCGGGCGATCTCGACCAGCCGGCGGCGGGCCTCGGGCTGGACGTTGGTGGCGTCCACGACGGTCAGCCGGCCGGCCGCCAGGCGCTTGCCGACGATGTAGTGCAGGACGTCGAAGGCCTCGGCGGAGGCGGACTGGTCGTTCTCGTCGTCGGCGACCAGACCGCGGCAGAAGTCGGAGGAGACCACCTGGGTGGGCAAGAAGTGGCGGCGGGCGAAGGTGGACTTGCCCGCGCCGCTGGTGCCGACCAGGACGACGAGGGAGACGTCGGTGACGGGGAGGCGGCGGGGGGCGGTGCTCTCCGCGCGGTCCTGGTCCCGGCTCTCGCCGGGGGTGTCGGTCGGGTCATCGGTCATCGGGGCTCGCCTCCTTCGGGCGTCGCGGTCGTGATGGGCACGGTGGTCGCGGTGGGTGCCGCGGCCGTGGTGGATCCCGGGGTCGTGGTGGATCCCTGGGTCGTGGTGGTCGCGGGCGTCGGCGTCGTGGTGAACAGGGCCAGCTGGGTCGGGGCGCCGACCTCCTCGTCCTCCGGGCCGACCGGGCGCAGCTCCACGGTGTAGCCGTACGCGGCCGCGACCTTCCCGGCCCAGGCCCGGAACTCGGCCCGGGACCACTCGAAGCGGTGGTCGGCGTGCCGGACGGCGCCCGCCGGCAGGCTCTCCCAGCGGACGTTGTACTCCGCGTTCGGCGTGGTGACCACGACCGCCCTCGGCCGGGCGGCGCCGAACACCGCGTACTCCAGCGCGGGCAGCCGCGGCAGGTCCAGGTGCTCGATCACCTCGCACAGCACCGCCGCGTCGAAGCCCTTGAGCCGGGCGTCGGTGTAGGTGAGCGCTCCCTGCGCCAGCGTCACCCGGGCCGCCTGACGCTCCGGCATCCGCTCCAGGCCCAGCCTGCGGCCCGCCGACCGCAGCGCCCGGGCGGAGACGTCCACGCCGAGGATTCCGGTGAACCGGGCGTCCTTGAGCAGTTCGCCGATCAACTCGCCCTGGCCGCAGCCGAGATCGGCGACGCGGGCGGCACCGGTCTCGCGCAGCGCGGCGAGGATCGCGGTGCGGCGCTGCTCGGCGAGCGAGGGCTGCCGGGGCTCCGGATCGTCCCGCACCTCCTCCTCGGACCGGTCGTCGACCGCGTTGTCGATCTCCTCGACCTCGCGGTCGTCGGCCTCCGCCAGCCGGGCCAACTCCAGGCGCTCCATCGCGGCGCGGGTCAGCGACCAGCGCCGGGCCAGGTAGCGGCGGGTGATCAGGGCGCGCTCGGGGTGGGCCGCCAGCCAGCCCTGACCGGCCGCGAGCAGCTTGTCCACCTCGTCCGGGGCGACCCAGTAGTGCTTGGCGCCGTCCAGCACCGGCAGCAGCACGTACAGCTGCTGGAGCGCGTCGGCGAGCCGGACCGTCCCGGAGGAGAGGGCGATCCGGACGTAGCGGGACTCGCCCCACTCGGGGAACGACTCGTCCAGCGGGACCGCCGTCGCCTCGACCTGCCAGCCCAGCGGCTCGAACAGCCGGACCACCAGGGCCGGGCCGCCGCCCCCGCCCGCACCGTTCGCGGGCACGGCGGGCAGCTCGATCCGCAGCGGGCGGGCCCGCCCGGGCAGTTCAGGCCGGGCCGGGCAGTCGCCCTTCATCGCGGACCGGAACACCGTCCGCAGCGCCACCGCGAGCAGCGAGGAGGCGGCGTACGGGCGGTCGTTGACGTACTGGGCGAGCGCGAAGTCGGGCGAGCCGCCGCGCCCCCTGCCGTCGCCCCGGCCCTTGCGGACCAGCGCGATCGGGTCGACGTCCAGCAGCAGCGCCGCCGTGCAGACCTCGTCCCCCGCCTCGGGGTAGAAGACGTGGGCCTCACCGTGCGACGTGGTGAACCGCTGGACCTTGTCGGGGTGCTTGTGCAGCAGGAACCCGAGGTCCGTGGCCGGGTCCTCGGCGCTGCCGGTGGTGGAGATCGACATGAACACCCGCTGAAGTATTGCCCAGCGCCCGAACGCCGGGCACCGGGTTTTCCCGCCCCGCGGGCCGCCGACCGGCGCGTTCGCCGGGCGCGTCCGCCCGGTGGGCGTGTTCGGCACCGGGGCCCCGCATTGGTTAACGTGCACGGTGTGACTGCTGAATCCACCTCGCTCGAATCCACCTCCCCGGCGAACGGCGCCGTGGCCACCGGTCTGGCCACCATCGCCGCCGACGGCACCGTCCTCGACACCTGGTTCCCCGCCCCCGTGCTGGCCGCCGAGCCCGGCCCGGCCGGCACCGTCCGTCTGACCGCCGAGCAGGCCGAGGCCGAGCTCGGCGCCGGCGCGGCCGAGGCGCTGCGCGTCGACGCCCGCCGCGGCGTCGAGGTGGTCGCCGTGCGCACCACCATCGCCTCGCTGGACGAGAAGCCGCTCGACACCCACGACGTGTACCTGCGCCTGCACCTGCTCAGCCACCGCCTGGTCAAGCCGCACGGCCAGAACCTGGACGGCGTCTTCGGCCTGCTGGCCAACGTCGCCTGGACCAGCATCGGCCCCGTCCCGGTGGACAAGGTCGAGCAGGCCCGGCTCGCCGTGCGCGCCCAGGGCGGCCAGCTGGCCGTCTACGGGATCGACAAGTTCCCGCGGATGACCGACTACGTCGCCCCGACCGGTGTGCGCATCGCCCACGCCGACCGCGTCCGGCTCGGCGCCCACCTGGCCGTCGGCACCACCGTGATGCACGAGGGCTTCGTCAACTTCAACGCCGGCACGCTGGGCACCTCCATGGTCGAGGGCCGGATCAGCGCGGGCGTCGTCGTCGGCGACCACAGCGACATCGGCGGCGGCGCCTCGATCATGGGCACCCTGTCCGGCGGCGGCAAGCAGGTCGTCTCGGTCGGCGAGCGCTGCCTGCTCGGCGCCAACGCGGGCATCGGCATCTCGCTCGGCAGCGACTGCGTGGTCGAGGCCGGCCTGTACGTGACCGCCGGCACCCGGGTCACCACCCCGGACGGCACGGTGGCCAAGGCCGTCGAGCTGTCCGGCCAGGACAACCTGCTGTTCCGTCGCAACTCGCAGAGCGGCGCGGTCGAGGTCATCGCCCGCTCCGGCTCCTGGGGCGGCCTGAACGCCGACCTGCACGCCCACAACTGACCTCCGGTCGGAGGTCGTTGGGGTCCGGCGCCCGGGTGGCGCCGGACCCCGCCCGCTTCTCGGGGTCCGGTCGCCTCTCGGGGGCCGGTTACCGCCCGGGGTCCGGTTACAGCCCGGGGTCCGGTTACAGCCCGGCGTCCCGTTACGGCCCGGCGTCCGGGCCGAGGCCCGGGCCCGCGCGGGCTTCAGGGCTTGCGGTGGCGCCCCGGTGCCTTCCCCGGCCGCCGCGCCTGGCGCCCGGGCCGCGGCGCTCCCGCGCCCTCGGCCCCGTACAGGATCCGCTGGGCGGTGGCGTAGTCCTCGGCCACCGTCTCCGGCAGCCACTGGTAGCCGTCCCAGCGCACGATCAGCCTCGGTTCGCCCGGCAGCACATGGGCGCCCCGCTGCCGCCCGACCGTGAGCCGTACGACCCGCAACTGCCCGACCGGCCGCAGCCGTTGCTCCCGCCTGGCCGCCCACGACGCCAGCGGTTCCTCCTCGTCCATCGCCCCAGTCTGGCCTCCCGACGCCGTCACCCGACACCTGCGTCACCCGACCGGGCGACGCGCGTTCCAGCCCCTCCGCTCCCTCCGTCCGCACCCCGCTCCCTTCGCCGTCTCTTCGCCGTCTCTTCCGACGCTTGACGCTTCACACGCTCCTGAGGACCACCAGCCGCTGGGTGGCCCTGGTCATCGCGACGTAGCGGTCGACCGCCCCCTCGACACCCCCGCCGAACGCCTCCGGGTCGACCAGCACGACCAGGTCGAACTCCAGCCCCTTGGACAGCTCCGGGGTCAGCGACCGGACCCGCGGCCGCGCCTCGAAACCTGGGGCGCCGATCACGCAGGCGACCCCCTCGGCGTGCTCGGCGAGCCAGCCGTCCAGGACGGCGTCCAGTTCCGCCACCGACCCGTGCACAACGGGGATGCCGCTGCTGCGGACGGAGGTCGGCACGTTGGCGTCCGGCAGCGCGGCCCGGATCGCGGGCTCGGCCTCGGCCATGACCTCCTCCGGCGTCCGGTAGTTGATGCTCAGCGAGGCCACCGTGCTCCGGTCGAGCCCGATCCGCTCCAGCCGCTCCTGCCAGGACTCCGTGAACCCGTGCCTGGCCTGCGCCCGGTCCCCGACGATGGTGAAGCTCCGGGACGGGCAGCGCAGCAGCAGCATCTGCCACTCCGCGTCGGTCAGCTCCTGGGCCTCGTCCACCACGATGTGCGCGAACGGCCCGGCGAGCGGCTCCGGGTCGGCACCGGGCAGGGCCGTCTCGTCGACCAGGGTGTCCTGGAGGTCGCGCCCGCGCAGCATCGTCACCGCGCCCTCGCCGTCGTCGTCGGCCTGCAGCAGGTCGCCGATGACGTCGGCCATCCGCGCGCGCTCGGCGGCGGCCGCGGCCTCCCGACGGCGCCGGCGCCGGTCCGCCTCCGGATCGCCGAGCCGCTGCCGGGCCGCGTCCAGCAGCGGCAGGTCGGACACCGTCCAGGCCTGGGGCGCGTCCTTGCGCTGGAGCCTGCGGACCTCCTCGGGGGCGAGCCAGGGCGCGCACATCCGCAGGTAGGCGGGCACCGACCAGAGGTCGCCGACCAGGTCGGCCGCGTCGATCAGCGGCCAGGCCCGGTTGAGCGTCTCGGTCAGCTCCCGGTCCTGCCGCAGCGACCGGCGGAACAGTTCGGGCGAGACCCCCGCGTCCTCGTCCAGCTTGTCCATCAGGATCGTGGCCAGCTCCTCCCAGATCTGCTCGCGGGCCTCGTTGTGCGGGGTGCCCGGGTCCGGCGCGTCGAACGCGTCGGACCAGTCCTCGGCGCTCAGCCAGAGGTCGGCCCAGTGGGTGGTGACCTCCATCCCCTCGGCGGGCGGCTCCTCGTAGAACCGGACGGCCTTCTCGATCGCCCCCACCATGTCGGCCGAGGACTTCAGGCGGGCCGTCTCGGGGTCGCTCTCGGCCCCGGCCTTCGCCCCCTCGGCGACGAGGTCCCGCACGGTGCAGGTGCGCACCCCCTCCTCACCGAGGCTGGGCAGGACGTCGGCGACGTAGGCCAGGTAGGGCTGGTGCGGGCCGACGAACAGCACGCCGCCGCGCCGGTGGCCGAGCCGGGGGTCGGAGTAGAGCAGGTACGCGGAGCGGTGCAGCGCGACGACCGTCTTCCCGGTGCCCGGGCCGCCGTCCACCACCAGGGCGCCCCGGGACCCCGCCCGGATGATCGCGTCCTGGTCGGCCTGGATGGTGGCCAGCACGTCCCGCATCCGGGCCGACCGGTTGCCGCCCAGGCTCGCGATGAACGCGGACTGGTCGTCCAATGCGGCGTGCCCCTCCAGGGCCTCGGCGCTGAACACCTCGTCCCAGTAGTCGCCGATCCGGCCGCCGGTCCAGCGGTACCGGCGCCGGCTCACCAGGCCCATCGGGTCGGCGTGGGTGGCCCCGAAGAACGGCTCGGCCGCGGGCGAGCGCCAGTCGACCAGCAGTCGGCGCCCCTCACTGTCGGTGAGGCCGAGCCGCCCGATGTACACCGGCTCCGGGTCGTCCGCGTGGACGACCCGCCCGAGGCACAGGTCCAGGCCGAAGCGGCGCAGGGCGCGCAGCCGACCGGTCAGCTTGTGCACCTCGATGTCCCGGTCCATCGCCTCCCGGCCGAGGCCGCCCGGCGCGCGGCGCAGCGCGTCGAGGCGGTCGGACAGCTCCGCGATCGACTGCTCCAGGCTCTCCGCGACGGCCGCGAAGTGCCGCTCGTCCTCACCGATCAGCGCCGGGTCGGCCTTGGCGACGAGGCGGGCGGGAAGGTCGAACGCGCTGGTGGTGCGGCTGTTCATGGCATCAGCTCCGATCTGAGGCCTGCGATTGTGCGCCACCACGGGGGCCTTGCCGCAAGACCCCCCATGCGCTATACGTTGAGAGTGGCAAGGGGTGGGTTCTCCCCCGGCCCGTCTCCGGTTCGTCTCCTGCTCGTCTCCGAATCATCCCCGGCTCCTTTCCGGGCGCGCTCGACCGTTCCGCGCTCCGCATCGCCGCTCACGCCCCCGCTCCGCGCCGCCCGGTCCACCCGCACCGTCCGCGCCGCTCAGGCTCCCCGGGCCGCGCCGCGCCTAGCCGAGGCGGCGCCGCGACGGCAACCCCGGCTCACCCGGGAGGCTTACCGCACAGCGGAGTTGGACCGCATCGGGTGGTGTCCGGGTGACGGCATCCGGACCGGTTCGTTGGGTGCTACGGCGGGGGTGGGTGCCCCGGTAGCGGGCACTGCCGCCTCCCGCCGTGCGGTCCGAGCCACCGTCGGCCGCCCTACACCGCACCACCGATCCGAAGAGGTCCCGCAATGTCCGAACCATCTGCCACGCCGCAGTTCCCGAGCAGCCCGACGGGCTCGGCCGACGGCACCTCGGCCGGACCCGCCACCCCCAAGAGCCTGCTGGAGCAGATGCAGGAACTGCTCGCCTCCGTCAGCGCGGACCTCGCCGAACTCCAGGGCTCCGTCCCCGGGAGCGCCGACTCCACCGCCTATCCGACCGGCACGGACACCTCCGGTGCGTCCGAGGCCTCGGACGCACCGGGCGCCCGGTAGCCGACCACCCGGTCCTCCTCGGCCGGCCCGCCCGCACCGGGCGGGCCGCCGCCGGAGGGCGGGCTGCCGCTCGCCGCACCGCCACCGTCACCGCCCGGCGGACCGGTCTCGCCCGGAGGGCCGAGCCGGACCACCAGTAACGGCGCCCCGCCACCCGCCCGCTCGCGTTCCCGCTCCGCACCGCCGAGCGCGGCGGGCTCCGCCGCCCCGGCCCGGAGCGCCGCCGCACGCAGCCGTACCGTCAGGTCCTTGCACTCCGAGACCGCGTCCACACCGTCGATGCACGTCCAGTAGAGGCTCTCGGTGTCCGCCCCGCAGGCCAGCACCACCAGCGTCTCGCCGACCTCCTGGAGCAGCCCGTCCAGCGCCCCCAGGGCCGGCGCCAAGTCCCCCAGGTCGGTGAGCCGCGCGGCCCGGCCGCCGCTCACCAGGGCGGCCCGGACGACGGAGCGGTCCAGGCAGACCGCCGCGTGCGCCCCGGCCTCGGACAGCTGCTGCCCCAGCCCGGTGAACTCCTCGTCCTCCGACTCCGCCAGCCTGGCACCCACCGCCTCGGTGAGCAGCGCGGCCTGCCGCGCCTCGGCCAGCACGTCCGGTACGTGCCTGGCCTCGGCCAGGGCGTACCGGGCCGTCTTGATCAGTCGCAGCGCCTCCATGGCCACCGCTCCTCCCGCTCGCTGTCGCCGTCGACCCGGGCCGCCGGAAGGGGCGGTCCGCGTGGTGACGGCTGGTCACGGCGAAAGCGTGCGAGGAAGTGCGCGAGCGCGCATCCACGTTGTCAGAAGCTGTGGACAAGTCCGGGGTTGTGGATAACTTTCGTCCCTCACACGGGTTGGTCGTCCACGTCCGGGTTGACGGAGGCCGCCCTCTCGGGCGCGCGGGCCACGCTCCCGGCGGCCTCACCCGCCCCTGGGTCGGCACCGCCCGCGTCCTGGCCGGCGGCGCCCGCGTCCGTCGGCACCGGGAAGCGGAGCTCGTTCCGCTCGATCTTGGCCGCCAGGGCCTCCAGCGGATCCACCCCGACCGCCGTGCAGAACTGCAGCAGGTACGCCAGCACGTCCGCGACCTCGTCGTGCACCCGGTGCGCGCGCTCCGGGTCGGACATCACCGCGGCCGCCTGCTCGGGCGTCAGCCACTGGAAGATCTCCAGCAGCTCCCCCGCCTCCACGCTCAGCGCCGCCGCCAGGTTCTTCGGGGTGTGGAAGGGCTCCCACCGCCGGGCCGACGCGAAGTCCACCAACCGCTGCCGCAGGACATCCACCGTGGGCTCTGCCGGCCCCGTCACTCGTTCGCTCACCCCTCCAGGTCTACCGCATCCCGGCCCGCCGCCCCACCGCCCACCGAGGACACCTCGCCGCTCCCCGCGAATCCGGCCACCCCCGCCGACCCCGCTGCCCCCGCCGGCTCCTCCGACCCGCCCCCGCCCGCTTCCGCCTCCAAGCCGACCGCTTCCCCGGCCGCCTCCCCGTCCACCGCGCCGGCCGCGCCCCCGGCCGCCTCCCCGCGCCCGCCCTGGACCGGCACCCGCGCCGCCTCCGGCCGCAGCACCGTGAACCCCGAGTCCGGGTCCCGCCGGCACTCGACCAGCACCACCCCGCCCCCGGGCCCGCCACCCAGCACCTCCCGCGCCGCCGCCGGCTCCTGCAGGGCCGCGACCACCCGCAGCTGGCTGCGCTCCGCCATCTCCCGCGCCAGCCGCAGCAGCGTGCCGGTCTGCTCGACGGAGAGTCCCGCCCCCAGGTCCTCGGCCAGCACGGTGAGCTGCCGGTGCGCCCAGGGCACCTCGGCGGCCACGTCGAGGTCGAGCACCCCGGCCCCGGTCAGCAGCACCGCGGCGAAGGCGAGGTGGCGCAGCATGCCGTCGGAGGCCTGGTCGGCCCCGGTGCGTCCGAGGACGCCCTCGTCGAAGACGGCGAGGACCCGCTTGACGCCCGCGCTCTCGCGCTCGGCCAGGGTGAGCCCGAGCAGCGGGTGCGGCGCGGCGGCCTGCACGGCGCGCAGCAGCTGCCCGTACCGGCGCGGGCACTCGTTGCTCAGCCGGGCGACGACGGCGGAGATGTTGGCGGCGTTGCTGCGCAGCCGGGCCTGCGGGTCGGCCCGGGCCCAGCCGCGCATCAGCGCGGGGACGGGGTGCAGCGGGAAGACCTCGCGCAGCGCGGTGAGGAGGTCCTCGGTGGCGGCGAGGACGAGGCACTCCCCGGCCGAGGATCCCGCGACCCGCAGCGGCAGCTGTGCGGTGATCATCGTGCCACTGGGGAACGGTGCCCGGATGTCGCCCTGGCGGGTGTCGTTGTGCCAGCAGACGTTGACCCGCCGGTTGCGGACGTCCTGCTCGCCGGTGTCCATCAGGGTCCGGCCGTCGAGGGTGAGCGATTCCCGGGCGATCCGGACCGGGCCGTCGGTGCGGACCACCACGTCGAGCCGGATCAGGCCGTGCGGCGAGCGGACGGTGCAGCCGAGGTTGATCGCGTGCCGCCCGTGCGGGACGCACCCGTCGAGGCCGCCGCGGACGGGTGCGGCGAGCGGGCCGGTGCGCTCGGGCAGTCCGTCCAGCGAGTCGGCGATCTCCTCGCCGAGGGCGAGCCGGGACAGCACGGCCAGCGCGTCGAGGGCGTTGGACTTGCCGACGCCGGCGGGCCCGTGCAGCACGGTGAGGGGCGCGAGCGGCAGCACCGCGCGCCGGTAGGACTTGAACGAGGTGAGTCGGAGCTCCTCGACGGTGGGTCGCGGCACGGGCGGCCGGTCGGGCCCCGGGGCGCCCGGTCGGAGGTGGGACGGCCCTGCGGGCACGGTGGCGTCGCGGTTCACCTGTCGGACGTTAGCCGCAGGCCGACCGGCAGAAACGTGCCTGCGCGGCAGATTCATCCCAACGTGGGGCTCAGCGCCGGTACGCGGCCACCGTCACCGAGGCCGTCACCTCGACCGGCTCCGGCAGTTCCGCGAGCGCGGCGGCGAGCCGTTCCGGGTCGGTGTGCCAGGCGCTCGGCCCCATGCCGACGACGGTGCGCACGTCCTGCGGGCCGAGCCGCAGGGTGAACTCGACCTCGCGCCGCCCGGCGGGCTCCAGGTACGGCCCGAGCTTCTCGTCGATCCGCCGCTGCTTCTCCTCGTCCACCGACAACAGCCCCAGCGCGCCGACGAGTTCACGCAGGTGGCGGGCGGTCGGCGAGACCAGCAGCAGGGTGCCGCCGGGGCGCAGCACCCGGCGGATCTCCGGCCCGTTGCGCGGTGCGAAGACGTTGAGCATCAGCTCGGCCGAGGCGTCCCGCAGCGGCAGCGGGCGCCAGGCGTCGCACACCACGGCGCCGATCCGGGGGTGCGCCTTGGCGGCCCGGCGCAGCGCGAACTTGGAGATGTCCAGGGCCGCGCCGACCGTACCGGGCAGGGCGTCCAGGACGTGCGCCAGGTAGTGGCCGGTGCCGGCGCCGAGGTCGGCGACCAGGCCGTCGGACGCACCGGCGACGGCCGCGGCGGCCTCCGCCAGCGCCTCGGCGATCGGCCGGTAGTGCCCGGCGGCGAGGAAGTCCGCGCGGGCCGCGACCATCTCGGCGGTGTCCCCGGTGCCGGTGTGGGCGTCGCCGGCGAGGAGGCTGACGTAGCCCTGCTTGGCGAGGTCGAAGCTGTGCCCGGCCGGGCAGCGCAGGCTGCGGTCGTGCCGGGTGAGGGCCTGCGCGCAGTGCGGGCAGGCCAGGTAGCGCTCGATGTCCTGGAGCAAGGTTCCGTCTTCTCTCGCCGTACGCCCCGGCCGGTCGGGGCGCCAGCCAGCCTAACGACCCCGGCGGGCCGGACGCCCCAGGCCGGCCCTACTCCGCACCCCTCCCGGACCCCGGCCCGAGCCCCGCGAGCGCCCACCCCCGCTCCGCCCCGACCCGCAGCGCCAGCGCCACGAGCGCCTCCGGCGCGCCGGCCCGGCCCCGGACCCCCGGGAAGGCGTTGACGTCCACGATGACCGGCTCGGCGGGCCCGTCGAGCAGGTCGACCCCGTACACGTCGAGCCCGAACACCTCGCCCACGCGCAGCGCGAGCGCCGCCCGCCCGGCGGACGGCTCCCAGTCCTCGGCCCGCCCCGACTTCCCCGTGCCGGTGGCGAGTTCGGACTGCCGCCGGGCCGCGAACACCTGTCCGTCGACGACCCACAGCTTCTGGTCCCAGCCGGTCCCCGGGACGAACGGCTGGGCGACGACCGGCTCCCCGGGCCAGCGCTCGGCGAGTTCGCGCAGCCGGTCCGGCCCGTCCACCCGGGCGACCAGGTCGTGCCGCCTGCTGTGCCGGCTCTTGACCACGAACGGGTAGGCCGGGTCGGCGAGTTCACCCAGCAGGCCGACCGCGTCGGTGGCCGCGAAGGGCAGCCCGGCGGCGCGGGCGAGCTCGGCCATCCGCACCCGGTCCTGGCACAGCCCGGTGGCCGCCGCCGAGTTGACCACCGGCGCGCCCCGCCGCTCCAACTCCCCTGCCAGCGCCAGTGCCTGCGGCGTACGGGCCTTGAGCAGGTAGACGTCCGCGAGCCCGGTCACGGGCCCCGCGGGCGGGACGGCCGCGACCTCGTGCCCCCGGCGCACCAGCAGTTCGGCGGCCGCCGCCAGCACCGGGTGCCCCGGGTCGCCGGTGATCAGCCCGACCTTCACAGCAACTCCCCCTCACCAAAGCCCCGTTGGCCGTACGGGTCGCCGCCCGCCGGCACCAGTTCGGCGGGCCCGGCGGGCAGCGACACGGCCGTGCCGCTGCGCGCGAGCCGCAGCACCGCCCGGGCGACCCGGGCCACCGCGTCCGGCACCTGCCGGAAGCTCGGGAAGTCGTTGACGTCCACCACCACCGGTCCGTCCGGCCCCAGCAGCACGTCCACCCCGTACAGGTCCAGCCCGAACACCTCGCCGACCTGCGCCACGATCCGCGCGACACTCCCCGGCAGCGGCACCTGCCGCTCGCGCACGCCCTGCCCGGGGTGCAGCGGGGAGGAACGTTCCGTCGCGAAGAGCTCGCCGTCGACGCAGTACACCTTGAGGTCGGTCCCGGAGTTGGGCACGTACGGCTGCGCGATCAGCAGCCCCTCCCCCGCCAGCTCCGGACCCACCTCCAGCAGCTGCTCGGGGCTGCGCACCAGCCGCACGGCGCGCCCGGAGCTGCCGTCGGCGGGCTTGACCACCAGCGGGTACTCGGCCGCCGGGATCTCCGCCAACCGCTCCCAGCGCGCGGCCGCGTACGTCACCGGGACGGGCAGGCCGCGGGTGCGGCCGATGACCGCGGCGAGCGCCTTGTCCCGGACCCCGCGGATCGAGCGCACGTCGTTCACCGTGGTGAGGCCGACGGCGGCGGCCGACTCCAGCAGGGTCAGCCCGGGACCGCCGGACACGGTCTTGAGCACCCAGGCGTCGTGGCTGCCGGCCCGGACCTCCTCGGAGATCGCCAGCAGCGAGTCCCCGGGGCGCAGCACGTCCACCCGGTGCCCCCACGCGGTGAGTTGGCGTGCCACGTCGAGCGGCATGCCGTCGTGCCGGTAGTGTTCCTCCACCAGAAAGCAGAGCCTCATCGGCCTGTCTTCCCCCTTGCCTCGCCTCGTGCAGACGTCCGCCGTCCCCCTCGGCAGAGCTGTAAAGCCTTCAGCATGCACGCCGCGGCCGCACAAGATCGCTGCGGGCGGGTAAGCGTTCGGCAACAATCGGCCCCCGGAACGGCGACGCGCGGGCGGCGCCGAGCCCGGAGGAGCCGCGGCCCGCCCCGACAAACCGGTGGCGCCCCTCCCCCGCCCCTGCTTGGATGCACGCCGTGACCCCTGATGATCATGCCCACGACCGCCCCCTGCTCGACGAGATCGAGCGCTACTACGACGCCGTGCCCCGCAGCGCCGCCCGCACCGAGGACTTCGGGCCGCTGACGCTGTTCCTCCGTGACGGGGCCGGCTGGCCCTACTACGCCCGCCCGCCCCTCGGCCACATCGGCCCCGCCGCCACCGCCGAGGACGTCCGCCGGGTGCTGGAGCGGCAGCGGGAGGCGGGCGCGCCGGAGGCCTTCGAGTGGGTGGCCGAGCAGAACCCGGAGCTGCGCGCGGCGGTCGAGGCTGCGGGCCTGACGGTGCACGAGCACCCGCTGCTGGTGCTGGGCCCGCAGGACGAGGCGGCCCCGGCGCCCGAGCTGCCGGAACGGGTGGAGGTCCGGGTGCTGGCACCGGACGCCCCGGAGCTGGCGGCCGCCGTCGCCGTCCCGCACCTGGCCTTCGCCGAGCCGGGCACCGCCGTCGGCCCGGCCGGCGCGGCCGAACTCGCCGAGCGCGCGGCGACGTTGGCGGCCGACGGCACGGCGGAGCGGATCGCCCGGCGGATCGCCACCGGCACCACCGTGCTGGCCGCGGCCGTCGAGGACGGCACGGTCCTGTGCGCGGGCCAGCACAACCCGGTGGGCCCGGTCACCGAGGTGGCCGGGGTGGGCACGCTCCCGTCCGCGCGCCGTCGCGGGCTGGGCCTGGCGGTCACCGCGGCCCTGGTCGAGCACGCCCGGGCGAACGGGGTGCGGACGGTGTTCCTGTCCGCCGCCGACGAGGACGTCGCCCGGATCTACCGCCGGGCCGGCTTCCGCACCTTCGCGACGGCCCTGATCGCGGAGCCCGCCGCCCAGCAGGAGCCCGCCGCCCAGTAGGAGCCCCCCGCCGGCAGGAGCCTGCCACGCGGCAGGAGCCCTCCACCCGGCAGGAGCCCCCCGCGTAACAGGCCGCCCACCGGCCCCGGCCCGGGAGGCCCCGGCAGGAACGGGAACGGAAACGGGAACGGGGACGGGGACGGGGACGGCGCCGGTCAGTCGTCGTCCTCGTCCTCGTCGTCCGCCCCGCTGACCTCCTCCCCCTCCGCCTCGTCCACCACCCAGGCCGCGAGCCGCTCGGCGACGCCCGACACCCCGAGCCGCCCCTCGCGGATGGCCCGGGAGAGGCTGCGCACCTCGCGGGCGGTGGTGGCGACGGTGCAGCCGCTGGCGACGAGGTAGGCGTAGGCGACGGCGGTCGCGAAGAGTTCGTTGGTCTTCTCCAGTGCGGGCACCCGGATCAGCTGGTGCATCAGCGCGGCAGCGCGGTCCTGTGGTTCGGGGTAGACCGAGATGTCGAATATCTCGGCCTGGTGGCGGGTGACCGCCGCGAGCAACGAGCCGTAGTCGGTGACCTGCGGATCACCGGGCGTGTACTGCTCGGCGGTCATGAGCAGCCACGAGAGGTCGACCTCCAGCTTCAACGGCGCACGTCCTGGAGGTCGCCGGGCTCCCCGAACTCGGCGAGGAAGGCCGACTCGTACTCCTTCATGAACTGCGCGGCCGCGTCCACGAAGGCCCGCCCTGACTCGCCCATGTCCTGTTGGACCAGGCGCTCGATGTACTGGTTCATGGAGATCCCCTGCTGCTCCGCCCGTTCCCGGGCCATCTCGGCGGTCGTGGCGTCGACCCGCACGTTCAGCTGCTTCTTACCCATGCCGTTCAAGCTAGCGCTCAAGTGCTAGCACAACAAGGGCGTGCGCACACCGCCCGCACACCTGCCGCACGCCCCCGCGCAACCCGGCCGTCACCGCGGCGCCGGACGGCAGCCACCGGAACGCCGGACGGGCCGCCGGCGAGGCGCCGGAACGCCGGACGGGCCGGGCCCGCGGCTGGCTGCCACGGACCCGGCCCGCGCCGGAAGGGGACGGATCAGAACTGGGTGCTGACGGTCACCCCGCTGAAGTCGCTCTTCGCGTAGAGGCTCACGTAGCGGTAGCCCGCCGTCGGGTTGGTCACCGTGATGCTCTGGGTGGTGCCCGCGTTGGTGGAGGCGGCGGTGTAGGCGCTCGGCGAGGCCCAGGTGCTGTCGCTGTAGTACAGGTACGCGGTGCCGGTGCCCCCGGAGGTGGTGATCTTCAGGGTGCTGGTGCCGGCCGGCAGGTAGACGTACAGGTAGTCCAGGTTGCCGGCGGTGGCCGACAGGTTGGCGCGCGAGCAGTTCTTGCCGAGCGCGTCGGCGCGCGGGTCGGTGCAGGCCGGCGGGGTGGTCGGGCCACCGCCGCCGCCCGTGGTCACGGCGACGGAGGCCGGGGTGCTGGCGGTCCTGCCGGTGTCGTCGGTGACGGTCAGCGCGACGGTGTAGGTGCCGGCGGCCGCGTAGGTGTGGGTCGGGTTCTGCTGGTCGGAGGAGCTGCCGTCGCCGAAGGTCCAGTGCCAGGCGGTGAGCCGGCCGGCGCCGGTCTGGACGGACTTGTCGGTCAGCGTGACGGTCGCGCCGGAGACCGACTGGCCGAACAGCGCGGTCGGGCCGGCCGCCAGGCAGGCGCCGCCGGCGCAGGTGTCGAGCCAGGCGTCGAAGTCGGCGTCGTAGCGGGTGCCGATGCCGTTGTAGACCGCGTAGCCGCCCTGGTAGTCGCCGGTGCGGAAGTGGGCGAGCATGGCGTCGATGTCCGCCGGGTGCTTCTCGAACATGTACCGGACGGCCAGGTAGCCCCACGGGTAGGTGCGCACGGTGTCCGAGTTGCCGTACGTGTTCTGGAAGAGGGTGCTCAGCTTGTAGGTGTGCTTGGCGGCCTCGGCCATCGCCTGGGTGTCGGTGGTGCCGCGGTAGGCGTAGGACTCGTACTCGGCGACGCCCTCGATCCACCAGATGTCCGGGACGGAGATCTCGGTGGAGAAGTTGCCCTTGAGGTCGTAGATGTTGTCCAGGTAGTGGGTGTACTCGTGGTTGAGGTTCCACACGTTGGCGGTGAAGCCGTCGTTCCAGGACTTCTGGTACATCACGCACACGGCCCGGTTGTTCGGGTCGGTCGGGTCCATGACGGTCTGTCCGCCGTTGTCGGTGGAGTTGTTGAAGATCGCCCAGGAGTAGGTCAGGTAGTCCGCCTGGTTGGCGAAGACCGCGAGGGTGAGCTCCTTGTCGTACTGACCGGGGATCGGACCGTTGTCCTTCACCAGCTTGTGGAAGAAGGTGTCCTCGCCGCGCAGGCTGGCGCAGACCGCGGCCAGGTCGGCGGGCGACAGGACCTCGGTCTGGATGGTGCGGTTGTCGCACACCAGCTGGTTCGGCAGCACCGCGGCGGTCAGCTTCGCCGGCAGGTCGCAGATGCCGTAGTACGAGCACTGGCCGGGGTCGAAGCTGTTGGCCTGGTAGGCGGTGTGGACGTACAGCGGGCCGGTGGCGCCGGTGATCTGCGCGCCGTCGAGGACCGCCTTGACCTTGCCCTTGACCGCGGCCTCGACCACCGGGCCGTCGCCGGCCATCCGGCCGAGGTCGTTGCCCGCGTTGACGTCCAGGTAGGCGTTGGCCGTGCCGAGGAGGTCCTTGTGGTTCAGCGCGAAGTCGCCGAGGGTGGCGCCGATGCTCGGGTCCGCGCCGACCGCGCTGACGAAGTCGGGGTTCCAGTTGCCCCGCCACAGCGGCGCGGAGAGCACCGCGTTGACCGCCTTGAGCATCTTCGGGAAGGCGTTGTACGAGTTGTCGTACGCCGTCAGCACCTGCTTGTAGACGCCCAGGTAGCTGCCCTGGAGGTTGGCGCTGTCGGTGAGCACCAGCACCTCGTTGAGCACGGCGCCGTTGGCGTCGCTGACGTCGGTGCGGTGCGGGGCGGCGAAGAACGCGTCGAGGGCGGCCTTGGAGCCGCTGGTCAGGGCCGCGCCGTACGGGCCCACCGCGTCCGCGTTGTTCGACTGCACGAACCAGCCGGCCCGCTGGAAGAGCACGAGCTGCAGGATGGCGGTCGAGTTGTCGCCGGTGTAGCCGGCCGCCATGGTCCGGAAGGCGTCGGCGACGGTGAGCATCTTCGATTCCTTGAAGATGCTGCCCGCGTCGGTGCCGGTGACGTTGAACAGCGTGTTGACGCAGTCCGTGGTCGAGCCCTCGATGAAGGAGACCAGGTCGGCGCCGCTGCGGCTGCCGAAGTCGGCCGGGGTGCAGCTCTGCGCGGCGGCCGCTCCGGCGGCGCCGCGGGCGGCGAGGGCCGGCTTGGCCGGGGGCGCCTTCGGCTCGGCCGGGCGCGGCGCGGTCTGCACGACGGTGTCGGCCGGCTGGCCCATCACGACCTGGCCGAGCAGCGCCGGGGGCAGCGGCTTGGCGACGGGGGCGAGGTCCTCGGCGGCACGGGCCTGGGCGGCCGGGTCGACGGTGAGGAAGGCGCCGAGCGGCTTCGGCTGGACGGAGCCCGGGTCGGCCGTCGGAGCACCGGCCGCGGGCCGGGCGGGAGCGGCGGAAGCACCGGAGGCGGCCGAGGCAGCCGAGGCGGCGGAGGCGGCTGACGCCGTGGCCGGCAGCAGCGTGGCGGCGGCGCAGCAGCCGGCCACGAGGCCGGCCAGCAGGGTGGGGAGGGGTATCCGTGGGCGCACTGGTGGGGTCCTTCTCCTGTGAGGGAGGCGCTGGGAGGACTGCCGAGACGTTGGGGGAACGCGTCATGATCCTGCCAGCGACGGAGGGTCAGAACAATGTCACAGGTCATATGACATCTCCCGGCCCGGCCATAACACGGACCCCCACCCACTGCCGCTACGACCGGTACGTCCGCGCGGCCCATGCCTGGAAGCTCGGCGCGGCCGCGATCAGGTCCCGGTACGCCGCGGCGGCCGCCCCGAACAGCGTCTCCACCACCTCCCCGCCCACCCCGGCCGGCCGCCAGACCAGCAGCTGCCGGACCCAGATCGGCGTCCCCGCCAGCGGCTTGACCACCACCTCCGCGAGCGGCCGGGTGGTGGCCTGGACGACGGAGATGCCGAGCCCGGCGGCGATCATCTCCTGGAGCTCCAGCCGGCCGCCGAGGAACTCGTGGACGGTCGCCGGGGCGAACCCCGCCGCGGCGCAGGCCCCGTGGAAGACGCCGTGCCAGCCGGCCCCGTCGTCGGGGGTCAGGAACCACTCCTCCTCCGCGAGGTCCGCCAGGGCCACCTCGGTGCGGTGCCGCAGCCGGTGGCCGGCCGGCAGCGCGACGAAGACCGGCTCGGTGACGATGCCGCGGTGCGCGACGGACGGCGAGTGGCACAGCTCCCGGCCCGGGTAGTCCACGGCCACCGCGACGTCCGCCTCGCCCCGCTCCAGCAGCTCGACGATGTCCGAGGAGCGGTAGACCGACGTCACGGTGAAGCGCTGCCCGGGCCGCTGGTGCCGGGCCCTGGTGACCAGCCCGGGCAGGATCGGGGCGTTGGTGGCCGCCAGCCGCAGCTCGCGCGGGGCGGGCCCGGCCGAAGCCTCCGCGCGGCGGCCCAGGCAGTCGGCGCGGGTGAGCAGTTCCCGGGCGGCGGCCAGCACCTCCACCCCGAAGCCGGTCGGCGCGACACCGGCGGCGGTGCGTTCGAACAGCGGGGCGCCCAGGTGGCGTTCGATCCGGCGCAGCTGGGTGCTGGTCGCCGGCTGCGAGGCGCCGAGCAGGGCGGCGGCCCGGCCGACGCTCCCGGTGTCGGCGATGGCGCACACCACGCGCAGGTGCCGCAGCTCCAACTCCATGACGCTCCCCCTCACGCATCGGCCGGCCCCGGCCGACGGCGCGGGGCGGCTGCCGCCAAGGGCGGTGCAACAGCACACATCACATGTCAGCTGCTCACCTTCGCCCCGGCGATTTGCCTCGTCAAGCCCCCTCCCGGGACCCGACGGCACTCCGCGCACCATCTTTTACCCGCGCATTGCCGACGCCTGACCTTCCGCCCTGCTCCGGACCCCGCCCGCACCTGCCCTCCGCCCCGGTCCGGGCCACGCCACACCTCTCCTCCGCCCCGCTCCGGCCCCCGCCCACCACCGCCGTGCCGCCACCAGGCGGAGCGGGACTTGAAGACCGACCCACCGTCCGGGACGCTGAAAACCCCCTTGCGTTCCCCCGAGCGGGCACCGACCGGTGCGGAGGCCGACCGATGACAGCCATGTTCGATCAGGAGCTGCGCGAGCAGCTCGCCCAGGCCCGCCGGGACCTCGCGGCGGCCCGGGCCGAAGGGGACGCCGACGGCGTCCAGGCGTACGAGGGCCGGGTCGCCTCGCTCCTGCGGCTCGCCGCCCAGCACGGCATCGACCTCCCGCACAGCGTCGACGAGGAGGAGCACAACGAGTAGCCGGCCCCCGGACGCGGCGGAGGCGGCCACCCCGAACGGGTGACCGCCTCCTGCCGTGCCTTCCCGGCGCCCGGGATCACTCCCCGGTCGGCTCCAGGATCGCCACGCACTCGAAGTGGTGCGTCATCGGGAACAGGTCGAAGGCCCGCAGCGACACCGGCCGGTAGCCGCCCTCGCGGAAGAACTTCAGGTCCCGGGCGAGCGCGGCCGGGTCGCAGGCCACGTACGCGATCCGGCGCGCCTCCAGGCCGACCAGGTGGGCGACGGTCTCGCGGCCGGCGCCCGAGCGCGGCGGGTCCAGCACGATCAGGTCGGTGGCGGTGATGCCGGTGCGCGGCAGCAGCGTCTCGACCCGGTCGCACTCGATCTGAACGTTGTCCAGCGCGGCCAGGTTGTGGCGGGCGTCGACCACGGCCTGCTTGGCGGACTCGATGCCGAGCACCGCGCCGTCCTCGCCGACCCGGTCGGCCAGCGCGCCCGCGAACAGGCCGACTCCGCAGTACAGGTCGAGCGCGCTCTCGCCCCACTGCGGGTCCAGCCCGTCCAGCACCGCGTCGACCAGGGTGTCCGGCGCCTCCGGGTGGATCTGCCAGAAACCGCCGTCGCTGATCCGCCAGGTCCGCCCGGCGGCCCGCTCGCGGACGAAGCCGCGCCCGTGCACCTTGTGCACGTCGCCCTGCTCGTCCACCCGGGCGATCGACACCGGCTTGTCCAGCTCGACCAGCGGCAGCTGGGCACCGTCGCGCGGGGTGAGCACCACCTGGCGGTCGGAGGAGCCGGTCGCGGCGATCACCTCGACGCTCGCCACGCCCGGCCAGTCCCGGGTCTCGACGCCCAGCTCGGTGACGCCCTCGGCGGCGATCAGGCAGCGGTCCACCGGCTGCACCTCGTGCGAGCGGTACTTGCGCAGGCCGACCTTCCCGGTCTCGGCGTCCACCGTGTACTGCACCCGGGTGCGCCAGGCCGGCACCTGCCCGGCCGGCAGCTTGCCGCCGACCGGCTCGACGCTGCCGTCCCAGCCGGCCTCGGCCGGGGTGAGCCCGGCCAGCTTGGCCAGCTGCTCGGTCAGCACCGCCGCCTTGAGCTTGCGCTGCCCGCCGGGGGTGACGTGCTGCCAGTCGCAGCCGCCGCACTTGCCCGGACCGGCGAACGGGCACGGCGCCTCGATCCGGTCCTTGGAGGGCTCCAGCACCTCCACCGCGTCGGCCCGCAGGAACCGCGAGGTGGTGGTCCCGTCGGTCACCAGCGCGACGACCCTCTCACCGGGCAGCGCGTGCCGCACGAACAGCACCCGGCCCTCGTGCCGGGCCACGCAGTGCCCGCCGCCGTGCGCGACCGGGCCGACCTCGACCTCGTAGCGCTGCCCGACCAGCGGCTCCCCGGACGGCGCCTCGGGCCGCGAGGGCCGCGCGGCGGCGGTGCGCAGCGCCTTGGGCGGCCGCACCGCCTGCTTGCGCGGCGCCTTCCGCTCGGCCCCGGCGGCGCCCTTCGGCGCACCCTGGCCGGCGCCCTGGCCGGCGTCCTTGCCCGCACCCTTGGGCGCGTCCTTGCCGGAGCCCTTGGCGGAGCCCTTGGCCGCGGCACCCTTCGCCGCGGAGCCCTTGCCCGCGGCACCCTTCGCCGCGGAGCCCTTCCCGGCCACCGGCTCGGCGGGCCCCCGGTCCTCCCGCTCGCCCGGGACGAACGGCGCGGTGCTCGCGGTGAGGCCGTCGCGGTCGGTGGCCTCCGGACGGGACGGCCGGCCCCAACGCGGCCGGGAGACCTGACCGGGCTTGGAGCCGCCCCGGCGGGCGCCCTTGCCGGAGGCGCCGGAGGAGCCCGAGGAACGGGGCGGAGTGTTGCGGGTCACTGGGAGGAGTCCTTGCTGCGGTCGGGGCTGTCACCGGCGTTCGTACCGGTGGAGACGGAATCCTTCGACTTTACGGCCTTCGGCGCCCGAGGCTCGCCACGCCGGACGGCGCCCGGCGCCGACCAGGCCTTCTGCGGCTTGCGCCGCTCGGAGGACTCCAGCTGCCACGGTACCGAGGTGACCATCACACCGGGCTTGAACAGCAGCCGCCCCTTGAGCCGCAGCGCGCTCTGGTTGTGCAGCAGGTGCTCGTACCAGTGGCCGACCACGTACTCCGGGATGTAGACCGAGACCACGTCCCGCGGGCTGCTGCGCCGCAGGTTCTTCACGTAGTCCAGGACCGGCCCGGTGATCTCGCGGTACGGCGAGTCCAGCACCTTGAGCGGCACCTCGATGCCGCGCTCGTCCCACTCCCGCCGCAGCGCCGCCGTGTCCGCCGGGTCGACGTTGACCGTGACCGCCTCCAGCGTGTGGGCCCGGGCCAGCCGGGCGTACGCCAGGGCGCGCAGCGCCGGCTTGTGCAGCTTGGAGACCAGCACGATGGCGTGCACCCGGGTGGGCAGCACCACGTCGTCCGGCTCCTCGGCGGCGATGAGCTCGTCGGAGACCCGGTCGTAGTGGCGCCGGATGCCCTTCATCATCACGAACAGCACGGCCATCGCGGCGATCGCGATCCAGGCGTGGCCGATCTTGGTGACCAGTACGACGATCAGCACGGCCATGGTCATCACCAGGCCGAAGGCGTTGATCGCCCGGCTGCGCTGCATGTGGCGGCGCTTGGCCGGGTCGGTCTCGGTGCGCAGCAGCCGGGTCCAGTGCCGGATCATGCCGGACTGGCTCATGTTGAAGGCGACGAAGACGCCGACGATGTAGAGCTGGATCAGCCGGGTCGGGTCGGCGTCGAAGGCGAGGATCAGCAGGATCGCGGCGATCGCCAGCAGGATGATGCCGTTGGAGAAGGCCAGCCGGTCGCCGCGGGTGTGCAGCTGGCGCGGCAGGTAGCGGTCCTGGGCGAGGATCGAGCCGAGCACCGGGAAGCCGTTGAAGGCGGTGTTGGCGGCGAGCACCAGGATCAGGCCGGTGACGCCGGCGACGAAGTAGAAGCCGGGCGTGAAGTTGTTGAACACGGCCTCGCTGATCTGCGCCAGCGCGGTCTTCTGGTGGTAGCCGGGCGAGGAGCCGACGAGCTGCTCGGCCGGGTTCTCGGCCATCTGGACACCGGTCAGCCGGGCCAGCCAGATGATGCCCATGAACATCACGACGGCGATGCTCGCCATCATCAGCAGCGTGGTGGCGGCGTTCTTGCTCTTCGGCTTGCGGAAGGCCGGCACGCCGTTGGAGATCGCCTCCACACCGGTCAGCGCGGCACAGCCGGAGGAGAAGGACTTCAGCAGCAGGAACACCATCGCGAAGCCGGTCAGCGAGTCGTTGCCGGGGGTGGCGGCGAGGTGGAACCCGGAGCTCTCCGCGGGCATGTCCTGGCCGAGCGCGAAGTGCCGGAAGACGCCGTAGCCGACCATCCCGATCACGCCGACCATGAAGGCGTAGGTGGGAACGGCGAAGGCGCTTCCGGACTCGCGCACACCGCGCAGGTTCATGCCCATCAGCAGGACGACCACCACCACCGACAGGACCGCCTCGTGACCGCGCAGCGAGGGCACCGCGGAGACGACGTTGGCGACGCCCGAGGTGGTCGACACGGCCACGGTGAGCACGTAGTCGACCATCAGCGCGCTGGCGACCACCAGACCGGCGGCCGGCCCGTGGTTGACGGTCGCGACCTCGTAGTCGCCGCCGCCGCTGGGGTAGGCGTGGACGTTCTGCCGGTACGAGGCCACCACGGCGAGCATCACGATCGCCACGACGACGCCGATCTGCCAGGAGAAGTGGATCGCCGAGGCGCCCGCGATGGAGAGGGTGAGCAGGATCTCCTCGGGGGCGTACGCGACCGAGGAGAGCGCGTCCGAGGCGAACACGGGCAGCGCGAGCCGCTTGGGCAGAAGCGTCTCGCCCAGCTTGTCGCTGCGTAGGGCGCGCCCGATCAGGATGCGTTTCGGAAGGTCAGTCGGCATAGGCACGTTAAGGAATCGTAGGGGCTCCCCGGTCAAGGCTCCGCCGTTTGTCCCCCCCTTCGTCGCGACTGCGTTCGGTGGACCGGCTAGCGTGTCGGATACGAGTCGGCGGGCAACACTCTGGTTGTCGAGCGTTGCCGGGTCGGCGCCCCCACGAGGAACCTCGTCCCGGACGACCGGGCGGGAAACGGAGCTGAACGGTGTTTGCGCAGGTCAAGACCCCTTCGGGACGGGTGAGGTAAGCGCCGGTGCACATCGTCATCATGGGCTGCGGCCGCGTGGGCTCCGCCCTCGCCAGAGCCCTGGAGAAACAGGGCCACTCGGTGGCCGTGGTCGACCAGGACCCGACCGCGTTCCGTCGGCTGGGCGCCGGCTTCAACGGGCGCCGGGTGACCGGCGTCGGCTTCGACCAGGACACCCTGCGCGAGGCGGGCATCGAGGAGGCCGGCGCCTTCGCCGCGGTCTCCAGCGGTGACAACTCCAACATCATCGCCGCGCGGGTGGCCCGGGAGAACTTCGGCGTCGAGAACGTCGCCGCCCGGATCTACGACCCCCGCCGCGCCGAGGTGTACCAGCGCCTGGGCATCCCCACCGTGGCGACGGTCCGCTGGACCGCCGACCAGATGCTGCGCCGGCTGCTGCCGAGCGGCGCCGAGCCGCTGTGGCAGGACCCGAGCGGTGGCGTCCAGCTCGCCGAGGTCGCGTACGACCCGCGCTGGATCGGCCACCGGATCGGCGAGCTGGAGGAGGCCTCCGGCACCCGGGTGGCGTTCGTCACCCGGCTCGGCGAGGGGGTGCTCCCCTCGCCGCAGATGGTGGTGCAGGAGGGCGACCTGGTGCACGTGATGCTGCGCCGGGCCGACCTGACGGCCGTCGAGGCCGCGTTCGCGCAGGGGCCGAAGGAGGAGGGTCACTGATGCGGGTCGCCATTGCCGGGGCCGGAGCCGTGGGCCGCTCGATCGCGGGCGAGCTGCTGGAGAACGGCCACGAGGTCCTGCTGATAGACAAGAACCCGAACTCCATCTCGGTGGAGCGGGTCCCGATGGCGGAGTGGCTGCTGGCCGACGCCTGCGAGATCACCTCGCTGGACGAGGCCGCGCTCCAGCGCTGCCACGTGGTGATCGCCGCGACCGGTGACGACAAGGTCAACCTGGTCGTCTCGCTGCTCGCCAAGACCGAGTACGCGGTGCCGCGAGTGGTCGCCCGGGTGAACAACCCCAAGAACGAGTGGCTCTTCAACGAGTCCTGGGGCGTGGACGTCGCCGTCTCCACCCCGCGTCTGATGTCCGCACTGGTCGAGGAGGCGGTCAGCGTCGGCGACCTGGTCCGCCTGATGCGCTTCAGCCAGGGCAACGCCAACCTGGTCGAGCTGACCCTGGCCTCCGACACCGAGCTGGTCGGCACCCGGGTCGGCGACGTGGCCTGGCCGCAGGACACCGCGCTGGTGACCATCATCCGCGAGGGCCGGGTGCTGGTGCCGGGCAAGGACGACACCCTGGAGGGCGGCGACGAGCTGCTCTTCGTCGCCGCGCAGGAGCGCGAGGAGGAGCTGGAAGAGCTCCTCTCGGCCATCTCGGGCGCCCAGTAGCCCCGGAGCGCGCGACACGGAGAAGGGCCCGCACCCCTCGGGGTACGGGCCCTTCTCCGTCGTTCGGGACGGGCGGGAGGCGGCTACTTCGCCGGCTCCTCCTCCTCGTCCAGCTGCGCCTTGATCGGCGGCGGCGCCTTCAGCAGGATCTGCCAGGTCACGTACATCGCCAGCAGCAGCGGCGGGATGCCGAGGGCGACCTTCAGCCAGCCCAGCAGGTTGACGTTGTGGGTGAAGTACAGCGGGAAGAGGATCACCGGCTTGGCGCCCATGATCAGCACCCAGGCCCAGGTCGCCTTGGTGTAGGCGGCCAGCCGGCCCGGGTTCTCCTTGCGCCAGGTGAACATCTCGCCGGTGATCGGGCCGAGCATCACCCCGATCATCGGCCAGCGTGCCAGGGCGGAGGTCGCCAGGGCGACGCAGTAGCCGACGTTCCAGAGCAGGCCGGGCAGGTAGAAGTCCTCGGCCTTGCCGCTCTTCATCGAGATCCAGGCGCCGAGCGCGACCCCGAACACCCCGCTGAAGGCGTGCTGGATGGTCTGCCGCTTCGCCAGCCGGGCCACCACGAACAGGGCGCTCAGGCCCAGCGCGGCCCAGGCCGAGGTGCTGACCTGGTGGGTCAGGTTGTACGTGACGATGAAGACCAGGCCGGGCAGCGTCATGTCGATCATGCCGCGCACGCCGCCGAAGGCCTGGAGCACGGTGTCGGCCGCCTCCTTGGAGGCGGCCCTGCGGGCGGCCTCCGCGTCCGCGGGGTCGACCGCCAGGTCGAGCTGGGCGGCGGCCTCGCCGCCGGGCTGGTTGCTCACGCTCATTCGCTCCCGTGTCCGACCGGACGCAGCTCATAGCGGGGGTTGAACAGCACGCGGCGCCCGCGTGCGTGACTGATCCGGCCGCTGGCGACCAGCCGGCGGCCGGGCTCTATCCCGGCGATCGAGCGGCGGCCGAGCCAGACCACGTCCAGCGCCTCGGTACCGTCGAAGAGTTCGGCCTCCAGGGCGGGCACCCCCGCCCTCGGGCGGAGCGTCACCGTGCGCAGCGTGCCCGCGACGGTGACCAGCTCGCGGTCCCCGCAGCCGGCGATCGGCGTGCAGCCGGACTCCGCGGCGATCTCCTGACGCAGCTCCTCGGCGTCCAGTTCCTCGGCCGAGGAGGTCAGCCGGCTGAGCATGCGGCGGAACCGCCCCTGCGGCGGGCCGCTGCTGTTGTCACCACTCATGTCGGAAGGGTACCGGGTTCCGGCCCCCCGGCGGCAGGCCGCACGGCCGCCGGGGGCGGTCGCGGTCAGCTCTCGAAGCGGTACCCCATGCCCGGTTCGGTGATGAAGTGGCGCGGGTGCGAGGGGTCGCGCTCCAGCTTGCGGCGGAGCTGGGCCAGGTAGACCCGCAGGTAGTTGGTCTCGGTGCGGTAGGCCGGGCCCCAGACCTCCTGGAGCAGCTGGGTCTGGCTGACCAGCCGCCCGGCGTTGCGGACCAGTACCTCCAGCAGGTGCCACTCGGTCGGCGTGAGGCGTACGTCGGCGCCGTCCCGGTTGACCTTCTTGGCCGCGAGGTCGACGGTGAAGGACTCGGTGACGACCAGCGAGTCGGCCTCCCCGGCCACCGGCTCGGCCCGCCGCACGGCGGCCCGCATCCGGGCGAGCAGCTCGTCCATGCCGAACGGCTTGGTGACGTAGTCGTCGGCGCCCGCGTCCAGCGCCTCGACCTTCTCGTCCGAGGCGTGCCGGGCCGACAGCACGATGATCGGCACCCGGGTCCAGCCGCGCAGGCCGCGGATCACCTCGACCCCGTCCATGTCGGGCAGGCCCAGGTCGAGGACGACCACGTCCGGATGGCGGGCCGCGGCCAGCTCCAGGGCGCTCGCGCCGTCATGGGCCGCGTCCACCTCGTACTTGCGGGCCTTGAGGTTGATCACCAGCGCGCGGACGATCTGCGGTTCGTCGTCCACGACGAGGACCCGGGTCATTTACGGGCTCCGCCTTTCAGGGCTGTCTGACTTACGGACTGGGGACTGCTCTACGACGTTCGGTGCGACGTGCGACGTGCTGTGCGGCGTACGGCCCGGGAGGCGCGCCGGCCCCCGGAGGAGCGACGGCCCGGCCGGTGCGCCGCCGGTTCTCAGGTGATCAGGTCCGGGAGCGGGCCGCCACCCTCGCCGCCCCGCTCCCCCGGTTCGGGCGGCCGTTCGACCACGGGCAGGCTGACGACCATGGTGAGTCCGCCGCCCGGGGTGTCCTCGGCAGTGACGGTACCGTCCATCGCCTCGACGAAGCCGCGCGCCACCGCGAGTCCGAGGCCCACCCCGGCGCCGCGCGGCGCGTCCCCGTACCGCTGGAACGGCGCGAAGATCCGCTCCTTGGCGTCCTCGGGCACCCCCGGGCCGCGGTCCACGATCCGCAGCTCGACCCGGGCCGGCCGCCCCGGCTGCCGCAGCTCGTCGGCCTTGACCAGCACCCTGACCCCGTCCGGGCTGTACTTGACGGCGTTCTCCACCAGGTTGGCCAGCGAGCGCTCCAGCAGCCCGCCGTCGGCCCGGACCATCGGCAGCGTCTCCGGGACCTCCAGCCGGACGGACTCCAGCGGCACCCCGCCGAGCGCGAACGGCACCACCTCGTCCAGGTCGGTCTCCTGGATCAGCGGGGTGACGGTCCCGGTCTGCAGACGGCTCATGTCGAGCAGGTTGTTGATCAGGTGGTCCAGCCGGTCGGCCCCGGCCTCGATGCCGGCCAGCAGCTCGGCCTCGTCCTCCGGGGCCCAGTCGACGTCGGCCGAGCGCAGCGAGCTCACCGAGGCCTTGATGCCCGCCAACGGGGTGCGCAGGTCGTGCGAGACGGCGGCCAGCAGAGCCGTCCGGATCCGGTTGCCCTCGGCCTCCCGGCGGGCCTCGGCGGCCTCCCGGGCCAGCCGGCGGCGCTCCAGCACCACGGCGGCCTGGGCGGCGAACGCCCCGAGCAGGCGCCGGTCCGCCCCGGGCAGCACCCGGCCGCGCAGCACCAGCGCCAGGCTGTCGCCGACCGGGACGTCCACGTCGGCCTCCTCCGGCCGCTCCGGCGGGCGCGGGCCGGCGGTCGCCACGGGCGCCCAGGCGGAGAGCGGGTCCGGCCGTTCCAGCAGCGCGGCGCTCTCCTGCCCGAAGGTCTCCCGGACCTGCTCCATCAGCGCGGTCAGCACCCCGTCGCCGTTGGGCGCGCCGCGCAGCACCGTGCCGGCCAGCGCGCTGAGCGTCTGCGCCTCGGTCTGGCTGCGGGCGGCCTGCTGGGTGCGCCGGGCCGCGAGGTCCACCACCGACGCCACCGATATGCCGACGATGGTGAATATCGCCACCGCCATGATGTTCTGCGGCTCGTTGATGGTGAAGGTGTGCAGCGGCGGGGTGAAGTAGTAGTTCAGGACGGAGGAGGCGACCAGCGCCGAGCCGATCGCCGGCAGCAGCCCGCCCACCAGCGCCGCGCACACCGTCAGCGACAGGAACAGCAGCATGTCGGTGGAGAGCCCCAGCCCGCCGATCGCGGTCAGCACGATCGCCAGCAGCGGCGGCCCGACCAGTCCGATCAGCCAGCCGCCGACCGTCCTGGTGCGGCCCAGGTCGGTGATCCGGCGGACCGGTATCTTGCCGCGCCGCCCGTGCCCGGCGTGCTCGTGGGTGACCATGTGGACGTCGATGTCCCCGGCCTCCCGGGTCACGATGGTGCCGACGCCCGGCCCGTACAGGTACTGCCAGCCGGGCCGCCGGCTGGTGCCCAGCACGATCTGGGTGGCGTTCACGCCCCGGGCGAAGTCCAGCAGCCCGCCGGCCGGGTCGTCGCCGAGGACGGCGTGGAAGGAGCCGCCGAGGCTCTCCACCAGCGCGCGCTGCTCGATCAGCGTCTGCGGCGAGCCGGAGCCCACCAGCCCGTCCGAGCGGGAGATGTGCACGGCGAGCAGCTCGCCGCCGGAGACCCTGGCGGCGATCCGGGCCGCCCGGCGGATCAGCGTCGCCCCCTCGGGCCCGCCGGTCAGGCCCACCACGATCCGCTCCCTGGCCTGCCAGGTGCCCTCGATGCCCTGCTCGGCCCGGTACTTCTGGAGGTACTCGTCCACCCGGTCCGCGGTCCACAGCAGCGCCAGCTCGCGCAGCGCGGTCAGGTTGCCCGGGCGGAAGTAGTTGGCGAGGGCGGCGTCGATCTTCTCCGGCGCGTACACGTTGCCGTGCGCCAGCCGGCGCCGCAGCGCCTGCGGGGACATGTCCACCAGCTCGATCTGGTCCGCCCGCCGGACCACCTCGTCCGGGACGGCCTCGCGCTGGCGCACCCCGGTGATGCCCTCGACGGCGTCGCCCAGCGACTCCAGGTGCTGCACGTTGACGGTGGAGATCACGTCGATCCCGGCCGCCAGCAGCTCCTCGACGTCCTGCCAGCGCTTCTCGTTGCGGCAGCCGGGGACGTTGGTGTGGGCCAGCTCGTCCACCAGGGCCACCTGCGGGCGGCGCGCCAGGACGGCGTCCAGGTCCATCTCGGAGAACCGGGCACCGCGGTGCACCACCTGCTGCCGCAGCACGACCTCCAGCCCCGCGACCATGTCCGCGGTCCGCCGGCGGCCGTGGTCCTCCACGAACGCGACCACCACGTCCGTGCCCCGCTCCTGCCGCCGGTGCGCCTCGGCGAGCATGGCGTACGTCTTGCCGACCCCGGGGGCCGCCCCGAGGTAGATGCGCAGCCTGCCTCGTCCCATGAGCACCATTCTTGATCCGACCCGGCCCGGAGAACGCCCCCGGACACCTGTTCCCCCTGCCTTCGAGACTACGGCGTGCGACGCGATTTTCCGCTGATCAGTGCGCTGATCAGGCGGTTTTAGCGGCATATTGACGGTGGACCAGCCACTCGGCGGGGGTCGTTCGGGAGGGGTCCGGAGGGGTCGGGGTGCGGTGGTGTCCGACATCGGCCCGGAAATGCGAAGAACCCCCATCCGGGACCCGGATGGGGGTTCTTCTGAAGAATTGTTCGGCGGCGTCCTACTCTCCCACAGGGTCCCCCCTGCAGTACCATCGGCGCTGTAAGGCTTAGCTTCCGGGTTCGGAATGTAACCGGGCGTTTCCCTCACGCTATGACCACCGAAACACTATGAAACTGTCAACCG
The DNA here is from genome assembly GCF_042896795.1 of Kitasatospora sp. NPDC001261. NCBI lineage: Bacteria > Bacillati > Actinomycetota > Actinomycetes > Kitasatosporales > Streptomycetaceae > Kitasatospora > Kitasatospora sp. NPDC001261. Next base: position 669,561 of record NZ_JBIAXP010000001.1, read on the forward strand.
CACGCCCTTCACAAAGAGCGGGTCGTTGTTTCAGAACAACACAGTGGACGCGAGCAACTGAGGACAAGCCCTCGGCCTATTAGTACCGGTCAACTCCACCCCTCACAGGGCTTCCATATCCGGCCTATCAACCCAGTCGTCTACTGGGAGCC
>NZ_JBIAXP010000002.1:0-449221 GCF_042896795.1 Kitasatospora sp. NPDC001261
CGCTCGGCTGGGAAACCCCAGCCGAGCGCCTGCATAAACTCGTCGCGGCCTGATCAAACCGACCACATGTTGCAACGACCCCTGGAAACCGCCGTCTCCGTCGGCCGGGGTTTCGCGCGTTCGAGGTGCTACTGCGCCTTCGCCTGGGCGAGTTGCATGAGGTGGTCGGCGAGCGCCTGCCCGCCGGCCGGGTCCCGGCTGATCAGCAGGACGGTGTCGTCGCCGGCGATGGTGCCGATGATCTCGAACACCTCGGCCTGGTCGATCGCCGAGGCCAGGAACTGGGCGGCGCCCGGCGGGGTGCGCAGCACCACCAGGTTGCCGGAGGCCGTCGCGGAGACCATGAGCTCGCCGGCCAGCCGGGCCATCCGGCCCTCGCTGGCCGACTCGCCCATCGGCGCGCGCGGCGTGCGGTCGCCGCCCTCGGCCGGGACGGCGTAGATCAGCGCGCCGTCCCGGTTGCGGATCTTGACCGCGCCCAGCTCGTCCAGGTCCCGGGAGAGGGTGGCCTGGGTGACCACGAGTCCGTCGTCGGCGAGCAGCTTGGCGAGCTGGCTCTGCGAACGCACGGGCTGGCGGGTGAGCAGGTCCACGATCCGCCGGTGGCGCGCGGTGCGGGTCTGCGGGACCTGCGGCGTCGGGCCTGCGGCGGACGGGCCGGAGTGGGAAGCGGTCATGTGATTATTCTCCCGGACGACGGTCAATTCGCATCGGCCGGGGCGCCCTCGCGCACCGTCCGGAGGATGCCCGGCAGCGCGGCCAGGAAGGCGTCCGCCTCCTGCTCGGTCAGCACCAGCGGCGGGGCCAGCCGGACGGCGTCCGGGACGGCCGCGTTGACCAGGAAGCCCGCCTCCTGCGCGGCGGCCTGGACCTGCGCCGAGACCGGCTCGGTGAGCACGATGCCGAGCAGCAGGCCCGCCCCGCGCACGTGCGAGACCAGCGGGTCGCCGAGCGCCTCGACGCCCTGCCGCAGCCGCTCGCCGAGCTTGCGGACGTGCTCCAGCAGGCCCTCGGACTCGATGGTGTCCAGCACCGCGAGCCCGGCCGCGGCGGCCACCGGGTTGCCGCCGAAGGTGGTGCCGTGCTGGCCCGGAGTGAGCAGCTCGGCGGCCGGCCCGAAGGCCAGCACCGCGCCCATCGGCAGGCCGCCGCCGAGCGCCTTGGCCAGGGTGACCACGTCCGGCTCCACGCCCTCGTCCGCCTGGTGGGCGAACCAGTGGCCGGTGCGGCCGACGCCGGTCTGGATCTCGTCCAGGACCAGCAGGGTGCCGGTGGCCCGGGTGATCTCGCGGGCCGCCTTCAGGTAGCCCTCGGGCAGCGGGATCGCGCCGTTCTCGCCCTGGACGGGCTCCAGGAAGACGGCGGCCGTCTCGGTGGTGACGGCCGCGCGCAGCGCCTCGACGTCGCCGAGCGGGACGTGGGTGACGTCGCCGGGCAGCGGGCGGAACGGGTCCTGCTTGGCGGGCTGGCCGGTGAGCGCGAGGGCGCCCATGGTGCGGCCGTGGAACGCGCCCTGGAGGGCGACCAGGTGGGTGCGGCCGGTCCGCCGGCTGATCTTGAAGGCGGCCTCGTTGGCCTCGGCGCCGGAGTTGCAGAAGAACACCCGGCCGCCCGGGCGGCCGTCCAGCTCCAGCAGCCGCTCGGCGAGCGCGATGGTGGGCTCGGCCATGAAGAGGTTGGAGACGTGGCCCAGGGTGGCGATCTGCCGGCTCACCGCCTCGACGACGGCCGGGTGGGCGGTGCCGAGGGCGTTGACGGCGATGCCGCCGAGCAGGTCGGTGTACTCCTTGCCGTCGGCGTCCCAGAGCTTGCTGCCCTCGCCGCGCACCAGCGGGATGCGGGGGGTGCCGTAGTTGTCGGTGAAGGCGTGCTGCCAGCGCTCGGCGAGCTGCTCGTTGTGGGTCGTACCCGTCGTACCGGTCGCGCCGGTCGTACCCGTCGCGCCGGTCGTGCTGTCGGTGCCAGTCGTGCCGCTCATGCCAGTCCCCCGGTCACGGTCGTTTCGTCGTCCGGCACGACCATCGTGCCGATGCCCTCGTCGGTGAAGATCTCCAGCAGCAGGCTGTGCTGGACCCGGCCGTCCAGGACGCGGGCGGTGCCCACGCCGGAGCGGACGGCCCGCAGGCAGCCCTCCATCTTGGGGAGCATGCCGCTGGCCAGCTCGGGCAGCAGCTCCTCCAGCTCGCTCGCGCTGAGCTGGCTGATCACGTCGTCGGATTCCGGCCAGTCCTTGTAGAGGCCCTCGACGTCGGTGAGGACGACGAGCATCTCGGCGCCGAGCGCGACCGCGAGGGCGGAGGCGGCGGTGTCGGCGTTGATGTTGTAGACGTGGCCGTCGGTGCCGCGGGCGATCGAGGAGATGACCGGGATGCGGCCGTCGGCGATCATCGCCTTCACGGCGCCGGCCTCGATGTTGACGATGTCGCCGACCAGGCCGATGTCGACCTGCTCGCCGTCCACCACGGCGTAGCGCTTGACCGCCGTCATGGTGTGGGCGTCCTCGCCGGTCATGCCGACCGCGAACGGGCCGTGCTCGTTGAGCAGGCCGACCAGCTCGCGCTGCACCTGGCCGGCCAGCACCATCCGGACCACGTCCATGGTCTCCGGGGTGGTGACCCGCAGGCCGTTGGTGAAGCTCGACTCCAGGCCCAGCCGGTCGAGTTGGGCACTGATCTGGGGGCCGCCGCCGTGCACCACGACGGGGTGCAGCCCGGCGTAGCGCAGGAAGACGACGTCCTGGGCGAAGGCGGACTTGAGGCTGTCGTCCACCATGGCGTTGCCGCCGAACTTGATCACGACGGTCTTGCCGTGGAAGCGCTCCAGCCACGGCAGCGCCTCGATCAGCGTCATGGCCTTGGGCAACGCGGTGTTGTTGCGGGCCTGTTCGCCCTTGGGTGCGATCTGCACGGGTTTCCCTCGTCGATGGGGGTCCCCCCGGCCGCGGGCCGGGGGGATGTCGCGGATCAGGCGGGCTCGGGTGGAGCGGCGCGGATCAGGTCGAGTAGGCGCTGTTCTCGTGGACGTAGTCGGCCGTCAGGTCGTTGGTCCACAGCGTGGCGCCCGCCGTACCGGCGTTGAGGTTCGCGGTGATGACGACCTCGCGGCCCTTCATGTCGACCAGGTCGCGGTCCTCGCCGACGCCGCCGGACTTGCAGACCCAGACGCCGTTGATGGCGACGTCCAGCCCGTCCGGGTCGAAGGCGGCGGAGGTGGTGCCGATCGCGGCCAGCACCCGGCCCCAGTTGGGGTCCTCGCCGTGGATGGCGCACTTGAGCAGGTTGTTGCGGCTGATCGTCCGGGCGACCTCGACCGCGTCGTCCTCGGTGGCGGCGCCGGTGACGTCGATCCGGATCTCCTTGCTCGCGCCCTCGGCGTCGCCGATCAGCTGGCGGGCCAGGTCGGCGCTGACCGTGCGGACGGCCTCGGCGAACTCGGCCCGGTCCGGGACGGTGCCGGAGGCGGCGGAGGCGAGCAGCAGCACGGTGTCGTTGGTCGACATGCAGCCGTCGGAGTCGATCCGGTCGAAGGTGGTGCGGGTGGCGCCGCGCAGCGCGTCGTCCAGGGCGGCGCTGTCCAGGTCGGCGTCGGTGGTGAGGACGACCAGCATGGTGGCGAGGCTCGGGGCGAGCATGCCCGCGCCCTTGGCCATGCCGCCGACCGTCCAGCCGGCCGGGCTGGTGTACTCGGCGGTCTTGTGCACGGTGTCGGTGGTCTTGATGGCGATCGCGGCGGCCTCGCCGCCGTCCTCGCCGAGCGCGCCGGCGGCCAGGGCGACGCCGGGCAGCAGGAGGTCCATCGGCAGCCGGACGCCGATCAGGCCGGTGGAGGCGACGGCGACCTCGCCCGCGTTGAGGCCCAGCTCCGCGGCGGCCTTCTCCGCGGTGGCGTGGGTGTCCTGGAAGCCGAGCGGGCCGGTGCAGGCGTTGGCGCCACCGGAGTTGAGGACGACGGCGGAGACCTGGCCGCCCTTGAGGACCTGCTCGGACCAGAGCACCGGCGCGGCCTTGACCCGGTTGGCGGTGAAGACGCCGGCCGCGGCGAGCGAGGGGCCGTCGTTGACCACCAGGGCGAGGTCGGGGGCGCCGGAGGCCTTGATGCCGGCGGTCACACCGGCGGCCCGGAAGCCCTTGGCGGCGGTCACTCCGACGTTGGTGCTCTTGCTCACGGTGCGACTCCGTTCACGGGCAGGCCGAGCTCCTCGGGCAGGCCCAGGGCGATGTTCATGCTCTGCACCGCGCCGCCGGCGGTGCCCTTGACCAGGTTGTCGATCGCGCTGATCGCGATGATCCGCCCGGCGGCGGCGTCCAGGGCGACCTGGACCAGGGCGGTGTTGGCGCCGTAGACGCTGCTGGTCTGCGGCCACTGCCCCTCGGGCAGCAGGTGGACGAAGGGCTCGTCCGCGAACGCCTCGGTGTAGGCGGCGCGCAGGCTCCGGGCCGTCACCCCGGGCCTGGCCTTGGCCGAGCAGGTGGCGAGGATGCCGCGCGGCATCGGGACGAGGGTGGGGGTGAAGGAGACGGTGACCGGCTCGCCCGCGACCGGGGAGAGGTTCTGCGCCATCTCCGGGGTGTGCCGGTGGACGCCGCCGACGCCGTACGGGCTGACGCTGCCCATCACCTCGCTGCCCAGCAGGTGCGGCTTGGCGGCCTTGCCGGCGCCGGAGGTGCCGGAGGCGGCGACCACCACGGCCTCCGGCTCGGCGAGCTGCGCGGCGTAGGCGGGGAACAGCGCCAGGGAGACGGCCGTCGGGTAGCAGCCGGGTACGGCGATCCGGTTGCTGCCCTTCAACGCGGCTCGGTGGCCGGGGAGTTCGGGCAGGCCGTAGGGCCAGGTGCCGGCGTGCGCGGTGCCGTAGAACTGCTCCCAGTCGGCGGCGGCCTTGAGCCGGAAGTCGGCGCCGCAGTCGATCACCAGGACGTTCGGGCCGAGCTCCTCGGCGACGGCGGCGGACTGACCGTGCGGCAGGGCCAGGAACACCACGTCGTGGTCGGCCAGCACCTCGGGGGTGGTGGCCTCGAGGACGCGGTCGGCGAGCGGGCGCAGGTGCGGCTGGAGCAGGCCCAGCCTGGTGCCCGCGTTCGAGCCGCCGGTCAGCGCCCCGATCTCCATCTCCGGGTGGCCGAGCAGCAGGCGCAGCACCTCGCCGCCCGCGTAACCGCTCGCGCCGGCGACGGCGACTCGCAATGCCATGGCGTTCCTCCTTAGTCTTGGCATGAATATACGCGTGACGGAAAATTCATGCAAGGAGGATATGCCGGACCCCCGCCGGGGCGGGGCGCCCGGGTCAGCGCTTGACGGCCCGCAGCACCACGAACTTGGGGTTCCCGGCCACGAGTTGGCAGTTGCCGAAGAGGCGGCGCAGCTTGACGTGGTAGCCGAGGTGGCGGTTGCCGACCACCCAGAGCTCGCCCCCGGGGCGCAGCGCCCGCTTGGCGCCGGTGAACATCCGCCAGGCGGTGGCGTCGGTGGTGGCCTGGTGGGAGTGGAACGGCGGGTTGTTGAGCACCAGGTCCACCGAACCGGGGGCGACCACGTCCCGGGCCAGGGCGTCGGCGGCCAGGAACTCGGCCGGGGCGTCCGGGCCCAGGTTGGCGCGGAAGGTCTCCTCGGCGGAGGCCACCGCCTGGTGCGACTCGTCCACGAACACCAGCTCCGCGCCGGGCCCGGCCAGCGCGGCGGCCGTGCCGACCACGCCGTTGCCGCAGCCGAGGTCCACCACCCGGGCGCCGGGGGCGGGGACGGGCAGGTGGGCGAGGAGGAAGCGGGTGCCGATGTCGAGCCGGTCGGCGCAGAAGGTGCCCGCGTGGTTGACGACCGTACGGCCGGAGGCGGGGCCGATGTCCTGCGGCAGCGCGTAGCGGTGCGGCCACGGGTTGGGGCCGGGGTCCAGCGCCCGGTCCGGGGTGCAGAAGACCAGCCGGGCCTTGCGGGCGGCCAGCGAGGTGCGGGTCGGGCCGAGGATCCGCTCGAAGAGCCGGAGCGTGGAGGTGTGGATCTCGGTGACCATGCCGGTGCCGATCACCACGGTGCCCTCGTGGACGGCGGGGGCGAGCCGGTGCAGCTGGTCCTCCAGCAGGGCCAGGCTCTTGGGCACGCGCACCAGCAGCACGTCGATCCGCTCCGGCGGGGTGTCACGGGTGGTGAGCAGCCGGGACTCGTCGACGGCGGCGCCGGCCCGGGCCAGGTTGGCCAGGGTGGCCTGCCGGCCGAGGTGGGAGTCGGTGATCTGGACCGGCCGGTACTCGGCGAGCGCGGTGGTCAGCGCGCCCCAGCGGTCGCCGAGGACGGCGACCGTCCGGCCGGCCAGCTCCGTCGCGGTGCCGTCCGCGCTGTCTGCCTCGCCCGCGAGGTGGCGCAGCAGGTACTCGTCGGCGGCGTCCCAGGCCCGCAGCCGCTCACGCGGGTCCTCGGGGAAGCGGGTGAGCGCGAAGGCGCCCCACGGGGTGGCGAAGGAGGTGTCCGGCGGGGTCGCGGCGGGCGTGGTCTGGGGATTCATCGTGTTCTCAGGCTATCCGACGGTCCCGGGGGCGGTTACGGACGGATACTGGAAGGGCCCGGCCGAGAGAGGTGAGGGCGATGGAGTGGAAACTCGAAGTCGTGGTGGTCCCGGTCTCCGACGTGGACCGCTCGAAGCTCTTCTACGAGGAGCAGGCCGGGTTCACCGTCGACCACGACACCCTGTTGCGGGACGGGATCCGGGTGATCCAGCTGACGCCCCCGGGTTCGGCCTGCTCCATCGTGGTGGGCAAGGGGGTGATCGACTCGCCGCCCGGATCGGTCAAGGGACTCCAGCTGGTGGTGCCGGACATCGAGAAGGCGCACGCCGAACTGGTGGCCCGCGGTGTGCAGGTCAGCCCGGTCCAGCACTTCGTGGCCGGGGCCCGGGTGGACGGGCACGGTGAGGCGTGGAACAACTTCCTGTTCTTCAACGACCCGGACGGGAACGGCTGGGCGATCCAGGAGGCGCCGCCCGCGGGCGGGCAGGCCATCCTTGGGTAGGCTCCCAGGATGGCTGAACACGAGGGAAGCGTGCGGGTGGACAGCTGGATCTGGTCGGTCCGGCTGGTCAAGACGCGGGCGCTGGCGGCGGCCGCCTGCCGGGCCGGGCACGTCCGGGTGAACGGCGAGCGGGCCAAGCCCGCCCAGGCGCTGAAGCCCGGGGACGAGGTGCGGCTCCGCGAGGAGGGCCACGAACGGGTCGTGGTGGTGAGCAAGCTGATCCGCAAGCGGGTCGGCGCCGTCGTCGCGGCGGAGTGCCTGGTCGACAACAGCCCGCCGCGGCCGCCGCGCGAGTTCGTCGCGGCGGCCGGGACGCGGGACCGCGGGGCCGGGCGGCCGACCAAGCGGGAGCGCCGCGACCTGGACCAGTTGCGCGGGCACTGAGCGGCGCGGAGCCGCTACGCGACGTCCGCGGTGGCGAGCACCTTGGCGAGGAAGCCGCCGAGGTTGCCCACCGTACGGTCGATCTGCACCTCCAGCGGCAGCGACTCGTCGGGCCGGGTGACCAGCGTGGACTTCTTCAGCCCGCGCACGTAGAGCGAGCAGGCCAGGTCGGCGCAGATGTACGTGCCGACCGTGTTGCCCTCGCGCCCGGCCGCCCCGGCCCGGCGGGCGGCGAGCAGCGCGACCCCCGACCCGGCGTGCGCGGTGATGCACAGCGAGCACACGTTGGTCTTGGTCAGGCTGCGCCGGATCACCGAGGAGCGCAGCGTCACGCCGACCGGCTCGCCCTCGTACGGCGCCACCAGGTACGCCCGGTCGGGCGCGCCCTGGTCCCGCCAGCCGAGGAAGTCCAGCTGCTCCCAGGGCAGTTCGGCCAGACCCCGGGGCAGGTGGAGCCGGCGGGCCTCGCCCTTGGAGCAGTTGACGAAGGACGCGCGGATCTCGTTCTCGCTCAGGGGTTCCATGCCGCGGACGCTAACACCGGCCGGCCGGGCCTGTCGCGCCGTTTTCACCCGGTCCGTACCGGGTGGGCGGCCTGGACGGCGAGCCGGCGCGGGGCGTCCTCGCCGATCCGGGTGAGCAGGTCGTCCAGGGCGAGGAAGGCCTCCCAGCGCTCCTTCCCGCCGGCGGCGGCGAGGCGGTCGACGACCAGGTCCTCCAGGTCCTGGACCCGCTTGTTCTTCCAGGCCTTGTCGGCCAGGCCGACCAGCAGGTCCTCGACGGTGGTGCCCGGCTCGTCCCAGCTCGCGTGGGTGCGGGCGAAGCGGGCGAGGTGCTCGGGGACGCCGTGGGCGAGCAGCAGGGCGTGCCCGGCGGGCTCGTGCCGGGAGCCGGGGGCGGAGAGCTCCTCGGGGTGGACGGTCTTGCCGATGTCGTGGGTGGCGGCGCCGTAGAGGACGGCCGCGCGGTCGAAGGCCAGGCCTTCGCGGGCGCAGAACCCGGCGATCTCCTCGGCGACCCGGTGCACCAGCGCGAGGTGGGCGACCAGGCGGGGCGGGGCGTCGACGGCCCGCAGCAGTTCGGCGACGTCGGCGGGCAGCGGCGGCAGGGCGGTGGTGGTCACGCCGCAGGGTAGCCGCGGGGGTGAGGGGTTGTCAGTGGGGTTCCGTAGCCTTCGACGGTCCGGTCCCGGCGTAGGAGGGAGGCGCCGGGACCGGGCGCGCGAACGGCTGCCGCTCGAAGCGGACGGCTACCGCTTGAAGGCGACGCCGGCGTACGCGGAGACGTCCTGCCAGCCCTCGGGGAGTTCGGAGGTCGGCACGTGGCCCGCGACGGGGCGCCAGAGCGGGAGCTGGACGAGCCCGGGGCCGACGAAGTCGAAGTCGCCGAAGAAGGGCTCGACGCCGGAGCGCGGGCGCAGCACGAGCGGGGCGCTGGCGCTGCGGTAGATGCGGGTGCCCTCGGCGGCGCTCTCGCGGGAGGCGAAGTCGGGGCTGCCGTGGGAGAGGATCAGCGCGCTGCCGGGGGCGAGCGCGTCGCGCAGGGTGCGGACGATCTGCTGGGCGCCCTCCTCGTCGCGGATGAAGTGCAGGACGGCGACCAGCATCAGCGCGACCGGCTGGGAGAGGTCGACGGCGCCGGCCAGCCCGGGGTGGCCGAGGATCGTGGCCGGGTCGCGCAGGTCGGCCTCGATCACCGAGGTGTGCCCGGCGGGGTGGCCGGCCAGCAGGGCGCGGGCGTGGGTGGCGACGATCGGGTCGTTGTCCACGTACACCACCCGGGCGTCCGGGGCGACCCGCTGGGCGACCTCGCTGGTGGAGCCGACCGCCGGGATGCCGGTGCCGATGTCGACGAACTGGCGCACGCCCCGGCCGGCCACGTACTCCACCGCGCGGCCGAGGAACTGCCGGTTGGTGCGGGCCAGCAGCGGCAGCGCGGGGTAGGCGGCTATCGCGGCCTGGGCGGCCTTGCGGTCGGCCTCGAAGTTGTCCTTGCCGCCGAGGTAGTAGTCGTACATCCGGGCGGTGTGCGGGACGCCGGTGTCCAGCTCGCTCGGCGGCTGCCAGTCGCCGGTCCTGCCCCAGTCCCACTCGGTGTCCGTGCTCCGGCCGGTCGCCGCGCTGTCCTCGTACATCCTGTCCGCCCCCAATGCGCCATGCCGGAAGAGTTCGGCCACCGCCCGTCCTCACGCGGTGCGCGGTGATCGTATCCAAGGACACGCCGTGGAAACAGCGGGAGTTCAGGTTTACGCAACACCCGGTGACGGAGTGTGTGCACGTCAAGAAGGGTCCGGACGCTCGGCCCGGATCGCCCGCCCGAGCCGTCCTCTCTATGCTGGCTGCCGATGACTGCCGACCGCCGCAGCGTGCTGCGCACCACCGCCCGACTCGCCGCCCTCGCCGCCACCGGGGGGCTGCTGGCTGCCTGCGGCACCGGCACGCTCCGCCGGGCCGACCCGGGGGCGCTCGCCGCGCACCCCGGCACGGTGGACCCGCAGCACACCACCGACCCGGCCTGGAACGGCGGCGAGGGCCCGGCCTCCCCCGAGCCCACCGCCCCGGCGGAGCCCCGGCCCGACGCCGAGCCGACCGCCGCCGCGGCCGCCGCCCAGCCCAGCGCCCCGCCGGCCCCGCCCGCGCTGCCGCCGCTCGCGCCCGGCACCCCGGTCGAGGTCGCGTACGGGCCGCGCACCGGGAAGAACGTGGCGCTCACCGTCCACGGCAGCGGCGACCCGAAACTGGCCACCGCCCTGCTGGAGATCGCCGAGCAGCGCGGCGCCAAGCTGACCGTGATGGTCGTCGGCAGCTGGCTCGACCAGCAGCCGCAGATGGCCCGGCGGATCCTGGACGGCGGCCACGAGCTGGGCAACCACACCCAGAACCACCTCAACATCTCCGCCATGACACCGGACCAGGCGCGCGCCGAGATCGCCCAGTGCGCGGAGCGCCTGCAGCGGCTCACCGGCTCGATCGGCCGCTGGTTCCGGCCCTCCGCCGCGCAGTACGCCACCCCGATGGTGCGGGAGCAGGCCAAGGCGGTCGGGTACGAGCACGTGCTGTCCTTCGACGTCGACCCGCGCGACTACAACGACCCCTCGGCGGCCGAGCTGCAGCGCCGGGTGCTGAACTCGGTGCGCGGCGGCTCGGTGGTGGCGCTGCACATGGGGCACCAGTGCACGGTGGACGCGCTGCCCGGTGTCCTGGACGGCCTGGCCAAGGCGGGGCTCAAGCCGGTGACCGCCAGCCAGCTCTGCGCCTGAGCGGTCGGGACCGGTCTGACGGTCCCCAGGGGACGCCCCAGGTCAGACCATCGGATCGTCGTCCTTGTACGGACGCAGCCGCAGCGTACGGGCGTCCGCGGCGCGGATCGCGTCCGCCCGGTTGACCAGCTCCTCCAGGTCGTCCCGGCCGGCGTGGATGAACCGCCCGTGCAGTCCGTCGAAGCGGCCCCGGGCGGCGTCCACGGTGACCGCGACCATGTACGGGATGGAGCCCCAGGTCGTCGTCTCCTTGAACATCGGCATCGCGGCGGTCATGTCGGTGGCCACCGCGCCCGGGCTGACGTCGAGGACCACGACGCCGTTGCGGGCGAGCGAGTCCGCCATGTTGTCGGAGAGCTGGAGCAGCGCGCCCTTGGACGTGGCGTACGCGGTGTAGTTGCCGTCCGGGCGCAGCGCGAAGCCGGAGTTGAGGTTGACCACCCGGCCGCTCCGGCGGGCGACCATGCCGGGGAGCACGCAGCGCAGCAGGTTGTAGGGGCCGCGCAGGTTGGTCTCGATCACCTGCCACCACTGGTTCGCGTCGGTCTCCCAGATCGGCACCTCGGCGCGGTCGACCAGGCCGGCGTTGTTGACCAGCAGGTCGATCGGCCCGAGGTCGCGCTCGACCAGCCGGACGGCCTCGCGCACCGAGCCGGGTCGGGTGACGTCGGCGGTCACGGCGACGCCCCGGGAGCCGCGCTTGACGCACTCCTTGAGCGTGTCGGTCAGCGTCTCGTGGGTGCGGCCGACCAGGCCGACGGACATCCCCTCGGCGGCCAGGCCGATGGCGAGCTCCCGGCCGATGCCCCGGCCCGCGCCGGTGATCAGGGCGACCTGTCCTGCGAGCGATCCCGTCGACACCCTGTGCTCCCTTCACGTCCCCGGCCCTGTCCGCGTCCGCCCCCGGCCCCGTCTGCGGCATTCTGTCGGCAGCCGGGCGGAGCGGGCCCCGGGCACACGGGTCCGGGGCCGCTGCCTCACTCGTTCGGGTGAAGCCCGACCCTGGCACTACGCCGGGGAGGGGGTGACCTACTGGCCGGTACGGAGTAGTAACGTCGTCGGGGCGGTGACCGGTGCACCCATTCCGGCACACCGGCCCGTCGTCCAGCAGCTCGCTGGGCCACCCGAAAGCTGGGCGACCCCCAGCACCGTCGAAGGGCAACTGAGTGAGTGACATCGCGCGCGTCGGAGTGATCGGCTGCGGTCTGATGGGGTCGGGCATCGCCGAGGTCTTCGCCCGGGCCGGGCTGGACGTCCTGGTGTCGGAGGCCAGCGGTGAGGCGCTGGAGTTCGGCCGCACCCGGCTGACCAACTCCCTGGAGACGGCGGTCAAGCGGGGCAAGCTGAGCCCCGAGCAGCGGGACGAGGCGCTGGCCCGGCTGTCCTTCACCGTCGAGCTGTCCGACTTCGCCGACCGCGACCTGGTGGTCGAGGCCGTCGCCGAGCGCGAGGACGTCAAGGTCAAGATCTTCGAGACCCTGGACCGGGTGGTCGAGCGCCGCGACGCGATCCTCGCCTCCAACACCTCCTCGATCCCGATCGTGAAGCTGGCCGCCGCCACCACCCGCCCGGAGCAGGTGATCGGCCTGCACTTCTTCAACCCGGCGCCGGTGCAGAAGCTGGTCGAGGTCATCCCGACCCTGACCACCTCGGCGACCACCACCGAGCGGGTCGAGGCCTTCGCCTCCCAGGTGCTCGGCAAGGAGCCGATCCGCGCCCGCGACCGGGCCGGCTTCGTGGTCAACGCGCTGCTGGTGCCGTACCTGCTGTCCGCGGTGCGGATGTTCGAGACCGGCGTGGCCACCGCCTCCGACATCGACAAGGGCATGGAGGCCGGCTGCGCCCACCCGATGGGCCCGCTGCGGCTGTGCGACCTGATCGGCCTGGACACCATCGTCTCGATCGCCGAGTCGATGTACGACGAGTACAAGGAGCCGCTGTACGCCGCTCCCCCGCTGCTCTCCCGGATGGTCGACGCGGGCCTGCTGGGCCGCAAGTCCGGCCGGGGCTTCTACGACTACACCGCGAGCGCCTGACACCCCGGCGCGACCGAACGGCGGGGCCCGGCGGCTGTGAACCAGCCGCCGGGCCCTTTCGCCTTGCCGGCGTCAGCTGTTGATGGCGTAGCTGTCGCCGTAGACCTTCCACTTCAGCGGCGGGTTGAGGTCGAAGTTCTTGGCGTTGAGGAAGACCAGCTGCTCGGTGTCGACCCGGCTGGTGTCGGAGTGCGCCTCCTCCTTCTTCATGACCACCTTGCGGGCGTCCAGGAAGGCCTTGAGGTAGGTGGCCTCGTCGCCGCCCTGGGCGGGGGTCTTGGCCTTCTTCAGGGCGGCGGCGCGGATGCCGCCGAAGCTGTCCGAGCTGTTGCCCGGGCCGTGCATGACGATGGCGTCGTAGTAGGCGAACTGGCCGAGCGCGCGCAGGCCGTCGCTCTTGGCCTGGTTGACGGCGGGGTTGAAGTACACCCGGTCGCGCTCGTCGTTCTGGGCCTGCTGGAAGACGGTGTCCTTGGCGGCGGTGGCCCAGTCCTTCTCGAACGCGGAGCCCAGCCCGGCGTGCGACTCGCTGCCGTTGACCTTCTTCAGGGCCGGCAGGTACTTGGCCAGGATGTTGCCGGGCTTGAGGTCGGTGTAGTGCTGGACCAGGTCCAGCATGTCACCGGTGCCGGAGCAGAAGCCGATGATGCCGGCGGTGTAGCCGCGGCCGTCCTTGATGTCCTCGATGTACTTGTACTGGGCCTTCCAGTCCAGCGACGAGTTCTCCGCGCTGGACACCAGCTGCATGGCGATGTCCTTCTTGTGCGGGTCGTCCAGCCCGACGCCCTTGAGCTGGACGGCGGCGGCGGGCGACGGGGCGGCCTGGGCCGCCGAGGTGGCCGCGACGGTCAGCGGCGCGGCCACCAGGGCGGCGGCGAGGGCGATGCGGAGGGCACGACGGGGCTGAGGGCGCATGGGACGCTCCGATTCCTCGTGGGGTTAGGAAACTTTCCTAACGAGAAAAAGGAAACGCTCTCGGCCCGGCTCCCGCAAGGGTTTTGACCGAACCTCTTCAAGAGATCTTGAAGGCCGGCGGCCGGGTCGCGACGTCCGGGCGACCGTCCGGGCGACCGTCCGGGCGAGCCGGGGAAACGGCCGGGACAACACCGGGGAAACGGAGAGGGCCCCGCCCCGGACTCGTGGTCCGGGGCGGGGCCCTCCTCGGGCGCTGCCGCGTCAGGCGCCGCGCAGCACCGCGCCGGTGCGGGCGACGGCCTCGGCGACGGCTGCCTCACGGGCGGCGGTGGCCTCGTCGGCGGTCAGGGTGCGGTCGACCGCGCGGAAGCGCAGCGCGTAGGCCAGCGACTTCTTGCCCTCGCCGACCTGCTCGCCGGTGAACACGTCGAACAGCCGGATGGCCTCCAGCAGTTCGCCCGCGCCGGCCCGCAGCGCGGCCTCGACCTCGGCCGCCGGGACGGCGGTGTCGACGATCAGCGCGACGTCCTGGGTGGCCACCGGGAAGCCGGAGACCGCCGGGCCGTTGACGCGCTCGGCGCCGTCCGCCGTCAGCAGGTCGACGTCGATCTCCATCGCGGCGGTACGGGCCGGCAGCCCGAGCGCCTTGACCACCCGCGGGTGCAGCTCACCGGCGTGGCCGACCACCCGGTCGGTGCCGGCCACCAGCAGCTCGGCGCAGCGGCCCGGGTGCCACGGCGCCAACTGGCCCTGGCGGACGGTCAGTTCGACGCCGGCCGCACGGGCCACCGTGCGGGCCGCCTCGACGGCGTCCGCCCAGGAGGCCTGGGAGCCCTTGCCCCACCAGCCCGACGGCAGCCGCTCGCCCGCGAGGGCGACGGCGATCCGGCGCGGCTGGTCCGGCAGCGCGGCGTCCAGCGCGGCCAGCTCCTCGTCGCTGGGCCGGTGGTCGACCGCCGGACGCGGGGCCACGCTCAGCTCGTCCTTGGGCAGGAAGACCGTGCCGGTCTCGAAGACCGCCAGGTCGGTGTTGCCCCGGCCGACGTTGCGGCGCAGCGCGCCGAGCAGGCCCGGCAGCAGCGTGGTGCGCAGCGCCGGCTCCTCGTCGTTCAGCGGGTTGACCAGCTTCACCGTGCGGCGGCGCCGGTCGTCCGCCTCCAGGCCGAGCGCCTCGAAGGCGGGCTCGCCGAGGAACGGGTAGTTGTTGACCTCGACGTAGCCGGCCGCGGCCAGCGCGACGCCGATCCGACGGTGCACCCGCTGGGCCTCGGTCAGACCCTTGCCCGGGGGGACGTTGGGCATCCGGGCGGGGACGTTGTCGTAGCCCTCCAGCCGGATGACCTCCTCGGCGAGGTCGTACGGGTCCGTGAGGTCGGGCCGCCAGGTCGGCGGGGTGACCTCCAGGACGTCGGCGCCGGAGACCGAGCAGCCGATCTCCTGCAGGCGCCGGGTGACGGTCTCGCGGCCGTACCCGGTGCCGGCCACCCGGTCGGGCAGGTCGGCGGCGATGGTGATGGTCCGCACCGGGTGCGGGGCCGCGATGTCGGTGACCCCGGCCTCGGCGGTGCCGCCGGCGATCAGGACCAGCAGGTCGACGGCGCGCTGCGCGGCGGCGCGGGTGGCCTCCGGGTCGACGCCGCGCTCGAAGCGCTTGGACGCCTCGGAGGGCAGCTTGTGCCGCTTGGCGCTGCGGGCGATGGCGACCGCGTCGAAGTGCGCCGCCTCGATGATCACCTCGGTGGTGCCCGGGCCTGCGGCCGGGTCGAGGATCTCGGTGGAGGCGCCGCCCATCACGCCGGCCAGGCCGATCGGGCCGCTGTTGTCGCAGATCAGCAGGTCCTCGGCGGAGAGCTTGCGCTCGACCCCGTCGAGGGTGGTGAGGGTCTCGCCCTGCGCCGCCCGGCGGACCGTGATCGGGCCGTCCACGCGCTGCTTGTCGTAGGCGTGCAGCGGCTGGCCGACCTCCAGCATCACGTAGTTGGTGATGTCGACGGTCAGCGAGATCGGGCGGATGCCCGACTTCTGGAGCCGGCGCTGCAGCCAGATCGGGGACTTGGCGTTCGGGTCGACGCCGACGACCGTACGGGCCACGAAGCGGTCGCAGCCGGTCTGGTCGTTGACCTTCACCAGGTAGCCGAAGGAGTTCGCCGGCGGCACGTCGAGCAGCGCCGGGTCGGCCAGCGGCAGCCCGTACGCGGCGGCGGCCTCACGGGCCACACCGCGCATGGACAGGCAGTAGCCGCGGTCCGGGGTGACGGCGATGTCGAGCACCTCGTCGACGAGCTGGAGCAGCTCGATGGCGTCGGTGCCGGGCTCGTACTCCGGCGGGAGCACGATGATGCCGTTGTGGTCGTCGCCCATGCCCAGCTCGCGGGCGGAGCAGATCATGCCGGCCGAGGTGTGGCCGTAGGTCTTGCGGGCCGCGATCGGGAACGGGCCGGGCAGGACGGCGCCCGGGAGCACGACCACGACCTTGTCGCCGACGGCGAAGTTGGTCGCACCGCAGACGATCTCCTGCGGGTCGCCGGTGCCGTTGGCGTCGCCGACGTTCACGAAGCAGTGCCGGATCGGCTTCTTGAAGCCGGACAGCTCCTCGATGGAGAGCACCTCGCCGACCACCAGCGGGCCCTTGAAGTCCGCGCCGATCTGCTCGACGGTCTCGACCTCCAGGCCGGCCCGGACCAGGCGCTCCGCGACGTCACGGCCGGTCTCGCCGGCCGGCAGGTCGACGTACTCGCGCAGCCAGGAAAGCGGGACGCGCATCAGATCTCCATCCCGAACGGGAGGGTGAAGCGGACGTCACCCTCGACCATGTCGCGCATGTCGGCGACGTTGTGACGATTCATCAGGATCCGCTCCAGGCCCAGGCCGAAGGCGAACCCGCTGTAGCGGTTCGGGTCGACACCGCAGGCGACCAGCACCCGCGGGTTGACCACGCCGCAGCCGCCGAGCTCGATCCAGCCCTCGGAGGAGCAGGTACGGCACGGGCGGTCCGGGTTGCCGACGCTCTCGCCGCGGCACACGAAGCACTGGAGGTCGATCTCCGCGCTCGGCTCGGTGAACGGGAAGTACGACGGGCGCCAGCGCAGCTCCAGGCCGCCGCCGATCAGCTTCTCGACCAGCACCTCGATGGTGCCCTTGAGGTCCGCGAAGGTGATGCCCTCGTCCACCGCGAGGCCCTCGACCTGGCGGAAGACCGGGGTGTGGGTGGCGTCCAGCTCGTCCGTCCGGTAGACCCGGCCGGGGCAGACCACGTAGAGCGGGGGCTCGCGGTCGAGCATGGTGCGGGCCTGGACCGGGGAGGTCTGGGTGCGCAGCACCACGCCGGAGTCGGCGGAGCCGTCCGGGGCCTGGACCCAGAAGGTGTCCTGCATCGAGCGGGCCGGGTGGTCCGGGCCCAGGTTGAGGGCGTCGAAGTTGAGCCACTCGGCCTCGACCTCGGGGCCCTCCGCGACCTGGTAGCCCATCGCGACGAAGGTGTCCTCGATGCGCTCGGCCATGGTGGTCAGCGGGTGCCGGGCGCCGCGCGGGGCGCGGTCGTACGGCAGCGTGACGTCCACCGCCTCCTCGACCAGCACGCGGGCGTCCCGCTCCGCCTCCAGCTCGGCCTGCCGCTGGGCGAGGGCCTTGTTGACGGCCCCGCGGGCCTGACCGATCAGCTTTCCGGCGGCCGCCTTGGCGTGCGGGGGCAGGGCCCCGATCTCGCGATTGGCGAGCGAGAGCGCGGAGCGGTCGCCGGTGTGGGCGACCTTGGCCTGCTTCAGCTCGTCCAGGGAGCCGGCGGCGGCGAACGCGGCGACCGCCTCGTCCCGCGCCTGCTCCACCACCTCGGGCTTGAGGGCCTCGACCTCGACCGGGTCGTACGACTTGTTGGGTGCCGACATCTCTATCTTTCCCGTGCTCCTGCTCGTCCGTGCTCAAGGTCTTTGGGCCAACGCCAAAGGTCGAGTGTAGTCGCAGCGTGTATCACCGCTGCCGCGAAGCCCGTCCGGGGGGAACGACGTCCGACCTGCTCGGGATCCCGAAGCAGGCTGTGCTTGGCGTTCACGCACTTTCTCAGAGCATGAAGTCGGGCACCCCGGCGGGCAGGATAAATCGGAACCGGGCGCCGCCGCCGGGCGCGCGGTCGACGCGGATCGAGCCGCCGTGGGCCTCCACGATGCCCTTGACGATGTAGAGGCCCAGGCCCGTACCGCCGCGCTTGGAGCCGCGCCAGAAGCGGGTGAAGACCCGCGGCACCGCCTCCTCGGGGATGCCGCTGCCTTCGTCGCTCACGGTGACCGCCGTACCTTCCACGATGCGGGGCGGGGTGCCGTTGCGCTCCCAGACGGGCGCCTCGACGACCTCCTTGGCCGGTGCCACCTCGATCGTGACAGTTCCCTCACCGTGCCGCACCGCATTTTCCAGCAGGTTGGCCAGCACCTGGTCGACCTTGTCCGGGTCGGCCCACAGGACGGTCAGCGGCTCGCTGATCCGGATGTCGAAGCGGTCCTCGGGGATGCCGGTGGCGACCTTGCGCTCGACGTGCCGGCGCACCGCCGCCGCCAGGTCCACCACCTGCTTGCGCAGCTCCAGCCGGCCGGCGTCGATCCGGGAGATGTCCAGCAGCTCGGCGATCAGCCGGGTGACCCGGTCCGCGTCGGCGTCCACGGTCTCCAGCATCAGCCGCTTCTGCCCGTCGGTGAACCGCTCCCACTTGGCCAGCAGCGTCGCCGTGAAGCCCTTGACGCTCGTCAGCGGGGAGCGCAGCTCGTGCGCCACGGTGGCGATCAGCTCGGCGTGGCTGCGCTCGGTGCGGCGCCGGGCCTCGGTGCCGCGCAGCGCGATCACCAGGCGCTCCAGCGGCCCGCCCGGGGCGCCGCGCACGTACCGGGCGGAGACCAGCACCTCACGCCCGCCGGGCAGCAGCAGGTTGCGCTCCGGCTGGCCGGTGCGGATGGCCAGGCCGCCGTACGGGTCGGTCAGCTGCCACCAGCGGCGGCCGTCCAGGTCCTCCAGCGGGAGGGCGTCCTCCAGCCCGCTGCCGAGCGCGGCCTGCGGGAGCACGCCGGTGAGCCGGGCCGCGGCCCGGTTGAAGCAGACCACCCGGCCCAGCGCGTCGGCGACCACCAGGCCGTCCGGCAGGTCGTCCGGGTCGAGCTCTGGCCCGCTGCCGACCATGGGTTGCCTCCCCGATTACCCACCGTGCCGTTCCCCCCACAGAGGCAGACCCTAGCGTCTCCCAGGCGGGTGTAGTAGGGCTTGCAACGGGGAGATCCCGGTGCGCCCCCGGGTACGTCAGGCGTTCGAGCGGCAGCCGCCGGGCGAACGCTGCGCCCGGGCCGAGGCGTACAGGCAGACGGCCGCGGCCGTGGCCAGGTTGAGGCTCTCGGCGTGGCCGTGGATCGGAACGCGCACGACCTCGTCGGTGAGCGCGCGGGTCTCCTCCGGAAGCCCCCACGCCTCGTTGCCGAACACCCATGCGCCGGGCGCGCCCAGCGTGCCCTCGTCCAGCTCCTGGTCCAGGTCCCGCTCCCCCGCGCCGTCCGCGGCGAGCACCCGGACACCGGCCTCGCGCAGCCTGCCGACGGCCTCCTCGACCGGCACGCCGACCGCCACCGGCAGGTGGAACAGGCTGCCCACGGAGGCCCGGACGGCCTTCGGGTTGTAGAGGTCCACCGAGGCGTCGGTGAGCACCACGGCGTCCGCGCCGGCCGCGTCGGCGGTGCGCAGCACCGTGCCGGCGTTCCCGGGGTCGCGCACGTGGGCGAGGACCGCGACCAGCTTGGGGCGGGCCCTGAGCACCTCGTCGAACGGGGTGTCGATGAAGCGGCAGAGCGCCACGATGCCCTGCGGGGTCACGGTGTCGCAGATGTCGGCGATCACCTCGTCGGTGGCGGTCAGCACCGGCAGCCCCTCCGCCAGGGCGGCCTCGACGATGCCGGCGTGCCGCTCGGCGGCCTCCTGGGTCGTGTAGACCTCGACCACGGCGTGCTCGCCGCTGCCCGGCAGCCTGCCGAAGGCGACGGCCTCCCGGACGGCCTGCGGGCCCTCGACCAGGAAGCGGCGCTCCTTGCCGCGCTGGCTTCGCTTGGCCAGCCGGCGGGCGGCGACGACGCGCGGCGAGCGCAGGGAGGTCAGCAGGGGGGTGTCGGTGCTCGGCATGGTCTCGATCTCTGAGGGCGCTGAAGGAGGGGGGCGAAAGCAGGACCGGACCCGCAGGCGAGCCTGCGGGTCCGGTCAGAGCTCAACCGATCTCGGAAGATCAGGCGGCGTCCGCGGCGGCCTTCGGGGCGTTCACGTCGGCCGGCAGCGCCTTCTGGGCGACCTCGACCAGGGAGGCGAACGCACCCGGGTCGTTGACGGCCAGGTCGGCCAGCATCTTGCGGTCGATCTCGACGCTGGCGGCCTTCAGGCCCTGCACGAAGCGGTTGTAGGTGATGCCGTTGGCACGGGCCGCAGCGTTGATGCGCTGGATCCACAGCTGACGGAAGTCGCCCTTGCGCTTCTTGCGGTCGTTGAAGTTGTAGACCAGCGAGTGGGTGACCTGCTCCTTGGCCTTGCGGTACAGGCGCGAACGCTGGCCACGGTAGCCGCTGGCGCGCTCCAGGATGACCCGGCGCTTCTTGTGGGCGTTGACTGCCCGCTTGACGCGTGCCACTTGATTACTCCTTGGGTTGGACCACGGACTACTTCACGTGGTCCGTCATTCGAATGGGTCGGGAAGGATCAGCTGCCCCGCTCACGGCTCGCGCCGGGCGGGAGGGCGATCACTTGCCGAGAAGCTTCTTGATCTTCTTGGCGTCAGCGGGGGCCAGCTCGACGGTCCCGGCCAGCTTGCGGGTCAGCGTCGAGGGCTTGTGCTCCAGGAGGTGGCGGCGGCCGGCGCGCTCGCGCAGCACCTTGCCAGAGCCACTGATCTTGAAGCGCTTGCTGGCGCCACTGTGCGTCTTCTGCTTCGGCATTTCGCCGTATCTCCTCGTCAGTCCCGTCCGCGCCCGCGCGACGTGCGCCGCGCGGGCGTGAACTGGATGGATCTGCGGTGACCGGGCGGGACGCCCCGTCACCCTGGGGGCCGGTCTCCCGGGCCTCCTGGCCGGTGAGGGCTCAGGCGCCCTGGGAGGCGGCCGGCTGCTCGACCGGAGCGTCGGCCTCGACGGCCGGCGCCTCGGCCGGGGCGTCCTCGGCCTCGGTCACGACGTCCTCGACGTCGGTCACGACGTCCTCGTCCTCGATGTCCGCAGCGGCGTCGGGGCCGCCGGTGCGGCCCTGACGCTCGGCCTTGCGGGCGTCCGCGAGGGCGCGGGCCTCGGCCATCGCCTCGGTCTTCTTCTTGTGCGGGCCAAGAACCATGATCATGTTACGGCCGTCCTGCTTGGGCGAGGACTCGACGAAGCCCAGGTCCTGGACGTCGTCGGCGAGCCGCTGGAGCAGACGGAAGCCCAGCTCGGGGCGGGACTGCTCACGACCGCGGAACATGATCGTGATCTTGACCTTGTCGCCCTGCTTGAGGAACCGGACGACGTGACCCTTCTTGGTGTCATAGTCGTGCGGGTCGATCTTCGGCCGGAGCTTCATCTCCTTGATGACCGTGTGCGCCTGGTTCTTGCGCGCCTCACGGGCCTTCATGGCCGACTCGTACTTGAACTTGCCGTAGTCCATGAGCTTGCACACCGGCGGCCGGGCGGTCGCCGCGACCTCGACCAGGTCGAGGTCGTACTCCTGCGCGAGCTCCAGCGCCTTGGCAAGCGGCACGATGCCGACCTGCTCGCCGCTGGGACCGACGAGTCGCACCTCGGGGACGCGAATCCGGTCGTTGATGCGGGGCTCGGTGCTGATGGGGCCTCCTCGGTTGCACCTTCTGCGATGCGGCCGTCGGACGGCGGTCGCACGTAGTGGACTCGACCACTGGGCGGGGCTTCATTCGTGCTGCGCTGTCCGGCTACGTACACCGCCACACGAAAAAAGCCCCGCTCGGTACAAGCGGGGCTCCACACAACCGGGGGCTGCGCCCGGTGAGGGGCGCTGCGGCGACTCGGCGCCAGGGGCGCCCGTCGCGGACCGGGACCCGTCGGCCGCGAGGCCGACAAGGTGGGAGACTTTCGCGGTTGCCCTCTCGGGCCTCCTCAGTGGAGCCTCCACTTGCTGGCCGAGTGCCCATACGGGATCCCGGCCGGTCAGTCTCGAAGCTTACAGCGTCACGCGGTCGAACGCTATTCCGCCCCGGCGCGGACCCCCTTGTACGCTCCACGTGTACCCACACGGCACAACGGAACGAGCCACCCTTGAGCAGCGAGCCCACCCAGAACCCCGGCGCGGACGACGACGCGATCGGCTTCGACGACCTCACCCGCGACATCGCCGAGGTCCCGGCCGTCGAGGTGATCACCACCGTCGCCGTGCACCTGATGAGCGCCGCCGCGGTCAAGTGCGGTCTCGCCGAGGGCGGCGACAAGGACAAGGACCTGGACGAGGCCCGCAAGCTGATCACCGCGCTCGCCGGGCTGGTCACCGCCGGCGCCCCGGAGATCAGCAACTTCCACGCCGCGCCGCTGCGGGACGGGCTGCGCTCGCTCCAGCTCGCGTTCCGCGAGGCGTCCGTCGTCCCGGACGCGCCGGGCGCGGGGCCGGGCGAGAAGTTCACCGGGCCGGTCTACTCCTGACGTCCGGACGGGGAAAGGAGCGGCACACGTGTGCCGCTCCTTTCTCACGTCTACCGCTTGTAGAGCGGCTCCCCCGGCAGCTCCGCACCGGCCGGCAGCACCGCGAGGTCCAGCCCCCGGTCCAGCCGCACCCGCAGCACCGGGTCGGCGGCCACGGCCTGTCCGACCCGCTGGGCGGCCGCCTGCAGCCCGGCCTGGTCCAGCGCCGGGTCGAAGACCACCGCGAGCACCCCGTCCGAGTCCTCCGAGGCCGCCAGCAGCCCGGTGACCACCTGCGGCTCGGCCGCCAGCAGCCCGCGGACCGCCTCGCGCACCTCCGGGTCCCGGACCGGCGGCAGGAACGCGCGGTTCTCCGCCAGCGCCCGCAGCCGGGCACCGCTCAGCAGGAACGGCACCGGCCCGGCCGGGTCGATCAGCAGGGTGTCGGCGCGCTCCGAGAAGGCCACCATCGCGGCCTGCGGGGCCGCGGTCGGCGCCGGGCGGGCGTCGGCGCGCCAGCGGGCGAGCGAGTCGAGCGAGGTGAACGCCGGCAGCGCGCGGCGCCCGTCCGGGGCCTCCAGCACCGGGACGGCCATGTCGCTGGTCTTCTCGTGCCGGTGCCCGTTCGCGTCCACCTCGACCTCGCCGAGGATCGCGACGATCGGGACCATCAGCCGGGTGGGGGTCAGCGCCGCCAGCACCTCCGGCTCGGCCGCGCGGTCCTGCGACCAGCGGGCGAGGGCCTCGGTGAGCGCCTGGTCGGCGGTGCCGTCGTCGTCGGAGAAGCCGGGATTCGGGATGCTCTTGCCGACGAACGCCGGGTTGGAGAAGTCTTTGCGGTCCACCCGCCCGACCCTATGCCACCGCGCGCGAGCGGCCCCATTTCCCTGCACACTCCCCGCGCACGGGGCCTACCCACCGGTAGCGCGGTGTGGCACCCTGCGGCCATGGTGATCCTCGACGCGCCCGCGACCGCACCCGCCCCGGTCTCCGACCGCCTCCGGTACGACCGCGCCACCGCCCACCTGGACGGGCCGGTGGCCGTCGTGGACCTCGCCGCGTTCGACGCGAACGCCGCCGACCTGGTCCGCCGGGCCGGCGGCAAGCCGATCCGGCTGGCCAGCAAGTCGATCCGCTGCCGGGCGCTGCTGGAACGGGCCCTGGCCGTGGACGGCTTCCTCGGGGTGATGAGCTTCACCCTGGACGAGTCGCTCTGGCTGGCCCGCACCGGCATCCGCGACATCCTGCTCGCCTACCCCTCCGCCGACCGGGCCGGCTACGCCGAACTGACCGCCGACCCGGAGGCCGCCCGCGAGATCACCGTCGTCCTGGACGACCCGGCCCAGCTGGACCTGATCGACGCGGCCCGCGGCGGCGACGCCGAGGTGCGGGTCTGCCTGGAGCTGGACACCTCGCTGCAGCTGCTCGGCGGCCGGGTCCGGGTCGGCGCCCGGCGCTCGCCGCTGCGCACCCCCGAGGACCTCGGCGCCTTCGCCGAACTCGTCCAGCGCCGCCGGGGCTTCCGGGTGGTCGGCCTGATGGCGTACGAGGGACACGTCGCCGGGGTGGGCGACCGGGTGCCCGGCCGGCCGGTGCGCTCGCAGCTGATCCGGCTGATGCAGGCCAGGTCCCGGACCGAACTGGCCGAGCGGCGCGCGGCGGCGGTCCGACGGCTGCGGCAGGTGGCCGACCTGGAGTTCGTCAACGGCGGCGGCACCGGCAGCGTGGAGTCCACCGTGGCCGAACGCGCCGTCACCGAGGTGGCGGCCGGCTCCGGGCTGTACCAGCCGCGGTTGTTCGACAACTACCGCTCCTTCCGGGGCCGCCCGGCCGCGCTGTTCGGCCAGCCGGTGGTGCGCCGCCCCGGCCTCGGCGTGGTGACCGTGCTCGGCGGCGGCTACCCGGCCTCCGGCGCGGCCGGCCCGGACCGCTCGCCGGTGCCGTACCTGCCGGCCGGGCTGCGCTACGACCCGATGGAGGGCGCCGGGGAGGTGCAGACCCCGCTGCTCGGCTCGGCCGCGGACGACCTGCTGATCGGCGACCGGGTCTGGTTCCGGCACGCCAAGGCGGGCGAGCTGTGCGAGCGCTTCGCCGAGCTGCACCTGGTCGAGGGCGACCGGGTCGTGCGGACGGTGCCGACGTACCGGGGCGAGGGGAAGACGTTCCTCTGACGCTTCGTCCGCCTTTGCCCTACCGTGGTGGCGACACTGCGAACGTGAAGGGGGCGGCATGGACGCCGAGCTCGTGCAGGAGATGGTGAGGTCCGGGGCGACCTCGGTGGCCGGACTGATGGCCACGGCCGCCTGGAACCAGGCCAGTTCGCGGATCGCCCGGCTGTTCGGGCGCGGCGAGCGGGACGAGGAGGCGAGCGCCGAGCTGGAGGTGATCCGCGCCGAGGTGCTGGAGGCCGACGGCGACGAGGAGGTCCTGGCCGACCAGGCCGCCGCCCTTCGCAACCGGCTGCGCGCGCTGTTCCGCACGAACCCGCAGGCGGCCGAGGAACTCTTCGACATCCTCCGGGAGTTCCTGCCCGGGCAGTTCGAGAAGGCGCCCGGCGGGACCTACATCATCAACACCATCAGCGGCAGCTCGACCGTCAACAGCGATCTCGTGATCCAGGCCGGCATCATCCACGACATGCGGCACTGACCTTTCCGGAGCCTTAACGGGGCCCGATGGAACGGCTAACCACGGCCGTCCGTCGGGCCTTTGTCCTGCTCCGGGGCCTACAGTCCGTCAACAAGCACAGTACGCGCGGCTATTGCCTTCTGGTCCAGACCAATCCTACGCTCTGGCCGGGAGCCGCGCGCCGGGCCGGCGGCTCCCGAACGGGCAGGCGTGCCCGTTCCCCCACGCACGCCCGGAACGACGGTCAAGGAGTCCCCACCCCATGTCCATCAAGCGAAGTGCCCTGTCCGTCGGCGTGATCGGCGCCGCGGTCGTCGCGGTGGCCGGTGCCACCGCCGGCACCGCCAGCGCCCACGGCACGATGACCAACCCCGTGAGCCGGGTCGCCGCCTGCTACGCCGAGGGCCCCGAGCACCCGGTGTCCCAGATCTGCAAGGACCTCGTCGCCGCGAGCGGCACCCAGCCGCTGTACGACTGGAACGAGGTCAACATCGCCAACGCCAACGGCAACCACCAGGCGCTGATCCCGGACGGCAAGCTCTGCTCGGCCAACCGCGACAAGTACGCGGCGCTGGACTGGCCGCGCACCGACTGGCCGGCCACCGCGGTGAAGTCCGGCGCCTTCACCTTCCAGTTCCGCACCACCGCGCCGCACGTCGGCACCCAGACCGTCTACATCACCAAGGCGGGCTACGACCCCACCAAGCCGCTGAAGTGGTCGGACCTCGACCCGACCCCGGTGGCCAAGGTGCAGGTCGACCGCAACGCCGTCAACGGCTCCTACAGCTACTCCGGCACCCTGCCGCAGCGCACCGGCCGCCAGGTGCTGTACACGGTGTGGCAGCGCAGCGACAGCCCGGAGGCCTTCTACGCCTGCTCCGACGTCGACTTCGGCGCCTCCGCCACCGCCGCGTCGGCGCTCACCGCCCAGGCCCCGGCCGCGCCCAGCGACGCCCAGATCGCGGCCGACGCCTCCAAGTCCACGGTCGCCCACCACGGCCACGGCGGGGACCCGGACTCCCCGGCCGGCCAGTTGATCCCGACCGCCTCGGCGGCCGTGGGCGGTACCTCGGCCACCGGTCCGCTGCTGCTCGCGGGTGCCGCCGCGATCAGCGTCGGCTGGGCCGGCATGGTGCTCCGGCGCCGTCGCGTCGAGGCTGTTCGACGCGACTCCTGACGCCGGGCGCGGGACCGGGCCGGCCACACCCCCGTCCGGCCCGGTTCCCGCGGCACCACCCCGCGTACGAGCGAACGGCGGCGGGGCCCCCCCCGGGGGGGCCCCCCGGGGGGGGCCCCCCCGGGGGGGCGGGGGGGGGGGGGGGGGGGGTGGGCCCCCCCCCCCCCGGGGGCGCGCGCCGGGCCCCCCCCCCCCCCCGCCCCCCGGGGGCCCCGCCCCCCCCCCCCGCCCCCCCGCGCGGGGGGGCCCCCCCCCGGGGGGGGCCCCCCGGGGGGGCCCCGCCGCCGTGTGAGGAGCGCGGTGCTCAGGTGGTGGTGCCCCCGGCGCCGCTGGCGCCCGCACCGGAGCCGCCGGAGCCGGGCAGCCCCGGGATGGTCGGCAGCTTGCCCTTGTAGTCGGTGATGCCCTTGACGATGGTGTCCATCACCGCGACGTCCGGCGACTTGTCGGCGATGTCGAAGCCGAAGTGCACCGAGACCAGCGACTTCC
Organism: Kitasatospora sp. NPDC001261; assembly: GCF_042896795.1. Taxonomy (NCBI): domain Bacteria; kingdom Bacillati; phylum Actinomycetota; class Actinomycetes; order Kitasatosporales; family Streptomycetaceae; genus Kitasatospora; species Kitasatospora sp. NPDC001261. Next base: position 26,509 of record NZ_JBIAXP010000002.1, read on the forward strand.
CGTCGGCGGACGGGAAGACCACGGTCTGCACGTAGCCGTTGTTGCCCTTGGGCGCGTCCACCTTCCAGCGGACCAGGTAGCCGTCCTGGCCGTTGACCTTCACGGCCTCGGACTTGAGCTCCTGGTGCCCGGTGACGTCGCCGTACGCGGCCTTGGCGGCCGCCGCGATGTCGGCCTTGGCCGCCGCCTGGGCGTCGGTGCCGCCGCCGTCGATCCGGCCGGTGTTGGCCCCGCCGAGGGAGCAGGTGTTCTTGCCGTCCACGCAGGTGTACGAGCCGACGCTGAGCATGGCGTAGCCGTCGGTGGTGGTGCCGGCCTCCCAGCCGTCCGGGACCGGCAGGGTGAGCTTGTTGACCACGTCGATCGCCTGGTCGGTGCTCGGGCGGGTCTTGCCGCCGCCGTTGCCGTTCCCGCCGCCGCCCTTCCCGCCGTTCCCGCCGTTGCCCCCGTTGCCGCCCTTGCTGTCCCCGCCCCCGCCGTTGCCGGGGTCGCCGAAGCCCGGGAGGCCGCCCCACGGGCCGTAGCCGCCGCCCTGCGGGGCCGGGCGGGCGCTGCGCGGGGCGCGGTCGCTGTGGCCGTCCACCGCGAGGTAGGTGACCCCCGCGCCGACGGCCAGGCCGAGCAGGGCGGCGACGGTGGTCGCCAGCACCAGCTTGGAGGGCTTGCGGCGGGCCTTGCGCGGCGGCCCGGCGGGCGAGCCGTAGGCGGCGCCGAAGGGCGGCGGCTCCGGGTAGCGGACGGTCGGGCCGCTCTCCAGCACCTCGCCCTCCAGCACCGTGGTCTGCCCGGCCGCTCCCGGCCCCGGGGCCGCGGCGGCCGTCGGCTCCGCCTCCGGAGCCTGCGGTGCCGGGGCGTCCGAGGGTGCGGGCCGGGTGTCGGCCGTCCAGCCCTTGCCGTCCCACCACCGCTGCGGCCTCGGGTCGCCGGTGGTGTTCTTGGGGTCCGGGTACCACCCGGCGGGAATCTGCTCGCTCACGGTAGAGAATCTAAAGGCAGCCGGATAAACGCGAAATCAGCGCGGCCCGGAATTCCCGCCGTTTTCGATGAGATTCCGGTGAGAACCCCGACTGCGGCCCTTGTGCGGCCCGACCGCCGAGCCCGCGGACGGCTACAGCGGTGTGACGTACGCCCCGGAGATGCCGCCGTCCACCAGGAACTCGCTCGCCGTGATGAACGAGGAGTCGTCGCTGGCCAGGAAGGCCACCGCGGCGGCGATCTCCTCGGCCCGGGCGAACCGGCCGAGCGGGATGTGCACCAGCCGGCGGGCGGCCCGCTCCGGGTCCTTCGCGAACAGCTCGCGCAGCAGCGGGGTGTCCACCGGCCCCGGCGAGAGCGCGTTGACCCGGATGCCCTCCCGGGCGAACTGCACGCCCAGCTCGCGGGACATCGCCAGCACCCCGCCCTTGGAGGCGGTGTAGGAGATCTGCGAGGTGGCCGCGCCCATCCGGGCCACGAAGCTGGCGGTGTTGATGATCGAGCCCCGCCCGTGCCGGCGCATGTACGGCAGCGCGGCCTTGCAGCACAGGTAGACCGAGGTCAGGTTGACCTCCTGGACCCTGCGCCAGGCGTCCAGGCCGGTGGTCAGGATCGAGTCGTCCTCGGGCGGCGAGATGCCCGCGTTGTTGAACGCGACGTCCACGCTGCCGCAGGTCTCGTACGCCTCGTCGAACAGCGCCTCGACCATGTACGGGTCGGTGACGTCGGTGTGCACGAACAGCCCGCCGACCTCCTTGGCGGCGGCCCGCCCGGTCTCCTCGTCGAGGTCGGCGCAGACCACCTTCGCGCCCTCCGAGGCGAGCCGGCGGGCGGCGGCCAGGCCGATCCCGCTGCCCGCGCCGGTGACCACGGCGGTGCGGCCGACCAGCCGTCGGCAGACGGGCTCGTCCGGCGCGGCGTGCTTCTCGCTCATCGGGCTGTCACTCCTCGCTGTGGATGAAGACGTTCTTGGTCTCGGTGAAGTGGCGTAGCGCGTCCGGCCCCAGCTCGCGGCCCACCCCGGACTCGCCGAAGCCGCCGAAGGGCGTCCAGTAGCGCACCGAGGAGTGCGAGTTGACCGACAGGTTGCCCGCCCGTACGCCCCGGGCCAGGCGCAGCGCGCGGCCGACGTCCCTGGTCCAGATCGAGCCGGACAGGCCGTAGCGGGTGGCGTTGGCCAGCCGCAGCGCGTCGGCCTCGTCGGTGAACGGCAGGACGGCGGCGACCGGGCCGAAGATCTCCTCGGTGACGGCCGGGACCTCCGGGTCCTCGGGGGCGACCACCGTCGGCGGGTACCAGTAGCCGGGCCCGTCCGGGACCTTGCCGCGGGCCAGCACCGGCAGGTCGGGGGTGAGGTAGGAGGACACCCGGCGGACCTGGGCGGCCGAGATCAGCGGGCCGAGCTGGGTCTGCGGGTCGGTCGGGTCGCCGGTGCGCAGGGTGTCGACGGCGGGCAGCAGCAGGGCGAGGAAGTCCTCGTACACCTCGCGCTGGACCAGGATCCGGCTGCGGGCGCAGCAGTCCTGGCCGCTGTTGTCGGCGAAGGAGAGCGGGTCGGCGGCGCGCGCCAGGTCGGCGTCGGCGAAGACGATGTTGGGGCTCTTGCCGCCGAGCTCCAGGGTGACCCGCTTGGCGCGGGCGGCGCAGCGGGCGGCGACCTCCTTGCCGACGAGGGTCGAGCCGGTGAAGACGATCTTGCGGACGGCCGGGTGGTCCACCAGGGCCCGTCCGGTGGTGGCGCCCGCGCCGGGGACGGTCTGGAACAGGCCCTCGGGCAGGCCCGCCGCGAGGGCGAGTTCGGCCAGCCGCAGAGCGGTCAACGGGGTGGCCTCGGCGGGCTTGAGCAGGACGGCGTTGCCGGCCGCCAGGGCGGGGGCGAAGCCCCAGGCGGCGATCGGCATCGGGAAGTTCCACGGCGCGATCACCCCGACCAGGCCGACCGGCTCGTGGAAGGTCACGTCCAGGCCGCCGGGGACCGGGATCTGCCGGCCGGTCAGCCGTTCCACTCCCCCGGCGGCGTACTCCAGCAGGTCCCGGACGTTGCCGGCCTCCCAGCGGGCGTTGGCCTGGAGGTGGCCGGCCTCCGCCACCTCCAGGGCGGCCAGCTCCGGGACGTGCACCTCGACCTGGTCGGCGAACCGGCGCAGCAGCCGGGCGCGTTCACCGGGGGCCAGCGCCGCCCAGCCGGCCTGGGCCTTCACCGCGCGCCGGACGGCCGCGTCCAACTGCTCGGGGGTGGTGTCGGGGACGGTGGCGAGCACCTCTCCGGTGGCGGGGTTGCGGACCGTGCTGCTCCCGGCGGTCGCGTTCGGCTCGGTCACGGCTCACATCCGTTCGAAGGATCGGTAGCGCTCCCAGTCGGTGACCGCCCCGTCGTAGGCGGACTGCTCGACCCGGGCCATGTTCAGGTAGTGCTCGACCACGTCGTCGCCGAAGGCTTCGCGGGCCAGTGCGCTGTCCGCCCAGAGCCCGGCGGCCTCGCGCAGCGAGCCGGGCACCCGCGCGTACTCCTCGACCGCGTAGGCGTTGCCGAGGCAGGGCGCGGGCAGGTCCAGCTTGCGCTGCAGCCCGTGCAGGCCGGCCGCGATCATCCCGGCCACCGCGAGGTACGGGTTGACGTCGCCGCCCGGTACCCGGTTCTCCATCCGCAGGCCGGGGCCGTGGCCGACCACCCGGTAGGCGCAGGTGCGGTTGTCCCGGCCCCAGGCGACGGCGGTCGGGGCGAAGGAGCCCGGGCGGTAGCGCTTGTAGGAGTTGATGTTCGGCGCGTACAGCAGGCTGAACTCGCGCAGCGCGACCAGCTGGCCGGCCAGGAAGTGCCGCATGGTGTCGGTCATCCGGCCGTCCCGGTCGGCGAAGGCGGGGGCGCCGACGGCGTCGCGCAGCGAGAGGTGGATGTGGCAGCTGTTGCCCTCGCGCTCGTCGTACTTGGCCATGAAGGTGAGCGCGCAGCCGAGTTGGGCGGCGATCTCCTTCGCGCCGGTCTTGTAGACGCTGTGCTGGTCGCAGGTGGTGAGGGCGTCGGCGTAGCGGAAGGCGATCTCGTGCTGGCCGAGGTTGCACTCGCCCTTGGCGGACTCCACCACCAGGCCGGCGCCGGCCATCTCGGTGCGGATCCGGGACAGCAGCGGCTCGACCCGGGCGGTGCCCAGCATCGAGTAGTCCACGTTGTAGAGGTTCGCCGGGGTCAGGCCGCGGTAGCCGCCCAGCCAGGCCTGCTCGTAGGTGTCGCGGAAGACCAGGAACTCCAGCTCGGTGCCGATGTCGGCGGCCAGTCCGTACTCGGCGAGCCGGGCGATCTGGCGGCGCAGCAGCTGGCGCGGGGCGGCGTCCACCGGGTGGCCGCCGTGCCGGGCGAGGTCGGCGGTGACCTGGGCGGTGCCGGGCTGCCAGGGGGTCAGCCGCAGGGTGCCGAGGTCGGGGCGCATCGCGAAGTCGCCGTAGCCGGTGGCCCAGGAGGAGAAGGCGTAGCCGTCCACGGTGTTCAGGTCGACGTCGACGGCCAGCAGGTAGTCGCAGGCCTCGGCGCCGTGCTCGGCCACCTCGTCGAGGAAGAACCGGGCGGCGAAGCGCTTGCCCTGGAGGCGCCCCTGCATGTCGGTGAAGGCGAGCGCGACGGTGTGCACCTCGCCGGTGTCCACCAGGGCGCGCAGCCGGTCCAGGGTCAGCGGCGGCCGGGGCGGCGAGCCCGCGGCGGCCCGTTCGGGCGTTTCGGACATACCGAACCCTCCTCCTCGATCACTCTTCGAGATCAAACGGTCACAGCGAACCGTACGGCCTGCGACTCGCGGGGCGGAAGAGGGCGGGTGGGTGTCGGGCGCCCGTGGCGCGCCGACGCGCGTGGCTGACGGTCGATCAGGTGCTCCGGGGGGAGAATGCGCGCCATGGATCGCAGGCCTTTGATCGGCGTCAGCACCTACCTGGTGGACGCGAGTTGGAGCGATTGGCGGGGCCGCCGGGTGGCCCTGCTGCCCGAGCGGTACACCGCGCAGGTCCGGGACTCCGGCGGGATCGCGGTCCTGCTGCCGCCGGACGTCCCGGAGCGCGCCCCGGAGGTGCTGGCCCGGCTGGACGGCCTGGTGATCGCGGGCGGGCCGGACATCGACCCGGCGTACTACGGGGAGCCGGCCCACCCGGCGACGGAGGTGGACTCGCCGGAGCGGGACGCCTGGGAGGTCGCGCTGCTGCGGTCGGCGCTGGCGGCGGGGATGCCGCTGCTGGCGGTCTGCCGGGGGATGCAGGTCCTGAACGTGGTGTGCGGCGGGACGCTGGTGCAGCACCTGCCGGACGTGGTGCCGGTGGACGTGCACGGCGGCTCGCCCGGGTGCTACGGCTCGCACCTGGTGCGGCCGGTGCCGGGGACGCTGCTGGGCGGGCTGCTGCCGGAGAGCGAGCTGGAGGTGCCGACCTTCCACCACCAGGCCGTCGACCGGGTGGGGGCGGGCCTGCGGGTGAGCGCCCACGCACCGGACGGGACGGTGGAGGCGGTGGAGGGGCCGGGGTTCGCGCTCGGGGTGCAGTGGCACCCGGAGCAGGGGGACGACCTGCGGCTGATGCGGGCCCTGGTCCGGGCGGCCACCGCGGCGGTCCTCGACGCGATGGCGCTGGGGTAGATCAACTGGGCGCGGGGGAACGGGAGTTCGGGAGGCCGGCCGGGTGCGGAGTGAGCCGGATCCGGCCGCCCGGACGGGAACGACAACGGTCACCAGTACAACCTTTGGATCTTTGTCGATTCTGCGGTTCACTTCGGTTGCGGGGCGGTCGTATCGCGCCCCCTTTCCCACCCGTGCGCCCAGAGAGGACTTCCATGGCCGGGCACGAGCACTCGCACGATGATCATGCGCATGACCAGAGGCACTCGCCCTCGCACTCGCACGGCTCCGGGGGGCACGCGCATGGTTCCGGCGGGCACTCCCACGGCTCCGGGGGGCACTCCCACGGCTCCGGGGGGCACTCCCACGGCTCCGGAGGGCACGGCGGGCACTCGCACGGCGTCGCCGCCGACGCGGACCGCCGCTGGCTGCTCAGTGCCCTCGCCCTGATCGTCGTCTTCATGGCCGGCGAGGTCGTGGTCGGCTTCGCCGCCCAGTCCCTGGCCCTGATCTCGGACGCGGCGCACATGCTCACCGACGCCGCCTCGATCGTGCTCGCGCTGATCGCCATGCGGCTCGCCGCCCGCCCGGCCCGGGGCGGCTACACCTACGGCCTCAAGCGCGCCGAGATCCTCTCCGCGCAGGCCAACGGGGTCACCCTGCTGGTGCTGTCGGCCTGGCTGGGCTACGAGGCGGTCACCCGGCTGCTCGAGCCGCCGCAGGTCACCGGCTCACTGGTGCTGATCACCGCGCTGATCGGGATCGTCGTCAACCTCGCGGCCACCTGGTGCATGTCCAAGGCCAACCGCAGCTCGCTGAACGTCGAAGGCGCCTTCCAGCACGTCCTGACCGACCTGTACGCCTTCATCGCCACCGCCGTCGCCGGCGCGATCGTGCTGACCACCGGCTTCGCCCGGGCCGACGCCATCGCCTCGCTGATCGTCGTCGCACTGATGCTCAAGGCCGGCATCGCGCTGGTCCGGGACTCCGGGCGGATCTTCCTGGAGGCCGCCCCGGCCGGGATCGACCCGGACGCCGTCGCCGACCGGATGGTCACCGAACCGCTGGTCGAGGAGATCCACGACCTGCACATCTGGGAGATCACCTCCGGCCAGCCCGCCCTGTCCGCGCACATCCTCGTCACCCCCGGCGGCGACTGCCACGCGGTGCGGCGCTCCCTGCAGCGCCGGCTCTCGGACGAGTACGGCATCACCCACTCCACCCTCCAGGTCGACCACGTCGGCGAGGACGAGGCCGGCGCGCTGCTGCAGATCGCCACCCCGCCCGACTCCACCGCCGCCCCCAACGGCGCCTCCGCCGCCTCCTCCGCTGCCGAGCACTGCGCCGACTCCCACGGCCCGGTCCACCGCGCCGGACCGCACGAGCACTGAGAACCGGCGGTCCGTCACCGCCGTACGGCATGATCTGAGACGTGACCGCACCGCGACTGATGCTGCTCGACTCCGCCAGCCTGTACTTCCGGGCCTACTACGGCGTACCGGACACCCTGCGCTCGCCGCAGGGTGAGCCGGTCAACGCCGTCCGCGGCCTGCTGGACTTCATCGCCCGGCTGGTCCACGACCACCGGCCCGACCAGCTGGTCGCCTGCATGGACGCCGACTGGCGCCCGCAGTGGCGGGTCGACCTCGTCCCCTCCTACAAGACCCACCGGGTCGCCGAGGCCGCCGAGGACGGCGAGGAGGAGGTGCCCGACACCCTGGCCCCGCAGGTCCCGGTGATCGAGCAGGTGCTGGACGCCCTCGGCATCGCCCGGGTCGGCTCCCCCGGCTACGAGGCGGACGACGTGATCGGCACCCTCACCGCCCGCGCCACCGGCCCGGTGCAGATCGTCACCGGCGACCGCGACCTCTTCCAACTGGTCGACGACGCCCGCGGGATCACCGTGCTCTACCCGGTCAAGGGCATGGGCAACCTCCAGGTCACCGACGACGCGCTGCTCCAGGAGAAGTACGGCGTACGCGGCGCCCAGTACGCCGACATGGCCGCCCTGCGCGGAGACCCGTCCGACGGCCTGCCCGGCGTCAAGGGCATCGGCGAGAAGACCGCCGCCCAACTGATCAACGAGTACGGCGACCTCCCGACCATCCGCGCCGCCGCCCTCGACCTCGGCTCCAAGCTCACCCCGGCCCGCCGCCGCAACATCGTCGAAGGCGCCGCCTACCTCGACGTCGCCCCCACCGTCGTCCGCGTCGCCCCCGACGCCCCCCTCCCGGACTTCGACCCCACCCTCCCCCGCGAACCCCTCTACCCCATGACCCTGGAGGAACTCTCCACCCGCTGGGGCCTCGGCACCTCCCTCGACCGCCTCCTGGAATCCCTCGCCACCCGCTGACCCCGATTCCACCCCGGGGCCCGCACGTTCGCCTCGAACGCGCGGGCCCCTGCCCTACCGGCCGACCGCTACGCGGCCGGCCAGCCGTGGTGGGCGAGGCCGCCGAGGTCGGTGAGGGCGCCGCGGATGCCTGCGGCGGGGTACGGGATCAGGTCGTCGGGCAGGTCGTCCTCGGCGAACCAGCGCAGGTCCAGGCACTTCTCGGGCTCGCGGTTGACGGGCTCCCCCTGCCACGCGGTGGCGAGGTAGAACAGGCCGAGGCGCAGGGGCGCGGAGTCCTGGTGGTGCAGGACGGTGTAGGCGAGGCGGAGGTGGGCCGGGGCGGTCGTGATGCCGGTCTCCTCCCGCAGTTCGCGGGCGGCGCCGTGGGCGGGCTTCTCGCCGGGGTCGAGCTTGCCGCTGGGGGCGTGCCACTGGCCGTAGCCGTAGGGGCCGCCGCGCTGGGAGAGCAGGATCTTGCCGTCCGGGGTGCGCAGGACGACGTGGACGTCCACGATCGGGAGCGGGGCAGGGCCGATGTCGCTGATTGTGCTCATGTTCTCTCTAACTCCCGTACGGGATTTCGGTGTTGATCGTCCGGTGCGATACCGCTTCCAGGATGGCCTGTGCGGTGTCGGGCTCCGTGGTCAGCAGGACTGCGAAGTCGGGGACGTCCGCGCCGCGTAGGCGGCGGCGAGGAGGATCTCGGAGTCCACGCAGTTGGCACCCTGGAGGACGAGGCCGAAGGGCAGGTGTCAGCCCAACAGTTTCGGAGCCCAGCGGCCTCGCTCGACCCGAGCGAGGCCGCAAAGCCATGTCGCCGGGGCCGACCACTCAGGCGGCGGCACCGTACTCGCGCGTCAGCCTTCGGACTTCGGCGTCCTTGAAGGCCAGTACCTCCTCCACGATCCCGCTCTTCGGCAACTCGGCCACGGGCACGCAGAGGTCCATCCGCTGAATGCAGACGCCCACCATGTACTCCCCCTGATCGGTGAGGTACAGGCGGATGCCGTAGTAGCCCTCCTCGCAGTCCGTGTCGTTGTTGAACCGGCACGACGCGCAGGTGTCGGGGAGCCGCACGGGCAGCAGCCGCTTGACGTACACCGCCCGGCTGCCGAGCGCCCGGTAGAGGGTGCGCTCGTCGGAGGTCCCGGCGGTGAACGTCCGGAGCACCGGTTCCGCGCCGACCCGGGCCAGCACTTCGGAGATCGCCGCGACCGACTCCGGCCCGTCCTGGATGCTGGTGAGCATCCGCACGTCCGCGAACTGGCCGTACGACTCGACCAGGTTGACGACCCGGCCGACGTGGGCCATTCCGGGGACGACGATGTTCACGGAGACCTTCACGCCGTTGGAGACGGCGGCACGGATGGTCTGCTCCGCCGCCCGGATCTTCGCCTCGGCCAGACCCGGCATCCTGAAGCGCTCGGACTGAACGACCCGGAGTTCTGCGGCGGTCGTGCCGAAGACCGACACGTTGACTCGGCCGAGTCCGGCCGCAGAGCACTCCGCCATCACCTGCCGGCCGCGTTCCCCGTTGCTGGTCATCCCGACGCTCAACCCCATGCCGGTGAGTGCCGCGACCAGCGCGGGCACCTCCGTGTGAAGGGTGGGCTCCCCACCCGTGAGGTGAACCTCGTGGGCGTCGAACGCCCTCGCCACGGTTCACACCGCCCGCCGGAAGGACGCGTCCGGGGCCATCCTCGCGGCAAGGAAGCCGACCCCGTTCGTCTCGCTGTAGATCGACACACGCCCGGTCCTGCCCGGGCCCGCGACGAAGGGCAGTTCGGCGCGGCCTCGATTGTCGGCGGTGACCGGCGTTCCCTCGTTGTGGCAGAACGTGCAGGCCAGCCCGCAGTCGTCGATCACCTTGATGCGGATCGTCCTGTCCCGGACGACCCTGATCGCCGGACGATGGGTAGCTGACAAGGCTTGTCTCCTGTCACTCGAACGTGAGCCGGGGAATCGCTTCGATGTCGATCCCGTACCGGCGGTAGACCTTGGTGGTGTTCTCGCTCGTCAGCTCCTCCAGGGGGAGCTTGAGCGCGAGGGCGGTCGCGTGGACGTGTTCGGCGCTGTCGCCCTCGATCTCCAGGTAGGGGGGAATCAGCGGCCAGTGGTCGATCTCGATGGCCGCGCCACCGAGCGTCCAGGAGGACCGACGGTTCTCCTGGTACGCCTTCGGCTGGTAGCCGAGCTTGCCGAGGAGCGTGTTCGCGGCGTCGAAGTCACCGACGGTCGTCTCCGTTTCGGTCACGCCGTCGATCGCGTCGGAGTGGATCTCCTTGACGCACAGGGTGACGTCGGTGCCCGTGTCACGCAGCCGGACCCATGCTCCCGGCCGGCCGGGGATGTCGTAGACGTAGCGGCGCTGGAAGCGGTCGACCACGTGCTCGGCCCCGGCCCCGGTCAGGAGCACGCGGATCTCCTCCGGATCGATGTCGAGGATCTTCGCTTCGAACTCAGTTGCGGTCATGGGGAATTGCCTTCCTCGGAGCGACACAGGCATACGAGCGCACGGTATCGGCGATGCTGCGAGCCACCTCGGCAGGCGTGCGGTCGGTGCCGTCGACCCGCAGCAGCCCGAACGCCCGGTACACGCGGGAGCTTTCGGCCACGTTCGGCTCCTCCCGCCGGTGCCAGGAACTCAGCGTTCCCAGCTCGGCCCGCCGCCGAAGCCGCTCCTGGCGGACGCGTTCGCCCACCTCCAGCAGAATCGGCACATGCGGGAGGAGGACTCCCTCCGGGTACTCCGGCGCGCAGTCGTGACCCATCGCCCTGTGCGTGGCGATGGTGCGCGGGAAGTAGGAATCGACCACCACGGTCCGGCCCGCCCCGACAACCGCGCGAGCGGTCTCGGACTTGATGTGATTGGCCATCATCCACCAGTGGAACCGCGCCGCCAGGATGTCGGCGGCGTCCACCTCCGCACGCATGCGGGGGAAGGTCGGCAAGGTGTCGTCCGTGAGGTGGACGCCGTCAACGAGGGCCGCGACCAGCGGGGCGACCGTGGTCTTCCCGCTCGCGCTGAGACCGTCGATGGTGATGAAGAATCCTCGGGTCACGTCCATGTGAACTCCGTTTCCTGGTTCGGGCTTTCATCGCGGACCCCAGTTCCACGGGACCGGGTGGGCGCCGCGCAGGCACGCGATGCGGTGGGCGGCCTCCTGGCGGATGTTGGCGTCGAGATGGGCGCGGCGGACCGTGTTCATCGCCGCACTGAGGACAACGATGTCGCGTACGACCTGGTAGCCGGACCAGGCTCCGATGTAGGGGTGGTCCGGGAGCCGATCCTCCCGCTCGTAGGAGAGGTAGGTGTCGGCGTAGGTGCGGTGGTCCTGACGCGGGCCGGTGAGCAGTTCGGAGCGCCAGCGGGCGGCGACGAGGTCCCACTCTCGATGGCCTCGTCGGAGCGGGCGGCGCAGCAGGAGTCCGACGTGGACTCCGTCGTCATGGCAGGGGACCATGCCGAGGGCGCCGAGGACGACGGTTTCCGGTGTCGGCCAGTCGAGGTAGTCCCACTCTTCTCGCAGTTGGGCGGCGCGTTCACGCAGGAACCGGCGGGCGGACTCGTCCAGCGGCGCGTCGTCCAAGCCGTCCAGCAGGTGGGCGAACGGGTCGTGCTCCCGCAGCCACGGAGCCGTCCCGGGGTCGATGCGGTGGGTGAGGGCGGTCACCCACGCGGAGAGGGACGTGTCGGCGCTCGGCTTCCCCGGGTCCTGCCAGAAGGTCACGGCCTGGCCGTCGACGGCCGCGCGGACCTCGGTGTAGTAGGCGGAGGTGACGGGGAGCAGGTGCTCCCGGAGGAACTGCGCGCCCTTGATGAGCGCCCAGGCCTCCTCCACGTCCGGGTGGACGATGGCGAGTGCGCGCGAGCGCGAGCCGAGCGACCACAGGTGGTTCGGGCTGTCGCTGAGCAGTTCGGCTTTCGCGGGGTCGTCGCCGGTGGCCACGCAGGCCTGCGTCAGGGCCTCGTAGGAGGCCGCGATGTCCAGTCTGCGGGCGGGGCTGATGGTCTTGAGCAGCTTTCTGGTTCGCGTTCCGACGCTCATGGAGCAGTCCTCGGGTACGGAGTGGAAGGGTGGACGGGAGTGGCGGCCCGGCCCGGCCCGTGGAGACGTCGGCTCGCGGCTGTCGGCACGACGGTGCGTTCCCCAGGCCGTTGTGCCGGCCGGTTCGGCCTCGGCGTATTCCCGGGTGCGTGCCCGGGGCCGACCATCAGGCAACGCTCGGGGGGCCGCACGACGGCCTTCGGCTGCACTTCCGCCTCAGCGGCGGTGGCCTGGCCGAAGGTCGCCGGTTCCACGTCGAGTTCGAACCAGACGGACCAGCCGGTGGGCCGCCCCTGAAGGTCGATCCGCTGGTGCCATCCGATGTCGTCCGCGTAACCGTCGACGACCACCAGTCCGCGGCCACTGGTCGCGTCGAGGTCGTCGATGCTGCTGTTCATCGCCGGTTCGACCACGCTCGGGTCCGTGACGGTGATTCGTAGACGGTCCCGTTCCCAGTCGACGTCGATCTCGATCAACAGCTCGGCTTCACCGCCGGGTCCTCGACCGGTGGCGTGCTTGATCGCGTTGTCGATGAACTCCGACGAACACACGCGAAGCGCGTACGCCCGGGATTCGTCGAGGACGATGCCGACTCTCGCGACCTCCTCGGACATCAGGTCGCGCATCGCGCCGAGGGACGCGGTGGTGACCGTGGCACTGATCTCCAGGACGCGGTGCATGGCTGTTCCTCCGGGCTGGACGTGGGGAGGCGGTCCCGGGCTATTGGCGGGGGTGGCGAGTGATGGTCAGTCATCGCGTGTTCGCGGATACTCGCCGCACCAGGGGCCGGGAGGGGCAGTTTTCTAGGCCCGAGTGACCAAGAGGCGTATGCCGACGTCCTCAAGGTGCTTGCGCCGTCTGTCCGCGGCAGCCTGGTCGCCGAGGTGCGCGATCGTGGGCAACACGACGGCGTACACATCGCGCTGCTCTTCGATGCCGGCGATGAGAGCGTCCGGCTCGGCGCCCTCATCGGTGATCACATCGACGAGGTGGAGTTCCTGCCGCTCGCAGAAGGCGTCGAGGACCCCGGTCAGAGCTCGCCTACGAGGTAGCCCCGCAGCGACCGCTGTGCGGAGCAGCCCAATGACGACGGGCGGTGGGACCGATAGTTGCTCGGTGAGCATGCTGGACGGTTCCTTCCGGTCAGCGGGGTTGTCGGCTTCCAGACTGCGGGAGGCTCCGTCGTCGCGGAATCGCGTGCCGTGGCAGTTCCGTGGCAGTTTCGCCGCACCATCACGACCTGCGGTGCTTCGATGGCACCCCGGAGCGGAGGTATGGCAATGGCGGCAGTGATCGTGTGGACCGGGCTCGAAGCGAGGGCTCTGCGGCTGGCGTGCCGCAAGTCCGTCCGGGACTGGGCAGCGCAGTTGGGCATGTCGGTCCGCGCGGTGTCGAACTGGGAGAAGCTGGGGGTGAGTACCAGGCCGAGGCCGGATACCCAGGCGATCTTCGACACAGTGCTGCGCCAGTGCGATCCCGATGCTCGTATGCGATTCGAGGCACTGGTGGCGCAACAGGTCGGCGCTCCGGTGCTCGCGGAGATCCAGGCCGGGCCGCGGGCATGGGAGTACGAGTCGTGGGCGGAGGACATCGAGAGGGCGGTTCTGGCGGCGTCCCGGCAGGAGTTCGCATCAGCGGGAGTCCTGCTGGAACGTTGGCGGTCACGCTGGCCGACGGTCGAACTCGACGACCGCGGCCTCTATTTGTTGGCCCGCTCGACGGCCTTGGTGGGCGACCTCCGCCGTGATCAGGGTGCACTGCTCGGCCCGCTGTCAGCGTCGGCCTCGTACGCCAAGGCCCGATTGTTGTACACCCAGCTCGACATCCCCAGGCGGACGGCTCAGTTGGACCTGGCGTTGGCCGTGGTGACTGAGATGTCCGGACAGCTCTCGGCTGCGGCGGATCGATACTCGGACCTTTCCGGTGACGTTCGCCTCAGCGCACGGGATCGGACTCGGGCGGCCCTATGGGTGGGAACCTCGCTCGACAAGCAGGGCTCGCACGAACAGGCCATCGGCATCGCCGAGTCGGCGATCCGGGCGTTCGAGAACCTGGGTGAGGTGGAGGACTGGGCGACAGGCAACCAGAAGCTTGCTCTCGCGTACCGCGGTGCAGGGAATCTCAGGGAGGCGGTCCGGTTGATCGAGGTGGCGAGGACGAACACCAACGGTTCGGCACCGATGCAGGACGTCCGGCTGACCACCGCGCACGGGCACATTCTGCTGACCGACCGCGCGACTGCCGGGGAGGGGCTCGCCCTGCTGGAAAGGGCCGAGGTGATGGCGGACAAGTACGGTATGACCCACCAGCGAAGGAGCATCCGAGGCATCCGGTCCGGATTCCAGCGGGAACGGTGCCTTCAGTGAGCAGGAGAAGAACGTGGCGGACACTCAGCAGCGCGAGATCACCGACCGACAGTGGGCGGACGCCACGCTGATCTGGGAATACCACCAGATGGGGCACGAGCGGCGGCCGTGCGATGTGGCGATCGGTCTGGGCTGCCACGACCTCGGAGTGGCGGCCGAGACGGCAGCCCTGTACCTGGACGGCCTGGTGCGGAGGATCGTGTTCACGGGCGGGCCGAATCCGTCCCGGCCGGAGCTCTTCCCCCGAGGTGAGGCCGTGCACTTCACCGAGCACGCCATCGCCCTCGGGGTCCCCGAGCATGCGATCCACCAGGAGCCCCGCGCGCGTAACACCGGGCAGAACATCCAGTTCTCCCGTGACGTCCTGGAGGCCGCCGGCATCGAGGCACGGTCGGTGCTGCTCGTGACCATGCCGTACATGGAGCGCCGGGCGTTCGCGACGTGCCGCAAGGTGTGGCCGGAGGCCGAGGTGGTGTGCGCCTCGACCCCGATGAGCCTGAACGACTACGTGAAAAGCATCGGCGACGACAAGCTCGTGATCGACAGCCTCGTGGGCGACCTCCAGCGGGTGATCGAGTACCCGAGGCGCGGGTTCGCCGTTGCCCAGGAGGTTCCGGAGACGGTTCATGATGCGTACCAGCGGCTTCTGGCCGACGGATTCGACAGCAAGACGCTCAACTGACGCGGCGCCGCCCCCCGGGCTGGTGTGCGCTGTCCACCAACCCAACTTCCTCCCCCGGTTGTCCACCGTGGCGAAGCTGGCCGCCGCGGACGTCTGGGTGGTCCTCGACGATGTCCAGTTCAGCCGCCGTGACTACCAGCACCGGGCCAGGATGGGGCCGGTCGACGGCACTGGCCCGGCCCGGTGGCTGTCCGTCCCCACGCACCTGCCGGACGGAAGATCGACACTGATCCGCGACGCCCGCACCGTCGACGCCCCGCGCAGCATCCGCCGGGTGGAACACGTCCTTCGCCGGCATTACGGGGTCAGTCCCTTCTGGCCCCGGTTGGCGACGGACCTACTGGGACTCCTGACGCTCTTCAGGAGTACCGACCGGATGGCGGAGATCGCCGAAGAATCCACCCTGCTACTGCTCCGTGTCCTCGGCTGGTCAGGAGCGACGGTACGCAGCAGCACCCTGTCCGCCGATTCCGGGCGGACGCAGCGCCTCGTGGACCTGTGTCAGGCAGTCGGCGCGGATACGTACCTGTGCGGCACAGGCGGCAGCAGGTACGTCGAGCCGGACCTGTTCACGGCTGGACGGGTCGAGCTGCGACAGTTCGGCGTACCGAGCACGGGCGTGTGGGCCGGTGCCCGGCAGGTCAGCGCAGTGCACAGCCTGATGGTGCACGGGCCCGACAAGGTGAAAGCGGCCCTCGAAATGGCATGAGAGGTGTTCGGCGCCCTCGCTCGGGTGGAGCGAGGGCGCCGGGGTTCAGCGTGGCAGTCGAGTTCCTCTTCTCCATGGGAAGTTGACCGTATCGACTTCCTACGCACCCCTCACCAACCCGGTGTCGCTTCCGTCATCGGAAAGCCCCTGCCCCTGCCATCGGCGGGGGCAGGGGCATTTCTTCTGCGTAGGGAGTCGGCTGGGCCGACTTCCTACGCAGGAGGCCCAGCGGCGAGGCGAAGCCGAAGCCGCGTGGGGGGTGGGGGGTGGGGGGTGGGGGGGGGGCCCCCCCCCCCCCCCGGGGGGCGCCCCCCCCCCCCCCCCCCGGGGGGGGGGGGGGGGGGGGGGGGGGGGCACGGCCGCCAAGGCCGCAGGCCTGGCGGCATCCCACCCGAATTGATCCTTGGGGAGGCGCCGGGGCCGTGGGGCGGCAGCGGCTTCCCGTTCCCTTCGTCGGCGGGGATGCGGAAGGGCCCGCGCGCTCGGGTGGGTGAGCGGGCGGGCCCTTGCGGGGGTGCTGCGGTCAGCCGACGGAGGAGTAGGCGATGATGCCGCGGCGGAGGCCGTCGACGGCCTTGCGGGCGGTCTTGCGGAGTTCGACGTCCTCGCCGGCGGCGTCCTGGATCTGGCCCAGGACGTCGATCAGCTGCTTGGTCCAGCGGACGAAGTCGCCGGCCGGCATGTCGGCGTCGCGCAGGACCTGGTCGAGGTTGTGGCCGAGCGCCCAGCGGTAGGCGACCCAGGCGAAGCCCAGGTCGGGCTCGCGCTGGCCGACGCCCTCGGCGGTGTTGATCCGGTGCTGCTCCTCCAGGGCGTCGAGGTGGCCCCAGATCCGGACCATCTTGCCGAGCGCCTCCTTGGCCGCGCCCTCCGGCACCCGGGGGGCGCCGGCGTCGTCGGCCTGGCGGGCCTCGTACACCAGCGCCGAGGCGCAGGCGGCGAGTTCGGCGGCGGCCAGGCCGCTCCAGACGCCTTCGCGGATGCACTCGGAGGCGAGCAGGTCGAGTTCGCCGTAGAGCCGGCCGAGCCGCTTGCCGTCGTCGGTGACGGTGTCCCCGCTGAGGTAGCCGAGGTCGGTGAGCAGCCCGCAGACCCGGTCGAAGGTGCGGGCGATGGTGTGGGTGCGCGAGCGCATCCGGCGTTCCAGCAGTTCGGTGTCGCGGTGCAGCCGGTGGTAGCGCTCGGCCCAGCGGGCGTGGTCCTCGCGGTCGGAGCAGCCGTGGCAGGGGTGCTGGCGCAGTTCGGTGCGCAGCCGGGTGATCTCCGGGTCGTCGGCGGCGGCCGCGCGGCCGCGCCGGAACCGCTCGGGCTCCAGGTGGCCGGCCTTGGTGCGCAGCGCCGAGGCGAGGTCGCGCCGGGACTGCGGGCTGCGCGGGTTGAAGGACTTGGGGATGCGCAGCCGGTCGACGGCGACGACCGGGTGCGGGAAGTCGATCATGGCGAGCCGCTTGACCTGCCGCTCGGCGGTGAGCACCACCGGGCGCGGGCCGTCCTGGTAGTCGGGGTGGCGCGGGCCGCCCCGGCCGGAGCGGTTGACCGGCGGCAGGCCCGGGTCGAGGACCAGGGCGAGGCCGGCGAACTTGCCGGTGGGCACGTGGATGACGTCGCCCGGCTTGAGCTGCTCGATGGACTCGACGGCGGCCGCGCGGCGCTGGCTGCTGCCCTCGCGGGCCATCTCGTTCTCGCGGTCCTTGAGCTTGCGGCGCAGCTCCATGTACGCGTCGAAGTCGCCGAGGTGGCAGGTCATCGACTCGCGGTAGCCCTCCAGCCCCTCCTCGTTGCGCTGGACCTGGCGGGCGATGCCGACCACCGAGCGGTCCGCCTGGAACTGGGCGAAGGACGTCTCCAGCAGCTCGCGCGAGCGGTGCCGGCCGAACTGGGAGACCAGGTTGACGGCCATGTTGTACGAGGGCCGGAACGAGGACTTCAGCGGGTAGGTGCGGGTGCCGGCCAGGCCGGCCAGCGCCTCCGGGTCGAGGCCGCGCTGCCACAGCACCACGGCGTGGCCCTCGACGTCGATGCCGCGCCGCCCGGCCCGGCCGGTGAGCTGGGTGTACTCGCCGGGGGTGATGTCGGCGTGGGTCTCGCCGTTCCACTTGACCAGCTTCTCCATGACCACCGAGCGGGCGGGCATGTTGATGCCGAGCGCCAGGGTCTCGGTCGCGAAGACGGCCTTGACCAGGCCCTTCACGAAGAGCTCCTCGACCACCTCCTTGAACCGGGGCAGCATCCCGGCGTGGTGGGCGGCGATGCCGCGCTCCAGCCCGTCCAGCCACTCGAAGTAGCCGAGGACGTGCAGGTCCTCGTCGGGGATGTCGGCGCAGCGCTCCTCGACGAACGCCCGGACGAGGGCGCGGTCGGAGTCCTTGTTGAGCCGCAGGCCGGAGCTGAGGCACTGCTGGACGGCGGCCTCGCAGCCGGCCCGGCTGAAGATGAAGGTGATCGCGGGCAGCAGGCCCTCGGCGTCGAGCCGGTCGATGACGTCCACCCGGCCCGGCGTCCAGACCCGGCCGGGACGGCCGTTGGGCATCGAGCGGCCCCGGCCGCGGCCGAAGCGGTCGCGCGGGTTGCGGTCGAGTTCGGAGCGGGCGAGCCGGACCAGTTCGGGGTTGACGGCCTTGCCGGGGTTCTTCAGGCTGTGCTTGGGGCGGCCGTCGCGGTCCGGGTCGGCGAACAGGTCGTACATCCGGTTGCCGGCCATCACGTGCTGCCACAGCGGCACGGGGCGGGTCTCGGAGACGATCACCTTGGTGCCGCCGCGCACGGTGTCCAGCCAGTCGCCGAACTCCTCGGCGTTGGAGACGGTCGCGGAGAGCGAGACGAGGGTGACCGACTCGGGGAGGTGGATGATGACCTCCTCCCAGACGGCGCCGCGGAAGCGGTCGGCGAGGTAGTGCACCTCGTCCATCACGACGTAGCCGAGGCCGTCGAGGGTGCTGGAGCCCGCGTAGAGCATGTTGCGCAGCACCTCGGTGGTCATCACCACCACGGGTGCGTCGCCGTTGACGGTGTTGTCGCCGGTGAGCAGGCCGACCTTGGCGGCGCCGTAGCGCTTGACCAGGTCGCCGTACTTCTGGTTGGAGAGCGCCTTGATCGGCGTGGTGTAGAAGCACTTGCGGCCCGCGGCCAGGGCCAGGTGCACGGCGAACTCGCCGACGATCGTCTTCCCGGAGCCGGTGGGGGCGGCGACGAGGACGCCGGAGCCGGCCTCCAGCGTCTCGCAGGCCTCCAGCTGGAAGTCGTCCAGCGGGAAGTCGTACAGCTGCTGGAAGCCGTACAGGGCGGTGGCCTGCTCCTGCGCCCGGCGACGGCTGGCCGCGTACGCCTCGGCGGGGCTGAGCTCCTGGTCGTCCTGGGGCTCTGGATCGGGGGTGTTCATCGCCGTCCGGGTGTGATTGGTGTGATCTCGCATCTCAGCGAGAGGTTACCCGGGTGGACTGACATCGATAGCACCGTTTTTCCGTGCGACGGATTCACTCCCTCGGCACACTCCCGGGATCAGTTCCCTCTCAGATCCATAGTTGCAAATGTCTTCAAGTGATCGGGACGGAGTCAGACCCGATCGTCTCCGGTCATTCCTGGTGGAGGCCGGTGACGGCTCCCTACCGTCGTCGTCCGAGCCACCACGACACGGGAGGACCGCCGCGCCTAGCCCTTCAGCAGCTCCGCCAGCCCGTCGGCCAGCCGCTCGTACTCCTCCGGCCGGTTGTACAGCTGCGCGCTGACCCGCAGCACCCCGCCGCCGGCCCAGGGGCGGACGGCGATCCGGGTGCCGAAGCGGTGCCACACCTCGGCCATCAGCGCCTTCACCTGCGGCTCGGTCTCGCCGTACCCGGCCGGCAGCCGGACGGTGCGCATCCACACCCCGGGCGTCGCGGGCAGCGGCGCCAGGCCGGCCCGCTCGGTCAGCGCATGGCGGCCGTACGCGGCGAGGGCGGTGTTGTGGGCGGCCACCGCCGGGTGGCCGAGGCCGCGCAGCAGCTCGAAGCCGGCCGGGGCGGCCAGCCAGGGCGTGTAGTCGCAGGTGCCGCGCCACTCGACGTTGCCCGGGAAGCCCTTGTCGTGCTCCCAGGACAGTGCCAGCGGGCGCACCCGGCCGGTCCACTCGGGGCGGACGGCGAGCACCCCGGTGGCGCGCGGGGCGAAGGCCCACTTGTGCAGGTTGCCGAACCAGAAGTCGGCGTTCGGGTCGATCGGGGCGGGCAGCATGCCGGGGGCGTGGGCGCCGTCCACCACCGTGGTCACGCCGCGGGCGCGCAGGTCGGCGAGCAGGGCCGGGCCGGCGACCAGGCGGGCGGTGGGCGAGGTCAGCTGGTCCAGGACGGCGACGGTGGTGCGGCCGTCCACGGCGGCGAGCACCGCCTCCCGGACGGCCTGCTCGTCGGGGGCGTCCAGCGGGACGGGGGCCACCACGAGTTCGGCGCCGGTCTCGGCGGCCTTGCGGGCGGCGGCCTGGGTCACCGCGCCGTAGCCGTGGTCGGTGACCAGGATCCGGTCGCCGGGCGCGAACGGGATGCTGTCGAGGGCGATCGCGACCGCCTCGGTGACGTTGGAGACGAGCGCGAGCCGGTCCGGGTCGGTGTCGAGTTCGGCGGCGATCAGGGCGCGGGCGGCGGCGATCCGGGCCGGGAGGTCGGCGAAGAAGCCGTCCGGGTCCTGCTCGTGCTCGGTGCGCAGCCGGTCCTGCGCCCGCTGGACGGGGACGGGCACCGCGCCGAAGGAGCCGTGGTTCAGGTGCGCGGTCCGCGGCGACACGCTGAACAGCCCGTCGGCGGCGGGCAGTGGCGCCGGGGGTTCGACGGTCCGCAGGTCCTCGATCACGGTTTCCTCCGCTCACTGGCGCACACTGGTGTGTGACATTTCACATGACAGACTACTGGTCGGGACACGCACCGCGCGACCACCATCGGGCCGTGACCATCACCGACGCCTTCCTTGCCCTCAGCGCCCGTACCGGTCGGTTCACCTTCGGCGCGCCGCGTGCGTACACCTTCGCCGAGGACGGTACCCGGCTGCTGCTCCTCCGCTCCAGCGGTCCGGAGGATCCGGTCGACCGCCTCCACCTGCTCGACACCGCCACCGGCGAGGAGCGGCTGGTCGCCGACCCGGCCGCGCTGCTGCCCGGCCGCACCGGCCGGCGCGACGACCTGCCCGTGGTCGAGCGCCGGCTGCGCGAGCGCAGCCGGCTGGTCGCCGCCGGGATCGGCACGTACGCCGCCACCGCCGACCTCGCCACCGCTGTCTTCACCCTGGACGGCCGGCTGTTCCGCACCGACACCACCGCCGGCACCAGCGACGAACTCCCGGTCGCCGGGCCCGCGTTCGACCCCCGGCCGGACGCCACCGGACAGCGCGTCGCCTACGTCGCCGAGGACGCCCTGTACGTCACCCCCGGCCTCGAACCGCTCTCCCCCGCCGACGGCGCCCGCTGGGGCGTCGCCGAGTTCGCCGCCGCCGAGGAGCTCGGCCGCCACCGGGGCCACTGGTGGCGCCCGGACGGCGGCGCGCTGCTGGCCGCCCGGGTCGACGAATCCGCCGTCCCCCGACGGTACTTCGCCGACCCGGCGCACCCCGGCGAGGCCCCCGAGGACTTCGCCTACCCGCAGGCCGGCGGCCCCAACGCGGACGTCCAGCTCTGGGTGCTCGGCCTCGACGGCACCCGGGTCCGACTGCGCTGGGACACCGAGGAGTTCCCGTACCTCTGCGCCGCCTCCTGGGCCTCCACCGAGGAGGTGCTGCTCACCGTCGCCGACCGCCTGCAGCAGAACGTGCTGCTGCTGAGCGCCGACCCGGCCACCGGTGACACCGCCGAACTCTCCCGCACCACCGACGAGTTCTGGGTGGACGACCTGCCCGGCACCCCCGCCCGGCTGGCCGACGGCCGGCTGCTCACCGTCCACGACACCCCGCAGGCCCGCGGCCTCGCGCTGGACGGCAAGCCGCTGGACACCACCGGCCTGCAGATCCGCCGGGTCGTCGGCCGGCTGCACGGCCGGCTGCTCTGCGAGACCGGCGAGGGCGACCCGTTCGACCAGTACGTCCACCTGGTCGACCCGGACGGCGGCGCACCCGAGCCGCTCGCCTCCGGCCCCGGCCTGCACTCGGCGCTCGCCGCCGCCGACACCCTGCTGCTCACCTCGGCCACCGCCGACGGCTTCCGGCGCGTCATCAGCCGCGACGGCCACGAGCTGGCGCTCACCGACCTCAGCGAGCCGCTGCCCCACCGGGTGGAGCCGCAGCTCGCCCGGGTCACCGAACGCGCCCTGCCCAGCGCCGTGGTGTACCCGCGCGGCCACGTCCCCGGCACCCGGCTGCCCGTCCTGCTGGACGTCTACGGCGGGCCCGGCTACCAGGCGGTGGCCGCCGAGCCGCGCCGCTGGCAGCTCAAGCAGTGGTGGGCCGACCAGGGCTTCGCGGTGGTCACCGTCGACAACGGCGGCACCCCGTTCGTCTCCCCGGACTTCTCCCGCACCATCTTCCGGCGGATGTCCCAGGTGGCGCTGGACGACCAGGTCGACGCGCTGCACGCGCTCGCCGAGCGGCACCCGGACCTCGACCTCGGCCGGGTCGGCGTGCGCGGCTGGTCGTACGGCGGCTACTTCGCGGCGCTCGCCGTGCTACGCCGCCCGGACGTCTTCCACGCCGCCTGCGCGGGCGCCCCGCCCACCGACTTCCGGCTCTACGACACCGCGTACACCGAGCGCTACCTCGGCCTGCCGCAGGAGAACCCGGAGGGCTACGCCGACGACTGCCTGCTCCCCGACGCGCCCGGCCTGAGCAGGCCGCTGCTGCTGATCCACGGGCTGGCCGACGACAACGTCCACCCCTCGCACACCCTGCTGCTCTCCCAGGCGCTCACCCGGGCCGGCCGCCCGCACAACGTGCTGCCGCTGCCCGGCGCCACCCACATGACCCCGGGCGGGCTGCTGGAGCAGCTGGCCCAGGCCGAACTCGCCTTCCTGCGGGCCTCCTTGGGCTGATCCGCAGCGGCGTCGGGGCCGCCGGGTGACGGCCCGGCAGTCGAAGGGCGCCGCACCTCCGGGTGCGGCGCCCTTCCGCTTGCCGCACACCTCTTTCACGTAACCCGTGACATGTGAAATATTACCTGCGCTTCACCTACCGATGACCGAGGCACCCCCATCCCCCGGAAAGGACCGGTCAGTTGCGCAGACTGTCCGCGGCCCTCGCCGCCGCACTCACCACGAGTGCGATAGCGGCCACCCTGCTGGGCACCCCCGCCCAGGCCGCACCCCCGACCCCCGCCACCCTCGCCGCCGCGTCCGCCGACGCCCAACAGGGCGCCGAGGCCCCGCCGGCCCCGCTCGCGCCCCAGGAGCGCGAGCGCCAGGCGCTGCGCGGCAAGGCCCTGGAACAGCTCAACAAGGGCACCGTCGCCAAGGCCGCCGGCAAGCGGGCCCCGGCGAAGGTGAAGGTCGGCAACGACTACGTCCAGCTCGCGCACCAGCGCACGGACAAGGTCTTCGTGATCCTCGCCCAGTTCGGCGACCAGGTCGACAACACCACCCAGTGGAACGGCCAGCCCCGCTACGGCGGCACCCCCGGCCCGGCCCACAACCAGATCCCCAAGCCGGGCAAGGACGACAACCACACCCTGTGGTCGCAGGACTTCGACCGCGGCTACTACCAGAAGATGTTCTTCGACGACACGCCCGGCGCGGTGTCGATGCGCAACTACTACCGCACCCAGTCCTCCGGCCGGTACGACGTCGAGGGCACCGTCAGCGACTGGGTCACCGTCCCGTACAACGAGGCCCGCTACGGCAGCAACAAGGGCCCGCAGGGCTCCGGCGCCTGGACCCAGGGCCAGGAGTTCATCCGGGACGCCGTGAAGGCCTGGTACGACGGCGAGGTCGCCAAGGGCCGCTCCGCCGCCGACATCAAGGCGCAGCTCGCCCAGTACGACGTCTACGACCGCTACGACCACGACAAGAACGGTGAGTTCGCCCAGCCGGACGGCTACCTGGACAACGTCGTCGTGGTGCACGCGGGCGTGGACGAGACCTGGGGCGGCGGCGCCCAGGGCGCCGACGCGCTGTGGGCGCACCGCAGTTGGACCTTCCCGGACGCGACCGGGCAGACCGGTCCGGAGGGCAACAAGATCGGCGGCGCCCCCGTCGGCGACACCGGCCTGTACGTCTACGACTACGTCCAGGCTGGCGAGAACAGCGGCGTCGGCCTGTTCGCCCACGAGTTCGGCCACAACCTCGGCCTGCCCGACCTGTACCCCACCAACGGCGGTGACAACAGCGTCAACTTCTGGTCGCTGATGTCCTCCGGCTCCTACCTGGGCAAGGGTCCGAACACCACCGGCGGCTACCCCGGCGACCTCGACGCCTGGAGCAAGCTGCAGTTCGGCTGGCTCGACTACGACGAGGCGCAGGCCGCCACCCGCTCCACCCACGCGCTCGGGGTGAGCAGCTACAACACCGACCAGGCCCAGGCCGTCCTGGTCCACCTGCCGGACGGCACCACCCGCACCGACCTCGCCGACCCGTACGAGGGCGGCCGGCAGTGGTGGAGCGACACCGGCGACAACCTCGACAACTCCCTGGCCCGGGACGTCGACCTGCGCACCGCCGCCGGCCCGGCCGCCCTGGACGCGGCGGTCTGGTACGACACCGAGCAGGACTACGACTTCCTGACCGTCGAGGCCTCCACCGACCAGGGCAAGCACTGGACCTCCCTCGGCGGCACCGTGGACGGCGCCCCGATCGGCAACACCAGCGCCAACACCCCCGGGCTGAGCGGCAGTTCCGGCAGCTACAAGCAGCTGCACATCCCGCTGGACGGCTACCTCGGCCAGCAGGTCCGGCTGCGCTTCCACGTCACCTCGGACGGCAACACCCACGGCCGGGGCGTGCTGGTGGACGCCGTCAAGGCCACCGCCGGCGCCGCCGTGCTGTTCGCCGACGGCGCCGAGAACGGCGCGAACGGCTGGACGGCCGGCGGCTTCACGGTCATCGACGGCCGCACCGCCGTCAAGCAGCACCCGCGCGCGTACCTCGCCGAGAACCGCCGCTACACCGGCTACGGCGAGTTCCTGAAGACCGGCCCGTACAACTTCGGCTACAGCGGCGTCGCGGGCAAGGCCAACGTGGTGGACAACTACCCGTACCAGGAGGGCGTCCTGATCTGGCTGTGGGACACCTCGTACGGTGACAACAACACCAAGGACCACCCCGGCGGCGGGCTGATCCTGCCGATCGACGCCCGTCCGGCGCCGATCCGCTTCGCCGACGGGACGCTGGTCAACGGGCGGGCGCAGACCTACGACGCGACCTTCTCGCTCAAGCCGACCACGGCGTTCACCCTGCACAAGGGCGGCGTCGCGGTGCGCGTCCCGTCGAAGCCGGCCGTCCCGGTGTTCAACGACCGCACCGGGGTGTACGGCGACCCGGCCACGCCGCAGCTGACGGTGAAGGTCCCGGACACCAACACGAAGATCGAGGTCGTCCGGGAGTCCCAGGGCGGCAGGATCACCACCGTCCGGGTGGGCCCGGCCTCCTGACCGGTACGTGAAGGGCCCCGGATCCCCCCGACGAAAAGGGATCCGGGGCCTGCTCGTGTGCCCGGGGCCTGCTCGTGCGCCCGGGGCCTGCTCATGCGCCCGGGGCCTGCTCATGCGCCCGAGGCTAGCCGGGTACCCGGGGTCAGCGCCCCAGGCTGCGCGCGGTGCGCGCGGCGGTGACCACCCCCAGGACGGTGATCGCGGCGATCCCGAAGGTCATGTACCGGGCCGAGTCGACCGGGCTGTCCCCGCCCAGGTTGACCAGGGTGCCGGCCAGCGCCGAGGTCACCGAGAAGGCGATCAGCTGGGTGGTGTTGATCGCCGCGGCCGCCTTGCCGCCCTCGGCCGGGTCGCTGCTGCTGCGCATCGCGGCCACGCTCAGGTGCGGGAAGGCCAGGCCTATCCCGGTGCCGGCGGCGAACAGCGCCACCGCCCAGAGCAGCACCCGGAGCCCGGAGGCGTGCCCGGTCTGCGACAGCCCGTACACCAGCAGGCCGCCGACCAGCACCAGCGGGGCGACCCGGATCGCCAGGGCCCGGCCGCGGGCCGACTCGATCCCGACGCTGAACAGCTGGGCGGCGGTCCAGCCGGCCGAGGTGGCGGCGCCGAGGAAGCCGGCCACCAGCGGGCCGAGGCCGCCCAGCTGCTGGCCGAACAGCGGGATGAAGTTCTCCGTCACCACGCCCGCGCAGAGCACCGCGACGGTCAGGTAGAGCCACTTCAGGGGGTTGCCGGGCCGGTAGGTCTGCCGCGGCAGCACCGTCGCCGCCGAGCGCCGCTCGACCACCGCGAAGCCCACCAGCAGCGCCAGTCCGGCGAGCAGGCAGAGCGCCGTCGGCCAGCCGGACGGCACGGTCGAGCTGACGCTGAAGACGGCCGCCGCCAGGGTGAGCAGCAGCAGCGAGGGCAGCGGCACCGGGCCGCCGCCCCGACCCGCGCCGGAGCGCCCGGGCAGCACCCGGCGGGCCAGCACCGCCAGCACCAGCGCGGCGGCCAGCAGCAGGACGTACGCCCCGCGCCACGCGCCGAGCTGGGCGAAGAGCCCGCCCAGCGACGGCCCGACCAGGGTGCCGACGCCCCACATCGCGGAGACCAGTCCGGCCGCGCGGGTCCACAGCCGCTCGGGCAGGGCGCTGCGGATCACCGCGTAGCCGAGCCCGGCCACCAGCCCGCCGCCGAGGCCCTGCACCACCCGGCCGAGGATCAGCGCCGCCATCGACGGGCTGAGCGCGTTGACCACGGCGCCGGCGCCGAAGACCAGGAAGCCCAGGACGTAGGCCCGGGCCGCGCCGAGGCGCTCCAGCAGCCGGCTGACCAGCATCGAGGCGATCACGGCGGCCATCAGGAAGCCGGTGGCCACCCACGCGTAGTACCGCTCGCCGCCGATGTCGGCGACGATCGAGGGCATCAGCGCGGCGGTGAAGTAGAGGTTCATCGCGTACAGCGCGACGCCGCCGGCCAGGATCGAGGCGGGGGCGGCGTACCGGCGGGAGAAGAGTTCGCGCCACCCGGCGGCGGCCCCGGCGGACTGCGACTCCGGTGCGTAACTGCCCTGCTCAGCAGGGGAGGTGTCGGTCACTACGGCAGATGATTCGGTCACGTCCGGTACGCTAGGACTTCAAGGGAACTTGAAGTCAAGGAAGCCGAAGGAACCGAGGAGTCGCCATGACCACCGCGCCGGTCGACCTGCTGAGCGTCGGGGAGGTGGCCCGGCGGGCCGGGATCGCCACCTCGGCGGTGCGCTTCTACGAGGACCAGGGGCTGATCTCCTCCGAGCGCACGGCCGGCAACCAGCGGCGCTACCGGCGGCACGTGCTGCGCCGGATCTCGCTCATCCTGGTCGCCAAGCGGCTCGGCATCCCGCTCTCCGAGGTCGCCGAGGTCTTCACCGGCCTGCCCGAGGACCGGATGCCCGGCAAGCACGACTGGGAGCGCATCTCCCGGCGCTGGGCCGAGCAGCTGCGCGCCCGCCGGGCCGAGCTGGAGCGGCTGGAGGACGAGCTGACCGGCTGCATCGGCTGCGGCTGCGTGTCGCTGCGCCGCTGCCGGGTGCTCAACCCGGGGGACGAGCTGGCCGCCGAGGGGCCGGGCCCCCGCCGGCTGCTGCCGGAGGAGGGCCTGCTGCCCGTCGAGGAGTGAAACGCCGTCGACGCGTGGGACGCCATCGAGGAGTGAGGCGCCGTCGACGCGTGGGACGCCGTCGACGCGCGGGCGGGGAAGGGGTTGGAACCCGGCCGGACGCGGCCCTCGCAGGGTTCCCCGCCGCGTCCGACCGGGGGCTTGTGCGGCTCAGACCTCCGGGAAGTGGCAGGCCGCCTGCCGCTCGCCGGGCCCGGCGATCCGCAGCAGCGGCCGCTCGGTCCGGCACAGGTCCTGGGCCTTCGGGCAGCGCGGGTGGAAGGTGCAGCCGGGCGGCGGGTCGGCCGGGCTCGGCGGGTCGCCGAGCAGCACGATCCGCTCCCGGGTGCGCTCCGCCTCCGGGTCGGGCAGCGGGACGGCGGACAGCAGCGCCCTGGTGTACGGGTGCGCGGGGCTGCCGTACACCTCGGCCTTGTCGCCGATCTCCACGATCCGGCCCAGGTACATCACCGCGACCCGGTCGCAGACCCGCTTGACCACCGAGAGGTCGTGCGCGATGAACACGTACGCCAGCCCGAGCTCCTGCTGGAGCCGCTCCATCAGGTTGACCACCTGGGCCTGGATGGAGACGTCCAGCGCGGAGACCGGCTCGTCGGCGATCACCAGCCGCGGCGAGGTGGCCAGCGAGCGGGCGATGCCGATGCGCTGGGCCTGGCCGCCGGAGAACTCGTGCGGGTAGCGGTCCAGGTGCTCGGGGATCAGCCCGACCAGCTCCATCAGCTCGGCGGCCCGCTTGCGCGCGGCCGCCGCGCTCTCGCCCTGGACGAGCAGCGGCTCGGAGATGATCCGGGCCACCGTCTGCCGGGGGTTGAGCGAGGAGTACGGGTCCTGGAAGACCATCTGGAGGTCGCGCCGGTGCGGCCGCAGCCGGGCCTGGGAGAGCCCGCCGATCTCGGTGCCGTCGAAGGTGACGGTGCCCGAGGTCGGGTCGAGCAGCCGGACGATCATCCGCCCGGTGGTGGACTTGCCGCAGCCGGACTCGCCGACCAGGCCGAGCGTCTCGCCCGCGCCGACGTCGAAGCTCACCCCGTCCACCGCCCGGACCGGCGCACCGGGGCGCCCGGTGCGGCTCCGCCGGCCGGGGAAGGTCTTCACCAGGTCCCGTACGGACAGCAGCGGTCCGGCCGCGTCCTTCGTCGACGGTGTGGTCATCACAGCACCCCTTCCGGCACCAGCGGCAGGTGGCAGGCGGCCTGGTGGCCGGGGGCGAGCCGGTCGAGCACGGGGCGCTCGGCCAGGCAGCGGGAGTGCTCCTCGGCGGACGCCGCGGTGGTGCGGGCGCAGCGCGGGGCGAAGGAGCAGCCGGGGGCGGGGGCGATCAGCGACGGCGGGCTGCCGGGGATGGCCCGCAGCGGGGCGTCGTCGGTGTCGTCCAGGCGTGGCAGCGAGTCCAGCAGGCCGCGCGTGTACGGGTGCGCGGGCTGCGCGAACAGCCGGTCCACCGGGGCCTGTTCGGCGGCCCGGCCGCCGTACATGACCAGCACCTCGTGGGCGACCCGGGCGACCACGCCGAGGTCGTGGGTGATCATCACGACGCCGAGGCCGCGCTCCTGCTGGATCCGGGCGATCAGGTCGAGGATCTGCGCCTGGACGGTGACGTCGAGCGCCGTGGTGGGCTCGTCGGCGATCAGCAGCTCGGGCTCGCAGGCGAGCGCCATGGCGATCATGACGCGCTGGCGCATGCCGCCGGAGAACTGGTGCGGGTACTCGTCGACCCGGCGGGCCGGCTCCGGGATGCCGACCTCGGCCAGCATCTCCACCGCCTTGGCCCGCCCGGCCTTGCGGTTGGCCTTGAAGTGCACCCGGTAGTGCTCGGCGATCTGCTCCCCGACGGTGTAGAAGGGGTGCAGGCTGGACAGCGGGTCCTGGAAGATCATCGCGATCCGGCGGCCCCTGACGGTGCCCAGCTCCCGCTCCCCGAGCCCGTTCAGCTCCTGCCCGTTCAGCCGGATCGAGCCGGTGACGGCGGCGCCGCGGTGCAGGCCCATGACGGCGAGCGAGGTGACGGACTTCCCGCTGCCCGACTCGCCGACCAGCCCGAGGGTGCGACCGGCCTCGACGGCGAAGGAGATCCCGTCGACCGCGCGGACGGTGCCGCGCGGGGTGTCGAAGGCGACCTTGAGGTCCTCGACCTCCAACAGCCTGGTCATCAGTACCTCACTCTCGGGTCGACGAACGCGTAGAGCAGGTCGACCAGCAGGTTCGCCGCGACGATGAAGAAGGCCGCGAGCAGGGTGACGCCGAGGATCACGGGCTGGTCGGAACGGGCCAGCCCGTCGTAGAACAGCCGGCCGACGCCGGGCAGACCGAAGATCGACTCGGTGATGACCGCGCCGGCCAGCAGGCCGCCGAGGTCCATGCCGAAGATGGTCAGGATCGGCGTCATCCCGGAGCGCAGCCCGTGCTTGACGGTGACCGTCCGCGGCGGCAGGCCCTTGGCCCGGGCAGTGCGGATGTACGGCTCGGCCATCGCCTCGATCATCGAGTTGCGGCTCTGCCGGGCGTACATGGCCGCGTACAGCAGGGCCAGCGCGATCCACGGCAGCAGCAGGTTGGAGCCCCATTCGAAGGGGTTCTCGGTGAACTTGTGGTACGAGGGGTAGGGCAGCACGCCGGCCGTCCTGACCAGGCCCCAGATCAGCATGATCGAGGTGAAGTAGACCGGCAGCGAGGCGGTGCCGACGGACAGCACCATCAGGGTCTTGTCGATCGGCCTGCCCTTGCGCAGCGCCGAGGTGACGCCCGCGCCGAGGCCGAGGACCAGCCAGAGCACGGCCGCGCCGAGGGCCAGCGAGATGGAGACCGGCAGCCGGTCGGTGAGCAGGTCCCAGACCGGCAGCCCGTACTCGTAGGAGTAGCCGAGGCAGGGGAAGCCGCAGTGCACCGCGCTGGGGCCGGAGCCGTAGTCGCGGCCGGCGAAGATGCCGCCGAGGTAGGCGAGGAACTGGTCCCAGACCGGCTTGTCCAGGCCCATCGCCGACTTGACGTCGGCGAGCCGCTCGGGGCTGCAGGTCTTGCCGCAGGCGGCCGCTGCCGGGTCGTTGGGCAGCAGGTAGAAGATGGTGAAGGTGATGGCGCAGATGGCGAGCAGGATGCCCGCCACGCCGAGCAGCCGGCGGCCGAGGTAGAGGATCACGACCGGCCTCCCCGGGGGTCGAGGATGTCGCGCAGCGCGTCGCCGAGCAGGGTGAAGGCGAGCACGGCGACGAACAGGAAGGCGGTCGGGATCAGGAAGTAGGTCGGGTCGGTCTCGTAGTGCACGATGCTCTCGGCGATCATCTGGCCCCAGGACGCGGTCGGCGGGCGGACGCCCACGCCGAGGTAGCTGAGCGCGGCCTCGGTGGCGATCATGCCGGGGACGAGCAGGGTGGTGTAGGCGATGATCGGGCCGGAGACGTTCGGCAGGATCTCGCGGGTGAGGATGCGCCAGGAGCGCGCCCCGCCGACCTTGGCGGCCTCGACGTACTCGCGGTGCTTGAGCGAGAGGGTCTGGCCGCGCACCACCCGGGCGATGCCGGGCCAGGTGAACAGCCCGATCACCAGGGTGATCAGCAGGATCCGGTTGACGTCCTTGGCCACCGACATCATCGCGATCATGAAGATCAGCGAGGGGAAGGACATCGTGAGGTCCATCAGCCGGGACAGCAGGGTGTCGACGCGCCCGCCGAAGTAGCCCGCCGCGATGCCGGCCAGGGTGCCGGCGATCACGACCACGGCGGTCGCGGTGAACGCGATCAGCAGGGACACCTGACCGCCGTGCAGCACCCGGGCGAACAGGTCGCGGCCGCTGCCCGGCTCGACGCCCAGCCAGTGCCGGGCGCTGATGCCGCCGAAGTCGCCCCGGGGCACGCCGCCCAGGTACGGGTCGACGGCGCGCTTGTCGAACTCCTCCGGGGTCCAGCCGCCGAGGGCGCTGAGCGGTCCGGCCAGCGCGGTGACCAGGATCAGCACGCCGACGGTGATCAGCCCGAACCGGGCCGAGCCCTTGGCCCACAGCTGGTCCCAGACCAGCCGCCAGGGCCCGCGCCCGGCGCTCTTCTTGGCGCCCCCCGCCGTGGCGTCGGCCACGGCGGCGGGCTCAGTGGTGGTACTCATCGCTGCCGGCCCCTCACTTGCCCTTGGCGGGGTCCTTGAGGCCGATGGCACCCAGGTCGAGCATCCCGGCGTAGCCCTGGTTGCCGAAGGCGCCGGCCACGTTGGTGCCGACCAGCAGGGGGCGGCGCTGCCAGATCAGCGGGACGGCCGGGGCCTTCTTCGCCAGGTCCTGGTCCAGCTGCTGCCAGGCCTTGTTGGCCTCGTTGACGTCCGTCATGGCCGCGATCTGGTCCATCCGGTCCATCGTGGCCTGGTCCTTGAACTGGCTCAGGTTGCCCTGGTTGCCCTTCTCCTTGATGGTGCGGCCGTCGAACTGGAACGGCAGGAAGGTCGCACCGGAGGGGTAGTCGGGGCACCAGCCGCTGATGGTCAGGTCGGGGGCGTTCTTGATGTCGCCGACGGTGTCCTGGAAGGCGGACGGGTCGGTGGTGTTGATGGTGACCTGGACGCCGGCCTTGGACAGCGACTGCTGGATCGCCTCGGCGCGGCTCTTGTCGCCGAGCGAGACGGTGAGCGAGACCTTGAGGTCGCTCTTGCCCGCCTCCTGGAGCAGCTTCTTGGCCTTCTCCGGGTCACCGGCCGCCGGGACCTTCAGCGGGTCGGACTTGACGCCGCCGGTCAGCGAGGGCGGCAGGTAGGAGGTCGCCACGTCGGCCATCGCCGGGCCGCCGAAGGCCGTCACCTGCCCCTCGCGGTCGACCGCCCACATCATCGCCTCGCGCACCTTCGGGTCGTCGAAGGGGGCCTTGGAGGTGTTCATGTACAGCATGTCGGTACAGCCGGTGACCTCGGCGGCCATGCGGGACTTGACGTCGGGCTTGGGCAGCACCTTGGCGACGGTCTCGTGCGCCATCCACGGCATGTTGATCGCGTTGGCGTCGGCGCCGTCGCTGGCGATGATCCGGTCGTCGGCCTGGCCGCCCTTGATGCCCTCGGTGACCACGACCTTGTCCGGGTAGGCCTTGCGGACGGTGTCGGTGGCCGGGTCCCAGTTGGTGTTGCGGACCAGCACCAGCTGCTTGCCGCGGTCGTAGGTCTCGATCTTGTACGGGCCGGAGGAGAACGGCCGGGCGTCGTACTGGGTGCCCTTCTCCTGGGACTGCGGCACCGGGGAGAAGGTCGGCAGCGAGACGGTGGAGGAGAACTCGGCGACCGGGCGCTTCAGGTGGAAGACGATCGTCTTGTCGTCCGGGGTCTCGATGCTCGCCAGGTGCTCGCCGTTCAGCGGGCCCTTGTAGTTCTCGCCGCCGGCCAGGTACTGGATCGCGTAGTCGGGGCCGCCGGTGAGGTCCGGGGAGAAGGACCGCTCGACGTTGTACTTGATGTCGGCGGCCTTGATCGGCGAGCCGTCCTCGTACTTGAGGCCGTCCTTGAGGGTGAAGGTCCACACCTTGCCGCCGTCGGAGGACTTGCCGAGGTCGGTGGCGAGGTCCGGGACGATCTCGCTGCCCGCCGCGCCCGGCTCGGCCTTGAAGGTGGTCAGGGTGCGGTAGATCAGCCGGGTGCCGAAGTCCATGTGCGGCACCACCCAGCTGCGGGCCGGGTCGAGGTGGGCGAAGTCCTGGTTGGTCAGGACGGTGAGGGTGCCGCCCTTGGCAGGGGTGCCGCCGATGACCGAGCCGGACGCGGCGCCCGGGCCCTTGCCGTCGGAGGGGGCGGCGTCGCTGCCGCCGTCACTCTTGTCGTTGGAGCAGGCCCCGAGGCCGAGGGTGAGGGTCGCCGCGAGGGCCGCCGCGAGGGCGGCGTGGGTGCGCCTGGTCATGTTGCAACTCCGCTGTGGGGGGCCCGATCCGCCGGATCTGGCCGCTGCGCTGTGTGACCCGTAACATAGTAATGTGAAATTGCACTGCACAAGAGGTGACGGCTCCCGTTACCGAGCTGTGTCCGTGCCAGCATCTCCCCCGCCCCGCCAAGGAGTTCACCGGTGACCCTTCCCCCGACCGGCCTCAACACCGGGAGCCACGACCTCCCGGTCTCCCCCGCCCTCGCCTCCTTCATGGCCACCAGCTGGGCCGCCACCCCGCTCCCCGCCGACCGGCGCGTCCCCGGCCACGACCGCTTCCCCGGCCGCCGCGCCCGGCTCTCCGCCGCCTTCCCCGGCGAACGGCTGATCGTCCCGGCCGGCCGGCTCAAGGTCCGCTGCAACGACCTCGACTACCGCTTCCGCCCGCACAGCGCGTACGTCTGGCTCACCGGCCTCACCGGCGAGGACCAGGCCGACCACGTCCTCGTCCTCGAACCGGCCGGCCCCGAAGGCCACGAGCCCGTCCTCTACCTGCGCCCGCGCTCACCGCGCGACGGCGGCGAGTTCTACCGCGACCGCCGCTACGGCGAGTTCTGGGTCGGCTCCCGGCCCGACCTCGCCGAAGCCGCCCGACTCACCGGCGTACGCACCGAACACCTCGACGACCTCGGCAAACTGCTCACCGGCCCCCAGCCCCCCACCCGGGTCCTGGCCGGCACCGACCCGCTCGTCGACGAGGCCACCGGACGGCCCGCCGACGGCCGGCGGGACGGCGAACTCGCCGCCGTCCTCTCCGAGTTGCGCCTGATCAAGGACGAATGGGAGGTCGGACAGCTGCAACTGGCCGTCGACCACACCACCACCGGCTTCGAGGACGTCGTCCGCGCCCTGCCCACCGCACTGCGCCACCACCGCGGCGAACGCTGGATCGAGGGCGTCTTCGACCTGCGCGCCCGCGCCGAGGGCAACGGCACCTCCTACACCACCATCGCCGCCTCCGGCGCCCACGCCTGCGTCCTGCACTGGATCCGCAACGACGGCGCCCTCGACCCGAACTCCCTCCTCCTGCTGGACGCCGGCGTCGAGACCGACACCCTCTACGCCGCCGACATCACCCGCACCCTGCCGCTCAGCGGCACCTTCACCCCGGTCCAGCGCCAGGCCTACGACCTCGTCCTCGCCGCCCAGAGCGCCGGCATCGCCACCCTCCGCCCGGGCGCGCGGTTCCGCGACTTCCACCGCGCCGCCATGCGGGTCATCGCCGAAGGCCTCGCCGACTGGGGCGTCCTGCCCGTCTCCGCCGAAGAGGCCCTCGCCGAGGACAACGGCCTCTACCGCCGCTACACCCTCTGCGGCAGCGGCCACATGCTCGGCCTCGACTACCACGACTGCGCCAAGTCCCGCGCCGACCGCTACCTCGACGCCACCCTGGAGGAGGGCATGGTCCTCACCGTCGAACCCGGCCTCTACCTCCAGCCCGACGACGAGACCCTCCCCGCCGAACTCCGCGGCCTCGGCATCCGCATCGAGGACGACCTCGTCATCACCCCCGACGGCGCCCACCTGATGTCCGGCGCCCTCCCGAGGACCGCCACCGACGTCGAGTCCTGGATGGCGACCCTGCTCTCCTGAGGAGGCCGCCAGGAGCGGACGGTCAAGCCACCTTGATCGTCCGCTCCCCCCGCCGGATCATCACCTCGACCTCGCCGCCGATCGCCGCCGAATACGCCCGCAGGTTGTCCAGGCTGTCCACCTGCCCGTGCTCGATCTGGGACACCCGCGCCTGACTCACTCCCATCAGCTCCGCCACCTCCTTCTGGGTGAGGTCGGCCGACTTCCGCATCTCGGCCAGCTCGTAGCCGCGGATCCGGGCCAGGTTCTCCTTTCGGATCCGTGCCCGATCGGCCTCCGCCTCCGGCGAAGCCAACCAGGGGTTGATCCGCTGCGCCTCGGCCCACACCTCGGTCCAACTACGGCTCGTCATGCTCACGCTCCCTTGTCCTTCTCCTCGACGTACTGCTCATAGCGAGCCTCCGCCAGCGGGATGTTGATGTCGTACCACCGGGACCACTCCCCGTTCTTGTCGCCGGCGACCAGGATGACGGCCTCCCGTTCGACATCGAAGACGAAGAGCATTCGAACCTCGGAGCGCCCCGCCGAGCCGGGCCGGAGCTCCTTCAGGTTGTGCAACCTGCTTCCATGAATCCGGTCCACCAGCGGGCGCCCGAGCAGTGGCCCCCTCCTGGCGAGCAACTCGATCGCGTCGGCGATCTGGTCGGCCGTGTCCGGGTCCTTGACAGCGATGTCCAGGAACCAGTCGTTCACCGGACCGATGAGTGTGATCTCCCACATGGAACCAAATTAAGTTTGCCCTTATACGTTACCGCGCGCTTTCCCGCTCAATCCACCCCTGCGAGGGACAACACGCCGGGTCCTGCGCGCCCCCGACCGGCTACCCGCGCGCTGCCTGCCACAGGTCGGCGACGATCCGCTCGGCCGGGCCTGTGCGGGCCAGGTGGTGGGCGGTGCCGGCCCAGAGGTGCATGGCGTCGGTGTCGCCGCGGCGGGCGGCGGCGGCGCGGAGGGGGGCGGTGAGGTGGTGGACCTCGGGGTAGGCGGGCGGGGCGTACGGGCCGTGGCGGTCGATGAAGCCGTTGCGCAGGCCGCGGGCCGGGCGGCCGGTGAAGGCGCGGGTGACGGCCGTCTCCGGGAGTTCGACGAGCGCCGCCCGGTGGGCGGCCGAGGCGCCGGACTCGTCCGAGCGCAGCAGCGCCGTGCCCAGCTGCACTGCCACCGCCCCCGCCCGTAGTGCCGCCGCGACGGCCGCGCCGTCGCCGAGTCCGCCCGCGGCGATCAGCGGCAGCGCCGTCACCTCCCGTACGGCGGGCAGCAGTTCGAGCAGCGGCAGCTCCCCGGGCCGGTCCGTCACCCGGTGGGTGCCCCGGTGGCCGCCCGCCTCCGGGCCCTGCACGCACAGCGCGTCCATCCCGAGGGCCTGCGCCGCCCGCGCCTCCTCGGGCGTGGTGACGGTGGCGACCTGGGTCGTGCCGACCGCCCGCACCGCCGCCGCCTCCTCGACCGTGGGCAGCCCGAAGGTGTA
Source organism: Kitasatospora sp. NPDC001261 (assembly GCF_042896795.1). NCBI lineage: Bacteria > Bacillati > Actinomycetota > Actinomycetes > Kitasatosporales > Streptomycetaceae > Kitasatospora > Kitasatospora sp. NPDC001261. Next base: position 62,824 of record NZ_JBIAXP010000002.1, read on the forward strand.
CGAGAGCACCGGCACCGGGTCGGCGAGCAGGAGGGCGAGTTTGGCCTCCCAGTCGTCGCGGTCCGGCCCGATCTCCTCCGGCAGGGTCACGCCCCACTGCTCGGCCTCGGGGCGCAGCCGCTCCCGGTACGCCGCGACGGCCGCCGCGTCCCCGGGCGTGCCCGGCACGAAGAGGTTCACCCCGTACGGCCGGTCGGTCGACTTCCGTACCGCCGCGATCTGCTCGGCCATCGCCTGGGCGGTCTTGAGGGCGCCGGCCAGGAACCCGAGCCCGCCGGCCCGGTTCACCGCCGCCGCCAGTTCGGGCGTCGAGGGCCCGCCCGCCATCGGGGCGGCGATCACCGGTACGGCGAGCTCGTCGAGACGGACGGTCATCAGGCGCTCCTCACGCTGCCACGGGCACGGAACACCCCCACCCTACGCTCAGCGGATCAGCCCCAGCCGCCGTGCCTCGCGCACCGCCGCCGTGCGCGAGTCCACGCCCAACTTGGTGTAGATGTGCACCAGATGGGACTTCACCGTGGCCTGGCTCAGGTGCAGCCGCTGGCTGACCTGCTGGTTGGTCAGCCCGTCCGCGACCAGCCCCAGCACCTCGGTCTCCCGGGCGCTGAGCGCCGCCGCGGGCGTCCGCATCCGTTCCAGCAGCCGGTCCGCCACGCTGGGCGCCAGCGCGCTGCGCCCCGCCGCGGCGGCCCGGACGGCCTGGGCCAGCTCCTCCGGCGGCGCGTCCTTCAGCAGGTAGCCGGTGGCGCCCGCCTCCAGGGCGGGCAGGGTGTCCGCGTCGGTGTCGTACGTGGTGACCACCAGGACCCGCGGCGCGCCCGCCCGGGCGGTGATCGCCGCGGTGGCCTGCGCCCCGTTCATGGCCGATCCCGGCCCGAACTGGAGGTCCATCAGCACCACGTCCACGCCCGGCTCGGCCGCCAGTTCGACGGCCCGCTCGGCGGTGGCCGCCTCCGCCACGATCGCGAAGTCCGGTTCGCACTCCAGCACGGCCCGCAGCCCGGCCCGCACCACCGGGTGGTCGTCGGCGATGAGCAGCCGGATCACTGGCCGGCCTCCGGGGTGACCGGCAGCTGCACCGCCACCGTCGTGCCCTGCCCGGGCGCCGACTCCACCGTGAAGCCGCCGCCGAGCGCCCGCGCCCGGGCCCGCATCGACGGCAGCCCGAAGCCGCCGTCCCCGCCGGTGCGGCCGGCGACCGCCGCCGGGTCGAATCCGGCCCCGTCGTCGTACACGTCCAGTGCCACCTCACCCTCCATGTAGCTGAGTGTCACCTCGGCCCGCGCGGCCCCCGCGTGCCGGACGGTGTTGCCGAGCGCCGACTGCGCGATCCGCAGCAGCGCGACCTCCTCCGCGGCCGGCAGCCGGACCGGGGCGCCGGAGACGTGCAGCTTCACCGGCAGGCCGCTCTGCGCCGTCGTCGTCGCGCACAGCCGCTCCAGCGCGACCGGCAGCGGGTCCCCGTCCAGCGCGGGCGGGGTGAGCGCCCGGACGAACCGGCGGGCCTCGTCCAGGTTGTCCTGGGCGGCCTGCCGCGCCTGCTCGACGTACCCGGCGGCGGTCTCGGTGCGCTCCGGCAGGGCCCGCTGGGCGGCCCGCAGCAGCAGCTGGATGGAGCTGAGGCCCTGTGCGAGGGTGTCGTGGATCTCCCGGGCGAGCCGCTCCCGCTCGGCCAGCACCCCGGCCGCGTGGTGGGCGGCGGCGGCGTCGGCGCGGGCGGCGGTCAGCTCGTCGATCAGCCGGCGGCGCTCCTCGCTCTCCCGGTACAGCGCCTGGTAGCCGAGCACGGTGGCGGTGGCGACGGCCGCGCCGAGCGCGGGCCCGATCGAGGCGGCGAAGCTGAAGCTGTGCTGGTGCCAGGACCACGCGGCGATCGACGCGGCGGCGGTCAGCCCGACGGCGACCAGCCCGCCGCGCCGCCCCAGCAGGTGCAGCTCCAGGAAGTACAGCGGGAAGGCCAGCCAGACGCCGTCCTGGGTGGTGATCAGCACGCCCGCCCAGGTGACGCCGAGCAGCGCCAGCCAGAGCGCGGCCGCCCGCCGGGAGCGGCGCACGGCGGCCAGCTGCGGCCCGACGGTGTAGACGGCGGCCATCGCGGTGGCCGCGGCGGCGACGGCGGCCGGATCGCCGCCCCGGTCGACGAGGACGGCCCGGGCGACGGCGAGCGCGAGCAGGCCCGCCACGAGCAGGTGCAGGCAGACCTGGAGGACGCGGGCGACGGGGGTGGTTCTGGATCGTTCGGTCGCCATCCGTCCAGCCTAAGTTCCGAGCCCGGCACCCGGCATCAATCAAAAGGTTGAACTCGGGCTCTCCCCTTTGATGCCCAGGATGCAATCCCCGGCGCGATGCCCCGGACCCCTCCCGTCCAGGACGGTGGAAGTGTCGAAACCACCTGCCCAGAGGAAGGCCCCGTCGTGTTCGTCGCCTGGAGGGACCTGAGGTTCGCCAAGGGGCGGTTCGCCCTGATGGGAACCGTCATCGTGCTGATCACCGTGCTGGTCGGCCTGCTGTCCGGGCTGACCGCCGGGCTCGGTCGGCAGAACATCTCCGCGATCACCGGCCTGCCCGCCGACCACCTGGTCTTCGGCAAGCCGGCCGACGGGCAGAAGCTCTCCTTCACCGACTCCCAGGTCACCCCCGACCAGTGGCAGGCCTGGGCCCGCGAGCCCGGCGTCACCTCCGCCCAGCCGATCGGCATCACCACCACCAAGGCCGCCGCCGGACAGCGCACCGCCGCACTCTCCGCCTTCGGCGTCCCGGACGGCTCCGCACTCGCCCCGCAGGGCAGCCGAATCGCCCCCGGCCAGGCCGTACTGTCCAAGACCGCCGCCGAGAACCTGGGCGGCCTCACCCCTGGCGCCGACTTCACCCTGGCCGGCCACCCGCTGCGGGTCGCCGCCGTCGAGGGCGACGCCGCGTACAGCCACACCCCGGTGATCTGGACCAGCCTCGGCGACTGGCAGCAGGCCGCCCCCGGCGGCGCCGGCCACGCCACCGTCATCGCGCTCGACACCGCCAAGGGCGCCGACCTGGCCGCCGCCGACGCCCGCCACGGCACCGAGACCCGCACCCGCGACGACGCCCTCGCCGCGATCGGCTCCTACACTTCCGAGAACGGCTCCCTCCAGCTGATGCGCGGCTTCCTGTTCGCCATCTCGGCCCTGGTGATCGGCGCGTTCTTCACCGTCTGGACGATCCAGCGCAGCGGCGACATCGCCGTCCTCAAGGCCCTCGGCGCCTCCACCCGCTACCTGCTGCGCGACGCCCTCGGCCAGGCCGTCCTCCTGCTGCTGCTCGGCACGGTCGTCGGCACCGCGATCGCGTCCGGCTTCGGCGCGCTGATCGGCTCCGCCGTCCCCTTCGTCCTGGACGCCCCGACCGTCCTGCTGCCCGCCGCCGTCATGATCGCCCTCGGCGCGATCGGCGCGGCCCTGTCCATCCGCCGGATCACCTCCGTCGACCCGCTGACCGCCCTCGGGAGCGCCCGATGAGTCTTGTCCTCGACCGCATCACCCTCACCTACCCGGACGGCGACGGCCGGCTCACGGCACTCGACGAGGTCTCGCTGACCGTCCCCAAGGGCACGCTCACCGCCGTCGTCGGCCCCTCCGGCTCCGGCAAGTCCAGCCTGCTCGCCGTCGCCGCCACCCTGATCACCCCGGACTCCGGACAGGTCGTCGTCGACGGCACCGACACCGCGGGCCTCAGCCGGGCGGACCTCACCGCGCTGCGCCGCACCAGGATCGGCATCGTCTTCCAGCAGGCCAACCTGCTGCCCTCGCTCACCGCCGTGGAGCAGTTGCAGGTGATGGCCCACCTCGACGGCCGCCCCCCGCGCGGCGCCCTCCCCCGCGCCCTGGAACTCCTCGACGCCGTCGGCCTGCGCGACCAGGCCGCCCGCCGACCGCACCAGCTCTCCGGCGGCCAGCGCCAGCGGGTCAACATCGCCCGCGCGCTGATGAACGACCCCACCGTCCTGCTGGTCGACGAACCCACCAGCGCCCTCGACCACGAACGCGGCGCCGCCGTCCTCGACCTGATCACCGACCTCACCCACCGCCGGGCCACCGCCACCGTCCTGGTCACCCACGACCGCACCCACCTGACGGCCGTCGACCAGATCGCCGAGGTCCACGACGGACGGCTGACCCTCCCGGCGGCGGCGCTCTGACCTACTTCTTGGCCGTCAGCACGTCGTCCACCGAGAGCGTCACCGACGCTCCGATCGACTCCGGCAGGGTGAAGGACTGCCCGGGGTGGTGGACGGCGTGCACCCGGTATTCGCCGTCCCGCGGATCGGTGAGCACCATGACTCGCTGATTCGCGCGATCCACGATCACGTAGACGGGCACGCCGGCAGACGCGTAGACGAAAGGCTTCCTCTTCAAGTCATCGCTGTGGTTGGACGAGGTGACTTCCAGAACGAGCCGGAAGACGGCCGGGTCGTAGCAGTTGTACTCGATCAGGTGATCGTCGATATCGGCGTCGACAACCACCAGATCGGGAATCGCATAGTCCGACGGCCCATCCGGCAGCCAGATCCCGACGCCCTGAAGGACTTCGGTCCCGCCTCCATCGAGGCCGGCCTGGAACAGCACGCGCATCAGGCGGCTCAGCGACTTGCTGTGCGAAGCGTTCGGCGGCGGCGTCACGGTGATCTGGCTCCCGACGATCTCGACCCGGTGCCCGGTGAACTGGTTGGAGATCAGCTCAGCGGCTTCGAGCAGCGTCGGCTGCTCCATGGGCTCTTCCACTGCTGCGGCGGACATGGATTTCCTCCTGGCTGCCGATGTCGAGAGCATCATCGTAGAACCGGCACGCCTTTCGGCGCCCGATCCTCAGTCTTCACCCGAACGAGCGGTTTAGCCCCGGCCGGACCGCAGGCGCAGGGCCGAGGGCTCCGGTTCGGCGGGCTTCTCCTCGCCGGCCCAGAGGGAGCGGACGTGGCTGAGGTGGCGGGTCATGCAGGCCTCGGCCCCGGCCGCGTCGCCGGCGAGCAGCAGGTCGAGCAGCTCCAGGTGCTCCTCCGCCGAGGAGACCAGCTCGCCGCGCTCGTCGAGCCGGTTGAGGCCGTAGAGCCGCGAGCGCTTGCGCAGGTCGCCGACGACCTCGACCAGCCGCGAGTTGCCGGCCAGTCCCAGCAGGTCGAGGTGGAACTGGCGGTCGGCCTCCAGGTAGCCGATCAGGTCGTGCTTGCGGGCCGCCGCGACGATCGCCTCGGCCTGCGGGCGCAGCCGCTCCAGCTGCTCCTTGGTGGCGGTGCGCGCCACCCGGCCGACGGTCGGGACCTCGATCAGGGCGCGGATCTCGGTGAAGTCGTCGAGGTCGCGGTCGGTCAGCTCGGTGACCCGGAAGCCCTTGTTGCGGACGGCTTCGACCAGGCCCTCGCGGGCGAGGTCGAGCATGGCCTCGCGGACGGGGGTCGCGGAGACGCCGAAGTCGGCGGCGAGCGCGGGGGCGGAGTAGACGACGCCGGGGCGCAGTTCGCCGGAGATCAGGGCTGCCCGGAGTGCGTGCGCGACCTGGTCGCGAAGCCGCTCCTGTACGGAGATCAGGGTGCGGGACTTGAGGTCGGCCATGGTGTTCCTCCGGGTGGGTGCAGAACACCAGCGTACAATGTCACGTTACGTTGCGTGCGCAACAGCCAGTGATTCGAACACCCGTCACCGACCCGCCGCACCGGCCCCTCGTCCTGCCGAACGCCATGGTGACAGCGGCCGTCGGCCGTGACAACGGCCGACGGCACACGATCTTCCGGTCCGCCCGGGAGGTCCGTACGAAGATCCGCACGGAGGTCCACCCGGAGGGCTACGCCCGGCGGAACCGCCCCACCAGGGTGCTCAGGCTGGCCGCACCGTCCCCGTCCGCCACACCCCGCCGGACCGCCTCCGCGAGGAGGGCCGGCAGGGCGCCGTCCACCCCGGAGTCCTCCGCGGTGTGCTGGACGTGCTCGATGCTCGCGAGTGCCATCGTCAGCCGGTCGACGTCCCCGCGGTGGTCCCCGGCGGTGATCCGCGGCGCGTAGAACTCGATCATCCGCGGCAGCAGCGCGGCGGTGGGCAGGGCGTACGGCAGGAACTCCTCGGCGGTGATGCCGTTGGCCTCGGCGACCGCCGTGGCGTGCAGGTAGCCGACCATCGAGGACCAGAACAGGTCCATCTGGATCTGGTAGTACAGCTGGGCCAGCCCGGGGTCGTCGCCCCGGTAGTCGGCCCCGGTGAGCACCTCCAGGGCGGCCCGGTGCCGCCGGAACAGCTCGACCGGGCCGCTGTAGAAGGTGGACGACTCGGGGCTGCCGATGCCCAAGGGCGGCACCTGCACCCCGCCGGTCAGGTGTCCGGCGCCGCGCTCGGCCAGCCAGCGGGCGGCCTCGCGGGCCCGTCCGGGGGTGTCCGAGCTGAGGTTCGCGACCACCTTCCCCTTCAGCGCCGGCTCGACCGACTCCAGGACGGTGAACACGGCGTCGTAGTCGGTGAGGCTGAGCACCACCAGTTCGTTCGCCGCCACCGCCGCCTCCGCGCTGGGCGCCGCCTGCGCGCCCCGGGCGACGAGTTCGTCGGCCCGCGCGGCCGTGCGGTTCCACACCGTGACGGCGTACCCGGCGTCCAGGAACGCCCGGGCCATGGCCTGCCCCATCGGGCCGAGCCCGATCACCGTCACGGATCGCCTCGCCTGCTGCTCCACGGACATGCGTGTTCCCCTCCACTGGACGAATGCCTAGAACGAACGCTCTATCCAGAGCGCCGGAGCCGACGCTAGCACAGGACTGGAACGAACGCTCTACTCAGAATCTCGGCTAGGATCACGCCGTGAAGACGCCCGAGAAGACCCCCGCGAAGGCCGACCCGAAGGCCGCCGTGAGGGTCGCCGCGAAGGCCCCGGCGAAGGCCCCGACGAAGGCCGCACCGAAGGACGGCGCGCAGGCCGAAGCGAAGCCCGGCACCCGGGAGCGGATCGTCCGGGCCACCTCCCGGCTGCTGCAGCGCCAGGGGTACGAGGGCACCGGGATCAAGCAGATCTCCCGCGAGGCCGAGGCCACCCTCGGCTCCGTCTACCACTTCTTCCCGGGCGGCAAGCAGGAGTTGGCCGCCGAGGCGATCCGGCACGGCGACGAGGAGTTCGCCGTCATGCTGCACGCCGGGCTCGGCTCCTCACCGGACCTGGGCGAGGCGATGACCGCCTGCACCCGGCTGCTCGCCACCGAACTGCGCGCGTCCGACTGGCAGGACGGCTGCCCGATCACCAGCACCGCCCTGGAGACGATCGGCCGGGTGCCGGTGATCGAGGAGGCGGTGGCCGAGGCCTTCGCCCACTGGCGGGCCGTCGTGGCGGAACGGCTGCTCGCCGCCGGCATCGGCGAGCAGGACGCCCGCGAGCTGGCCGGCACCGTGATCAGCACCCTGGAGGGCGCCGAGCTCGCCACCCAGGTCGCCCGCAGCGAGGAGCCGCTGCTGGTCACCGGCAAGCACCTGGCCCGCCTGCTCACCGCCTACGCCGACGACCGGGCCTGACGCGCGGAACCGGACCGCCCGCCCGCCAGCCCGGGAGCCTGCCGGAAAACGTCCGGAAAACATGAGGAGCCGGTGCAGCGGGGGATCCCATCCCGCTGCACCGGCTCCGGCTCCACAACTCCCGACCACCACCAGGAGTAACGCCGTGTCGATCGACATCGCGCTGTACGACGGCCGCCCGAACGGCGGCCGCCGCACCAGCGCCAGGTTGCTGCACCTGTCGAGCCCCGGCGAGGCCCTCACCTCCGCCCTGGCACGGCACACCGATCCGACCCGCCACCGGCTCGGCCGGATCGACCCGTACGGGGACACCCCGTTCAACGAGCAGGACGCCGGCGCCGCCTTCGAGGAGGCCACCGCCCTGCTCGCCCGCTGCACCACCGGGGAGCAGCGGGCGGCCGTCCGCGAACTGCGCAACCTGCTCGCCAACTGCGCCGCCACCCCGGGCAGTTGGCTCGTCTTCCTGGGCGACTGAACCGCTAGGAAACGGCCCGGTACACCTCCGCCGCGACGGCCAGGTCCTGCCAGGCCATCCCGACGCTCTTGAAGAACCGCGGCCGCCCGTCGGGCACCAGCGCGTCGCCGCGCACCAGTTCGGCGAGGTTCCACAGCTGCCGCCCGGCCACGCCCGCCATCAGCAGGTCCCCGGCCTCGCGCTCCGCGACGGTACGCGCCTCGACGTACAACTCGGCGCGCTGGACGAGCAGTTCGTCCACCTCCCGGGCGTCCGGCTCGTGCGAGCCGACCGCCGCCACCGCCGCGTGGGCGGGCACCAGGGCGCCGTCGAACAGCGGGGTGCGCGCGGTGGTGCAGCAGACCACCAGGTCCGCCTCGCGGACCGCGCGCGGGTCGCCGACCTCGGACGCCAGCCCGAGCTTCCGCCCGTAATCGGCCAGCGCCCCGGCCCGTTCGGCGCTGCGCGCCACCACGGTGAGCCGGCGCAGCGGCCGGACGGCGAGCAGGGCGTCCAGGTGCCCGTACGCCTGCGGCCCGGAGCCGAACAGCACCAGGTGCTCGGCCTCCGGCACGGCCAGCCGCCGCAGCGCGGCCGCGGTGACGGCGGGCGTGCGCAGCGCGGTGAGCGCGGCGCCGTCCAGCAGGGCGAGCGGCTGGAGGGTGGGCCCGTCCAGCAGCAGGTAGCTGCCGGTGATCCGGGGCAGTCCGGCCGACGGGTTGGCGGGCGCGACCCCGGCGATCTTCACGCCGGCGTACGGCCCGGCGGCGGCCGGCATCATCAACAGTTCGCCGGCGGGCACCGGTACGGCCGACCGGGCGGGTGCCGCCTCCGGGTCGAACCCGTCCAGCAGCACCCGCTCGATCGCCCCCACCGCCCCGGCGGGCCCGACCCCGCCGGTGCCCGGCACGGCGTACTGGAGCGACACAACCGCCGCGCCGGGCACTTCGGTTGGCTTCACGGCTTCGGTCGCACGCACGGTGGTCACAGCAGGAACCCCGCTCCCAGGTCGTCGTCCGGCTCCAGCACGAAGCCGTGCTCGCCGGTGCGGAAGGCCGTCCCGCCGACCTCGGTGACCACGCCCTCGCCCTGCGGGTCGCCGCCCGGGAGGACCTGCCCGCTGAAGACCGTCCCGATGATCGACTCGTGCCGCAGCGGCTCGCCCGGGGCCAGCCGCCCCTCGGCGGCGAGCACCGCGAGCCGGGCGGAGGTGCCGGAGCCGCAGGGCGAGCGGTCGATCTGGCCGTCCGCGAAGACGGTGACGTTGCGCTGGTTCAGCACCCCGTCCACCGGGGGGAGTTCGTCGTGGAGGATGACCCCGTAGACGCCCGACAGCCGGGCGTCCGTCGGGTGGGCGACCGCCTCCGAGCCGGCCAGCGCGGCCCTGATCTCCCGCCCCAGGGCGGTGAGTTCGGGCAGCTGCTGCTTCTCCACGGCGAGCCCGAGAGCGGCCGCGGGCACCGAGGCGTAGCAGGCGCCGGAGTGCGCCACGGCGACCTCCACGGTGCCGCGCGAGGTCTCCACCGGGAGCTTCAGCGCGGTGACCCGGCTGGGCACGTTGCGGAAGGTCACCCCGGTGGTCCGCCCGCCGGCGCGGTGCACCAGGGCGGTGACCCGGCCGGACGGCACGTCAATCCGCACCCGCGCCACGCCGTCCGCGGGGGCGGCCACCAGTCCGGAGTCCACCGCCCAGGCGCCGAGCGCGATGGTGCCGTGCCCGCAGGCGGTGGAGTAGCCGTCCTTGTGCCAGAACAGCACGCCCAGGTGCGCCTCGTCGTCGTCCGGCGGGACCAGGAAGCCGCCGTACATCCCGGCGTGGCCGCGCGGTTCCCGGCTGAGCAGCTGCCGGACCTCGTCCAGCGCGCTGGGCCGGGGCGCGGTCGCGCTCCCGCCCGCGCCGAGCGCGATGGCCCGGCGCTCGGCGACGGTGTCGCCGGGGATCGGGGGCACGCCGTCCAGCACGATCCGGAACGGCTCGCCGGCCGTGTGGTAGTCGACCGTCCGTACGAACATCAGAGCGCACCTCCGCCCGGCAGCACGCTGACGGTCCGGCTGACGGTGTAGAAGTCCAGGGCGGCCTGGCCCTGTTCGCGGTCGCCGTGGCTCGCGCCCTTGGCCCCGCCGAAGGGCAGGTGGAAGTCGACGCCGCTGGACGGCGCGTTGACCCGGATCATGCCCGCGTCCAGCCGGTCGGCGGCGGCCAGCGCCACGTCCAGGCTGCGGGTGTGCACCGAGGTGGAGAGGCTGTGCGGGGTGTCGTTGGCGAGCGCGATGGCCTCGTCCAGGTCGGCCGCGGCGTGCAGCACCGCGATCGGGCCGAAGAACTCCTCGCGGGCCAGCGGGTGTTCGGCCGGCACCTCGGCGAGCAGGGTCGGCTCGACGTACCAGCCGGTCCGCTCGGGCACCCCGCCGCCGGTGAGCACGCTCGCCCCGGCCTCGACGGCCGAGGAGACGGCCCCGGTCAGCCGCTCCCGCGCCCCGGCGTTGATCACCGGCCCGCAGACCGCGTCGTCGACCGCCGCCAGCGCCTTGACCAGCGCCTCGCGCAGCGGCTCGTACGCGGCGCCGACCGCGATCACCCGGCTGGTGGCGGTGCACTTCTGCCCGGCGTACCCGGCGATGGCCGCGGCGATGTGCCCGGCGGCCTGCGCGATGTCGGCGTCCGGCAGCACCAGCGCGGCGTTCAGCCCGCCGAGTTCGGCCTGCACCGGCACCCCGCGGTCGGTCGCGGCCCGCACCACGGCCCGGCCGACGCCGGTCGAGCCGGTGAAGGAGACCACGTCGGCGGCGTCGACCAGCGCCGCGCCCTCCTCCGCCCCGCCGGGCAGCACCGTGAACACGTCCTCGGGCAGCCCGGCCAGCTCCGCCAGCCGCAGCGCGCAGGCCGTCGCCTCGGGGGCCGGCTTGAGCACCACCGCGTTGCCGACGGCGAGGGCCGGCGCGGCCTTCCAGGTCGGGATCGCCAGCGGGAAGTTCCACGGCGCGATCAGCCCGGCGACCCCGTACGGGCGGCGCCGGGTGAGCAGCAGCCCGGGGCCGGCGGCGGTCTCGTGCACCGCACCGGACGGCGCGTACGGCGCCTGCGCGTAGTAGCGCCAGATCGCCGCCGTGCGGGCGACCTCGCCGAGCGCCTCGGCCAGCGGCTTGCCGACCTCGCGCACGATCAGCGCGGCCAGCTCGTGGGCGTGCGCCTCCACGGCGTCCGCGATCCGGCCGAGCGCCGCCGACCGGGCGCCCGCCCCGGCGGCGAGCCAGTCGCCCTGCGCCGCCCGGGCCCGCCCGACGGCGGCCCGCACGGCCTCGGCGCCGGGCTCCTCGACGGCGACCACGAGGTCGTCGGGGTCGGCGGGGTTGTACGAGGTGATGGTCACGGCCAGCAGCCCTTCGGGGGGAGGTACGGGGACGAAGGAGGAAGGAGGGGTCAGAGCAGGAAGCCCGCCGGGAACGGGTCGCTCGGGTCGAGGAAGTACTGGGCGGTGCCGGTGACCCAGGCCCGCCCGGTGACGGTGGGCACCACCGCGGGCAGCCCGGCCACCTCGGTCTCCTCGACCAGCCGCCCGGTGAAGGTGGTCCCGATGAAGGAGTCGTTGCGGAAGTCCCGCCCGAGCGGCAGTTCGCCGCGCGCGTGCAGCTGGGCCATCCGCGCCGAGGTGCCGGTGCCGCAGGGCGAGCGGTCGAACCAGCCGGGGTGGATGGCCATCGCGTGCCGGGAGTGCTCGGCGGTGGAGCCGGGGGCGAGCAGCTGGACGTGGTGGCAGCTGTGGATGGACGGGTTCTCCGGGTGCACCGGCCGGTCCGGGCCCGCGTTGATCGCGTCCATCATGGCCAGGCCGGCGTCCAGGATCTCCTGCTTGCGCTCGCGCTCGAAGGGCAGCCCGAACTCGGCGAGCGGCAGGATGGCGTAGTAGTTGCCGCCGTACGCGAGGTCGTAGGTCACCGTGCCGTAGCCGGGCACCTCGACCTTGCGGTCCAGGGCGACGGAGTAGGAGGGCACGTTGCGGATGGTCACCGCCTTGGCGGCGCCGTCCTCGACCTTCACCTCGGCGACCACGAGTCCGGCCGGGGTGTCCAGCCGTACGGTGGTGACCGGCTCGACCACCGGGACCATCCCGGTCTCGACCAGTACGGTGGCGACCCCGATGGTGCCGTGCCCGCACATCGGCAGCAGTCCGGAGACCTCGATGTAGAGCACGCCGAAGTCGGCGTCCGGCCGGGTCGGCGGCTGGAGGATCGCGCCGCTCATCGCGGCGTGGCCGCGCGGCTCGTACATCAGCAGGGTGCGGAAGTGGTCCAGGTGCTCCTGGAAGTGCACCCGGCGCTCGGCCATGGTGGCGCCGGGGATGACGCCGAAGCCGCCGGTGATCACCCGGGTCGGCATGCCCTCGGTGTGCGAGTCGACGGCGTGGAACACGTGACGGCTGCGCATGGGTCACAACTCCCGTACAGGTTCGGATGGTTGGTGGGTAGGCCGGGCCGACTGCCGCCGCAGCCGGCCCGGAGGCCCGGGATCGCTCCGGTGTCAGACCAGGCCGTCGGCCAGCGCCTTCTCGGTGGCCGCGCGGACGGCCTCCTCGATCTCCGGGACGAGCGGCAGGCGCGGGGCGCGCACCGGGCCGCCGGGGCGCCCGGCGATGTCCATCGAGAGCTTGATGGCCTGGACGAACTCGGTCTTGGAGTCCCAGCGCAGCAGCGAGTGCAGCGACTTGTACAGCGGCAGCGCGTTCTCCAGGTCCTTGGAGACGGCGGCGTCGTAGAGCGCGACCGAGGCGGCCGGCAGGGCGTTCGGGTAGCCGGCGATCCAGCCGACCGCGCCCGCGAGCGCCAGCTCCAGCAGCACGTCGTCGGCGCCGATCAGCAGGTCCAGCCCGGGGGCCAGCTCGGCGATCTCGTACGCCCGGCGGACGTCGCCGCTGAACTCCTTGACCGCGACGATCGAGCCCTCGGCGTGCAGCTGGGCGAGCAGCGCGGGGACGAGGTCGACCTTGGTGTCGATCGGGTTGTTGTACGCCACGATCGGCAGCCCGGCCTTGGCGACCTCGGCGTAGTGGGCGCGCACCGAGGCGTGGTCGGCCCGGTAGGCGTTCGGCGGCAGCAGCAGGACGGAGCCGGCGCCGGCCTCGGCGGCCTGCTCGGCCCAGCGGCGGGACTCGGCGCTGCCGTAGGCGGCCACGCCGGGCATCACCCGGGAGCCGTCGCCGGCCGCCTCGATGGCGACCTCGACGACCTTGGCGCGCTCCTCGGCGGTGAGCGTCTGGTACTCGCCCAGCGAGCCGTTGGGGACGACGCCCTCGCAGCCGGAGTCGATCAGCCAGCGGACGTGCTCGGCGTAGGCGTCGTAGTCGACGGAGTGGTCCGGGCGCAGCGGAAGCGTGGTGGCGACCATGATGCCGCGCCAGGGACGGGTGCTGTCGTGCTGGGTGATGGACACATGAGCTCCTTGATGAGGTGTGACATTTTACTAGAGTGGACGAGCCGGAGACAAGGTCCCCGGCCCGTCCTTCGACGACGGACCCCGGGGGCGTGCCCGACCGTTCCCGCCCGACGCGAGCGGTCGGGCACGCCCTACGCCTCCGGGTTCGGCCCCGCCGCCAGCTGGGAGAGCGGCACCGGGCAGCCCAGCGGCCGCCGGTCCGGCCCCGGCTCACCCGGGCCGGCCAGGCAGGCCACGGCCGGACCGCACATCCGGCCCTGGCACCAGCCCATCCCGGCCCGGGTGAGCAGCTTCACGGTGCGCGGATCGCCCGCGCCCAGGTCCTCGACGGCCTCCCGGATCGCCGCCACCGGCACCTCCTCGCACCGGCAGACGTCGGTGTCCGGACGCAGCCATCCGGTCCAGCCGGGGCCCGGCCGGTGCGCGGCGGCCATCAGGTCGGCGAAGGCCCGCAGCCGGGAGCGGCGGCGCAGCAGCGCGGCCGCGGGCCGCTCCCCGGCCACCGCGTGCGCGGCCAGCTCGCCCTCGGCGAGCGCGAGGTCCGCGCCGCCGACGCCGTTGGTCTCCCCCGCCGACCAGAGGCCGGGCACGCTGGTGCGCAGCCGGGCGTCGACCTCCAGCGCGACCGCGCCGTCCGGCCCGGTCACGGTCCGCGCGCCGAGCTCGGTGGCCAGGTCGATCTGCGGCAGCAGGCCGTGGCCGACGGCGAGCGCGTCGCAGTCGATCCGCCGCCCGGTGCCGGGCACCGGCCGCCAGTCGGCGTCCAGCCGGGCCACCGTGACGCCGGTGACCCGGTCCGTCCCGTGCGCCTCGACCACCGCGCTGCGCGGGCGCAGCCGTACGCCGTGCCGCAGCAGCGCACCGCCGTGCCCGGCGCCCTCGACCAGCTTGCCGGGGACGGCCGCCAGCACGCCGGGGCGCCGCGCGTACCCGAGGTAGGCGGTGGCCTCGACCACGGCGGGCACCTCGGCCCCGGCGGTGACCAGCGAGGAGGCCGCCGCGAGCAGCAGCGGGCCGCTGCCGGCCACCACGATCCGCTTCCCGGGCAGCACCAGGCCGGCCTTGAGCATGGCCTGGGCGCCGCCCGCCGTGACCACCCCGGGCAGGGTCCAGCCGGGGAACGGCAGCTGCCGCTCGTACGCGCCGGTGGCGAGCAGCACCGACCGGGTCAGGACGGTGGCCCGGTCGGCGCTCTCCGGTCCGCGGGTGACGTGCACCGCGAAGCCGTCCCCGGTGCGCTCCAGCGCCCAGACCTGGTGCCCGGCCCGGAAGTCGGCCCGCCCGGCGCGCCCGTGCGCGTCGAGCCGGTCGGCCAGCCCGGTGTAGGCGGACCAGTGGTGGTGCAGCCGGTCCGGCCGGGCCGCGCCGAGGCCGGGCGCCGGGTGGCGGTAGTACTGCCCGCCGGTGCTCTGCCCGCCGTCCAGCAGGGCGCAGCGCAGCCCGAGGTCGGCGGCGGTGACGGCGGCGGCCAGCCCGGCCGGGCCGGCGCCGACCACCACGAGGTCGTACGGCGGGGCGTCGAGGGGTTCAGACGGCGAGGTCGGCACGGCCGTGGCCCTCCTGGGTGGTGACGGTGGTGCCGGGCTCGGCGGGCAGCAGGCAGGTGCGCTGGTTGGGGCGGCCGTCCACGGTGGCCAGGCAGTCGAAGCAGGCGCCGATCCCGCAGAACGCCCCGCGCGGCTTCCCGCCGACCCGGGTGGTGCGCCAGGCGAGCACGCCGTCGGCCCAGAGCGCGGCGGCGATCGACTGCCCGGGCAGCGCGGGGACGGGCCGCCCGTCGAACTCGATGTGGTGGGCGGGCCCGGGCTCGGCCTCGACCAGCCCGGCGGGGGTGCGGCGGCGCATCGGCGGCCTCTCCAATCTCACGGGTCCAGGAAGGAATCTCACACAGGCCTCGGTCGCAGGCGGCCGGGCCGTCACGCCGTCACTCGGCCGGGAAGCGGTCCGCCCGGAACGGCGCGAGGTCCAGCTCCGGCTGCTTGCCGGTGAGCTGCTCGCTGATCAGCAGCCCGGTCGCCGGGGCCAGCCCGATGCCGGCCCCCTCGTGCCCGCAGGCGTGGTACAGCCCGGGCACCCGGGGGTCCGCGCCGATGGCCGGCAGGTGGTCCGGCAGGTACGGGCGGAAGCCCCGGTAGGCGCGCAGCACGGTGACGTCGGCGAGCACCGGGAAGAGGGCGGCGGCCTGGGCGGCGAGCCGGCTCAGCACCTCCTGGGAGAGCGTGCGGTCGAAGCCGACCCGCTCACGGCTGGCGCCGATCAGCACCGGCCCGCCCGGGGTGCCCTCGATCACGGCGGAGGTCTCCAGCCCGGCCGATCCGCTGGCCACGTTGGCCACGTAGTCGGCGGCGTAGACCTTGTGCCGCACGACCCGCGGCAGCGGCTCGGTGACCAGCACGAAACCGCGGCGGGGCAGCACCGGCAGGTGCACCCCGGCCAGCGCGGCCACCTCGCCGCCCCAGGTGCCGGCCGCGTTCACCACGGCGGGGGCGGCCAGGTGCCGCCGGTCGGTCCGTACACCGCGCACGGCGCCGTCCGGGCCCCGGTCGACGGCGGTGACGCTCTCCCCGGTGATCAGCTCGGTGCCCATCCGGCGGGCCTCGCGCAGCAGGTGGGCGGCGGCGAGGGCGGGCTGGACCTGGGCGTCCTGCGGGTAGTGGAAGCCGCCGGCCAGGCCCTCGGCCAGGTGCGGCTCCAGTTCGCGCAGCCGCTCGCCGGGCACCTCCTCGGCCTCGACCCCGACGGCGCGCTGCCCGTCGGCGAAGGCCCGCAGCGCGTCCTGCCCGGCGGCGGTGGAGGCGACCACCACGCCGCCCTTGGGCTCGTACTCGATCGCCGGGCCGAGCCGCTCGGCGAGGTCGCGCCAGAGCCGGGTGCTGAGCAGGGCGAGGTCGAGTTCGGGGCCGGGCTCCTTGTCGGAGACCAGCAGGTTGCCCTCGCCCGCGCCGGTGGTGCCGCCGGCCACGGGCCCGCGGTCCACGACGGCGACGGCGAGCCCGGCGCGGGCGGCGTAGTAGGCGCAGGCGGCGCCGACCACACCGGCGCCGACCACGACCACGTCCAGGGGAGGTGTCTCGGTCTTCAGCACGCCAGTAATATGTCACATGCCATGCGAGCTGCCAAGACCACCCGCCGAAACCCGGAACCGCCCCGACCAGCGGAAAGCCCCGGCCCACCGCTCGGCAGCGGCGGACCGGGGCTCCCTCAGGCCCTACCGACTCACGTGATGTCGTCCATCTCCTCGCGGCGGGACGCCGGCACCGAGGCGCCGGCCGCCGGGGCCGCCGAGGCCTGGACGGACTCCGCACCGGCCACCGGCTGCACCGAGAGGTCCAGGTGCGAGGCCTCCTCGTCGTCCAGCCCGGAGTCCGGGTTGCGGCGCGCCTTGCGCTTGTCGTTGAAGATCGCGATCGCCACCGCGATGAAGTACAGCGCCCAGATCGGCGCGGCCAGCGCCAGCATGCTCAGCGGGTCGGCGCTCGGCGTGGCGAAGGCCGCGAACACCGTGATGCCCATGACCATGCCGCGCCACCAGCCCAGCAGCCGCTTGCCGCCGACCACGCCGACCATGTTCAGCATCACCAGCAGCAGCGGGAACTCGAAGGCCAGGCCGAAGACCAGCACCATCCGGGTGGCGATGTCGAAGTAGTCCTCGGGCGGCAGGATCGGCGTGGTGTCGTTCGGGGTGAACGAGAGCAGCACGTCGACCGTGGTCGGCAGCACCAGGATGGCCACGGCCACACCGGCCAGGAACAGCGGCGTCCCGCAGATCAGGAAGACGACCGTGTACTTCTTCTCGTGCCTGTGCAGGCCCGGCGCCACGAAGGCCCAGACCTGGTAGAGCCAGATCGGCACGGTCCCGACCACGCCCGCCGTCAGGGCCACCTTCAGCATCCAGGTGAAACCGGCGGTCAGACCGATGTTGGAGACCTGGGCGCACTTGCCGTGGTAGTGCTTGGCCAGCTCCAGGGTTTCGCACCGCGGCAGCGGCTGCAGCAGGAAGTCCTCGATCTGCTTGTGGTAGACCGCCGCCACGATGGTGATCAGCACGATCGCCAGGACCGACTTGACCACGCGGTTGCGCAGTTCCCTCAGGTGGTCGGCGAGGGCCATCCGCCCCTCAGGATCCTTTGACGCCTTCGGCGCCTTGGAGAGCTTGCTCAACCCCGGTCCTCAACTCGTGCGTCGGGGCCCGCCGGTCGGCGGGCCTCCGTGGTCGCGAACGCCGCGCACACGGTGTGCGCGGCGGGCGTCAGGTGCCTCACGTGCGCCGCGCTCAGTGCGGGCGGTCGCCGTCGGGCGCGGAGGCCCCGGCGGCGGGCCCGGTCACCGGACGGGCCGTGGCCGACGCGCCCGGAGCGGCCTGGACGGTCCTGGCCGCGGCACCGTCGACCGGGGCCGGAGCCGGGGCGGGCCGGGACGGCTGCTCGGACTCGCCGTCCGAGCGCATCGCCTGCGCCTCGCTCTTCAGGATCCGCATCGACTTGCCCAGCGAGCGCGCCAGGTCCGGGAGCCGCTTGGCTCCGAACAGCACGATGGCGAGGATCACGATCACCACGATCGCGGTCATCGAGATGCGCATGCGCGACCACCTTCAGTCATGGCGGCCCGACGGGCCGTCCGCTGCGGATGGTAACCGCTGCGGATGACGCCACGACGACGGCCGCCCGAACAGGACAGCGGCCCCCGGTACACGGTTCAGGAGCCAACTGAGAGCGTAACCCGCCCCCGCCCGCGCGCAGCAGCCCCCGTACCACCGCGGTCCCGACCGTGCTATGCGGCGGGGACGCTCCGCTCCCCCGCCGGGGCGCCCTGGGCGGGCACCGCGTCCGCCAGGTCCCCGGCCGCCGCGGCCAGCGCCCGCGAGGCCGCGTCCACGCCCTTGGCCAGCGCCCGCACGTCCAGCCAGAGCCGGATCGCGAGGACCCCGAGGACCAGCAGGCCCGCGGTGGCGAGCAGGACGGCGGCGACGAGCATCCAGGACATGCGCCCCAGCCTATACGCGTACTACCCCTCGGCCGGGACGAGCCGCATGGTGCGCACCCCGGCCCCGGTGAGCGCCTCGACGATCTTCTCCCCGGCCGGCTTGCGCACCGCCGCCCCGCACCGCGGGCAGCCGAAGCTGTAGTGCGCCTGGGCCGGGGTGCGACCGAGGGTCAGGCGGAAGTCCTCGGCCGGGAGCTCCACCTTCTCCCGGCACTCGGAGCAGTACACCTTGAATCTGGTCCCGGGTTCCACCGCTCAGACCCGCCCCTCCCCGTAGGCGGCCAGCGCCTCCCGCGCGGCCGAGCGCGCCTGCTCGGCGAGCTCGGGCGGCGAGACGATCCGGCCGTCCCGGCCCAGCCGCAGCGCCAGCGGGCGCAGCTGGGAGGGGTCGGCGCTGCGCAGGGTGATCCGCAGCCCGCCGTCGGGCAGTTCCTCGGCCCGGTCGTGGGTGTAGTACTCGGCCACCCAGCGGCCGCCGGAGGAGACCTCGACGACCACCTCGGGGTCGTCCGCCGCCGGATTGACCAGCCCGCCGCTCAGGTCGCGCGGCTCGCGCCGGGGCGGGTCGGCCGGGACGTCCAGGACGCGGATCTCGGCGACCCGGTCGAGCCGGAACATCCGGTGGTCCTCGGAGGTCCGGCACCAGGCCTCGAGGTAGGTGTGGCCCTCGGTGAGCAGCCGGATCGGGTCGACCTCGCGCTCGGTCATCCCGCCGCGCCCGTGCGAGTAGTAGCGCAGCCAGAGCCGGCGGCCCTCGCTGAGCGCGCGGTCGATGTCGGCGAAGACGTGGCTCTCCGCCTCGAAGGTCACGCCGACCCGGGCGCTGCCCTCGGCGCTCTCCCCCGCCGCGTTCTCGATCTTGGCGACGGCCCGGGTGAGCGCCTCCCGGTCCCCGGCCCGCAGGCCCGGCAGTCCGGCCACCGCGCGGGCGGCCACCAGCAGCGCGGTCGCCTCGTCGGCGGCCAGCCGCAGCGGCTGGGCGACGTCGTCGACGTTGTGCCACCAGATCCGCTCGCCGTCGGTGTCGATGTCGAGCAGGTCGCCGCCGCGGAAGCTGGTGCCGCACATCGGCAGCACGTTGAGGTCCGCGATCAGCTCGCGCTCGCTGATCCCGAACGCCCGGGCCACCTCGGCGACCTCGGCCCCGGGCCGCTCGCGCAGGTAGGTGACCAGCGACAGCATCCGTCGCGTCTGGTCGATGGCGTTGCTCACGCGCCCACTCCTTCGAAACCCGCGACCGCCCGCAGCCGGTCGACCACATCCGCCCGCAGCTCCTCCGGCCCGAGCACCAGCACGTCCGGCCCGAACTCGGCCAGGTCCGCGCCGAGCCCGTTGCCGTACGGGATCTCCAGCTCGTCCCACAGCTCGTCCACCCGGGTGCTGCCCAGCGCCTTGGTCCGCAGCGGGAAGCCGGCGCCCCGGCGGACCCGGACGGTCGCGGTGGCGGTCGCCCCCTCGCCCGCGAACTTCGCCACGGTGGCCCGGACGTCCACGTGCTCGGGCACGGCGCCGAGGAACGCCCCGGACTTCGCCTTCACCCGGCCGGTGATCCGGCTGAGCCGGAACACCCGGGCGTCGCCCCGGTCGCGGTCGTACCCGGCCAGGTACCAGTGCCCGCGCCAGCACTCCAGCGCCCACGGCTCGACGCTGCGCTGCTCGACGGCGGCGGCGCCGGCCTTGCGGTACTCGAAGGTGACCGGACGGCGGTCCCGGGCGGCGGTGAGCAGCGGCTCGAACGCGGCCTCCCGGGCGGGGATGCGCGGCTCCAGGGCGGTCCGGCCCTCGGCCTCGGCGAACGGCACCCCGGCCGCGCGCAGCTTCTGCAGGGCGCCGCTGGCCGCACCGGACATCTTGGCCTGCTGCCAGACCCGGGCCGCCAGGGTCAGCGCGGCCGCCTCCTCGGCGTCCAGGGCGATCTCGGGCAGCCGGTTGCGGTCGGCGCGGGCCAGGTAGCCGAGCTCGCCGTCCAGGGTGCTCTCGTCCACGTCGATCACCAGGCCGAGCTCGCGCAGGTCGTCCTTGTCCCGCTCGAACATCCGGTTGAAGGCGTCCTCGCTGCTGTTCTGCCAGGCCTCGCGGTACGCCTCGATGGATTCCCGCAGCTCCTTCTTGGAGAGCGGACGTCTGGTGTTCATCAGGCACAGGGCGAGATTCATCAGCCGCTCTGCCTTCGCGATCGCCATCGCTGACCCTTCCGGTGTGCCGCGCCGCGCGCGGGGTGCGCCAACCGGGCGATCACCACCCGGCGGGACCGACCGTACCGGTAGCGGTACGCACGGCAAAAGCGGCCTCCCCGAACGCCCCCGGACACGCCCGTGGGCCGGGCCCCCGGTGGGGTCCGGCCCACGGCACGAGCGGGCTCAGACGGCCAGCAGGTCGACCACGAAGATCAGGGTCGAGTGCGGCGGGATCGCCGAGGTCGGCGACTGGGCGCCGTACGCCAGACGCGACGGGATGGTCAGCTCGCGGCGGCCGCCGACCTTCATGCCGACGACGCCCTGGTCCCAGCCCTTGATGACCCGGCCGCCGCCCAGCGGGAAGCGGAACTCGTTGGGGCTCCGGTTCCAGCTGGCGTCGAACTCCTCGCCGGTCTCGAAGGTCACACCGACGTACCGGACGCTGACGTTCTGGCCCGGCTTGGCCTCCGCGCCGTCGCCCACGACGATGTCGCGGATCTGCAGCTCCGTCGGGGCGTCGCCGATCGGGAAGTCGATCTCGGGCTTCTCGTTGAGGTTGACGCTCACAGTCCCTCTTCTCACATTCGCTCTGCTGTCACGACCAAGCGGCGGACGCCCGCACCCGGTCCGTTCGTCCCGGACCACGGTACGGGCGCCCGCCGCCCGTTGGGGACCGGCCACGCGGCCGGACCCGAAGGTCACACGTGCACCATTGTCACCCGAAAGTGGATCAGCCCTGACCGGCGTCCAGGATGTCCACCACGAAGACCAGCGTCGCGCCGGGCGGGATGTCGCCCTGGCCCTTGTCGCCGTAGCCCAGCGAGGCGGGGATCACCAGCTCGACCCGGCTGCCGACGGTCTGGCCCTCCAGGCCCTGGTCCCAGCCCTGGATGACCTGGCCGCCGCCGACCGGGAAGGTGAACGCCTGGCCCTTGCTGAGCGAGGAGTCGAACACCTTGCCGCTGGAGAACAGCGCGCCGGTGTACTGGACGACGACCTTCTCGCCCTTCTCCACCTTCGGCCCGGTGCCCTTGATCAGGACGTGCGACTTCAGCTCGGTCGGGTCCTTCGCCCCGGCGACCGGGGTGATCTCGGCCGGCTTCTTGCCGTTGTCCTTGACCTGCGGGAAGTCCGCGGGCGGCGGGGTGACGGTACCGCTCACCACGGCGTCGGGCGCGTTGGCGTTGCGGATGTCGATCACGAAGACCAGGTCGTCCTTGGGCCCGATCGACATGTCGGCCTTGCCCTGGGCGCCGAACGCTGCGGCCGGCGGGGCCACCACCAGCAGCCGGCTGCCGGCCTTCTTGCCGATCACGGCCTGGTCCAGCGCCGGGATCAGCGAGTCGGTCCCGGCCTGGAAGATCTGCGGCTTCCCGTTGGCGTCGTACGAGCTCGGGATGTCCTTGCCGGTGTTCCAGTCCTTGGCGGTGTAGTCCACCGAGGCCCAGGAGTTCTTCTCCACCTTGGCGCCGGTGCCCTCGGTGAGCACCTTCACCACGAAGGAGCCGTCGGAGGCCTCGCCCGGGATCTGGATGTCGGCCTTCTTGCCGAAGTCGCCGGCGACCGTCGGCAGCACCTTGGCGCTGTCCTTGATCGGCGGCACCGGGTCGGCGGTCGGCGTGGGCGGCGCGCTCTTGGCCGCGTCCGGCTTGGCCGCGGCGCTGTCCTTGGAGCCGTCCTTGTTCACCATGTACAGCGTGACGCCGCTGCCGACCAGCAGCAGGGCGATCACCGTGCCGAGGATCACGCCCAGCTTGCCGACGCCGGGCGGGTTCTCGTCGTACCCGGCCTCCGACGTGTCGGACTTGCGCACGTTGGAGGCGAAGATCTGCGGGGCGTCGTCCGTCTTGGTCCCGCCCGCGGCGCGCGGCGCCTCGCCGGGCTGCGCCCAGCCCGCCTGCTGCGCCAGGATCGCCGGGGGGACGACGATCGACTCGCGGTCCCCGCCAACCGGACCGCCGGGACGAGAGGCGGCCGGGTCACCCGCGGAGCTGTCGTTCGCCGCGGTGCCGGCCCCGCCCGGGCTCGGCGTCTTCTCAGTCATGACTCCCCATCCATCTCGCCACGAGGTCTTCCAGGTCTGCGCCCGGCGTGGGCACGCCGGCCTGCCGTCGCACCGCCCGCCCCGGACCTCGGCGCCGGGCGGCGCCTGCCACAGTGCGTGGGCAGTATGACAGCTCAGGATGAGGGCGGACGCTTCGTTGTACGAGCGTCCGCCCAAGCGTACGGAATCCCCCCGGTGACTTCCTAGACCGCTTCGAGAATGTCGATCACGAAGACCAGGGTCGAGTTCGCCGGAACCGAGCCCTGCGCCTTGTCCTGGTAGCCGAGCGCCGGCGGCACCACCAGCAGGACCCGGCTGCCGACGTTCTGCCCGACCAGGCCCTTGTCCCAGCCCTCGATCACGCTGCCGGTGCCGATCTGCACCGCCTGCGCGCCGCCGTGCGTCCAGGAGGCGTCGAACTGCTGGCCGTTGGCCCAGAGCACCCCGGTGTACTGCACCACCAGGGTCTGCCCGCTCTTGACCTGCTTGCCCTCGCCCTTGATCAGCACCGCCTGCTGGAGGTCGGTGGGCGCGGCCTGCCCGGTCGGGATCGTGATCGTGGCCGGCGCCTTGCCGTTGTCCTTGACCTGCGGCATCGTCGCGGCCGGCTCGGCCATCGCCCCGGTCAGCGTGGAGTCCGGCGGCAGGCTCTCCATGATGTCCAGCACGAACACCACGGTGTCGCCCTTGTTGACGCCCAGCTGGGTGGAGCCCTGCTCGCCGAAGGCCGCCGCCGGCGGGGCGACCACCAGCAGCCGGCTGCCCACCTTCTTGCCGATCACGCTCTGGTCCAGCGCCGGCACCAGCTGCCCGCTGCCGGCCTGGTAGAGCTGCGGCTTGCCGTTGGCGTCGTACGAACTGGGCAGGTCCTTGGCGGTGGTCCAGTCCCTGGCGGTGTAGTTGACCGTCACCCAGTCGCCCTTGTTGACGGTCGCCCGGTCGCCCTCGCTGACCGTGTTCACCACGAACTGGCCGCCGGGCTGCTGGCCCTCGGGGATGGTGATGGTGGCCTTGCTGCCGAACCCGCCACCCGAAAGAGTGGGCATCGGTGACGCCTCGCCGACCGGCGCGGGCACCGTCGGGGCGGCGCTCGCCGCAGACGGCGTCACCGGGCCCGCCGCCTTGGGCGAGCTGCTGCAGGCGACCGCGAGCAGCAACGGCAGGGTGAGAAGCAAACCGGCGGTGCGGCGCACGGTGGTCCTAACTGTCGGTCGAAGTCGGCTCTCCTGACTCGACGGACAGCGTATGCCCGGCACGCGTCCGGCCCCGGTAGACACCACCGGGGCCGGTCGCCGCCTTGATCACACGGCCGGGGGCTACATCCCCGCGATCAGCTTCTCCACCCGCTCGTCCACCGAACGGAACGGGTCCTTGCACAGCACCGTGCGCTGCGCCTGGTCGTTCAGCTTCAGGTGCACCCAGTCGACCGTGAAGTCCCGGCGCTGCTCCTGGGCCCGCCGGATGAAGTCCCCGCGCAGCCGGGCCCGGGTGGTCTGCGGCGGGATCGACTTGGCCTCGAAGGTCTTGAGGTCGGTGGTCACCCGCTGCGCCTGGCCCTTGCCCTGGAGCAGGTAGAACAGGCCGCGGCGGCGGTGGATGTCGTGGTACGCGAGGTCGATCTGCGCCACCCGCGGGTTGGACATGCTCATCTGGTGCTTCTCGCGGTAGCGCTCGATGAGCTTGTACTTCATGATCCAGTCGATCTCCTGGGCGACCCCGTCCAGCCGCTCGCTGCGGACGGCCTCCAGGGTGCGGCCCCACAGGTCGAGGACCCGGGCGACGGTGCCGGTGTTGATGCCCTTGCGGTCCGCGAACTCCAGGGCCTTGGTGTAGTACTCCTCCTGGATGTCCAGCGCGCTGGCCTCCCGGCCGTTGGCGAGCCGCACCTGGTGGGTGCCGGTGAGGTCGTGGCTGACCTCGCGGATCGCCCGGATCGGGTTCTCCAGGGTGAGGTCGCGCATCACCACGCCGGCCTCGATCATCCGCAGCACCAGGTCGGTGGAGCCGACCTTGAGCAGCGTCGTGGTCTCCGACATGTTGGAGTCGCCGACGATCACGTGCAGCCGGCGGTAGCGCTCGGCGTCCGCGTGCGGCTCGTCCCGGGTGTTGATGATCGGGCGCGAGCGGGTGGTGGCGGAGCTGACGCCCTCCCAGATGTGCTCGGCCCGCTGGCTGACGCAGAACACCGCGCCGCGCGGGGTCTGGAGCACCTTGCCCGCGCCGCAGATCAGCTGCCGGGTGACCAGGAACGGGATCAGCACGTCGGCCAGCCGGGAGAACTCCCCGTGCCGGGCCACGCAGTAGTTCTCGTGGCAGCCGTAGGAGTTCCCGGCCGAGTCGGTGTTGTTCTTGAAGAGGTAGACGTCCCCGGCGATGCCCTCCTCGTGCAGCCGACGCTCGGCGTCCACCAGGAGCCCCTCGAGGATGCGCTCACCGGCCTTGTCGTGCGTCACCAGCTCGACGACGTCGTCGCACTCGGGGGTGGCGTACTCGGGGTGGGAGCCGACGTCGAGGTAGAGGCGGGCGCCGTTGCGCAGGAAGACGTTGCTGCTGCGGCCCCAGGAGACGACCCGGCGGAACAGGTACCGCGCCACCTCGTCCGGGGACAGCCGTCGCTGCCCGCGGAACGTGCAGGTCACGCCGTACTCGTTCTCCAGCCCGAAAATCCGGCGGTCCATGAGCACTCCATTCTCTGTCGGAGCTGTCCGAAACCGCCTCCACGACGACTGGGCCGCCGCAGGGGCACCGGAGTCCCGAACGACGGCGGCAGGGCCGCCGTCCGGGACTCCACAGGCACTGCTACACCGGCGTGCCGTCCGCCGGGTTGTCCTCGTCGTCCGCTTCCGCGGACTGGTCCCCGTCGAGCAGCCGGCCCAGCTGGTTGCCCAGGATCCGCTTGAACTTGCGCTGCTGGAACCGCTGGCGGTCGAGGACCGCCACCTCCAGCTGCTCCGGCGTGAGGCCGCGCGGGCTGCCGCCGTTGGGGTCGCGGGCGAGCGAGTCCACGGCGAGCTTCACCGCCTCGGTGAGGCCGATGCCGGCGCGGTGGCGCTGGCCCAGGTAGTTGCCGATCGAGTCGGCGTTGCCGCCGACCACCACGTAGTTCTTCTCGTCCACGACCGAACCGTCCGGCGTGAGCCGGTAGATCTGGTCGTTGTCGGGGGTGCGGCCGACCTCGGCCACGATCAGCTCGACCTCGTACGGCTTCTCGCCGACCGAGGAGAAGATGGTGCCCAGGGTCTGGGCGTACACGTTGGCCAGGCCGCGGGCCGTGACGTCGGCCCGGTCGTAGGAGTAGCCGCGCAGGTCGGCGTAGCGGACGCCGCCGATGCGCAGGTTCTCGAACTCGTTGTAGCGGCCGACCGCCGCGAAGGCGATCTTGTCGTAGATCTCGGAGACCTTGTGGAGCGCCCTGGAGGTGTTCTCCGCGACGAAGACGATGCCGTCGGCGTAGGTGAGCACGACCACGCTGCGGCCGCGCGCGATGCCCTTGCGGGCGTACTCCGCGCGGTCCGCCATGGCCTGCTGGGGCGAGACGTAGAACGGTGTCGACACCGGCGGTCGTCCCTTTCCTGTGAGGTGATGGCTAGATCAGCGGGGCCTGCGGGCCGTTGGGCCGGTCCAGGCGCTCGTCGGTGATGGCGACGACGATCTCCGTCACCTCCGCGTCGGTGAGCCGGCGGAAGCCGTCCTCGGTGATCAGCGAGACGATCGGGAAGATCTTCCGGGCGAGGTCCGGGCCGCCGGTGGCGGAGTCGTCGTCTGCCGCGTCGTACAGGGCCTGGACGACCAGGGTGGCGGCCTGGTCGGCCGTCAGGCCGTCGCGGTAGAGCTTCTTCAGCGAGCCGCGGGCGAAGACGGAGCCCGAGCCGGTGGCGGCGAAGCCGCGCTCCTCGGACCGCCCGCCGGTGACGTCGTAGTTGAAGATCCGGCCGCGGCCGAGGTCCAGGTCGTAGCCGGCGAACAGCGGCACCACCGCGAGGCCCTGCATCGCCATGCCCAGGTTGCCCCGGATCATGGTGGTGAGCCGGTTGGCCTTGCCCTCCAGGGAGAGCGTGGCGCCCTCGATCTTCTCGTAGTGCTCCAGCTCCAGCTGGAACAGCCGGACCATCTCGACCGCGAGGCCGGCGGTGCCGGCGATGCCGACCGCGCTGTACTCGTCGGCCGGGAAGACCTTCTCCATGTCCCGCTGGGCGATCACGTTGCCCATCGTCGCCCGGCGGTCACCCGCGATCACGACGCCGCCGTCGAAGATCGCGGCCACCAGCGTGGTCCCGTGCGGGGCCTCGACCACGACGCCCTCGGGGAGCCCCCGGAGCCCGGGGACCATCTCCGGCTTGTGCTCGGCGAGGAAGTCGAGGAACGAGGACGACCCCGGGGTCAGGAAGGCAGCCGGTAGACGCCCGGTGCCACGAGTGTTGGCTTCCACACGATTCCTTCCAGGTAGCTTGAAGCGCGCGCTGCCCGCACCCTACCCGCCCGACGATCACTGTCCACGGGTGGAGGGGCCGGTGCCGGACGGCCGGGCGGTGTTCGCCGCCCGGCCGCCCCGATCGGTCGCGACCGTGAATTCGGAATGCCCGGACCGGGCTATTGCCCGCCCTTCTGGACGAATCCGCGAACGAAATCCTCGGCATTCGACTCGAGGACCTCGTCGATTTCGTCCAGAACCGCGTCGACGTCGTCGCTCAGCTTTTCCTGGCGCTCCTTGAGGTCCTCGGAATTCTGGCTTTCCGCGGCCTGCTCCTCGACCTCCTCGGAGGAGCGGTTCGCCCGCTGCTGGCCGCCGCCGGTGTCCTTGCTCGCCATTTCCCTCACCCCGCTCGATTCGTCTGGCACGGTTGGGTCGTTGCTTGCTGCACCGACCCTATACACAAGGTGCGACTGCCGCTCCCGGTTTGCCGGTGGCGCTTCCTGTCCAACACCCGCTGCCACCCCGGATGATTCCCATTCGGCGGACGTTCACCCATGGTGATCGAAAAGTTACCCGCCGGACAGCACCCGGAGCAGGTCCTCGGCCGTGCGGCAGCGGTCCAGCAGCTCCTTGACGTGGTTGCGGGTCCCGCGCAGCGGTTCCAGGGTGGGCACGCGCTGCAGCGAGTCCCGGCCGGGCAGGTCGAAGATCACCGAGTCCCAGGAGGCCGCCGCGACGTGCTCCGCGTACTGCTCCAGGCAGCGCCCGCGGAAGTACGCCCGGGTGTCGTCCGGCGGCTTGGAGACGGCCCGCTCGACCTCGCCCTCGGTGAGCAGCCGCTCGAACCGCCCGCGGGCCACCAGGCGGTTGTAGAGGCCCTTCTCCGGCCGTACGTCGCTGTACTGGAGGTCGACCAGGTGCAGCCGCGGGTTGTCCCACTCCAGGGCGTCCCGGCTGCGGTAGCCCTCCAGGATCTCCCGCTTGGCGACCCAGTCCAGCTGCCGGGACAGCGACATCGGGTCGCGCTCCAGCCGGCCGAGGACGTCCTCCCAGCGGGTCAGCACGTCCACCGTCTGCTCGTCCGCGTCGGTGCCGAAGCGGTCCTCGACGTACTTGCGGGCCAGCTCGAAGTACTCGAGCTGGAGCTGGACGGCGGTGAGCTTGCGCCCGTTGCGCAGGGTGATCAGGTGCTTGAGCGTCGGGTCGTGGGAGACCCGGTGCAGGGTGCGCACCGGCTGGTCGACGGCGAGGTCGGCGGCGATGAACGAGTCCTCGATCATCGACAGCACCAGCGCGGTGGTGCCCAGCTTGAGGTAGGTGGAGATCTCGGAGAGGTTGGCGTCGCCGATGATCACGTGCAGCCGGCGGTACTTCTCGGCGTCGGCGTGGGGTTCGTCCCGGGTGTTGATGATCGGGCGCTTGAGCGTCGTCTCCAGGCCCACCTCGACCTCGAAGTAGTCCGCCCGCTGGCTGAGCTGGAAGCCGTGCGCCGAGCCGTCCTGGCCGATGCCGACCCGGCCGGCGCCGGCGACCACCTGGCGGGAGACGAAGAACGGGGTGAGGTGGCGGACGATGTCGGCGAACGGTGTCGCCCGCTTCATCAGGTAGTTCTCGTGGGTGCCGTAGGAGGCGCCCTTGTTGTCGGTGTTGTTCTTGTACAGGTGGATGGTCTGCCCGTTGGGCAGTTCCAGCGCGCGCTGCGCGGCGGCGGCCATGATCCGCTCGCCGGCCTTGTCCCAGAGCACGGCGTCGCGCGGGTTGGTCACCTCGGGCGAGCTGTACTCGGGGTGAGCG
The DNA here is from genome assembly GCF_042896795.1 of Kitasatospora sp. NPDC001261. Classification (NCBI taxonomy): domain Bacteria; kingdom Bacillati; phylum Actinomycetota; class Actinomycetes; order Kitasatosporales; family Streptomycetaceae; genus Kitasatospora; species Kitasatospora sp. NPDC001261. Next base: position 91,635 of record NZ_JBIAXP010000002.1, read on the forward strand.
TGGTCCACGTAGAACCGGGCCCCGTTGGTGAGGATGACGTTGGCGAGGCCGATGTCCTCGTCGGTCAGCTGGCTGGCGTCCGCGACCTCGCGGGCCAGGTCGAACCCCCGTGCGTCGCGCAGCGGATTCTCCTCCTCGAAGTCCCAGCGGGCCCGCCGTGCCCGGTGCATCGCCGCCGCGTACGCGTTGACGATCTGGGACGAGGTGAGCATGGCGTTGGCGTTGGGGTGCCCGGGCACGGAGATCCCGTACTCCGTCTCGATGCCCATCACGCGCCGTACGGTCATGCGGCCCTCCTTGCCCGGTGCACCGCCCCCGACGGGCGGAGCACTCTGACGTACCGCCGAACAACACCGGTGCCGGGCCTCTGCCCGCGCACGGTGGGTCGAGCCTAGAACCCGGCGCCGAACGGCGGGCCCGGAGACGCGCCGTCCGGCTGCGGGGCCGCGAGGCGCCACAGCCGGACGGTGTGCGTACAGCTCCGGGGACCGCTGCCGGCCCGGACAACCGCGTGCTTACAGGTACTGCCCCGTGTTGGCGACAGTGTCGATCGAGCGGCCGGACTCGGCGCCCTGCTTGCCGGTGACCAGCGTGCGGATGAAGACGATCCGCTCGCCCTTCTTGCCGGAGATGCGGGCCCAGTCGTCCGGGTTGGTGGTGTTCGGGAGGTCCTCGTTCTCCTTGAACTCGTCGACGCAGGCGGCGAGCAGGTGGGAGACGCGCAGGCCCCGCTGACCGTGGTCGAGGAAGTCCTTGATGGCCATCTTCTTCGCGCGGTCGACGATGTTCTGGATCATCGCGCCGGAGTTGAAGTCCTTGAAGTACAGGACCTCCTTGTCACCGTTGGCGTAGGTGACCTCCAGGAAGCGGTTCTCCTCGGTCTCGGAGTACATCCGCTCCACCACCGACTGGATCATCGCGACCACCGTGGCCTCGACGGAGCCCTCGTGCTCCTTGAGGTCGTCCGGGTGGAACGGCAGCGAGTCCTTGAGGTACTTGGAGAAGATGTCCTTCGCGGCCTCGGCGTCCGGGCGCTCGATCTTGATCTTGACGTCCAGGCGGCCGGGCCGCAGGATCGCCGGGTCGATCATGTCCTCGCGGTTCGAGGCGCCGATGACGATGACGTTCTCCAGGCCCTCCACGCCGTCGATCTCGGCGAGCAGCTGCGGGACGATGGTGTTCTCCACGTCCGAGCTGACGCCGGAACCGCGGGTGCGGAACAGCGACTCCATCTCGTCGAAGAAGACGATGACGGGCGTGCCCTCGCCCGCCTTCTCCCGGGCCCGCTGGAACACCAGGCGGATCTGCCGCTCGGTCTCGCCCACGTACTTGTTGAGCAGCTCGGGGCCCTTGATGTTGAGGAAGTAGCTCTTCCCCTGGGGGCGTCCGGTGACCTCGGCCACCTTCTTCGCCAGCGAGTTGGCGACCGCCTTGGCGATCAGCGTCTTGCCGCAGCCGGGCGGGCCGTAGAGCAGCACGCCCTTGGGCGGGCGCAGCTCGTACTCCTTGAAGAGGTCGGCGTGCAGGTACGGCAGCTCGACCGCGTCGCGGATCAGCTCGATCTGGTTGCTCAGGCCGCCGATCTGGCGGTAGTCGATGTCCGGGACCTCCTCGAGGACCAGCTCCTCGACCTCGGACTTCGGGACGACCTCGAAGACGTAGCCGGAGCGGGGCTCCAGCAGCAGGGCGTCCCCGGACCGGATGGTCAGCCCGCGCAGCGGTTCGGCGAGGCGCACCACCCGCTCCTCGTCGGTGTGCCCCAGCACCAGGGCGCGCTCGCCGTCCTCCAGGAGCTCCTTGAGGGTGACGATCTCGCCGATGTTCTCGAAGGCCATCGCGTCCACGATGTTGAGGGCCTCGTTGAGCATCACTTCCTGGCCGCGCCGCACCTCGTCGAGGGCGACGCTCGGGCTGACGTTCACGCGGAGCTTGCGCCCGCCGGTGAAGATGTCCGCGGTGCCGTCCTCGTTCGCGTCGAGGAAGGTGCCGAAGCCGGCCGGGGGCTGTGCCAGCCGGTCCACTTCCTCCTTGAGGGCCACGATCTGGTCGCGGGCCTCTCGCAGGGTGGAGGCGAGCCGTTCGTTCTGGGCGGTCACGCCCGCCAGGTTGGTCTGGAGCTCGACGATCCGCTCTTCGAGGATCCTCGAATTGCGCGGCGAGTCGGCGAGCTTGCGGCGCAGCACGGCGATTTCCTGCTCAAGGTACGAGACCTGAGCGGCCTCGTCGGAACCACGAGCGGGCCTGCCGGTGCTGCGGTTGTAGTCGTCATCGTGGGCTGCCACGGTCCTCACCTCCTCCGGGGAGCTGGACGCTTCCAGACCCTACCTGGGACCAGGGGTCCGTAAACCCCTAGATCAAGAAAGATGGAACGGGCGTGTCCGATCTTCGCCCCAGCGTGCTTCCCCTCTGCTAAGGGGGATACCCACCGCGCACCACCCAAAGCGGGCCAGATGTATCGTCGAGCGAAGTGATATCCGATCGCGACCACAAGTCGAGGTCCGATCGTTGTACGAATGGCGGGATTGCTCCAGGAATAGGGGCGACCCGGGACAGAAACGGCAGGGGACCATGTCGGTGACCGAGCAGACGGCGGCGGCCGAGGCGCTGGAGGTGTGGATCGACCAGGATCTGTGCACCGGTGACGGCATCTGCGTGCAGTACGCGCCCGAGGTCTTCGAGCTCGACATCGACGGGCTGGCCTACGTGAAGGGGCCGGACGACGAGCTGCGCCAGCAGCCCGGGGAGAGTGCCCCGGTGCCGCTGACGATCCTTCAGGACGTGGTGGACTCGGCGAAGGAGTGCCCCGGCGACTGCATCCACGTGCGCCGGGTCGCCGACCGGGTCGAGGTGTACGGCCCCGACGCGGAGTAGGACGGGCCGGGCTCAGGCCTGGTGGAGCGGGGCGGCGGTCTGGGAGCGTTCCCAGCCGCCGCTCCGCTGCGTCCAGGTGAGGTCGAGCGAGATGTCGGGCCGGAACCGCGGCACGTCCTCGCTCGAATACCCCTGCGCGTGGCCGGTGATGGCGCCGTCCGAACGCACCGCGATCCGGCTCACGGTGAGGTTCTCGCGCTCGGGGAGCAGGGTGGCCACCACCTCGGGGCGCCCGCCCGGGCCGAAGCCGAGCAGGTAGACGGCGTCCGGCGGGGTGCCGGTCTCGGTGGCGCAGTGCGCGGCGACCACCGTGCCGGGGCGTCCGTCGCCGAGCCGGGCCGGCACGCTGAGCGCCGTCTTGACCGGGAACGGGCCGCAGTCCAGCGGGAGTTGGGCCCGGGCCGGGTCGGGGGCGGCGCTCGCGGCGAGGGCCTGGGGGGTGCCGTGCGCGGGCACCGGGGTGCCGGTCGCCGGGGAGGCCGCGAGCGCGGCCGCCACCACCGCGCCGCAGCCGGCCAGGGCGACGGCCCAGTGCCAGGGGACGGTGCGCGCGTGCCCGGGCCCGGAACGGCCCCGCGGTGTCTGCTGTCCAACCGTCGCCGTCGTCCCGACCGCGGTCTCCACCAGGCGTCCCCTCCAGCGCTCCAAGAGCCAAGGCGTGAGCCAGCATCGTCCCACACCGTGGTCGGCGGAATGCGAAAGGGGTGGTACGAGCGGTGTGCTCGTACCACCCCTTGTCGGTGGGTTCGGGGCTCAGCCCAGGTCGGGCTGGTCCGCCTCCGTGGCCTGGGCGGCCTTGCGGGCGGCGGCGCGCTCCTGGAGGGTGGGCTCGGGCGTCCCGTTGTCGTAGTCCTCGCCGTACGCGCCCTTGGCCGGACGGCGGCGGCGCAGCGGCGGCTCGACGCCGTCCGCCAGGCGGCGGGCGGTGAGCAGGAAGCCGGTGTGGCCGATCATCCGGTGGTCCGGGCGGACCGCCAGGCCCTCCAGGTGCCAGGTGCGGACCATGGTCTCCCAGGCCTGCGGCTCGGTGAAGGTGCCGTGGTCGCGCAGCGCCTCGACGGTCTTCGACATCTGCGTGGTGGTGGCCACGTAGCAGCAGATGAGGCCGCCGGGGACGAGCGCCTTGGAGGCGACGTCCAGGCACTCCCAGGGCGCCAGCATGTCGAGGATGACGCGGTCGACGTCGGTCTCGACCAGGTTGTCCTGGAGGTCGCCGACGGTGAGCTTCCACGCCGGGTGCGGGCCGCCGAAGTAGCGCTCGACGTTGCCCTGGGCGATGTCGGCGAAGTCCTGCCGGCGCTCGTAGGAGGCCAGCATGCCGGTGTCGCCGACGGCGCGCAGCAGGTAGGTGGAGAGCGCGCCGGAGCCGACGCCGGCCTCGACGACGCGGGCGCCGGCGAAGATGTCGGCCATCGCCAGGATCTGCCCCGCGTCCTTGGGGTAGATCACGGCGGCGCCGCGCGGCATGGACAGGACGTAGTCGGGGAGCAGGGGGCGCAGCGCGAGGTACGGGACGTTCCCCGTGGTGCGCACGACCGTGCCTTCGGGGGCGCCGATCAGCTCGTCGTGCGGGAACGCACCCTTGTGGGTGTGGAACTGGTTCCCGGCCTGGAGCGTGAACGTGTAGTGGCGACCCTTGGGGTCGGTCAGCTGGACCTGGTCCCCGACCTGGAAGGGCCCGCGTCGGCGGGCGGCACCGGTCGGTTCGGACATGCGGACAATCCTAAGGGAAGCGGAGCCTTCCGCCTTACCACCATGATCAGCGGCCGGAGACGGCGGCGGTCAGCCGCTGCTCGATGTCGCTGAGCGCGGCCACGCCGTACACCCGGCCGTCCGGCTCGACCACCAGGTACTCCCCCGCCGGGGTGGCCTGGACGGCCCTCAGCAGGTCCTCGCCGCCGAGGTCGGCGTCCAGCCGCAGCCCGGGTTCGAGGTCGCGGGCGAGCGGGCCGACGGCCACCCAGGGGCGGCGGTGCTCGGGCACCGAGCGGACGGCGGACTCCCGGACGAGGGCGATCGGCTCGCCCCGGCCGTCCACCACGATCACCGCGCCGGCCCCGGCCTCGCGGGCGCGGCGCAGCGCCTCGCCGAGCGGGGTGTCGGCGGTGACCTCGACGGCCCGCCGGGCCAGCTCGCGCAGCCGCAGGGAGGGCAGCACCTCCTTGAGCCGGGCGTTGCGCAGGCTGCCGGTGGCGCCGTTCCAGATGATCGCGGCGAGCACCGCGGCCAGCACCGCGTCCACCAGGGTGTCGGTGGTGGTGCGCTCGACCCCGCGGGCGGCGCTCAGCAGCGGCAGGCCGATCAGCACGGCGACGGCCAGCCCGCGGCCGACCCAGGCGGCGGCCACCGTGCCGGTCATCGGCCGGCCGGTGATCGCCCAGACGACCGCGCGCAGCATCCGGCCGCCGTCCAGCGGCAGGCCGGGCAGCAGGTTGAACGCGGCGACCACCAGGTTGGAGACCATCAGGCCGGTGAGCAGCACCCCGGGCACGGTGGACAGCTCCACCGCCCGCACCCCGAGGTAGAACACGCCGCCGAGCAGCAGCGAGAGCAGCGGGCCGACGAAGGCCAGCCAGAACTCCCGCCAGGGGCTCTCCGCCTCGTTCTCGATCTCGGAGACCCCGCCGAAGAACTGGAGCTGGATCCGCCGCACCCCGAGCTTGTACCGCAGTGCGACCAGGGTGTGGGCGAGCTCGTGCACCAGGACGGAGGCGTAGAAGGCGACCGCGAAGAAGAACGCGACCAGGTAGCGGGCGCCGCCGAGGTCGGGCAGCACGTCGCCCAGCTGCCCGCCGAACACCCAGGTGATCAGCGCGGCGATGACGAACCAGGAGGGGGTGACGTAGATGGGCACGCCGAAGGGCCGGCCCATCAGGATTCCGCCGCGGCGCTCGGGCGGCGGCGCGGCCGGGCGCCCGTCGCCCGCCTGCGGTGGCTGTTCGGAGGGCTGCTGCCCCCTGCTGTCGCTCACCGTGATCCCTTCGGTCGTCTCCCCCGTCGTGCCCGGTGCGCCCACGCTACGTGATCGCGGCCCCCCGGCGCTGCGCGGCCCTCCTTCTGCCTTCATACCCACTCACCGGCGGCTGTGGCAGCACCGTGGCAGCGGGATGACAGCAAAGGGCAATAGGGTCGTAGCCATGCAGCACACCCAGACCAGCAGTGCCGCCGGGCGCCCGGCGGCACCCCCGACCGGGCTCTCCCCGTCCCGAGCGGGGGACTTCCTCACCTGTCCCCTGCTGTACCGGCTGCGGGTGATCGACCGGCTGCCCGAGCCGCCGAGCTCGGCGGCGACCCGGGGCACGCTGGTGCACGCGGTGCTGGAGCGGCTGTTCGACAGCCCGGCGGCCGAGCGGACCCCGGACCGGGCGCTGGGCCTGCTGCGCCCGCAGTGGGAGCGGCTGCTGGGCGAGCGCCCGGAGCTGGGCTCGCTGTTCCCGGACGACCCGGACGGTGCGGCGCTCACCCGCTGGCTGGCGGACGCCGAGAAGCTGGTCGGCCAGTGGTTCCGGCTGGAGGACCCGACCCGGCTGCACCCGGTGGAGCGGGAGCTGTACGTGGAGACGGCCCTGGACTCGGGGCTGCTGCTGCGCGGCTACATCGACCGGGTGGACGTCGCCCCGACCGGCGAGGTCCGGCTGGTGGACTACAAGACCGGCCGGGCGCCCTCGCGGGACTTCGAGGGCAAGGCGATGTTCCAGATGAAGTTCTACGCCCTGGTGGTGTGGCGCTGGAAGGGCGTGCTCCCCAAGCGCCTCCAGCTGGTCTACCTCGGCGGGGGCGGGGACGTGGTCAGCTACGACCCGGACGAGGCGGACCTGCTCGCGGTGGAGCGCAAGCTCCGGGCGCTGTGGGAGCGGATCGGCCACGCGGTGGCCACCGGGGACTTCCCGGCGACCCGCAACCGCCTCTGCGACTGGTGCGACCACCAGGCCAGCTGCCCGGAGTTCGGCGGCACCCCGCCGCCGTACCCGCTGCCGCTGGCCCGTACGTCGGATGAAAGCGATCCCACGGGGGATCCGATGAGCAAGGAGTCCTAGGTGACGATCCGAGTGCTGCTGGTCGACGACCAGCCGCTGCTGCGCACCGGTTTCCGGATGATTCTGGAGGCCGAGTCCGACCTGGTGGTGGTCGGCGAGGCCGGCGACGGCCAGCAGGCGCTGGACCAGGTGCGGGCGCTGCAGCCCGACGTGGTGCTGATGGACATCCGGATGCCCAGGATGGACGGCGTCGAGGCGACCCGCCGGATCGCCGGCCCGGGGCGCGACGGCCCGGCCAAGGTGCTGGTGCTGACCACCTTCGACCTGGACGAGTACGTGGTGGAGGCGCTGCGCGCGGGCGCCAGCGGCTTCCTGCTGAAGGACGTCCCGGCCGAGGAGCTGGTGCAGGCGATCCGGGTGGTCGCGGACGGCGCGGCGATGCTGGCGCCGAGCATCACCCGCCGGCTGCTGGACATGTACGCCACCAAGCTGCCCTCGGGCGACGAGGCGCCGCCGCAGGCGCTGGGCGCGCTGACCGAGCGTGAGCTGGAGGTGCTGAAGCTGGTGGCGCGCGGGCTGTCGAACGCGGAGATCGCGGCCGAGCTGTTCGTCAGCGAGACCACCGTGAAGACCCACGTGGGCCATGTGCTGACCAAGCTCCAGCTGCGCGACCGGGTGCAGGCGGCGGTGTACGCCTACGAGAGCGGGCTGGTGCGCCCGGGCGCCCTGTAGCGGGCCGCTAGCGGCCCCAGGGCGGCAGAAACGTCACGGCGGCCCGCCTGCTCCCCCGTACCGACGGGGAAGCGGGCGGGCCGCCGTCCTGCGGGCGCTACTTGTTGGTCCGGCTGATCTCCCAGAAACGGAAGTAGCCGGTGGTGTCGACGGTGGACTCGACGCCGGTGACGTACGAGCGGGCCGCGAAGAAGGACTTGTTCTGGTACAGCGGGATCAGCGGCACGTTCTCGGCCTCGATCTGCTGTATCTGCGCGTAGGTGCCGGCCGCGGCGCTGCGGTCGGTCTGCTTGAGGCCCTCCGGCACCAGCCGGCCGCTGATCCGCGGGTCGTCCCAACCGTGGTGGTACGCACCGCCGTTGATCAGCAGCGGGGCGAGGTAGTTGTCCGGGTCCGGGTAGTCGGCGAACCAACCGATGATGTACGCCTGGTACTTGCTCTCGGCCCAGCCCTTGCGGTACGAGTCCCAGTCCGGCTCCTGGGCGAGCGTCACCTGGAACAGGCCGCCGGTCTCCAGCTGCTTCTTCAGCGTCTCGGCCTCGTTGCTGCCGGCCCGCGAACGGGACCAGGTCAGCGTGAACTTGACCGGGGTCTGGACCTTGGCGTCGGCCAGGATCTTCTTGGCCTTGTTCACGTCCTGGTCGCCGTAGCGGTCGAAGAAGGCCGTGGTGTGGCCGGGCAGGCCGGCCGGGACCATGGAGTAGAGCGCCTGGACGGTGCGGGCGAAGACGTCGCGGGCCAGCGCCTTGCGGTCCATCATCTGGGCGACGGCCTGGCGGACCGCGACGTTGCTCATCAGCGGGTCCTTGGTGTTGAGGACCAGCGAACGGGTGTCGTTGCTGTCGCCCTCGGTCACCTGGAGGTCGGCCTTGCCGCCCTGCTGGTCGGAGCGGACCTGGGCGGCGGTGTTCGGCTCCAGGCTGTTGTCGGTGAGGTCGATCTCGCTCTTGTCCAGCGCGGTCTTCAGGTCCTCGGCCTTGTCGAAGTACCGCACGGTGAACTTGCTGTTCCGGAGCTTGGCCTCGCCGCCGTACTTGTCGTTGGCCGACAGCACGACCTTGCCCAGCTGCTTGCCGCCGTTCAGGTTCTCGACCGAGTCGATGCGGTACGGGCCGGAGCCGATCAGCTTGTCGTTGGGGACGACCTTGTCGGCGGGGTAGACCTGGTGGTCCACGATGGCGCCGGCCGGGCTCGCCAGCTTGGCCGGCAGGGTGGCGTCGGGCGCGGAGAGGTGGAAGAGCACCTCGTTGTCGCCCTTGGCCTCGACGGACTTGATCGAGTCCAGCAGTTCGACCGGGCCGTTCTGGTCGTTGATCTTCTTGGTGCGCTCGATCGAGAAGACCACGTCCTGGGCCGTCATCGGGTGCCCGTTGGAGAACTTCAGACCGGGCTTCAGGGTGCAGTGGTACTCGGTGGCCTCGGCGCTGGTGAACTCGCAGGACTGCGCGGCGTCCGGGGAGGGCGCACTGGCGGCGGCCTGGAAGGTGAGCAGCGACTGGAAGGTGTTGCGCAGCAGCAGCCAGGAGCCGGAGTCGTAGGCGGCGGCCGGGTCCAGGACACCGGTCAGCTGGCTGGTGCCCATGGTGATGGACTTGCCGCTGTCCCCCTTGACCACGTCGGTCACCGATCCGCAGCCCGCCACCGACACGGCGACCAGGCCGGCGCAACCGAGTACTGCCAGGCGTTCAGCTGAAGTCTTCACGAGGCGCGTCCTTCTGGGTGGCACGAACTGGAGTAGCGTGCCATATCGAACACGCACGACCGGTACCCGTGCAGATGACGTTTGGGACACGGTCGTTGAGGGCATCACCACGCGCCCGACGAGTTGTCAGCCAATGACCGTTTTCTCCCCCGGCAGCGCCGGTCCGGGGGCTCGCCGGGCCTCGTACCGGCGAGTAGAGCCGTCTCGCAATGAGACGACAATCACACCCGCGAGGCGACCAGGGAGCGCAGCAGGTCGAGGTCGACCTGCTCCAGCGAGGACACCACCAGCCGCCCCGGAGCCGGCTCGACCGGCGCCACCGAGGGCACCGCGATCACCGGGCAGCCGGCCGCCTCGCCCGCCCGCACCCCGGTCGGGGTGTCCTCGACCACCACGCAGCGGGCCGGCTCCGCGCCCAGCCGCCGGGCCGCCTCCAGGTACGGGTCCGGGAACGGCTTGGTGCGCGGCACCTCGTCCCCGCCGATGCTGAAGGCGAAGTGGTGGGCGCCCAGCGAGCGCAGCACGATGTCGATCACGTGCCGGTGCGAGGCGGACACCAGGGCGGCCGGGATGCCGTGCGCGGCAAGGGTGTTGAGCAGCCGCTCGGCGCCCGGCATGAGCGGCACGCCGCCCGCCAGCAGGTCGACGAAGCGCTGGTTGACCAGCACGCCGAGGTCCGCCGGCGCGATGTCCGCCCCGGTCCGGGCGACCAGGTACTCCATCACCCTGGCCATCGGACCGCCGACCACGTGGGCGCGGTCCGCCTCGTCCAGCTCGTGGCCCAGCTCGGCGAAGAGCGAGGCCTCGGCCTGCCACCAGAAGTCCTCGGTGTCCACCAGCGTCCCGTCCATGTCCAGCAGCACCGCCTGGAGCCCGCGGTCGTCCCCGTGGTCGAGGATGCGCGTGGCAGTGGGGCTGGTGGTCATGGCGGGGGTCCTTCCGGCAGGCCCGGGCGGCCCCGGGGAAGGCACGGGCCGGCCCGCAGGTGAGCGGACCGGCCCGTTCAGGATCATCAAGGATACGCCCGCTTCGTCCGGAAAGAGCGAATGCGGCGGGAACCGGGGGTTACCGGGCGTTGAAGTACTTCGCCTCCGGGTGGTGGATCACGATCGCGTCGGTGGACTGCTCCGGGTGGAGCTGGAACTCCTCGGAGAGCACCACGCCGATCCGCTCCGGCTTCAGCAGCTCGGCGATCTTGGCCCGGTCCTCCAGCTCGGGGCAGGCCCCGTAGCCGAGCGAGAAGCGGGCGCCGCGGTACTTGAGCGCGAACATGTCCTTGACGTCCTGCGGGTCCTCGCCGGAGAAGCCCAGCTCGTAGCGGACCCGCGCGTGCCAGAACTCGGCCAGCGCCTCGGCCAGCTGCACCGAGAGGCCGTGCAGCTCCAGGTAGTCCCGGTAGGAGTTCTCGGCGAACAGCTCGTTGGCCGCCTCGGAGATCCGGTTGCCCATGGTGACCACCTGGAGGCCCACCACGTCCCGCACCCCGGACTCCTCCGGGCGGAAGAAGTCGGCCAGGCAGAGCCGGCGCCCGCGCCGCTGGCGCGGGAAGGTGAAGCGGGTCCGCTCGGTGCCGTCCTCGTGGAAGACGATCAGGTCGTCGCCCTTGGAGTTGGCCGGGTAGTAGCCGTAGACCACGGCGGCCTCCAGCCAGCCCTCGGTCTGCAGGCGGTCCAGCCAGGCCCGCAGCCGCGGCCGGCCCTCGGTCTCCACCAGCTCCTCGTAGGACGGCCCGTCGCCGGCCCGGGAGGCCTTCAGGCCCCACTGGCCCTTGAACAGCGCGTCCTCGTCCAGCCAGGAGGCGTAGTCCGCGAACGGGATGCCCTTGACGATCCGGTCGCCCCAGAACGGCGGGACGGGCACGGCGTTGTCGACGGCGACGTCGGAGCGGATCTGGCCGAGGTTGACCTCGGGCTCCGGCTCCTCCACCTCGACCCGGGCGTGCCGGCGCTGCTTGAGCTCCGGCAGGGCCGCGCCGGGCACGCCGCGCTTGACCGCGATCAGCGCGTCCATCAGCCGCAGGCCCTCGAAGGCGTCCCGGGCGTAGCGGACCTCGCCCTCGTAGATCTCGTGCAGGTCCTGCTCGACGTAGGCCCGGGTGAGCGCGGCGCCGCCGAGGATCACCGGGAAGCTCGCGGCCAGCTTGCGCTGGTTCAGCTCCTCCAGGTTCTCCTTCATGATCACGGTGGACTTCACCAGCAGGCCGGACATCCCGATGACGTCCGCGTTGTGCTCCTGCGCGGCGTCCAGGATCGCCGAGACCGGCTGCTTGATGCCCAGGTTGACCACGTTGTAGCCGTTGTTGGACAGGATGATGTCGACCAGGTTCTTGCCGATGTCGTGGACGTCGCCCTTGACGGTGGCCAGCACGATGGTGCCCTTGCCCTCGCTGTCGGACTTCTCCATGTGCGGCTCCAGGTGGGCCACCGCGGTCTTCATCACCTCGGCGGACTGGAGCACGAACGGCAGCTGCATCTGGCCGGAGCCGAAGAGCTCGCCGACCACCTTCATGCCGGACAGCAGGGTGTCGTTGATGATCTCCAGCGCGGGCCGACCGGCCAGCGCCTCGTCCAGGTCGGCCTCCAGGCCCTTGCGCTCGCCGTCGATGATCCGGCGCTGGAGGCGCTCGTCCAGCGGCAGCGCGGCCAGCTCCTCCGCCTTGGACGCCTTGACCGAGGCCGAGGAGACGCCGTCGAACAGCTCCAGCAGGTGCTGCAGCGGGTCGTAGCCGTCCCGGCGGCGGTCGTAGACCAGGTCGAGGGCGGCCTCGCGCTGGTCCTCGGGGATCCGGGAGATCGGCAGGATCTTGGAGGCGTGCACGATCGCCGAGTCCAGGCCGGCCTCCACGCACTCGTGCAGGAAGACCGAGTTCAGCACCACCCGGGCGGCCGGGTTGAGGCCGAAGGAGATGTTGGACAGGCCCAGCGTGGTCTGCACGGCCGGGCGGCGGCGCTTGAGCTCGCGGATCGCCTCGATGGTCTCGATGCCGTCCCGGCGGGACTCCTCCTGGCCGGTGGCCAGGGTGAAGGTGAGGCAGTCGACCAGGATCGAGCCCTCGTCGACGCCGTAGTCGGCGGTGAGCTCGGCGATCAGCCGCTCGGCGATCTCGACCTTCTTGTCGGCGGTGCGGGCCTGGCCCTCCTCGTCGATGGTCAGCGCGATCAGGCCGGCGCCGTGCTCGCGGGCCAGCGAGGCGATCCGGCCGAAGCGCGAGTCCGGGGCGTTGCCGTCCTCGTAGTTGACCGAGTTGAGCACCGCGCGGCCGCCGAGCGCCTCCAGGCCGGCCCGCAGCACCTGCGGCTCGGTGGAGTCCAGCACGATCGGCAGGGTGGAGGCGGTGGCCAGCCGGCCGGCGATCTCCTTCATGTCGGCGACGCCGTCGCGGCCGACGTAGTCCACGCAGAGGTCCAGCAGGTGGGAGCCGTCCCGGATCTGGTCGCGGGCGATCTCCACGCAGGCCTGCCAGTCGCCGGCCAGCATCGACTCGCGGAACTTCTTCGAGCCGTTGGCGTTGGTGCGCTCGCCGATCGCCAGGTACGAGGTGTCCTGGCGGAACGGCACGGCCTGGTACAGCGAGGCCGCCGAGGGCTCGGGGCGGGGGTCGCGCGGGGCGATCGGGCGGCCCTGGACCCGCTCGACCACCTGGCGCAGGTGCTCGGGGGTGGTGCCGCAGCAGCCGCCGACCAGCGAGAGGCCGTACTCGCGGGTGAACACGTCGTGGGCGTCGGCCAGTTCGGCCGGGGAGAGCGGGTAGTGGGCGCCGTCCTTGCCGAGCACCGGCAGGCCCGCGTTCGGCATGCAGGACAGGCCGATCCGGGCGTTCTTGGCCAGGTAGCGCAGGTGCTCGCTCATCTCGGCCGGGCCGGTGGCGCAGTTGAGGCCGATGTAGTCGACGCCCAGCGGCTCCAGCGCGGTGAGCGCGGCGCCGATCTCCGAGCCGAGCAGCATGGTGCCGGTGGTCTCCACCGTCACCTGCACCAGCACCGGCAGGTCCAGGCCGGCCTCGGCCAGGGCCCGCTTGGAGCCCAGGATGGCGGCCTTGGTCTGCAGCAGGTCCTGGCTGGTCTCGACCAGCAGCGCGTCGGCGCCGCCGGCGATCAGGCCGGCCGCGTTCTGCTGGAACCCGTCGCGCAGCGTCTCGTACGGGGCGTGGCCGAGCGTCGGCAGCTTGGTGCCGGGGCCGATCGAGCCGAGCACCCAGCGGGTGCGGCCGTCGGCGGCGGCGTGGGCGTCGGCCGCCTCGCGGGCGATCCGGGCGCCGGACTCGGACAGCTCGAAGATCCGCTCGGCGATCTCGTACTCGCCGAGGGCGCTGAAGTTGGCGCCGAAGGTGTTGGTCTCCACGCAGTCCACGCCGACCCCGAAGTAGGCCTCGTGGACGGACCGGACGATGTCCGGGCGGGTGGTGTTGAGGACCTCGTTGCAGCCTTCGAGGTTCTGGAAGTCCTCCAGCGTCGGGTCCTGCGCCTGGAGCATGGTGCCCATGGCACCGTCGGCGACCACCACCCGGGTGGCGAGCGCTTCACGCAGCGCGTTCGCACGGTTCTGCTGAGTGATGGACGGGGTGGCTGCTGTGGCCATGGGCTTCTCCCTGGTGCGACGGCTGTCGGCTTTGCGGACCCGCTTGCTCGGGCCCGCACGTGGCCAGGGTATCCGGCCCACGGGTCGGCCCGCCGTTCCATTCCGTATCCTGAGCGTTCGACCGCAAGGGGGGAGCAAGCGCGTGGCCCGATTCGGGACCTCCGCGCAGCGAGCCGGTCGGGCCCTGACGGCCCCGTTCCGCGTGCTGCGCGACCGCTGGCGGGCGTGGTCGTGGTGGCGCCGGTCACTGCTGGCCCTGGTGCTGGTGGCGGCCGTGCCGGCCGCCGCGCTGGGCTCGGTGTTCGTACTGTTCCGGCTGCACTACACCGGCGAGCCCGCCGCCGACGCCCGCACCCGGGGCCGGGACGCGCTCTGGCTCGGCCACGCCTGGGTGGACGGCCGCAGGACCGAGGCCGACGTGGCCGCGCTCGGCCGGCTACTGGCCGGCACCGGCATCCGGGACCTCTACGTGCACACCGGCCCGCTGGAGCACGACGGCTCGCTGCCGCCCGCCGTCCACCCCCGGGGCCGCTGGTTCACCGACACCGTGCACCGGGAGCTGCCCGGCGTACGGCTGCAGGGCTGGCTGGGCGACGAGGTCAAGCCGGAGAAGGACGCCCTGGACCTGGAGGACGGCCCGACCCGGGACCGGGTCACCGCCTCCGCCCGCCAGGTGCTGGACCTCGGCTTCGACGGGGTGCACTTCGACATGGAGCCGATCCGCCCCGGTTCGGCGGGCTGGCTGGCCCTGCTCGACCAGGTCCGCCCGGTCACCGCGGGGCGCGGCGCCAAACTGTCGGTGGCGGCCCCGCAGATCGACCCGGTCCCCGGCCTGCACACGGCCGGGATCCTGCTCACCGACCACGGCAAGTGGTGGGACCAGGCGTACTTCACCGAGACCGCCCGCCGGGTCGACCAGATCGCGGTGATGAGCTACGACACCTCGATGCCCACCGAGCCGCTGTACGGCGGCTACGTCGCCCGGCAGACCGAACTCGCCCTGCGGGCCACCCCGGCCGACGTGGACCTGCTGATGGGCCTGCCGTTCTTCTGGGACGACAAGTGGGGGCACTGGGGCGACGCCGAGACCGTCCGGGCCGCCGTCCGGGGCGTCCGGCTGGGCCTGGGCCGGGAGGACCGGCGGCGGGCCGGCTTCGGCGTCGCGCTGTACGTGGACTTCGCCGCGCTGCCCGAGCACTGGACGGCGTACCGCGACGGCTGGGTGGACCCGGAGTAGCGCGCCCGGCGGGCCCGTGCGCCGGGCGGCGGCGGGCACAGCGCGTCGCCGGTCGAACACGCTCCGCCCCTGGTGAACGCCTGACGGACCGTCAGCTCCGGCGCCGCCGATATCCGGTGGATCCCGGCGGTCCGCTCCCCCAGACTGTCCCGGTGCCCGGCCGCGGTGCGCATCAAAGCCCGTAGGCTGGGCAGGTAGGGACCATGGAGCGAGGCGTTCCATGGGAGACGAGAGGTTCGACAGTCGGCAGCCGGCCCGTCGGCGCCCCGGCAGGCCAGCCGGGGCGGCGCAGGTCCGACCGCCGACCGGAGGGAGACGCTGGGTGATCGAGCTGGAAGATGTTCCCGAGTTGATCGACCCGGTGATGGTCTGCGCCTTCGAGGGCTGGAACGACGCGGGCGACGCCGCCTCCGCGGCTCTGGCACACCTCGACGAGACCTGGAACGGCAAGGTGTTCGCCGCACTGGACGCGGAGGACTACTACGACTTCCAGGTCAACCGGCCCACGGTCTGGCTGGACGGCGGCATCCGCCGGATCACCTGGCCGACCACCCGGCTCTCGGTGATCCGGGTGACGGAGCCGACGACCAGGGACGTCGTGCTGGTCCGCGGCATCGAGCCGAGCATGCGCTGGCGCTCGTTCTGCAACGAGCTGCTGGGCTTCGCCCACGAGCTGGGCGTCGAACTGGTGGTGATCCTGGGCGCCCTGCTCGGGGACACCCCGCACAGCCGCCCGGTGCCCGTCAGCGGGGTCACCTCCGACCCGGACCTGGCCCGTCGGCTGGACCTGGAGGAGAGCCGCTACGAGGGGCCCACCGGCATCGTCGGGGTGCTCCAGGAGGCCTGCACCCACGCCGGGGTGCCGGCC
Organism: Kitasatospora sp. NPDC001261; assembly: GCF_042896795.1. NCBI lineage: Bacteria > Bacillati > Actinomycetota > Actinomycetes > Kitasatosporales > Streptomycetaceae > Kitasatospora > Kitasatospora sp. NPDC001261. The sequence continues at coordinate 107,600 of NZ_JBIAXP010000002.1, forward strand.
GTGACGCTGTGGGCCGCGGTGCCGCACTACGTCTCGCAGCCGCCGAACCCGAAGGCCACCCTGGCCCTGGTCAACAAGCTCGAGGACCTGCTGGACCTGCGCATCCCGCCGGGCGAGCTCGCCGAGGACGCCCGGGCCTGGCAGCTCGGCGTGGACCAGCTGGCCGCCGAGGACAGCGAGGTGGCCGAGTACGTCCAGCAGCTGGAGGAGGCGCAGGACACCGCGGAGCTGCCGGAGGCCTCCGGCGACGCCATCGCCCGCGAGTTCGAGCGCTACCTGCGCCGCCGGGAGAACGTCGGGCCGACCGGCGAGAAGCCGGTGGCCGGGCACGCCACGGCGGAGCGGCCGGCCGATCCGGAGGCGCCGGGCGGCGCCCGGGAGAGCCAGGACGGCGCCGAGGACGAGTAGCCCGTACCGCACACGCCGAAGGGGCGTCGGGACCGCGTGGTCCTGACGCCCCTTCGGCGTGTGGTGCGGTGGCCCCGGCGCCGGGGCTACCGCACCCGGGTCACAGCGCGACGCCGAGCAGGGCGTCCACGGTGCGGGTCACCAGGCCGGGAGCGCCGATGTCGGTGCCGCCCTCGGTCTCCTGCCGGTCCGCCCAGCGGTCGACCGCGGCCAGCGCGGCGGGCGCGTCCAGGTCGTTCGCGAGCGCCTCGCGCACCTCGGCGAGCAGCTGCTCGGCCGAGGGGCCGTCCGGGCGGGAGACCGCGGCGCGCCAGCGGGCGAGGCGCTCGACGGCCTCGTCCAGGGTGCTCTTGGTCCACTCCCAGTCGGCCCGGTAGTGGTGCGAGAGCAGCGCCAGGCGGATCGCCGCCGGGTCGACGCCCTCGCGGCGCAGCGCCGAGACGAAGACCAGGTTGCCGCGGGACTTGGACATCTTGTGCCCGTCCAGGGCGACCATGCCGGCGTGCACGTACGCCTGGGCGTACGGGTGGGCGCCGGTGGCGACCTGGGCGTGCGCGGCGCCCATCTCGTGGTGCGGGAAGGAGAGGTCGCTGCCGCCGCCCTGGATGTCGAAGGACATCCCGAGGTACCGGAGGGCGATGGCGACGCACTCGATGTGCCAGCCGGGGCGGCCGTGGCCGAGCTCGGTGTCCCAGGCGGGCTCGCCCGGGCGGGCGGCCAGCCAGAGCAGGGCGTCCAGCGGGTTGCGCTTGCCGGGGCGGTCAGGGTCGCCGCCGCGCTCGGCGAAGACCGGGCGCATGGCCTCGCGGGTGAGGCCGGAGACCTCGCCGAAGCGCGGGTCGGCGTCGACCGAGAAGTAGATGTCGCCGTCGACGTGGTAGGCGGCGCCGGAGGCCAGCAGCTTCTGCACGATCGGGACGATCCACGGGATCGACTCGACGGCGCCGATGTAGTGGGCCGGCGGGAGCATCCGCAGCGCGGTCATGTCCTCGCGGAACAGGGCCGTCTCGCGCTCGGCGAGGGCGGTCCAGTCCTGGCCGGTCTCGACCGCGCGGGCGAGCAGCGGGTCGTCGACGTCGGTGACGTTCTGGATGTACAGGACGTCGTGACCGGCGTCCCGCCAGACGCGCTGCACCAGGTCGAACGCGTTGTAGGTGGCGGCGTGGCCCATGTGGGTCGCGTCGTAGGGCGTGATGCCGCAGACGTAGATCCGGGCGGTGCCGTCCTGCGGCACGACCTCCCGGACTGTGCCCGCTGCGGTGTCGTGGATACGGAGGGGGAGCCCCTGACCAGGCAGGGCGGGAACCTCGGAGGCGGGCCAGGCATGCATGGAAACAACTTTAACCTTGCGAACATTTGAAAGCCTAACCAGTACGAAAGATCGACTGGATTCGTTTCCTACCGTTGCCCGACAGTTTCCCGACTGGTATTGCACGGATCCGGCGCTGTCGGAACGCGTGGTGTACGCCCCCCGCACCCGGCTCCGGGCATGGGTGAGCGCCCGGTCGGCCCTGCCGCCGACCGGGCGCCCGGCTCCTCGGGTGGAGCGGCCGGAGCCGCTACGACCGCTGCCAGAGGGCCGGCACGTTCGGCGGCTCCCAGCCGGCCATGGCGGTGTGCGCCTGGAGGCAGGTGTAGGAGACGCCGGAGTAGGTCACGCGGTCGCCCGCGTTGTACGAGGTGCCCGCGGCCCAGCTGCCGCCGGGCGGCGTGGTCGGGCCACCGGTGGAGGTGGAGGTCGGGGTGGGCGTGGGGCTCGGCGTGCCCGGGGTCTGCGCCACGTTCAGCACGAAGTCGTAGCTGCCCTCGCGGGTCGACCCGTTCTGCCGGACGTTCATCAGCAGCCGGGCGTCGTAGATGGTGTCCGTGTTGTTGCGCGGCTCGCCCGGGAAGTACAGCTGGGTGGTGACGATCGAGCGGCCGGGGGCCTGGAGCTTCACGTGGATGTGCCGGGTGCGGCCCGGGTAGAGGCCGGGCACGATGGTGTCCAGCTTGTAGGCGCCGTTGGCGTCGGTGAACTGGTGGCCGCGGAAGGTGTATCCGCTGTTGTCGTAGTTGCCGCCGTCGTCGGCCTGCCAGAAGTCCAGCAGCACGCCGGAGATGGGCCGGCAGGCCCGGCCGAAGACGTAGCCGCTGACGACCAGGCGGGTGCCGGGGCCGTCGTTGACCATCGAGCTGCGCAGCGGGGAGTTGGGCTTGAAGTACGGGCCCTCGGTCTGCTCGATGGTGGGGGCGTCGCCGTCGTGGCACTCGGGGGTGAGGGCGAGCGGCTCGCCGGAGCCGATCTGGTCCCGGGCCAGTGCGACCCCGCCGCCGACGAGCAGCGGGGCGGCCCCGAGCGCGGCGGCGGCCTTGAGGACGGTCTTGCGGCTGATCATGCCGTCGGGCGTGGGCATGCGCCGTCTCCTTATCGTGAGGCGGGGGGTGGGGGCGGCCCTTGCCATGGTGGGGGCATGACAAGGGCCGGACCGGCCGCCCGTCCGTGCGCGCCGGACCGGCCACCGGTGGCCACCAGCAAAGTTACGGGCCGTCCGGTGCGACCGCGATGGACATGATCCGGGGATCGTGGTGATTTCCGTCGACCCTGGACCGGAACTCCCCCGGGGTCATCCCGGTCTCCCGGCGGAAGAACCGGCAGAAGTACGCCGGGTCGACGAAGCCCGCCTCCTTGGCGACCTGACGGATCGTCAAGTCCGTGCAGGCGAGCAGCCGTTTGGCCTCCAGGGTCTGCTGGCGGCGGATCAGACCGCCGGGCGTCCGGCCGGTGGCCTGCTTCACCAGGGTCTGCAAGTGCCCCGGGGAGACGCCGAGTTCCTGCGCGGTGGAGGCCACCGAGTGCCGCACCCCGCCCGGCCGGGCGATCAACCGGGTGAAGGCGGCGGCCACTTCGGCCGGGCGGCCGGGCACCGACGGGCGGTCGGCCGGGGCGCAGGCGCGCAGCGCCCGGACGATCAGGATGTGCAGGCTGGCCCGCAGCACGCCCTGGTAGCCGGGCCCCCTGGTCCGGTACTCGTACTCCATGTCGGCGAGCAGCGCGGCGACCGCGTCGGCCTGGTCGCCGAGCGCGAGGGCCGGGCGGGTGGCCAGCGCCCGCAGGGCGGCGAGGTCCTGGGGGTGGCCGAGCAGGAAGTCCTCGTTGAACAGGACGACCCGGCCGACCAGCTCCTCGGCGTCCGCCCAGTAGTGCACCTGGCCGGGCGTGATCACGCACAACTGCGGTGGCGCCAGCGGCCGGTGGACGAGGTCCAGGACGTGGGCGCCGTGGCCGCCGGTGACGTGGACGATCTCGTAGAACGAGTGCCGGTGGGGGAAGCCGGCCCGGGAGAGCGGGCCGATCGCGTCGAAACTGCCGATGGCGAAGGGGAGCAGCTGGGGCAGCGGGACCTGTAACCGGTGCAACGGCAGGTCCGGCGTGGTTCGGGGGGTGGGGGTCGTCCGTCGCACATCCATCGGAGCAGTGTGCGACCTGTTCCGGGGACAGGTCCAGACCATCTGCCGCCGTTTTCGACGAGCGGTCCGGACCACCGGCGCTCCGGGACACCGGTTCGGGCACCGGTTCGGACCCGCCGAAGCCCCGCCCTAGACCGGCGGCCAGGGGATCGCGGGCCAGTCCTCGGGCGGCAGCGGGTGCCGGCCGGAGCCGCGCAGCGCGGCCACCCGGGCCCGGGTGGCGTCCAGTTCGGCCGCCGTCAGGTGCGGGGCGAGGCGCTCGGCGAGCTCGCCGTCCAGCTGTTCGGCCAGCCGGGCCAGCACCTCCAGCGCCTCGGCGGGCAGCGGGTCGCCGGCCCAGCCCCAGAGCAGGGTGCGCAGCTTGTCCTCGGTGTTGAAGGTGACGCCGTGGTCGATGCCGTACACCCGGCCGTCGGCGGCCGGGATCAGGTGGCCGCCCTTGCGGTCGGCGTTGTTGAGCACCGCGTCCAGGACGGCGAGCCGGCGCAGCCGCCGGTCGTCGTGGTGCACCAGCAGGGCCGTCCGCCCGCCCTCGACCTCGGCCCGGACGATCGGAAGCCAGCCCGCCTCCGGGCCGCGCGGGTCCTGGAGCGCGAGCAGCGGCTCGGCCGTCGGGTCCGGCTCGACCCACAGCTGCAGCATGCCGGGCCCGTGCGGGCCGTCGCGCAGCACGGTCGGCGGGACCAGCGCCCAGCCGGTCGCGGCGGACAGCTCGTACGCGGCGACCTCGCGGCCGGCCAGCGTGCCGTCCGGGAAGTCCCACAGCGGGCGCTCCCCGGCCACCGGCTTGTAGACGGCCTGCGCGCTCAGCGAGCCGTGCGCCACCGTGCAGTACAGCGCGGCGTTGGAGGCGTCGGTGAGCCGCCCGTGCACCGTCAGCCCGCCCTGGCGCAGCAGCGCGAGGGCGGTGGGCACGTCGGCGGCCAGCGCGGCGGCGGCCGACGGGTCGGCCTGCGGCGGGGTGTCGGTGTTCAGCGCCGGTAGCCGTTCGCGCGCGGGCACAGGTGGCCCTCCGGGTCGAGCGGCAGGTTGCAGAACGGGCAGGGCTTGCGGCCGGCCGCGACCAGGTCCAGCGCGCGCTTGGCGAAGACCCGGGCCATCGCGCCGGACAGCCGCACCCGCAGCATGTCCGGGCCGTTCTCGTCGTCGGTGAAGGCCGCCTCGGCGGCGTCCTCCTCCTCTTCCTCCTCGACCAGCGCCTGCGCCTCGACCACCAGGCAGGCGTCCACGCTGTCCCAGGCCAGGGCCATGGTGCCGACCCGGAACTCCTGCTCCAGCGGGAGGTCCAGCGGCGCGGTGTCGAGCAGGTCGTTCGGGGCGGCGGCCGGGATGGACGTGTCGCCGCCGCTGCGCCGCAGCGCCTCGTCCAGGACCTCCTCGATGCGCTCGGCGAGCGCCGCGACCTGGGTCTTCTCCAGCAGCACGCTGGTGATCCGGCCCCGGGCGCTGGCCTGAAGGTAGAACGCCCGGGCGCCGGGCTGGCCGACGGTGCCGGCCACGAACCGTTCGGGCTGGTCGTAGAAGAAGACCTGACGGGGCACGCTCTCGCTCCGGATCGTGTCGGTCGGCGCGGTTCCGCCGGGGGCGGGCCGCGGCCGGATGGACTCGCTAGTCACCCTACGACCTTCGGGCTCCGGCCGGGGAGCCGAGCCGACGGCCGCGGGCGGGGTGGCACCCGGGGAAGCGAACGGTGCCGCCGCGGACGGCGCCTCCCCGGACGGCCCGTCGGCGGCGCGGCCTAGACGGTGCCGCCGACCACCGCGTCGCCGGCCGGGGTGGCCGCCGCCGGGCCGGGCCGGGGGGCGAGCGAGGCGAGGTCGCCGGTGTCGCCCATCCGCAAGACGAAGGGCCGCTGCGGGGTGTAGCGGATGGCGGTGACCGAACAGGGCTCGACGCTGATCCGCTGGAAGTGGTCCAGGTGCAGCCCGAGCGCGTCGGCCACCACGGCCTTGATCACGTCCCCGTGCGAGCAGGCGATCCAGACCGCGTCCTCGCCGTGCTCGTCCGCGATCCTCCGGTTCCACTCGCGCACCGCGTCCACCGTGCGGTGGCTCAGCTCGCGCAGCGACTCCCCGCCGGGGAAGGCGGCCCCGGCGGCGTGGTCCTGCACGGTGCGCCAGAGCGGCTCCTTGGCCAGCTCGGCCAGCGGACGGCCGGTCCACTCGCCGTAGTGGCACTCCCCCAGCCGCTCGTCCTCGGCCGGCGGCCCGAGCTCGGGCCGGACCGCCAGCAGCGGCTCCAGCGTCTGCCGGCAGCGCTCCAGCGGGCTGCTGACCGCCCGCACCAGCGGGATGCCGGCCAGTCGGCCGGCCAGCGCGGCGGCCTGGTCCCGGCCGGTGTCGTCGAGGTCCACGCCGGGGGTCCAACCGGCCAGGATTCCGGCGGTGTTCGCGGTGGAGCGGCCGTGACGGACGAGCAGCAGGGTGGGCATGGGGTCAGCCTACGGCCTCCGGGCCCGGCCGTGGAGACCGGATTTCCCGCCCGTCCGGCCCGCGGCGGCCGGGTCCGCCACCGCCCCGGCCGCCGGGGGCCGGTGGACCGGAATCCCCCGGATCCGTGCCGGGCGGCCCCGCTCGGGTGACAATGGCCCGCATGATCGTCCACTGCGCCGCCTACCACGACGGCCGCCGCATCGAGGCCCCCGAGGACCTGGCCGGCGCACTCGCCGCCGCCCGCGCGGCCGGTCCGGACGGCTTCGTCTGGATAGGCCTGTTCGAGCCCACCGCCGAGGAACTCGACCGCGTCGGCCAGGAGTTCGCGCTGCACCCGCTGGCCGTCGAGGACGCCGTCAGCGCCCACCAGCGCCCCAAGGTGGAGGCGTACAAGGGCTCGCTGTTCGTCGCGCTGAAGACCCTCGGCTACCACCCCGGCGGGCACGTCGTCACGGTCGGCGAGGTGATGGTCTTCCTCGGCCCGGACTTCGTGATGACCGTCCGGCACGGCGAGGACAGCCCGCTCGGCGGACTGCGGGCCGCCCTGGAGCAGGACCCCGAACAGCTGCGGTACGGGCCCAGCTCGGTGCTGCACTCGGTCTGCGACACGATCGTCGACGGCTACATGGACGTGGCCGCGGGGCTCCAGACCGACCTGGACGAACTGGAGGCGGACATCTTCTCCCCCTCCCGGGTCGACCGCGACACCGCCGGACGGATCTACGGCTACAAGCGCCAGGTGATGTCCGTGCGCCGGGCCACCGGCCCGCTGCTGGAGCCGATGCTGGCCCTGGAGCGCGGCGCCCGCTTCGTCCGCCCCGAGGCCGCGCCCTACCTGCGGGACGTCGCCGACCACGTGGCCCGGGTGAACGACCAGGTGGACGGCATGGACCGGCTGCTGTCCGACATCCTGAACGCCAACCTGGCGCAGGTCAGCGTCCAGCAGAACAACGACATGCGGAAGATCTCGGCCTGGGCGGCGCTGGCCGCCGTACCGACCATGATCGCGGGCATCTACGGGATGAACTTCGAGCACATGCCGGAGCTGCACCAGATCTGGGGGTACCCGGCGGTGCTGGTGCTGATGACGGTGGTCTGCCTGGTGCTGCACCGGGTGTTCAAGCGGCACGACTGGCTGTAGCTCCGGTGGTCGGACCGCAGGCGGTCGGGCCGCTCGGACACCCGGCCCCGGTCAGGCCAGTCCGGCGCGCTCCAGCGCCTCGACACCGGTGCGCAGCGCCAGGATCCGCTCGTCCAGGGTGAACCCGGCCGGGGCCAGGGTGAGCGTGGTGACGCCCGCCTCGGCGTAGGCCTGCATCCGGTCGGCGATCCGGGCGGTGTCGCCGATCAGCGAGGTGGCGTCGATCAGGTCGTGCGGGACGGCGGCCGCGGCGCCCGCGTGGTCCCGGGCGAGGTACTTCTCCTGGACCTCGTCGGCGGCCTGCTCGTAGCCCATCCGCCGGGCGAGCTGGTTGTAGAAGTTCTTCTCCTTGCTGCCCATGCCGCCGATGTAGAGCGCGGCGTACGAGCGCAGGGCGTCGACACCGGCCTTGATGTCCTCGCCGACCGCGAGGTTCACGGTCGGGCAGAGGTCGAAGCCCTCCAGCGTCCTCCCGGCCTTGGCGCGGCCGGCCGTCAGCGGGTCGAGGGAGAGCGCGGCGTGCTCGGGCGAGAAGAAGATGCCGAGCCAGCCGTCGGCGATCTCGCCGGTCAGCTCCAGGTTCCTGGGCCCGATCGCGGCGATGTACAGCGGGATGTGTTCGCGCACCGGGTGCACGGTGAGCTTGATCGGCTTGCCGGGGCCGCCGGGCAGCGGGAGCGTCCAGTGCTCGCCCTCGTGCACCAGGCGCTCGCGGGACATCGCCTTGCGGATGATCTCCACGTACTCGCGGGTGCGGGCGAGCGGCTTGTCGAACTTCACCCCGTACCAGCCCTCGGACACCTGCGGGCCGGAGACGCCGAGGCCGAGCCGGAACCGGCCGCCGGACAGGGTGTCCAGGGTCGCGGCGGTCATCGCGGTCATCGCCGGGGTGCGCGCCGGGATCTGGAAGATGGCCGAGCCGACGTCGATCCGCTCGGTCTTCGCGGCGACGAAGCTGAGCACCGTCGCGGCGTCCGAGCCGTACGCCTCCGCCGCCCAGCAGACGGAGTAGCCGAGGCGGTCCGCCTCCTGGGCCACGGCGATGTTGTCGGCGTCCATGCCGAGTCCCCAGTAGCCGAGGTTGATCCCGAGTCGCATCTGCCGCACCTTCCAGTGGGTTGGGGTTGGTCGCGAGGGTAACCGTGCCCGCACCGAACACGCTACTGACGGGTAGGGGTGGATCCGGTCACACCGGTGCTGTTGATCGTTCTGCGGGTCTGCACCTCTCTCCGCGCACCGGCCGCTACGCTCAGCCGACGTGGGGAGCGCTCTCCCCACCTGCGCGTTCACAGGGCCGCCGGGGCTCCCGGGGCCACCGGCCAGTGGAAGGCCCGTCCGATGGAAAAGCGTCACCTCGGCCGTACCGGCCTCCAGGTCTCCCGACTCGGCCTCGGCACCATGACCTGGGGCCGCGACACCGACGAGCAGGAGGCCGCCGAGCAGCTCAAGGAGTTCGTCGACGCCGGCGGCAACCTGGTCGACACCGCCGACGTGTACGCGGACGGCGGCGCCGAGTACCTGATCTCCCGGCTCACCGACAGCCTGGTCCCCCGCTCCGAACTCGTCATCGCCACCAAGGCCGGCAGCGTCCCCGAGTCCGCCCGCCGCTTCGACGGCTCGCGCGGCCACCTGCTCGCCGCCCTGGACGCCTCGCTGCGCCGGCTCGGCACCGACTACGTCGACCTGTGGCAGGTGCACTCCTTCGACCCGGTGACCCCGGTCGAGGAGACGCTCAGCGCCCTCGATATCGCCGTCTCCTCCGGGCGCGCCCGCTACGTCGGGGTCTGCGACTTCAGCGGCTGGCAGCTCGCCAAGTCCGCCGCCTGGCAGCACGCCCACCACGGGCGGGTGCCGCTGGCCGGGGCGCAGCTGGAGTACTCGCTGCTCCAGCGCGGCATCGAGCGGGAGGCGCTGCCCGCCGCGCTGGACGCCGGGGTCGGGGTGCTGGCCGGCTCGCCGCTCGGGCGCGGGGTGCTCACCGGCAAGTACCGGCACGGCGTCCCGCAGGACTCGCGCGGCGCCTCGCCGTACCTGTCCGGATTCGTCCAGCCGTACCTCGGGGAGCGCTCGCGGCGGATCGTGGACGCCCTCGCCACCGCCGCCGACGGACTCGCCAGCACCCCGCTGGCCGTCGCGCTGGCCTGGGTCCGGGACCGGCCCGGGGTGGCGAGCGCCCTGGTCGGAGCCCGGACGGTGGCCCAGCTGCAGTCGGCGCTGTCGGTGGAGGCGCTTACGCTTCCGGATGAGATCCGTGGTGCGCTGGACGACATCTCGTCGCCGGTGCACCACTACCCGGACCAGGGGTGGACGGAGCTGTGACCACCGGCCCGGGTCGTCGAGCAGAACCTGCAGTGGAGTGACCTTTGGAGCGGACGACGATGACTGACACGGGGAACGGCGCTCCGGAGGTGACCGCCGGGGCCAAGCTGACCCCGGAGGCGAAGGCCGCGAAGTTCGCGGAGCTGGCCCAGCGGATCCGCGGCATGCAGCCGGAGGACGCCGCGGACCGTGCCGCACGGGCGGGTGCCGCCCGGGCGGAGGCCTCGATGGCGGAAGCCCCGGCTGAGGAGGATCCGACGGAGGAGGCCCCGGAGCCCGGAGGGTCGGAGCCCGGCGAGCCGGAGCCGGCCGCTGCGGCCCCGGTCCCGGCCGCCCCCGTTCCGGCCTCCCCGGTCCCGGCCGCCCCCGCTCCAGCCCGGGTCCCCGCCCCGGCCGCCCCCGCCCCGGTGGTGTCCGACCGGCAGCGCGAGGAGGTGCTCCGCGCCACCGTCGAGGTGCTGACCGCCGGCGGCGCCCCGGCCGACCTGGCGGCCGCCGCCGTGGCCGCACTCGGCGAGGAGGCGCCCGCACGGCTGCGCGAGGACCCGTGGGCGGTGCTGGGCCTGCCCGGCGTCCGGCCCGAGCACGCGGACGGCTTCGCCCGGGAGCTGCTCGGCGCCGGCGCCGGCCCGGGCGACGAGCGCCGCGCCCGGGCGCTGGTGCCGTGGCTGCTGGAGCAGGCGGCGCTGCGCGGGCACTCCGCCCTGGAGCTGGCCGAGGTGGCGGTCGGGCTCGACCGGCTCCGGATGCCCGAGCCGGCCACCGCGATCCAGGCCGCCGTCGAGGACGGGCGGGTGCTCTCCTTCCAGGAGGAGCTGGCTGGCCCCGAGGCGCACGCGGCGGGGGGCGACGAGGAGGACGAGGCGCCGACCCGGACGCTGCTCGCCCTGGCCGGGCTGGCGATGGCCGAGGACAGCCTCGCCGAGAAGCTGCTCCAGCTGATGGCCACCTTCGTGCCGGGCGAGGACGCCGAGCAGCCCGGGGAGGCCGCCGATTCCGAGGACGCGGAGGCCGGGGCGGAGGCCGCCGAGGGCTCCGCCCAGCAGCCCCCCGCCGCCCCCGGCCCGGCCGCCTGGGCGGCCGCCGCCGAGGCCGCCTCGTCCTCCTCCGCGACCGCCCTGATCAAGGCCGTCGCCGAGCACGCCCTGGTGCTGCACACCGGCGGCGAGGCGGCCCGCGCCGAGCCGGCCGCGCTGGTCGCCGCCGCCCGCGGCCTCGGGCTGCGGGCCTGGGCCGCCACCTGGACGGACCAGGGGCGGGACTCCCTCGCCGCACTCGCCGAGGCGGGCGCCGGGGCCCCCGTGGTCACCCTCGCCGAGCTGCTCTCCGGCGCCGCCGGCCCCGGCCGCGCCCCGGACGGCACGCTCGCCCTGGACCTGCTGGTCGTGCTGGACGCCCCGCTGCTGGACGTCGACCTGGCCGCCGTCGTCCTGGAGTCGCTGGCCGACGGCACCCGACTGGTGCTCAGCGGGGACCCGGGGCAGCTCTGGTCGGCCGGCCCCGGGCGGGTCTTCGCCGACCTGCTGGCCGCCAAGGCCTGCCCGGCGGTCGCCTCCCGCACCCCGGACTTCGGCCCGATCGGCGAGCTGGTCTCCGGTGTCGGCATCGGCGAGCTCCAGCCCGTCGAGGCGCCGGACAAGGAGGTGGTCATCCTGACCGCCAAGGACGCCGGCGAGGCCGTCCACCGCGCCGTCCAGCTGCTCACCGACTCCATCCCGCGCGCGCTGGGCATCCCGGCCGAGCAGGTGGTGCTGCTCACCCCGGGCCACGGCGGCCCGGCCGGCACCCGCGCGCTGAACGCCGCCGCCAAGGCCCGGCTCAACCCCGGCCCCGGCCGGTTCGGCGGCTTCGACCCGGGCGACCGGGTAGTCGACTCCCCCACCCCCGGCGTCACCCGCCCGGCCCGGGTGCTGGACGGCGACGCCACCGGTCTGCACCTGGAGTACGCGGACGGCTCGCACCGGACCGTCCCGCCGGCCGAGGCCGCCCGGCTGCGGCACGGCTGGGCACTGACCGTCCACCAGGCGGTCGGCCGGCGCTGGCCGGGCGCGGTCGTGGTGGTCCCGGAGGACGCCGCCCAGGCGCTCACCCGGCAGTGGGTCTACACCGCCTTCGGCCGCGGCGAGCGGCACCTGTCCGTGGTGCACGCGGCGGGCCCGGCGCTCGTCCAGGCCGTCGCCGAGCGCCAGGCGCAGTCGCGCACCACCCGGCTGCGGGCGGTCCTCGCCGAGAACGCCGCCTCGGCGTACTGACCGGCGTTCCGGCCGGCCCCGCTCCGACGGGCCGCCGGCCGGAACGCACGACGGGCGGGCCCCGGTGTTCCCGGGCCCGCCCGTCGGCCGTCCTGCACGGCGTCGGTCGTCCTGTCCGCGTCAGTCGTCCGGGTCCTCGTCGTCGTAGACCTCGCTCACGTCGAACCGGCAGATCAGCAGCTGCGGGTCGGCGTGCTCGAAGGGCTCGGGCAGCCACTCGCCCGGCTCGGTCGGCTCGGTGGCCGCGACCCAGAGCGTCGAGTCGGCCTCCTCCAGGCCGAACTCCTCACTGCGGGCGGCGATCTCGTCGGGCTCGTACTCGCCGAACAGCACGCCGATCGCGGCGTTCACCCCGCCCGCGCCGGCGCCGCCCGGGGTCAGCGACTCGTCCAGCCGCTCGGCCTGGGCACGCAGCCGCTCGGGGTCGACGACGTGGTAGTCACGGCGGATCAACACGCTGATCGCCTCGGGCTGTTCGGGGCCGTGGTACCCGCCGGGGCCCTCGTCCCCGGGGATCTCGAAGGGCGTGACCTCGTCGTAGGCCTCGTACAGGAGCTGGTCGTAGGCGATGGCCGCCGTCGCGAGCTGCTCGTAGGCGGCGGTGACGGCGGGATCATCGGCTGCGTTGGGGCTTGACACCGCTTCCAGATGACGGTCGATGGCGGCCTTGACCGCCTCAGCGGCGGCGCGTACCTCGGCAATGGTGGGCTGCGCGGCATCAGACATGGTGCAGACGCTATCTCCCCGCGGTGTCGCCACGCACAGCGGTTGTCACCTACACCCGCGATTTCACCGCAACTTCCCCCCTGATGTCCGATCCGTCCCGCTTCGTCCCCACGCGCCACCGGCGCGAAGCGGGCGCGGAGGGCGCACGCCGGGCCCGCCGAGGCCGTCCGGCTGCCGCTTCGCGCGCCGGGATCGGGGTATCCCCTCCACAGTGGCAACAGGACTGATGCACTGTCAGTCGGCGGCCGGGGCCGCACCCGTTCCGACCGTCGCCCGCGCACGGGAGGACGGCCGGAAATACCCGGGCCGACTGTCCGGGGCAGGCCGTAGGCTTGCCTGAAGGTGATCCCCAGGAGGAGCGTTTTGACCCCACGGAAGCCGGTCCGGCAGCCGGAGTACGAGTACCAGTCCCTGCGCATGCCGCGCGGCACCACGCGCAACGCGGCGCGCCAACTGCTCACCGAGCACGCCGAGTACGGGCACTGGGAGCTCGACCGGCTGCGGTTGTTCCCCGACGGCAGCCGGACGGTCCGGCTGAAGCGGCGGATCATCCGGCAGGTCCGGAACTGGTGACGGGCGGGGCACCGCGGCCCCGGGCGGCAGCGAGCCCTCACGCGTCCGCGGCCGCCCGTTCGCTCGGCGGCCGCGGATGCGTCGTTCCTCAGGTACGCCCGGGGGCGGGCGCGCACCGGTCCCGTTCAGCGCGCGCCCTGGTTCCCCGCCCGCCGTGTCAGCGGGCGCCGGCCCGGGCCCGGCGGTAGAGCACGCCGCCGCCGAGCAGCATCGCGAGGCCGGCGGCCCCGAGCAGCTCGACGTTGCCGGCACCGGTGGTGGCCAGCTGGGCGGACGGCGCCGGCTTGGCGGCGGGCGCCACGGCGGCGGACGCGGAGGTGGCCGGAGCCACGCCGGTGCGCGCGACGCTCGTCACCTCCTCGGAGGAGGTCTGCGGCGGGGTCGGGCAGGTCTCCACGCAGCCCTCGGCCGGCGGCGTCGGGGTGACCTTCTCGACCTTCTCCACATTGGCGCAGTCGTTGCCGAAGGCCGGGTTGCCGACGCCGGCCACGTTCACCGAGTTGCCGCAGGCGTTGACCGGAACGTCCACCGGCGCCTGGACGCTGTTGCCCGAGAGCACGCCCGCCGAGTTGGCGGCGACACCGGAGGCGCCGGCACCCGGGACGTCGACACCCGTGCCATCGGCACCCGGAACCTTGGTGGCCGGACCCGCGGCGTCCGGGACGGCACTCGCCGGGAGGGTACTGGCCGGCAGAGTACTGGCCGGAAGGGTGCTGGCCGGAGCCGTGGCACCCTGGCTCCCACTGGCACTGGAGCTGTCGGTACGGCCGGCGCCGGTGGCGCCGGACTGGCCGCCATGGACGGGCTTGGACGCCTGATGGCCGCCGCCGCCGACGTTGGCACAGCGGTTGCCGAAGGACGGGTTCAGCAAGCCGATCACATCGATCGTGTTGCCGCAGGCATTGATCGGCACCTCGATCGGCACCTGGACCGAGTTGCCCGAGACGACACCGGGTGAACCGGTGGCCACCCCCTGCGCGTCGGCGCCCCCCGCGTAGGCGTAGCCGGCGGTCGAGGCCAGCACACTGCCGGTGGCCACGGCCGTGAGGATCCCCTTCTTGGCTACTTTCCTCATGTTTTCCCCTGACATTTCGAGACGACGTGTCGACCTTGGCATGAACCTTGCAAAAAAGTCGGAATTTCCGTATATCCGTAAATCACGCAAGGGCTTCGGCTGCACACGGGTTAACGAGAGGCCAACGGGGAGGTTGAGCAACGAAACCCCGCTTCACTCGATCGAGTGATCGTGTCGGATCCCGTGTATCCGGTATCCCGGCGCGGACGCGAACGCCCCCGGCGCGGACGCGAACGCCCCCGGCGCGGCGCGTCCGCCGCCCGGGGGCTCGCGTGAGTCGGCTCAACAGGCCCCGACGGCCCGGAGGTCGACTCAGAAGTTGGCGCAGTGGTTGGCGAACGCCGGGTTCAGCACGCCCACGACGCTCACGGTGTTGCCGCAGAAGTTGACCGGGATGTGCACCGGAACCTGGATCTGGTTGCCCGAGACGACACCCGGGGAACCGGCGGCCACACCCTCGGCGGCGGCGCCGCCCTGAGCGGACGCGACACCGGCGGCGGCGAGCACCAGGCCACCGGTGGCGGCGGCGACAGCGGCGATCTTCTTGACCTTCATCATTCCTCCTGTATGGACAACGCAACCCGTTCGGCGGGCTGCACAGGGATGAACGACGCTGCGGCAAACGGGGTACGGAGTGGATCTCCCATTCACCCGCAACGGTGAGATCTCGCACACATGATCGGCCTGGAATTCCGAGCAGAATCGCTTCTGTCGATCTCTTTCTTCCTGTCCCACAATCATCAGCTCGGACAATGCGGTCGGCCCGCCCCCGGAACTCCGGGAGCGGGCCGACCCAGTCACCTGATCAGCGCGGGCACCGCCGCGCGGAACGGCTCAGCAGGCGTCGATGAAACGGTCCAGCACCCGGGCGCCGAACTTCAGCCCGTCCACCGGCACCCGCTCGTCCACGCCGTGGAACATCCCGGCGAAGTCCAGCTCCGGCGGCAGCTGGAGCGGCGCGAAGCCGAAGCAGCGGATGCCCAGGTCCTGGAAGGACTTGGCGTCCGTCCCGCCCGACAGGCAGTACGGCACCGCGCGGGCGATCGGGTCCTCGGCCCGCAGCGCGGTCTGCATCGCCTCGACCAGGGCCCCGTCGAAGCCGGTCTCGATCGCCTTGTCCGAGTGCAGGCTCTCGCGCTTCACGCGCGGGCCGAGCACGCTGTCCAGCTCGGCCAGGAACTCCTCCTCGTAGCCGGGCAGGAAGCGGCCGTCCACGTGCGCGGTGGCCTGACCGGGGATCACGTTGACCTTGTAGCCGGCGCCGAGCATGGTCGGCTGGGCGGTGTTCCGCAGCGTGGTGCCGATCATCTTGGCGATGCCGCCGAGCACGCGCAGCGTCTCGTCCATGTTCTCCGGGTCCAGCTCGACCCCGAGCGCGTCCGACAGCTCGTCCAGGAAGGCCCGGACGGTCTTGGTGATCCGCAGCGGGAACTGGTGCCGGCCGAGCCGGGCCACCGCCTCGCACAGCTCGGTGATCGCGTTGTCGTCGTTCTCCATCGAGCCGTGGCCGGCCCGGCCCTCGACCGTCAGGCGCATCCAGTGCATGCCCTTCTCGGCCGTCTCCACCAGGTAGAGGCGGACCTGGTCGTTGACCGTGAAGGAGAAGCCGCCGACCTCGCCGATCGCCTCGGTCACACCCTCGAACAGCCCCGGGTGCTTGTCCACCAGGAAGCGCGCCCCGTAGGTGCCGCCGGCCTCCTCGTCGGCGAGGAAGGCCAGCACGATGTCGCGCGGGGGCTTGCGCCCGGTGCGCAGCCGGTCGCGGATGACCGCCAGGGTCATCGCGTCCATGTCCTTCATGTCCACCGCGCCGCGCCCCCAGACGCAGCCGTCCGCGATCTCACCGCCGAACGGGTCGTGGGTCCAGTCCGCCGCGTTGGCCGGCACCACGTCGGTGTGGCCGTGGATCAGCAGACCCGGACGGGAGCGGTCCTCGCCCTCGATCCGGACCACGGTCGAGGCCCGCCCCTTGGCCGACTCGAAGATCTTCGGCTCCAGCCCGAACTCGGCGAGCTGCTCGGCCACGTACTCGGCCGCCTTCCGCTCCCCCGGGCCGGATCCGTCCCCGTAGTTGCTGGTGTCGATCCGGATCAGATCGCGACAGATCTCGGCGACCTCCGACTCAGCCGTCACCTTCGGCGCCGCCGACTCGCTCCGCTCGCTCACGGTCACTCCTCGCGTCTTGGGCCCGCACCGACGCACCAGCGCGCCACCCCCAGGACCTGCACCCGGGCCGTACGAGCACGTCCGCCCATCCTCCCCCAGCCCCCGATCCCGATCCAGCCCCCGCACGTTCCCGAAACCCGCTGGTCACGCCCCCGCCACACGCCGCCCCTTGCCCCCGCCACCCGTCGGACCCGCCCGCCGGGAGCCCGCCGGAAACCGTTTTGGGACCCCAAGCCGATCTTTGCTACAGTTACATCTGTCAGCGCGACGGACGAGAGATCGGAAGCCGCGAGGACGACACCTAGTCCGGGTGGCGGAATGGCAGACGCGCTAGCTTGAGGTGCTAGTGCCCTTTATCGGGCGTGGGGGTTCAAGTCCCCCCTCGGACACCGAAAGAAAGGCCCCAGTTGATCTGGGGCCTTTCTGCTTTTCCGGTGCGGATCGCCCCTGTGGCGCGGGTCACCGCTGTGGTGCGACCGCCACGGGCGGATGCCCGGCCGGTGGGAACCGGCCGGGCATCCGGGTGGGCCTGGCCCGACGGGACGGTGCGGGTCACGCCCGAGGTGGCAGGGCTCGGTCAGCCCTCGTTGGCAGCGGCCGGAGCGGCGGCCTCGGCCGGAACCGCGGCCTCGGCCGGGGCGGCAGCGGGGGCGGCAGCCTCGGCCGGAGCGGCGGCAGGAGCCGCAGCCGGGGCGGCGGCGGGCGCGGCGACCGCGGCGGCCGGGGCGTCGGCGGGGGCCGCGGCCGGGTCGACGAAGGTGGCACCCGAACCCGTGAAGGAACCGGTGACGCCGCTGTCGTCCGCCCAGATCCAGAAGTCCTCGTGCGAGACGCCATCGGGGCCGACGTGGGATTCGAGGGCCGCGAGACCGGCGCCGTTCTCGTTGGCGGTGAAGTAGCCCTTGCCGTAGTTCGCGTCGATGCCTCCAGTGCCGGCCGAGGCGAGGCCGGCGCAGCCGAGGACCAGCGGAACGGTGAGGGCGCCGACAGCCACGACTCGCTTGAGAGCACGCATGAAAATCTCCTCCACGGAGTTTCTGGATCGAGTGGCGGCGCCGGTCGGCCCCGCCGCGATTCAGACAGCCACGGCCCGCACCCCGCCGCAACCGGCGCCGCGACCCGTCCGGCCTCACGCCCCGTCAGAATCGCCGATCCCACCAGCGGAAATACAGTTCGTATGCCTATCTCGCAGGATCAGTCGGCTGGAGCACTCCCCCGTCACCCCTCGTCCCGATCGGCCCCCGCCACGGCCCCCCGCCACGGACCGCCGCCGCACCGCCCGTCCCGCCCCGTCCCTCGGCAGCGTCATTCGAACGGGCCGATACGCGGCTCCGGCGTACGGGAACGGTTGGCTGGCGGCTCGGGCGACCGACGCACTCTCGCGGATCGCACGTCCGGCTCCCATCGAAGTCCCGCCCTCGGCGGGCGAGTTGACGGACCACCCCCTTGACAGGCGCGCCGCACAATGCAGAATGACTTCATTATGAAGCAAGTACATACATCGGAGGAAGCGGCGGCCGGCCCGTTGGGGCGGGATGCCGAGGGCCGGCTGTACGACAGCAGGGTGCGGACGGCCATGGGCGTGTTCACCAAGGGCGGGGACACCCTGGCGCTGGAGGCGGCGGCCGCCGCACGCTCGGCGTTCCACGCGGTGGAGAAGCTGCGGGCGCACGGATCACGAGGACGGGGGCTGAGCGCGGGGGCGTTGGACGTGCTGGTGCGGCTCGGTGCCGCGAGCAGGGCGGGTGGAGCGGACGGAGGGGGTGAACCGGGCCTGACGGTGGGCGAGTTGGCCCGGGCCGGCGGGGTGAGCCCGCGCAATGCCACCGGCCTGGTGGACACCCTGGAGCGGGAGGGTCTGGCCCGCCGCTCCCCCGACCCGAACGACCGCCGGGCGGTGCTGGTCACCGCGACGGCCGAGGGGCTGGCCTGGCTGGAGGAGTTCCGGGCGCCCACCGAGCGCGCGATGGCCGCCGTCTTCCGCGGCTTCAGCGCCGAGGAGCTGGCCCAACTGCGGCACCTGTGCCTGCGGTTGGTGGAGAACCAGCAGCAGATCGAGCAGTACCTGACCGCGGTCCCGGACGGCCCGGGTGCGGAGGTCAGCTGACCCCGGAGCCCTCCGTGCGGCCGGCCGGGGCGGCCTCCCGCTTCGGCCGGCCGCGCAGCGCCTCCGCGGTGATGAAGGCCGCCACCGTGGACACGATCAGCAGCGGCATCGAGTTCGCCGCCTCGCCGCCGAGCAGGGCCGCCGCCAGGACGGTACTGGTGACGGGCAGGCCGGTGACGGCGGCACCGGAGGCCGCGAGGCCGACGGCCAGGGCGGGCGCGGCACCGAAGCCCGGCAGCGGCGCGCAGGCCGTACCGAGGGCCGCGCCGAGCAGGATCGCCGGGAAGATCGGGCCGCCGCGCAGGCTGCCGAGGGCGATCGACCAGCCCAGCCCCTTGCAGAGCACCAGGGCGAGCAGCGCGCCGACCGGCCAGGCGGCCGGGTCGGCGGCGAGCGTGCCCAGGGTGGCCTGCCCGGAGAGCGCGGCCTCCTCCGGGGAGCGGCCGGTGAGCAGGGCGTACGCGGCGAGGCAGCCGCCGACGGCGACCGCGCACAGCACGGTGCGCAGAGCCGTCTGCCGGGCGGTGCCGGTCGTGGTGAGGGTCTTCACCCGGCGGCCGACGGTCTGCCCGGCCACGCAGACCACGGCGATCGCGACGGCCAGCGGGATGCCCCAGAGGAAGTCACCCGCGTCCGGGACCCCGCTCTTCGGCACGTGCGGCAGCGAGAGCGCGCCGATCGCCAGGCCGGTCCAGTGGCCGAAGCCGGTGAAGACCAGCGCGCCGACCCCGCCGGCCAGCAGGCTGGGCAGGATCAGCGCGATCAGCTGCGGGCCGCCCAGCCCGGCCGCCTCGATCAGCATCACGGCGGCCACCAGCGGGCTGCCGAAGATGGTGGAGATCGCGGCCGCCGCCCCCGCCGTCCCCAACACCGCCACCAGCTGCGGCTGTTCGGCCCGCCGGGCGGACCGGACGGCGAGCAGGGCGAGGCCGCCGCCGAGCGCCATCAGCGGTGCCTCCGGGCCGAGCACCACGCCCAGCGGCAGACCGGCGAGCGCGGCCAGCACCACGCCGGGGACGGCGACCGGCGGCGTGGGCGGACCGCCCAGCCCGTCCACCGGGACGTGGCCGCCGCGCCCGGGCAGCCGGGTCACGACCGGGGCGAGCAGCAGGCCGGCCAGCAGCAGCGCGGGCAGCGGCCACCACCAGGGGGCGCGCCCGTAGCCGACCGCGGCCGGCAGGCTCTCCCAGACCCAGTGCTGGAGTTCGTGCTCCAGGCCGACGAAGCCGAAGGCCGCCAGCGAGACCGGGATGCCGACCAGTGCCGAGATCAGCAGCAGGCGCGGGTAGCCCTTGTGCAGCAGCACCTCGTGCAGGGTCGGGCCGCTGCCCGGCTGCCGGGACGTCGTCGGCATCGCCGCTCCCTCGCGCTCCCGGGCCGCCCGCCGCCCGGGAGGCCCCGTCCTGCGACCGAGTCTCGCCCGGCGCCGGGAGCCGCGCACGGCGCACGGGCCGTCAGCCGGGGCCGCGGCGGGCGCGGCTGCGCCGTCCGGGTGACGGTCGGGGACGGGGTGGGCGGGGCGGGGGCTCCTCGCCGGGCCCGCGCGTCGGGCCTCAGCGGGCGTCGGTGCCCAGCGCGCTCTCGATGCTCTGGACCATCCGCCACAGCGGCGCCCGGCGGCTGGCGACCAGCACCACGACGTCGTCGGACTCGCCCTCGGCGGCGGCCTCGGCCGGGCGGTCGCCCCAGGTGCCGGTGACGAAGGCCATCGCCGCGTCCACCTCGGCCACCCAGTCGCTCTTCCCGCCCGAGCGCAGCCAGGTGCGCAGGGCGTGGTTGTGCGCGGAGACGACGGCGGCGGCGATCACGTCCGCGCGCAGGGGGCCGTCCGGGCGGTCGGCGAAGCGGCCGCGCAGGTAGGCGGCGAGGGTGTGCTCGTAGCGCCAGACCACGGACAGCTCGTACGCCCGCAGGCCGGGCACCTTGCGGGTCAGCCGGTAGCGCTGGACGGAGAAGGAGGGCTGCTCGGCGTACATCCGCAGGACCAGGCGGGCGGCGTCGCAGGCGTGCTTGACCGGGTCCTCCTCGCCGGTGCCGGACTCCAGGAACTCCGTCATCTCGGCGAGGCTGCGCTCGTGGTCGGGGAAGACCACGTCCTCCTTGGCCGGGAAGTAGCGGAAGAAGGAGCGCCGGCCGACGCCGGCCAGCGAGACGATGTCGTCGACGGTGGTCTGTTCGAAGCCGCGCTCCAGGAAGAGCTCGAAGGCCGCGGCCACCAGCGCCTCGCGCATCGCCGGCTTCGAGGGCCCGTCATTCATGGGCTGGTCCTGCTCTTCCTTCTCGCTCATCCACCGGAACCTAACATCCGTGCGCGGGGTCGGCGCCGACGGCCGGGCCGCTCCCGGGACCGGCCGTCGGTGCCTGTGTGTGCGCGTTACGGGAGGTTGCGGGCCATCACGATCCGCTGGACCTGGTTGGTCCCCTCGTAGATCTGCGTGATCTTCGCGTCCCGCATCATCCGCTCCACCGGGTAGTCCCGCGTGTACCCGTACCCGCCCAGCAACTGCACCGCGTCCGTCGTGATCTCCATCGCCGCGTCCGACGCGAAGCACTTCGCCGCCGCACCGAAGAACGTCAGGCCCGCGTCCCCCCGCTGCGACTTCGCCGCCGCCGCGTACGTCAACTGCCGCGCCGCCTCCAGCTTCATCGCCATGTCCGCCAGCATGAACTGCACACCCTGGAACTCCGCGATCGCCTTCCCGAACTGCCGGCGCTCCCGCACGTACCCGTTCGCGTAGTCCAGCGCACCCTGCGCGATCCCGATCGCCTGCGCGGCGATGGTGACGCGGGTGTGGTCCAGGGTCTTCATCGCCGTCGCGAAACCCGTGCCCTCCGCGCCGATCATCCGGTCCGCCGGGATCCGCACGTTGTCGAAGTACACCTCACGCGTCGGCGACCCCTTGATGCCCAGCTTCTTCTCCGGCGCACCGAAGGACACCCCCTCGTCGCCCTTCTCCACCACGAACGCCGAGATGCCCTTCGACCGCTTCTCCGGATCCGTCACCGCCATCACCGTGTAGAACTCGGACACCCCCGCGTTGGTGATCCAGCGCTTCACACCGTTCAGCACCCAGAAGTCCCCGTCCCGCACCGCCCGGGTCTTCATCCCCGCCGCGTCCGAACCCGCCTCCGGCTCCGACAGGCAGTACGAGAACATCCCCTCGCCCCGCGCCAGCGCCCCCAGGTACTTCGCCTTCAACTCCTCCGAACCCGACAGCTGCACCGGCAGCGACCCCAGCTTGTTCACCGCCGGGATCAACGAGGACGACGCGCACACCCGCGCCACCTCCTCGATCACGATCACCGTCGCCAGCGCGTCCGCCCCCGCACCGCCGTACTCCTCCGGCACGTGCACCGCGTGCAGGTCGTTCCCCCGCAACGCGTCCAACGCCTCCTGCGGGAACCGCCCCTGCTCGTCCACCTCCGCCGCGAACGGAGCGATCTTCGCCTCGGCCAGCGAACGCACCGCCTCACGGAGCATCCCGTGCTCCTCGGAGATCCGGAAGAGATCGAAGTCCTGGCTCATGATCGCCACTCCTGTTTCACGACGGTACTCAGTACCCTTCATTATGCATGCGCGCGGCAAAAAGGGAACTCAGTGCCTTCCCTTGACGGCACTGAGTTCCCTATCCTTTTCGTGCCGAACTTCTGGCGTACACCCGCCGCGGTTCCGCCACGGTTCCACCGCACGAAGCCGGTCCGAGCGCAGGGAGATGACAGCGTGGTCCACTCAGCCATCGATGCCGACACCCGCAGCACGACGCTGTACTTCCAGCGCTGCGCGTGGTGCAACAACCCCACCTTCCAACGGCTGCTCTGCCCCACCTGCGGCTCCACCGAGCTGCGGCTGGAGCCCAGCGAGGGCACCGGCGTGGTGCGGCGCTGCGCGGTCGAACAGGCCCGGACGCCGCTGGTCCGTCAGAAGTCGCTGATCCGCATGGCGGAGGGCTTCGACGTCTGGTGCATCGTGGACGGGATGCGCAGCACCGTCCCGGTCGGCACCCGGGTGCGGCTGCTCTCCTCCCCCGACTCCGACCAGCCGGAGCTGCGGCTGCTGCCGGTCGAGGAGCCGCCGCCGGTGCAGGACACCGAGCCGCGCCCGCTGCCGCCCACCCAGGGCGGCTTCACCCAGCACCTCGCGGCCTTCGTCGCGGAGTGACCGGCGTCGCGGAGAGGTTCACGGCCCGGACGGAGGCGTGACCGGGACGGGCGGCGCGCGAAGGCGCCGCCGGGAGACGACGGAGGGCGTGGCACCGAGTACCACTCGGTGCCACGCCCTCACTGTCAGGCGGACCGGGATCAGGCCTTGCGGGCCTTCACCTCGGCGGTGAGCTGCGGCAGCACCTCGAAGAGGTCGCCGACCACGCCGTAGTCGGCGAGCTCGAAGATCGGGGCCTCGGGGTCCTTGTTGACGGCCACGATGGTCTTCGAGGTCTGCATGCCGGCCCGGTGCTGGATGGCGCCCGAGATGCCGTTGGCCACGTACAGCTGCGGGGAGACCTGCTTGCCGGTCTGGCCGACCTGGCTGCTGTGCGGGTACCAGCCGGCGTCCACCGCGGCGCGCGAGGCGCCGACGGCCGCGCCCAGCGCGTCCGCGAGCTCCTCGACCACGCCGAAGCCCTCGGCGGCACCGACGCCACGGCCACCGGAGACCACGATCGCGGCCTCGGTCAGCTCGGGACGGCCGGAGGACACCCGCGGGGTGCGCGAGACGACCTTGGCGGCGTTGCCGGTGAACGCCACGGCGACGTCCTCCGCCGCGCCGGCGGCCGGGGCGGCCTCCGGGGTGACGGCGTTCGGCTTGACGGTGATGACCGGCGCGCCGTTGCTCACCCGGGAGTCGACGGTGTACGAGGCCGCGAACACCGACTGGGTGGCGATCGGGCCCTCGTCGCCGGCGCGCAGGTCGACGGCGTCGGTGATGATGCCGGAGCCGATCCGCAGCGCGACGCGCGCGGCCACCTCCTTGCCCTCGCCGGAGGACGTCACCAGCACCGCGGCCACGTCGTTCGCCTTGGCGATCTGCGCCAGCGCGTCCACCTTCGGGACGACCAGCTGGTCGGCGAACTCCGCGCCGTCGGCGACGTACACCTTCGCCGCGCCGTACTCGCCGGCCTTCGCCGCGATGCCGGCCGCGGCCGCACCGGCGCCCAGGACGACGGCGGACGGCTCACCGATACGGCGGGCCAGGGTCAGCAGCTCCAGGGCCGGCTTGCGCACCGCGCCGTCGGCGTGGTCCACCAGGACGAGAATCTCAGCCATTGCTCAATGTCTCCGTGTATTCGCTGGGTCGGGGGGTGGGGGCGGCTCAGATGAACTTCTGGTCGGCGAGGAAGGTCGCGAGCGACTTGCCGCCCTCGCCCTCGTCCTTGACGACCGTGCCCGCGGTCCGCGCCGGACGCGCCGCCACCGACTCCACCGCCGTCCACGAACCCGCCAGACCGACCTCGTCCGCCTCGATGCCCAGGTCGTCCAGGTCCCACGACTGCACCGGCTTCTTCTTCGCCGCCATGATCCCCTTGAACGACGGGTACCGGGCCTCACCCGACTGGTCCGTCACCGAGACCACCGCCGGCAGCGCCGCCTCCACCAGCTCCGTCGCCGCGTCACCGTCCCGACGGCCCTTCACCACGCCGCCCTCGACCGACACCTCCGACAGCAGCGTCACCTGCGGCACACCCAGCCGCTCCGCCAGCAGCGCCGGCAGCACACCCATCGAACCGTCCGTCGACGCCATGCCACCGATCACCAGGTCGAACCCGGCCTTCTCCAGCGCCTTCGCCAGCACCGCCGACGTCCCGACCACATCCGTACCGTGGATGTCGTCGTCGTTCACGTGCACGGCCTTGTCCGCACCCATCGACAGCGCCTTGCGCAACGCGTCCTTCGCGTCGTCCGGCCCCACCGTCAGCACCGTCACCTCGGCGCCCTCGTTCGCCTCCGCGATCCGCAGCGCCTGCTCCACGCCGTACTCGTCCAGCTCCGACAGGAGGCCGTCCACACCCTCCCGGTCGGTGGTGTGGTCGTCCGCGAAACGACGGTCACCCGTCGCGTCCGGGACGTGCTTCACACAGACGACGATCCTCAAGCTCATGAGCGGTTCTCCTGTCACGGGTGCACGGGTGCACTGATCCATGGCCTCAGGCATGCCGAGGGTACTGAGTGCCAAGTCCGGCCCGGGCACGACCCGCGCACCGCAAGCGCCACCTGGACCGGCAGACCGTGTCGACTCCCGTCGACTGGCGTCAGAGGCTCCACGGAGAGAATACGGCACTCAGTACCCCTCGTAAAGGAACTCAGTACCCTTCCCGCTCCCGGGGCCGGACGAACGGGCGCGGAAAGCGGACACAAGGTTTCCGCAAGCACCCGCCAGATCCCCTCATGGATTCCGCCAGGGCGTCCGGGGACCATCGGCCACGGGGCCCGTCGAGGGCCGGACCTGGGATCAAGGAGGGGGAGAAGGATGACCTTGGTACACGGGGAACAGGACACCACGCCACCCCGCGGGAAACGCGGCAGCACGGCCTGGAGCAACAACGGGCCGTGGGAGACGCTGCAGGACCGCAAGGAGGTGCTGGTGGTCGCCCAGACCATGGTGTACGCGAAACGGCTCCACGACTTCTACTCGCTGCTCGCCTCGGACCTGCGGGTCCACGTGCAGTTCACGGTGGCACCGCACGTGTTCAACAGGGGCGCCACGGAGGTCCTCCGGGCACTGGGCGGCACGGTCCTGCCGTGGGAGCAGGCCGTCCGGCAGGAGTTCGACCTGATCCTGGCCGCCGGCTCCCAGGGGATGGAGCAGTTGCACGGCCCGGTCGTCCGGCTGCCTCACGGCGCCGGCAACATCAAACTGTCCCGGCGCAGCACGCCGGACGGCGAGCGGGCGGCCATCGGCCTCGGCCCGGACTACCTGTGCTGGGAGGGGCGGCTCGTCCCCGCCTCCTTCGCGCTCGCCCACGAGGAGGAACTGCTCGAACTCCGGCGCACCTGCCCGGAGGCCGTCCCGATCGCCGAAGTGGTGGGCGACCCCTGCTACGACCGGATCGCCGCCGCGGTGCCGCACCGGGAGCGCTACCGGGCAGCACTGGGACTGCGGCCGGAGGAGAAGCTGGTGCTGGTCTCCTCCACCTGGGGCAACGGCTCGCTCTTCACCCGGCTCGACGCCGTGCTGCCCCGGCTGACCTCCGAGTTGCCCCAGCACGGCTACCGGACCGTCCTGCTGACGCACCCCAACATCGCCGCCGCGCACGGCTCCTACGCCGTGCACTCCTGGGCGAGGGCCACCGCACGCGGGGCCGTCACGGTCATCCCGCCCGAGACGGACTGGCGGCCGCTGCTCGTCGCCGCCGACTTCATCATCGGGGACCACGGCTCGGTCACCCTGTACGGAGCGATGACCGGCGCTCCCGTCCTGCTCGCCGAGTACCCCCACCGCCACGTCAACCCGCGGTCGCCGGCCGCCCAGCTGGCCGCCACCGCTCCGGCACTCGCCCCCGGACACCCCCTCGTCGACCAGCTCGGCTACGCCGCCGAGCAGTACCGCCCGGAGGAGTACGCCGCCATCGCCGCCCGGATCAGTTCCGAGCCCGGCCGCTTCGACCGCAACGCCCGTCGGTTGCTGTACCGCGTCCTCAGGCTGGGCCAGCCCGCCCACGTCCCGGGCCCGGAGCCGCTGCACCTGCCCGACCCGCTGGACGCGATCGCGGCGGCCGGGTCGCGGCGGGACGGATGAGCGCGGCGGTGCACAGGGTGCGGCTGGCGTCGGTCGCGGGGGCGACCAGGCCCACCGGGGTGGAACGGCCCGCTCGGGCGGAGACCGGGGCCGGGCCGATGGACGTCCGACGGACCGCGGTGCTGTTCGAGGCGCAGGTGAGTTCGGCCGTCGGCACCGTGCACGGGCTGCTGGCGGCGGAACTGCCCGCCGGAGCCGGGCCCGCAGCGGCCGGTCCCGGATACGTGGACGAGCACCTCGCGCTCGACCTCACCCGGACTTCGGCGGCACGCTGGCGCCACCAGGCGGACGTGCTGCACGCCGGACGGCTGACGACGGACGGCGTCCTCGCCCGGCTCAGGGCGGTCCTGGCCACCTACCCGGGCTGTGCGCTGGCCACCGCCGAGCACCGCGCCGGAGCACTGCTGCTCCTGGCCCGGGACGGGGCGCCGCTGGTCCTGCAGCCGGCCCTGGCGGCCGGCGAACCTGTCCCGCCGCTGGCCGTCGGCTCGATGGCCCACGCCTGGCTCACGCTCGGCCGCCGGCTGGCCGAACTGGCCCGGGTCGACGTGCTCGGGTGGCATTCCCCCGTGTTCCCGCGGTCCTGTTTCAGGGCCGTGGACCGGCCGGGCGGCCGGGTGTAGCCGGGGGGCCGGATTCCGTGTCGTAGGCGGCGAGGCGGTCGGCCAGTCTGGCCGCCTCCGCCGTCGCGGCGAGTTCCCGGTAGCGGGCCAGCGACTCCTCGAACCGGGCGCGCGCGGCGGCGGGGCGGCCGCGCCGCTCCTCCAGCTCTCCGGCGAACTCCAGCGTCCGGGCCTCCCAATGCCCCGACAGCCGGGCCCGGAAGCCGGCCAGCGCCTCCTGGAGGCAGCGGTCGGCACGGTCGTACCCGCCCAGCGTCGTATGGGCCACCCCGAGGAAGGCGATCGCCCGGGCCGCCTCGTAGTCGTCCCCGACCGAGGCCAACTCGCGGTGCGCCCGCTCGATGGAGGTGACGGCCTCCGCCGCCCGGTCCGCGAGCAACAGCACCTCCCCGTGCGCCAGCCGGGCCAGTGCCGAGCCCCGCAGGTAGTCCTGGGCCTCCCGGATCCGGACCACCTCGCGCAGACAGTCGGCGGCCTCGTCCAGACGCCCGGTCATCCGGTGAGTCTGGCTGAGCCCGTACAGCGCGTCGGCCTGTGCCAGCGGCTGCGCCAACTCCCCTGCGAGGTCGAGTGCTTCATTGAACCAACGAGCCGCCTCGGCCGCCTCGCCGGCGTTCCGCAGACCGTTCCCGCCGGAGGTGAGCATGCGCAGCTCGCCACGGCGGTCGCCGTCCGCCCGGGCCGCACGCAGGCCGATCCGGTGGGCCTCGACCCAGAGCCGGGCCGGACGCAGCCGGAGGAACAACGGCCACATGGCGTCGGCGAGTTGCCAGGTGGCGGCGTTCCGGCCGCAGCCGGGCGCCCAGCGCAGCAGGTCGGCGAGGCGGTCGCGCTCCTCGTCGAGCCAACCGAGCGCCTGCGTGTCGTCGGCGAACTCCCGGGCCGGGTGCACCGGCAGGGTCCGGTACTCGCGCGGCAGCGTGCGGTGGCTCGGGGAGACGACCGCCTCGGCGGCGGTCGTCGAGGCGAGGTACCAGTCGACGATCCTGTCGGTGGCGGCGCGGCCGACCTGGGCGTCGCGAAGTCCGGCGCCGTGCCCTTGGGCGTGCAGCCGGACCAGGTCGTGGAAGCGGAACCGGCCGGGCAGCACCTCCTCCAGCAGGTGGACGTCCATCAGTTCGTCCACTAGCCGGTCCGCCGCCACCCGGTCCACGTCCGCCACCACGGCGGCCGCCTCCACGGTGAACTCGGCGAACGGCAGCAGTCCGAGCAGCCCGTACAACCGGGCCGCATCCGGCTGCAGCACGTCGTAGGAGGCGTCCAGCAGGTCCCGCACCGCCTCGCCGTCCGCGTGCAACGCCCCGAGGCGGTCGGCGCCGCGCCCCAGGATCTCGGCCGTCGCGGCGAGCGACTGCACCGGGCGGGCCGCGATCCGCGCGGCCGCCAGGCAGATCGCCAACGGCAGCCCGCCACAGGCGTCCACCACCTCGGCGGCGGCATCGCTCTCGTCCACCACCCGGCTCCGGCCGACCCGCTCGGCAAGGATCTCGGCGGAGGCCTCCGTGGCGAGCGGGCCCAAGGACCGGAACACCGCGCCGTCGATGCCGAGCCCGGTGAGCCGGCGGCGGCTGGTCACCACGACCACCGTGTGGTCCGAACCGGGCAGCAGCGGCCGCACCTGGGCAGCCGTCGAGGCGTTGTCCAACAGCACCGCGATCCGGCGCCCCGCCGCCAGCGAGCGCCAGAGCGCGGCACCCTCCGCCATGCTCCCGGGCACCGGGGAGACCCCGAAGGCCCGCAGGAAACCGCCCAGGGCCTCGGCGGGGTCGGCGGGGCCTCCGGGTGCGTAACCGCGCAGGTCCGCGTAGAGCTGGCCGTCCGGGAAACGGCCGGCCAGGCCGCGAAGCCACTGCGCGGCCAGCGCCGTCTTCCCGACCCCGGCCGGACCGGTCACCACCACGGTGACGTCGGCCGACGCCGCCTCGGCGGCCAAGGAATCGTCCAGCGCCTCCAGATCGGCTTCCCGCCCCACCAACCTGCGAGGGCAGGGCGGGAGTTGCCGCGGCGTCGGCAACGCCGACGACCCGTGCAGGTGCAACCCGCCGTGGATCGCGCCGGCCTGCACCACCGGGCCGGAGACCGTCGCGGCACCGGCCAGCGAGTTCCGTACCACTCC
This sequence comes from Kitasatospora sp. NPDC001261, assembly GCF_042896795.1. Taxonomy (NCBI): domain Bacteria; kingdom Bacillati; phylum Actinomycetota; class Actinomycetes; order Kitasatosporales; family Streptomycetaceae; genus Kitasatospora; species Kitasatospora sp. NPDC001261. Next base: position 136,720 of record NZ_JBIAXP010000002.1, read on the forward strand.
GTACGGCAGGTTGACGTCGTTCACGGGCACCCGCCGAGCACGGTCGATCCTGTCACTGGCCCCCCAGCCTCGGACGAATTATCGGTGCGGCGCTATCACATGACGTATCGTCAAGTCGAGATTATTCCCAAAAGTACGGCCCCGGAACCCCACAGTGGTATAGCCGGTTGCCCCGGACGCATGCGATGCTCACCCGCGACACAGCAAGCTGGTAGCCAACCGGCGGGGGACGTCACGATGAAGGTTCATCTCCTCGGTTCAGTTGAACTGTCGGTGAACGGAGAGCCATTGGCGATTCCGTCCGACAAGCGACGGCAACTGCTGGCCGCCCTGGCCCTGGAGGTCGGAAGGCCGCTCTCCCACGACTCGCTCGCATACCGACTGTGGGGCGAGGAACCTCCGCCCAGCGCACTGACCAGCCTCTACAGCCACGTCTCCCACCTGCGCGCACTACTGCGGCGGGCGGCGCAGGCCTCGGGGGCGAATGCCACCGGGGACGTGCCCACGATCGACACCCAATCGCACACGTACATTCTGCGGGCGGACCCACTGCTGATTGACTGGCACCGATATCTGGACCTCTCCGACCAAGCCGGACTACTCGCCGAGAACGGACAGGACCACCAGGCCAGAACCGTGCTCAGCCGCGCCACCAACCTGTGGTGCGGCGAACCCCTGGCCGGCCTGCCCGGCACCTGGGCCCAGAACACCCGCGCCGCCATGGCCGACCAGCACTTCACCACCACGCTGCGCCGGATCGAGATCGACCTGCGCATCGGCCACTTCGCCGAACTGATCCCCGAACTCACCGCCCTGCGCGAGCACCGCCCCACCGACGAACGCCTCGCCGGCCACCTGATGACCGCGCTCTACGCCGTCGGCCGACAGACCGACGCGCTGGCCGTCTACCCCGCCGTCGCCCGACTGCTCCGAGCCCACTTCGCCACCGAGCCCGGCGAACCGCTCACCCGCCTCCACCAGCTCATCCTGCACGGCGACCCGCTCCCCGGGCCGCCGGTACGGAACGAGGCCGTACTGACCCCCGCCCCCCAGGCCGTACCGCCCGCCGACGTCCCCGGGCGGCACCGGCTGATCGGCCGGGAGGACGACCTCCGCCGCGTCCTGCCCGGACCCGACACCCGGCTCGCCCGCGGCGGCGTCGTCACCGTCTCGGCGATCCTCGGCATGCCCGGGGTCGGCAAGACCACCCTCGCCCTGCACGCCGCCGACCTGATGCGCGAGCACTTCCCGGACGGCTACGTCTACCTCAACCTGCGCGCCCACGTCGGCAACCAGCCGCCGCTCACCCCGGAGGCCGCAGGCGCCCTGCTGCTCAGACGCCTGGGAGTGCCCGCCAGCACCATTCCGCTCGACGCCGACGAGGTCTTCGCACTGTGCGCCGAGGCGCTGTCCTCGCGCCGCGCCGTCGTCATCCTCGACGACGCCTCGAACGCCGCTCAGGTCCGCCCGCTGCTGCCGCCCGCCCCGTCCGCCCTGGTACTCGTCACCAGCCGCCAGCGGCTGACGGAGCTCCCGGACGCTCGGCCGGTGTTCCTGGACGTGCTGACAGTGGACGACGCCGTGGCCCTGTTCACCAACGTGGTCGGCCCCGAGCGTTCGACGGACACCGAACGCATCATCGACATCGTCGAGCGCTGCGGCCATCTGCCCCTCGCGATCGAACTGGCCGCGAGCCGCTTCAAGGCACGCCCGTCCTGGACCTTGGGCCACCTCGCCCGGCGGCTCTCCCGCAAGCACGGTCGGCTCGCGGAGATCCGCGCCAACTCGGCCAGCATCGCCCAGGTCTTCGAGCTGTCGTACCGCTATCTCTCCGGCAGGCAGCGACTGGCCTTCCGCCTGCTCGCGCTCTATCCGGGACCGGACTTCGGCGTACCTGCGGCTGCGGCCCTGTTCGGCTGGAAGATCGACGAAACGGACGAGATCCTGGAGGCGTTGTTGAACAGCCACCTGATCATCGAGATTTCGCCCGACCGCTATGAACTACACGATCTTCTACGCGAGTTCGCGGAAGTCTTGGGACTGGAAGAGAATCAACGGGAGGCGGCGGCCGAGCGACTTCTCCGCTTCTCCTTGCACGCCGCCGACCGCGCGGACCTCCTGCTCTACCCGCACAGATCGAGAACCAGACTTCCCGACGATCAACAACTCGGCGACATGGCAGACCTGTTGTGCCATATCGATCTGAAGTCACCTGAATCCGCCCGGACTTGGATGGATGCCGAACACGCCGGACTGATAGCCCTGATTGCGCACGCACCCCGGGTCGGACTCGCCGAGCGCGGCGCCTGGCTCACCCACGTCCTGGCCGGCCACCTGGACGCCGAGGCGTACTGGAGCGAGGCCCAGGACCTGCACCGGGCAGCCGTGGCCCACTGGCGGTCGCAGGCGAACGATCGACAGGAAGCCCGGGCCCTGATCGATCTGGGCGCAACGCTCGCCAACGCCTCCCGATACGAGCCCGCGACCGAGGCCCTCGAACGCGGACTCGGCCTCGCCCGGGCGGAGGGCGACCTGGACGCGGCGGCGAACGCCCTCAACCTGCTCGGCCGACTGCACTGGGACCGGACCCGGCTCCACGAAGCCCTGGCGATCCTACAAGAAGTACTGGCCATTCGAGAGGAGCAGAATGACCAGTGGAACATCGCCCGCTGCCTGGTCAACATCGGGATTCTGCACCGGTCACTGGGGGACGAGGCATCAGCACTCACAGTCTACGAAAACGCATTATCGCTGGCCCGGACCTTCGGTGACCGGCTCCTCGAATTCCGGACGCTGAACAACATCGGAGAGGTGCACCTAAGTGCCGGGCGGGATTATTTGGCCCGGGGCATATTCGAACGCATTCTGAATTTCGGCGATGGCATCGTCCCTCAGTTGGAACTGTCCATCGCCCGCACAAATCTCGCCGAGACAATGGAAGTTCCCGAAGAGCTCGATAGCGCACTCGCGCTGTACCGGTCGGCCCTGACGACTTTCCGTGAAACCGGCACCGTCCGCCACGAGGCCGCCGGCCGCAACGGTCTCGGCCAGTGCCTGCTCGCCGCCGGCCGGATCGAGGAGGCACTGGAGCAGCACACGCTCGCCCTTGAGCTGGCGCGTTCCATCGGTGCCGCCCGCGAGGAGGCGGCCGCACTGCGCGGTCTGGGCCACTACGAGACGGCAGCCGGAAACCCGCCTGCCGCCCTCACGCACCTGACAGCGGCCCTCGCCCTAGCCGAGCAGGTCGACATCGAGGACGAGGCCGAGCGAGCTCGATCGGCGATCGCCGAACTCGGATCAGAATAGTCCGATAATCGCACACTACCGAACACAGGTGTGCCTTTCGGATTCCGGTTTGATCATCGCGCAGTCATCTGATTGACTTCATTCACCCGGGGATCCAAAATGATCGAGCAAACCTAGAAAGTACGAACCAAATGAACATGTTCATGCACACCACCCACACGGATTGCCAGTTCCTCGAATCGATCGCGATCTGGTGCTAGCCGCGTAGGACGACGGCCGCCTCTCCCGTGTACACGCGGAACGTCAGCGTCTCCTGAAGGTAGAGCTGAATCGTTTCGGCATCGTGGGAGAGGTAGCCCACGGAGGCGTCCTGGCCGAGGTGGAGTTCGAAGTCGCCGCCTCGGGTGGAGAGCAGGTAGGCGCCTTCGATGGCCGGGGCCCAGATGATCTCGCCGTCGAGGAGGCGGGCGAGGTGGTTGTGGACCGGGTAGCCGTGGTCGCTGGTCTCGTTGACAGCGGTGAAGGCGGCGGCGCCGAGCAGGAGTGAGTAGGGGCCACCGACTCCGGCCAGGCGGAGGGCGGTGAGGGCGCGACTGACGGCCTCCGGGTATTCGCGGACGTCCTCGGGAAGTTGGACCGGCGGGTTGGTGGAGGCGGCACGGATGCCGTCGATGGAGGCCGCGCGGTAGCCCTCGAAGACGGCGCGGTCCTCGGCCAGGGCGAGCTTGCGGCCCGCGTCCTTCACGGGTTGCCAGTCGGAGTCCCGGGAGCCGCGTTCGACGTCGTCCACGGCGTCGCGGCGGACGGTGAAGGGGACGCGTAGCTCGACCACCGGCTGGGCGGTGCGGGCGCGGGCCTGGATGCCGTCCGTCGGGGGGTCGATGGCGGTCAGGTGGCCGGTGCCGACGGCGGCGAGGGTGGCGCCCTCGGGGCCGTTGAGGTCGACGACGCGGCGGCCGGCGATGTGGAGCTTGAAGGTCTGGCGGGCCTCCTCCTCGATCTCCTCCCAGGCGGCGGCGGAGATCGGGGCGAGGTCGCGGTGGAGGTTGTCCATGGGCGGGGTCCTGTTCAAAGGGTCTGTCAGGGGGTCTGCTTGAGGCTGCCGATGCCGAGCGAGCCGTCCCCGGGGCGGGAGGCGGGGGCCGCCGAGGGCGCCGGGGGCGGGGAGTCGAGGAAGTCGGCGGTCGGGACGAAGAACAGCCCGCCGGTGACGGCGGTGGAGAAGTCGAGCAGCCGGTCGGTGGTGCCGGGCGGGTTGCCGACGACCATGTTGCGCAGCATCTGCTCGGTCACCCCGGGGTCGGCCGCGTAGCCGATGAAGTAGGTGCCGGACTCGCCGCCGCGGTCCGCGGAGCCGAAGGTGCCGTACGGCATGTTGAAGCGGACGATCTTCCGCTCCTCGCCGTCCGGGCCGGTGATGACGGTGAGTGCCACGTGCGAGTCGGCGGGTTTGGCGTCGTCGGACAGTTCGATGTCGTCGAGTTTGGTGCGGCCGACCGCCCCCTCCTGCTGCTCGACGCTCAGCGCGTTCCACTTGTCCATGGCGTGCACGTACCGCTGGACGAGGACGTAGCTGCCGCCGGTGAACCCCGGGTCCTCGGCGCCGACCAGGGCCGCGCGTTCGGCGGCCCGGCCCTCCGGGTTCTCGGTGCCGTCGACGAAGCCGAGCAGGTCGCGGTCCTCGAAGTACTTGAAGCCCTGGACGGAGTCGACGACGGTGGCGGCCCCGGCGAGCCGGCCGGTGAGCTGCGCGGCCAGTTCGAAGCAGAGGTCCATCCGCTCGGCCCGCAGGTGCAGCAGCAGGTCGCCGGGGGTGGCCGGGGCACGGTGGCGGGGGCCGGCGACCTCCTGGAAGGGGTGCAGGGAGGCCGGGCGGGGGCCGGTGAAGAGGCGGTCCCAGAGCTCGGAGCCGATGCCGGTGACGCAGGTGAGGCCGCCGTCGGGGGCCCGGAAGCCGACCGCGCGGCGCAGTCCGGCGAGTTCGGGCAGCAGGTCGCGGACGGCGGCCTCCCGGCCGGGTTCGACGGTGAGGACCAGGAAGACGGCCGCGCTGGTCAGCGGGGAGAGGACGGCTTGCGATTCGGCCTGCATGGTGGTGGTTCTCCTCGTCGTCGTGGCTTTTCTCAGGACGCCCGGGAGGCGTCCCACTCGGCGCGGTAGTCCGCGAAGATCTGCTTGAGGTGGTGCCCGATCTTCAGGTAGTCGAGGTCGTCGAGGTTCGCCAGCGAGACCCGGACGGACCATTCGGGCCCGTCGAAGCCGCCGCCGTTGAGCAGCACCACGCCGGTCTGCTCGGCGAGCCGGAACAGCGGTTCGGTGGGCTCGTAGTTCTTCTCCAGGAAGGTCGCGAAGTCCTTGCCCGCGACCCGTTCGGCCTCGGCCAGCAGGTCGAGCTCGACGTAGTAGCCGGCCCGCCCGGGGTCGTCCGCGATCTTCATTCCGGAGCCCTCCATCAGCAGGCCGAGCCGCCGGCGGACGATGCCCTGCACCCGCGCCTTGTACGCCTTGCCCTCGGGCAGCAGCGCGAACAGCGAGAAGAGCACCATCTGGGCTTGCTGCGGCAGGCTGAGCCCGGCGGTGTGGTTGAGCGCGACCTGCCGGGAGTCGGCGACCAGCCGGTCGATGAAGCGGAGCTTCCCGGGTTCCAGGCTCAGCGTGCCGTACCGGCGCGCGAGGCGCTCCTTCCACTCCGCGGGGAGGGCGGCGATCAGGTCGTCGATCACGTTGTCCCGGTCCAGGCCGATCACCCCGAGGCGGTGGCCGGTGGCGCCGTAGTGCTTGGAGTACGAGTAGACGAGCAGGGTGTTGCGGGGCAGTTCGGCGGCCAGGGTGCGGAAGCCGTCCACGAAGGTGCCGTACACGTCGTCGGTGACGATCATCAGGTCGGGGTTGGTGGTGGCCACGATCTGCTTGATCTGGTCGGTGACCTGCCGGGACAGCGCCAGGGAGGGCGGGTTGCTCGGGTTGACCAGGCAGACCAGCCTGATCCCGGGGTCGGCCAGCTTGGCGACCTCGTCCGCCGGGTAGCGCCACTCCCGCACCCCGGTCTCGACCAGCTTGTCGGCCTGGATCCGGACCACCTCGAAGCCGTAGGTGTCCAGTTCGGGGATCTCGATGTACGGGGTGAACACCGGCACCATCAGGGCGATCCGGTCGCCCTTGTGCAGCAGGCCGTTCTTCGTCAGCGAGTCGAAGACGTAGCACATCGCGGCGGTGCCGCCCTCGGTGGCGAACAGCTCGGGCTGCTGCGGCGACGGGGGCCGCCGGTCCATCAGCTCCTCCTGGAGGTAGCCGCGGACGATCCGCTCGGCGTGCACCAGCATCCGGTCGGGGACGGGGTAGTTGTCGCCGATGCTCGCGTCGGCGAGCTCGTGGAGGAAGGCCTCGCGCTCGAACCCGAAGCGGTCGACGGCGAGTTCGACGCTGCGCCGGAGCAGCTCGATGCCGGGAAGCCCGGGGTGGCCGCGGACGAAGGCGTCGAAGCGGCCGGCGATGCCGGACCGTTCCGGCATGCCGCCGAGGTCGTCGGCGGTCCAGACCCGGCGGCTCTCCGCCAGCGCGAAGTGGCCGAGCGCGAGGCAGGCCTCGCGGGGGCCGGTGCAGACCCAGTTCGGGTTGCCGCGACCGGCGTTGAGCATGTGGGCGGTGGACTTGCCCTTCTGCCCGGGCTCGTCGCGCTGGTAGGCCTCGGCGAGCCGGACGAACTCGGCCTTGAGCTCGAAGGGGCTGAGCCGGGCCAGTCGGCGGATCTCCTCGCGGCCGGTCGTGGGCTTCGTCATGGCGTTCTCGACTCTCCTCGGGAGGACGGGCGTTCGGCCCGGCAGGGCGACGGCGGCGGCGCCCCGGACGGCTCTCCTCGCCGCACGGCGGCGGCGCCGGCGCTCGACGCGATGATGTGACGGTCCGTCATGTCAGCTCCCCAGCATGCCGACCAGGATCGGTCCGGTGAGCGGGAGCAGGAAGTTGGAGATGGTGTAGGTGATCGTGTAGCCCAGCATCGGGATGCTGCTCTGCGCGACGTTGGTGACGGCGGTGATCGCCGGGGTGCTGCACTGCTGGCCGGCGATGGCGCCGACCAGGATCGGCGGCTCGATCCTCAGCAGCTTGCGGCCGACGAACAGCGAGAGCACGGCCGGGACGGTGACCATGAGGATGCCGGACAGCGGCAGCAGCACCGGGTGGTCCTTGAGCAGCGCCGCCGCGTCCGGGCCCGCGGCCAGGCCGGTGACCGCGATGAAGACGGAGAGCCCGAGGTCCTTGGCGGTCTGCGCGGCGACCGGCGGATAGGCCCCGAAGGTGGGCCGCTGGGCCCGGAGCCAGCCGAAGACCAGACCGGAGACCAGGCAGCCGCCGCCGGTGCCGAGCGAGAGCGCGGCGTTCCCGGCGTGCACGGTGACCAGGCCGATCAGCACGCCGACGCAGATGCCGAGGCTGATGTAGATGTAGTCGATGGCGTCCTTGCGGATGCCGACGCCGGCCTTGGCGGCGAACCGGTCGACGGCCGAACGGGCGCCGGTGACGGTCACGGTGTCGCCGCGGTGCAGCTCGGTGTCGGCGATCGCGGGCAGGTGCTGGTCGACCCGCTGGATGTCGGTCAGGTAGATCCCGGAGGTCGTGGACGGCTGCTCCTCGGCCAGCTCCCCCGCCGTCCGGCCGACGAAGTCCCGGTTGGTGAGGACGATGTCGCGGACCACCAGCGGGCTGTCCAGGCCGGGTACGCCGGAGGTCTCCGGGCCCAGTTCGTGGCCGGTGTCGATGACCGCCTCGCGGCGGCCGACCAGCAGCACGAGGTCGCCGCGGCGCAGCCGGAAGTCCCGGTCGGGGTGGAGGGTGCGGCCGTCCCGCCGGACGCCCTCGACGGTGACCAGGCCGGGCTGGACCTCCTCGACCCGGGCGATGGCCGAGCCCTCGCCCTGGGAGACCAGGTAGGTACGGCCGACCAGCGGGGGCAGTGCGGGCTGCTCGTCGGCGGCCGGCGCGCCCTTGCCGCCGCGCAGCCCCTCCCACAGTTCCCGGGAGGCTTCGGGCAGCTTGATCCGCATGACCAGCGGGAAGATCTGGCTGGTCAGCAGCACGATGGAGACCAGGCCGAAGAGGTAGCAGACCGAGTAGGCGGCGGCCACGTGGTTCTGCAGCTGGGCGGACTGGTCGGCGCTGATGCCGGAGAGGTTGGCGATCGCCTCTTGGGCGGTGCCGACCACGGCCGACTCGGTGGCCGCCCCGGCCAGGATGCCGGCCGCGGTGCCGACGTCCAGGTCGAAGGCCTTGCCGATGCCGTAGGCCATTCCGACGACCAGCACCGCCTCCATGACGCAGAGCACCGCGAAGCGCAGGCCCTTGGCGTTGAGGTTGGCGAAGAACTGGGGGCCCGCGATGTAGCCGAGCGAGAAGATGAACAGGGCGAAGGCGACGTTCTTGACGTCGGCGTTGACGCTGACGTGCCGGCTGCCGATCAGCATGGCGACGATCAACGTGCCGCAGATTCCGCCGAGTTGGATCGGCCCGACGCGCAGTTTGCCGAGCAGGTAGCCGAGCGCCAGGCAGACGAACAGCGCGAGGACGGGGTTCTCCCGCAGCAGGCTCACGGCAGCCGCCCCCGCCGCGGTGCGGGGACGCCGAACGGGGGACGGACCAGCACTAATCTGATCATGGGAATGATTACACCGCAAAGCGGACAATCCGGCACGGCCGACGCGCATCCGAACGGCATCGGCGGACGACCCCGCCGGACGGGCTCACCGGACGGGCCCGCCGAGCGGACGCGCCGAACGGCCCCGCCGGGAGGCTGTCCCGACGGGGCCGTTCGACCGGGGGCCGAGGCCGGCTCAGACCCGCAGGGCCGCCAGCTGCTCGGCGAACGGCACCACCTGGTCGGGCAGCGCCGGCGCCGCCGGGGCCCGCCCGGCCAGCAGGGCCGCCAGCTCGCCCGCCGCCCGGTCGATCCGGCGCGGCAGGCCGTCGGTGAGCCCGTCCCCCGCCGCGCCCCAGTCGTCGGTGGCCGCGTAGACGGCCGTCGGCAGCACCACCGCGCGCAGGTAGCTGAACAGCGGGCGGACGGCGTGCTCCAGGGCGAGCGAGTGCCGGGGCGTGCCGCCGGTGGCGGCGATCAGCACCGGCTTGCCGGTGAGCGCGTCGTTGTCGACCACGTCGAAGAAGGACTTGAACAGGCCGCTGTACGAGGCCGTGAAGATCGGCGTCACCGCGATCAGGGCGTCCGCCTCCGTGACCGCCTCGATCGCCGCGCGCAGCCCGGCGCCGGGGAAGCCGGTGACGAGGTTGTTGGCGATCTCCACCGCCAGGTCCCGCAGTTCGACCACGGTGACCTCCGCCTCCCGCCCCTCCAGGGCGAGTCGGCGCACCGTCGAGTCGGCGAGCCGGTCGGCCAGCAGCCGCGTCGAGGACGGCTTGCTCAGCCCGGCACTCACCACCACCAGCTTGAACGCGGTCACTTGGCCACCTCCACGGTGTTCTCGTCCTTCTCGTCCTTGGCCGCGACCAGCGCGGCGTGGGTCGGCCCGTCCGGCACCCCGGCCGGGCGGCCCTTGGCGAACTCCTCGCGCAGCACCGGCACGACCTCCTCGCCGAGCAGGTCCAGCTGCTCCAGCACCGTCTTCAGCGGCAGGCCGGCGTGGTCCATCAGGAACAGCTGGCGCTGGTAGTCGCCGAAGGACTCGCGGAAGGTCAGGGTCTTCTCGATGACCTCCTGCGGGCTGCCCACGGTCAGCGGGGTCTGCTCGGTGAACTCCTCCAGCGAGGGCCCGTGCCCGTACACCGGCGCGTTGTCGAAGTACGGACGGAACTCGCGCACCGCGTCCTGGGAGTTCTTCCGCATGAACGCCTGTCCGCCGAGGCCGACGACCGCCTGCTCGGGCGTGCCGTGGCCGTAGTGGGCGAAGCGCTCGCGGTAGAGGTTGATCAGCTTCTTGAAGTGCTCCTTGGGCCAGAAGATGTTGTTCGCGAAGAAGCCGTCACCGTAGTAGGCGGCCTGCTCGGCGATCTCGGGGCTGCGGATCGAGCCGTGCCAGACGAACGGCGGGACGTCGTCCAGCGGGCGCGGGGTGGAGGTGAAGCCCTGGAGCGGGGTGCGGAAGCGGCCCTGCCAGTCGACGACCTCCTCGCGCCACAGCTGGTGCAGCAGCGCGTAGTTCTCGATCGCGAGCGGGATGCCCTGGCGGATGTCCTGGCCGAACCACGGGTAGACCGGGCCGGTGTTGCCGCGGCCCATCATGACGTCCACCCGGCCCTCGGCCAGGTGCTGGAGCATCGCGAAGTCCTCGGCGATCTTCACCGGGTCGTTGGTGGTGATCAGCGTGGTCGACGTGGAGAGGATGATGCGGTCGGTCTGCGCGGCGATGTAGCCGAGCATGGTCGTCGGCGAGGACGGGACGAACGGCGGGTTGTGGTGCTCGCCGGTCGCGAAGACGTCCAGGCCGACCTCCTCGGCCTTGCGGGCGATGGCGACCATCGCCTTGATCCGCTCGTGCTCGGTCGGGGTGCGGCCGGTGGTCGGGTCGGTCGTCACGTCGCCGACGGAGAAGATTCCGAACTGCATGCTGATCACCACATCCCAGGTAGTCCAACTTTCAACCACCTTAGCATCCGGGTGGGTCCCGTTATTCCCCCTCCCCCGCTCCCCCTCGTCGTCCCCCCTCCCCAGCGACGACAATGGAAGGCGCGGGCGGCCAGGGAAGGCTCCGGAAGGGCGGCGGACGATGGGTCCGTACATCGCGGTGAGCGCGCTGAGCCACGAGGGCCTGGTGCGGGAGCACAACGAGGACAGCCTCACGGTCGGGCCGTGGACGCTCTGCGCCACCGTGACCACCAACCCGCAGACCCTGCTCTTCCCGCTCGGCCCGCCCTGCGTGATCGCGGTCGCCGACGGCCTGGGCGGCCACCCCGGCGGCGAGGTGGCCAGTGCCCTGGTCGCCCGCCGGCTCGCCGCCGACGGGGGCGCGCTGGACGGCGAGGAGGCCGTCCGCGAGGAGCTCCTGGCCTGCAACCGGGCCGTCTACGCGGCCGCCGCCGAGGAGCCGGAGCTCGCCGCGATGGGCACCACCGTCGCCGGGCTGGTACTGCTGCCCGAGTGGGCGCTGGCCTTCAACGTCGGCGACAGCCGGGTCTACCGGATCACCGGGGACGGGCTGCGCCGGGTGAGCGTGGACGACAGCCCGCCGCTGCCGCCCGGACGGCGCACCACCTCGGTGGTCACCCAGACCCTGGGCGGCTCGCTCGGGCTCACCTTCGTCGAGCCGCACGTCCGGGCCGTGCCGCTGACCGCCGGGGACCGGTACCTGGTGTGCAGCGACGGCCTGACCGACCCGGTGCCCGAGGAGGAGCTGGCCGGGCTGCTGGAGCGGTCGTTCGAGGGGGCGGACCGCTCGGACGGCAGGGCGGCGTTCGAGCTGTGGAAGGCGGCGATCGAGGCCGGCGGGCCGGACAACATCACCCTGGCGCTGGTGCGGGTCGGCGCGTAGGGCGCCCGTACGGAACGGACCCGCCCCGGGCGGGGCGCCGTAGCGCTCCGCCCGGGGCGGTCACCTGTCCGTTCGCCGTACTCGGCTCACATTTCGCTCGTGACGCTCACCCCGCTGAAGCCCTGCTGGGCGTAGAGGCTGAAGAAGATGTAGCCGCCGGCCGGCGGGTCCGTGACGGTCAGCGTCTCGGAGTTGTCCGGGCCGGTCGACCGCGCGGTGTTCGTGTCGGTGTAGGCCCAGCTCGTCGGGTTGTAGTAGAGGTCGCCGTTGCCGGTGCCGCCGCTGGTGGTGATCTTCACCTGCTTGGTGCCGGCCGGCACCAGGAGGTAGAAGTGCGCGTAGTTGCCCGTGGTGGCCGCGACGTTGCTGCGGGTGCAGTTGGCCGCCAGCAGCCGGGTGTCGGTGCCGGTGCACTCGGGCAGCGGGGTGCCCGGCGTGGTGGGCGGGTTGCCGCTGCCGTCGGTGGCGCAGCCGCCGGACGCGCACTTGGTCAGCCAGCTGTCGAAGTCGGCGTCGTAGCGGGTGCCGATGGTGGTCTTCAGGATGGTGCGGGCACCGTCCCAGTCACCGGTGCGGTACTTGGCGAGGACCGCGTCCAGGTCGGAGCGGTGCTGCTCCAGCATGTAGCGGACGGCCAGGTAGCCCCAGCGGTAGACCCGGTCCTGGTCGCCGTAGCCGGTGTCGAAGAGGTCGCTCAGCTTGTAGGTGTGACGGGCGGCCGCCGCGATGGCGCCGTCGTTGTTCACCTTGCGGTACGAGTAGGAGACGTACTCCGCGAAGCCCTCGACCCACCAGACGGTCGGGGTCTTCATGCCGGCCTCGAAGTCGCCGTACATGTCGAACCGGCCGTCGAGGTAGTGGGTGTACTCGTGGTTGAGGTTCCAGATCTCGAAGGACGGACGGGCCCACTCGGCCTCGTAGCAGAGGAAGCGCGGCTGGTTGTCGGCCTTGGTCGGGTCGCCCTCCAGGTACATGCCGCCGTTGTTGGTGTCGATGCCGTAGATCGCGGCGGCGAGCACCTGGTAGTCGAGCGAGGAGTGGAAGGCCACGACCTCGATCGTCTTGTTGTTGTCGTCCTTGACCGGGCCGCTGTCCTTGGCCACCGAGTGGAAGTACTCGTCCTGGCCGTTGAGGCTGGTGCAGGCGGTGTTCAGCTGGGTGGCGTCCAGCGCCTGGGCGAGCAGCGTGATGCTCGGGCTGCAGGTGTGCTTCACGGTCAGCACGCCGGCCTTGAGCTGGGCGGACTTGTCACAGGTGCCGTAGAAGGAGCAGTTGCCCTGGTCGTAGTAGTCGACCGCCTCCGCGACCGCGGCCCACTGGTAGACGGTGCGGCCCTTCGGCTCCGACTTCTCGACCAGCGTCTTGGCCAGCGGACGGACCTTGGCCTGGAGGGCGGTGTCCTTCAGGAAGCGGGTCAGCTCCTTGGTCGCGTTGTAGACCAGCACGCCGAAGCTGTCGCCGAGCAGGGCGTTGTTGCGGGTCGCGAAGTCGGACAGCGCGTCCAGCACGCTCGGGTCCGCCTCGACGGCCGCGTCGAAGCCGGGCACCTGGTGGCCGCGGAACAGCACGGTGAACACCGGGTTGACCGCCCAGGCCATGCCGGCCGGGTTCCAGGTGTCGGCCTTGTAGTCGCCCAGCAGCCGCTTGACCACCGGCAGGAAGCGGACGTTCTCCTGCGCGCTGTCGATCAGGGTGACGGCCTCGCCCAGGATGGGCGCGTTGCCCGAGGCGACGTCGCGCGAGTGGGCGCTGTTGAAGAAGGCGTCCAGCCCGGACTGGATCGCGGTCTTGAGGCCGGCGCCGTACTCGCCGACGTCCTCCTTGTGGTACCACTGCACGAAGTAGCCGGCGCGCAGGTAGAGCACCAGCTGCTCGACCGAAGTGCTGTTGTCACCGGGGTAGTTGGCCGAAGCGTCGCGCAGCGCGTAGGCCACCGTGTTCATCTGCTCCTCGCGGAACGCGCCGCGCGCGTCGCCGCCGGTGAGCTGGAACAGGCTGTTGATGCAGTTGATGTCCGCGCTCTTGATGTGCTGGACCAGGTCGCTGCCGGTCCGGCCGCTGAAGTCGCCGACGGTACAGGCCTGTTCGGCCGCCGCGCCGAGGCTGAGGGCCTTGGCGGTCGGCCGGACCTCGGCCGGCCGGGTGTCGACCGAGAGCGGGGCGCGCTGGTCGACCGAGGCCAACTGCTGCCCGCTGTCGGCTCGTTCGGCTGCGCCGGTGGCGGGCTGCGGGGCCGGCCCGGTGGGGACGGGCGCGGGCGAGCCGCCGGGGGTGGGGGTGGCGGGGGCGGCCTGGGACTGCGGGGCGAACAGGCCGACCGCCAGGAACAGGGACAGGACGAGCGTCAGCAATCGTGCCAGCTGCGGGAGTCGCAGCAGACGTGAAGGACTCACGTGGGGGCCTCCGGGCCGTCGTCGGCCGCGATTTGGGGCGCGGCCGGTGGGGGGTGTCGAGGACCGCTGGTGACGGCGCCGCGTGGGGAGCGGTTCCGTCGGGCACGGTGGGGGGTGTGACATGTACCATGGCACATCTCACATGGCCTTGGGAACCCGGGGCGTTGTGCGCAGTTTGCGGGGAATTCACGGAGGGATCGTGGTGACGGTCCGTCAACAGACCCGCCCCGGACGGGGCGCCGTAGCGCTCCGCCCGGGGCGGTCACCTGTCTGGGGTCAGCCGGGGTCGGCTCACATCTCGCTCGTGACACTCACCCCGCTGAAGCCCTGCTGGGCGTAGAGGCTGAAGAAGACGTAGCCACCGACCGGCGGGTTGGTGACGGTCAGCGTCTCCGCGTTGTCCGGACCCGCCGAGCGCGTGACGTACGCGTTGGTGTAGGCCCAGCTCGTCGGGTTGTAGTAGAGGTCGCCGTTGCCGGTGCCGCCCTTGCTGGTGACCTTGATCTGCTTGGTGCCGGCCGGCACCAGGAGGTAGAAGTGCGCGTAGTTGCCGGTGGTCGCCGCGACGTTGCCGCGCACGCAGTTGGCCGAGAGCAGCCGGACGTCGTTGCCCGCGCACTCCGGCAGCTGCGGCTGGCCCGGCGTGTCGGTGGCGCAGGCGCCGGCGGCGCACTTGGTCAGCCAGCTGTCGAAGTCGGCGTCGTAGCGGGTGCCGATGGTGGTCTTCAGGATGGCGCGGGCGCCGTTCCAGTCACCGGCGCGGTACTTGGCGAGGACCGCGTCCAGGTCCGAGCGGTGCTGCTCCAGCATGTAGCGCACGGCCAGGTAGCCCCAGCGGTAGACCCGGTCCTGGCTGCTGGTGGCGTAGACGGTGTCGAACAGCTCGCTCAGCCGGTAGGCGTGCTGCGAAGCGACCGCGATGGCACCGTCGTTGACGACCTTGCGGTACGAGTAGGAGACGTACTCCGCGAAGCCCTCGACCCACCAGTCGATCGGCTGGACCTGGCCGGCGTCGTAGTCGCCGTACACGTTGAACCGGCCGTCGAGGTAGTGGGTGTACTCGTGGTTGAGGTTCCAGATCTCGAAGGACGGGCGGGCCCACTCGGCCTCGTAGCAGAGGAAGCGCGGCTGGTTGCCGACCGCCGCCGGGTCGCCCTCCAGGTACATGCCGCCGTTGTTGGTGTTGATGTCGTAGATGACCGCGGCGAGCACCTGGTAGTCGAGCGAGGAGTGGAAGGCCACGACCTCGATCGTCTTGTTGTTGTCGTCCTTCACCGGGCCGTTGTCCTTGGCCACCGCGTGGAAGAACGCGTCCTGGCCGTTCAGGCTGGTGCAGGCGGTGTTCAGCTGGGTGGCGTCCAGCGCCTGGGCCAGGATGACGATGCTCGGGCTGCAGCTGTGCTTCACCGTCAGGTTGGCGGCCTTGAACTTCGCCGGGTCGTCACAGGTGCCGTAGTACGAGCAGTTGCCCTTGTCCCACCAGTTCACCGCGAGCGTCACCGAGCCGCGCTGGTACATCGTGGGGCCGGTCGGGGCGGACTGCTGGGCCAGGGCCCGCGCGTAGGGGCGCAGCCGGGGCAGCAGGTCCGGGTACTGCATGAAGCGGGTCAGCTCGTTGGTCGCCTCGTAGACCGTCCGCCCGTAGGTGCCGCCGTGCAGGCCCTGGTTGCGGGAGATGAAGGTGAACAGGGCGTCCAGCACGCTCGGGTCGGCCTTGACGGCGGGGAGGAAGTCGGCCTCCCAGTGGCCGGCGAACAGCGCGGTGAGCGCCGGGGTCACCGCGTAGACCATGCCGTTCGGGTTCCAGGTGGCGCTGTCGTAGTCGGACAGCAGGCGCTTGACGACGGGCAGGTAGCGGGCGCTGTCCTTGATGCTGTCGATCAGCGTGGCCGCCCGGGCCAGCGGGCTCGCGTTGTCCGCGGTGACGTCCCGCGAACGGGGGTTGGCGAAGAACGCGTCCAGCGCGGCGCGGGAGGCGTCCTTCAGGCCGCTGCCGTAGGGGCCCACCACGTCGGGGTTGTAGAACTGCGTGAAGTAGCCGGCCTGCAGGTAGAGCATCAGCTCCGCGATCGAGCCGCTGTCGTTGCCCTGGTAGCCGTTGGCGGCGTCGCGCACCGCGTTCGCCACGGTGACCATCTGCGACTCGCGGAAGGCGTTGGCGGCGTCGCCGCGGCCGATCTTGAACAGCGAGTTGACGCACTGGAGGTCGACGGACTTGATCTGCTGGACCAGCGCGCTGCCGGTACGGCTGGTGAAGTCGCCGACGTTGCAGGGCCGGGCGGCGGCCGCGTCCAGGCCGAAGGCCTTGGCCTGCGGCTGCCCGGCCGTCGGCAGGCCGGTGAGCGGGGCCGTCGGCGACTGGGGCACCAGGTCCTCGGGGCTGAGGCGCTTGCGGCCGTCCGGCTTCGCCGGGGTGGTGTCGGCGCGGCTCTCGCCGATCGCGGGCGGCGGCGCCAGGTGGGCGGGCGCCGTGCCCGTGGGCGTACCGGCGGGGGTGCCGCCGGGGGTGGTTCCGCCGGGGGTGGGGCCGGCGGGGGCGGCCTGGCTGAGCGGGGCGAACAGGCCGACCGCCAGGAACAGGGACAGGACGAGCGTCAACAGTCGTGCCAACCGCGGGACTCGCAGTAAGCGTTGGCCATTCACGTGGGGGCCTCCGGGCCGTCATCGGCCGCGATTTGGGGCGCGGCCTACGGGGGAGCGAGGACCGTCCGCGACGGGACCCGTGGGGCGGGTCCGTCGTGGAAACAGTGGGGATGTGCCATGTAATATTGCACACATCACACATCATTGTGAAGGCCTTTACCCAAGCCCTACCCATCCGGAAAAGCGGAAGGGCATGGCGACGTCGTCGTCGCCATGCCCTTCGGGCCCGCGGATCGGTGGAACCGACTACCGCCGGATTCCGGCTACTTGCGGAGCAGCAGGATCACGCCCGCCGTCACCAGGCCGACCACGACGGCGGCCGCGCCGTACGCCAGGCGGTGCGCCCGCAGCACCGGCAGGAAGCGGTCCACGGCGTAGCGGCCGGGGCCGGTCAGGGCGAGCGCGGCGGCACCGGCGGTCAGCAGCAGCTCGTACTCGCTGCCCTTCGGGGCGAAGAAGCCGCCGCCCCAGGTGACGGCTATCGCGTTGACCATCGTGCCGACGATCGCGGCGCCCGCCAGCGGGGTCAGCAGGCCGACGGCGAGGGCGAGTCCGCCCAGCGTCTCGGTGAGGCCGGCCACCACGGCCATGGCGTTGCCGGCCGGGTAGCCGCTCATGGTGAAGAACTGACCGGTGCCGTCGATCCCGCCGCCGCCGAACCAGCCGAACAGCTTCTGGCTGCCGTGCGCGGCCATGGTCAGGCCGAGGGCCAGGCGCAGGAGCAGGAGTCCAGCGTCGTAGGCGTGCGGGGAGGTCGTCGCGGACCCGGCGGTGTCCCGGGTCGGGCTGACGGTGGTGGTGGCGGCGGTCGTGCTCGGGCTGCTGCTCGGCATGCGCGTCTCCATCGATCGGGGTTCGGTCGTCGTCCGGCGCGGCCGGACACGGTCAAGGGTTGTGGTGGTGCGGCAGGCAGGGATCGTCACCCGGCGCCATTGTTCAAATTTGAACCGCCGCTTCACCGACCGTACCCCGAAGTTCGAATTTGAACAACTGACGGGCCGTCGGCGACTCGCGGGCCCCGCCCCGGCCGGAGAGGGTGGAGACATGGCCCACCACAGGCAGCACCGACGGGAGACCCGGACCGGCACCCCGTACCCCGAGGCGCTGGACGCCTTCGGCGAGCGCGTCCGACTGATCACCCCCGAACAGTGGGACTCCCCCACCCCGTGCAGCGACTGGTCCGTCCGCGACCTCGTCAACCACCTCACCGGCGAACAGCTCTGGGTGCCCGAGCTGCTGATGGGCGCCACCGTCGGCGAGGTCGG
Organism: Kitasatospora sp. NPDC001261; assembly: GCF_042896795.1. NCBI lineage: Bacteria > Bacillati > Actinomycetota > Actinomycetes > Kitasatosporales > Streptomycetaceae > Kitasatospora > Kitasatospora sp. NPDC001261. Next base: position 154,741 of record NZ_JBIAXP010000002.1, read on the forward strand.
CGAGCGCTTCGACGGCGACGTGCTCGGCGACGACCCCGTCACCGCCTGGACCGACGCCGCCGCGGCCGCCCGGGAGGCCTGGGCCGTCCCGGGCGCCACCGAGCTGACCGTCCACCTCTCCTTCGGGGACACCTCGGGGCAGTACTACCTGGACCAGCTCACCACCGACCTGGTGATCCACTCCTGGGACCTCGCCGAGGGCATCGGACGGCACACCCGGCTCCCCGACGGGCTCGTCGGGTTCGCGCTCGGCGAGTTCGCCGGGTACGGGGACCTCTCCGGCAGCGGGCTCTTCGACCCGCCGCTGCCGGTGCCCGAGGACGCCGACCCGCAGACCCGGCTGCTCGCCCTCACCGGGCGGCGGGACGGGGGGTGAGCGGGACCCACGGAGGGTGAGCGGGCTCGACGGGGGGTGAGCGGCGCGTGCCTCCGGCCGGACGGCCCGGCGCCGGATACTGGAAGACAGCGGGGGAAGTCTTCCGTGCGAGAGGCGGGCGGGCCATGAGCCGCAGGCCTGACATCCTCGGCGAGTTCACCGCCGACCACCGGGCGGTCACCGAACTGCTCGACCGGATCGAGGCCGCACCGGCCGGCGACCCCGGACGCGGCGAGCTGGTGGCCCGGCTGACCGACCTCCTCTTCACCCACTGCGCCGCCGAGGAGGAACACCTCTTCCCAGTGGTGCAGCACGACGTGCCCGACGGCGGGGCCCTGGTCTTCCGCAGCATCCACGACCACCTGGCGATCGGGCAGTACCTCGCCGACCTCCAGGGGCTCGGACCGGCCGAACCGGCCTTCGACACCCTGCTGCGCGGCCTCGCCGAAACCCTGCGGCGGCACCTGCGCGGGGAGGAGGAGCAGCTGTTCCCGGCCGCCCGCAAGGCCCTGCCCGCGGCCGCCCGCACCGCGCTGGGCGACCGGCTGCGGGCGGAGCGGGCCGAACTGGACGCCCCGGACTGATCAGCGCTCCCGCCGGCCCGTCCCTCCGAGCCCGCTCATTCCTTCAGGCCGGATCATTCCTCCGGGCCGGATCAATGCTTCGGGCTGATCACCGCGAACCGGGCACCCTCGCGGTCCCGCAGCCGGGCCACCCGCCCGTACGGGGAGTCGAAGGCCGGCCCGAGCGCCCCGCCGCCCAGCTCCGCGGCCCGGGCCACCGCCCGGTCCGTGTCCGGGACGGCGAAGGACACCTCCCAGTGCGGCGGCATCCCGGCCGGGCCGCCGGCCTGCTCCTTGGCCAGCGCCGCGACACTGTGCCCCTCGGCGCGCAGCACCACCCGGTCGTGCTCCCAGCGGACGTCGAAGCGCTCCGGGTCGCGGCCGTCCCAGCGGAACACCTCGCCGTAGAACAGCGCTGCCGCGAACGGGTCCGGGGTGCGCAGCTCGATCCAGACCGGCGCCCCGGGCAGGTCCAGCTTCCGGGCCCGGCCCGGCGGGCCCTCCCAGATGCCGAACACCGCGCCCGCCGGGTCCGCCGCGAAGGCCACCCGCCCGGCGTCGAAGGCCAGCGGGCCGACCGCCAGGGTCGCGCCGCGCTCCCGCACCGCGTCGGCGGCGGCGTCGGCGCTCTCCGTCCCGAAGTAACTGGTCCACGCGAGCGGAACCGCCCCGACACCGGCGACGCCCAGCCCGGCCACCGCCTCCCCGCCGGTCACCGCGTGCACGTACGGGCCGAAGCGGTCCGGCCCGGGCTCGAACTCCCAGCCGAGCAGCGGGCCGTAGAACTTCTTCGCGTCCTCCAGATCCGGGGCCATCAGGCTCACCCAGCACGGCACGGCCGCCACACAGCGCACCCGGGCGACCGTCTCACCGCTGCCCATCGCGAACCTCCTCCGCCCACCCGGCCGCCGGGCCCCTCCCGACTCCCACGGCCCACCGGCCGCCCGGGACGCCCACAGCCTAGGGCGCCACCCTCACCGCCCCGGGGAAGCCATGCCCGGGATCAGCGCACCCAGTTCTTGAGGGGCTCGGTGTCCAGGGAGATGCCCACCGGGTCGGGGAGGCGGACGGCCTTGCCGAACGGCAGGGTGTGAACGGTCTCGTAGCGGACGCCGTCGGGCTGACTGTGGACGATGATCTCCGCGGAGTCCCGGTCGATCAGCAGGTAGACGGGGATGCCGGCCTCGGCGTAGGCGCGGGGCTTCTCGACCCGGGCGCGCCGATCGGCGTCGACGTCCGCATCGGTCACTTCGACCACCATCAGCACGCGATCCGCATCGACCCACTCCCCCTGCCCGACGAAGGCCTCGGCGGGGGCCAGAGTGCCATCGGGATGGACCCGTCCGCCGTCGGTTCCCCGCATCCTCAGGCCATGGCTGTGCAGCCACAGCTCCGGCCGCGCCTGGAAGCAGCTCCGCACCAGCCACTCGATCACACAGCCGTGGGTGCCGCCCGACCTCGGTTTCACTCCCAGTCGCCCGCCGAGGAACTCCAACTGGAGACCCTCGAGCGCCCGGAAAGCCAGGCGCGCGAGTTCCTCGAACTCTTCGGGTCGCATCTGCGATCGGCGCGGTGCGTCAGGAGCCGTGCACATACCGCGACCGTAGGGCCGGGGTGTGACATCCCTGCCCGAGAGCAGAGGGATTGTGTGACGCAGGTCACATGGTGAGGGGAAATTCCGGGGACGGATTCCCCGTTTCCGAGTACGTTGGAAGAAGCGGGGAGATTTTCCCCGGTATCCTGATGAGGAGCAGTCGTCGTGACCACCACCGCCGAGTCGGTCCGTCCCGCGGGGAGCGCACGTACGCCGAAGTTGCGTGCGGACGCGAGCCGGAACCGGGAGCGGATCGTGCTGGCGGCCCGGGAGGCGTTCGTCGAGTACGGTGCGGACGCGCCGCTGGACGAGATCGCGAAGCGGGCGGGGGTCGGCAATGCCACGCTGTACCGGAACTTCCCGGACCGGGTGGCGCTGATCCGCGAGGTGGCGGTGCTCGTCAAGAACCGCATCCTGGCCCTCGCCGAGACGGCGACGGCGGAGGCGGACGCCCCTGACGGCAGTGGGCCGTTCGACGCCCTCCAGCGGTTCGCGCACGCGTCCGTCGGGGAGAAGGTCGGCGGTCTGTGCACCCTGTTCAGCAACCATGTCGACCTGTACGACCCGGAGTTGACCGAGATCCGGGAGCGCCTGCAGGCCGCCGTGGGCGGGCTGATGGAGCGCGCCCGGGCCGCGGGCGAGCTGCGGTCGGACGTCGACCACGGTGACCTGTTCATCGCGATGAGCCAGCTGACCCGGCCACTGCCGAACACCGCCTGCCGACTGCTCGACGACTTCGTCCACCGGCACCTGCAGATCTTCCTGGACGGCCTGCGCGCACCGGCTCCTTCGGTGCTGCCCGGCCGGGCCGCGACCTTCGAGGACTTCCAGCCCCAGAACTGACCGACCCACCAGTACCGACCCCCTGCCTGTAGGGGCCCGACCAGTACCAGCCGTCCGGGCGCGCGCCGCCGTGCCCCGGCGCGCCCTGCCACCGCACCCTCCCGGTGCGGCGACCCGCCGTGCCCGCCGCACGGCACCCGACCGTTCACGCACACCACACGCACCGTGAAGTGAGTACCCCCATGTCTCGAACCGACGCCGCCCGACCGGCGACGCTGCCCGATCCCCGGCGCTGGAAGGCGCTGATATTCATCGGCCTCGCCCAGCTGATGGTCGTCCTCGACGCGACCATCGTGAACATCGCCCTGCCGTCCGCACAGCGGGACCTGGGCATCTCCGACGGCAACCGCCAGTGGGTGATCACCGCCTACGCGCTGGCCTTCGGCGGGCTGCTGCTGTTCGGCGGCCGGATCGCGGACCTCTGGGGCCGCAAGCGGACCTTCATCGTCGGCCTGACCGGCTTCGCCCTGGCCTCCGCGCTCGGCGGCGCCGCGGCCAACACCGCGATGCTGCTGGGCGCCCGCGCACTCCAGGGCGTGTTCGGCGCGCTGCTCGCGCCGGCCGCGCTGTCGCTGCTCGCGGTGACCTTCACCGAGGCCAAGGAGCGCGCCAAGGCCTTCGGCATCTACGGTGCGATCGCCGGTGGCGGTGGCGCCATCGGTCTGATCCTCGGCGGCCTGCTCACCGAGTACATGAACTGGCGCTGGACCTTCTTCGTCAACATCCCGTTCGCCATCGTGGCCGCCGTCGGCGCCGTGATGGTGATCCGCGAGCCCGCCGAGGGCCGCAACCGCAACCGGCTGGACGTCCCCGGCGTTCTGCTGGTGACCACCGGCCTGGTCTCGCTGGTCTACGGCTTCACCCGCGCCGAGTCGGACGGCTGGTCGTCCGGCACCACCATCGGCCTGTTCGTCGCGGCCGCCGTGCTGCTGGCCGCCTTCGTGCTGGTGGAGCTCCGGGTCAAGGCCCCGCTGCTGCCGCTGCGCGTGGTGCTCGACCGCAACCGCGGCGGGGTGTACCTGTCGCTGGGCATGGCCGTGATCGGCATGTTCGGTCTGTTCCTCTTCCTGACCTACTACCTGCAGATCGTGCTCGGCTACAGCCCGGTGCTGACCGGCGTGGCCTTCCTGCCGATGGTGGCGGGCATGATCACCGGCTCGACCCAGATCGGCGCCCGGCTGATGACCCGGGTCCCGGCCCGCTACCTGATGGCGCCCGGCTTCCTGGTCGCCTCGGCCGGCATGTTCCTGCTGACCCACATCAGCCTGGACACCTCCTACCCGGCGCTGATCCTGCCGGGCCTGGTCCTGATGGGCCTCGGCATGGGCACCGCGTTCATGCCCGCCATGAGCCTCGCCACGCACGGCGTCCAGCCGCGCGACGCGGGTGTGGCCTCGGCGATGGTCAACACCTCGCAGCAGGTCGGCGGCGCCATCGGCACCGCGCTGCTGAACACCATCGCGGCCAGCGCGACCACCGGCTGGCTGGCCTCGCACGCCACCGCCGCGGCCGCCGCCTCGCCGGAGGCCGCCAAGGTGCTGCAGTTCCAGGGCATGGTGCACGGCTTCTCGACCGCGATCTGGGTGTCCTTCGGGATCCTGGTGGCGGCCGGCGTGGTCGCCTTCACCTTCATCAACGCCGGCCGGCCGGGTGCCTCGACGGGCTCGGACGCGGGCTCGGCGGCCGAGAACGACGTGCCGGTGCTGGTGCACTGACGCGCAGGGGTTGCTCGGGTGCGTACGCGGCCCGTCCGGTGTCCTCCACGACACCGGGCGGGCCGCTCGCCGTTTCCGCCCGGGACACCCCAGGACGATCCGACCCCGGACGGTCCCGGACGGTCCGGCCTCGGACGCCCCCGTACGGTCCGGCCCGCGGAATCCGGCCCACCGGATACGCCCGCGAGTTCCTCACATCCCGGCCCCAGGGCGACCTTGTTCCACGGTCAACCTGTCGCCTAAGGTGAGCGAAGCGCTTCGTTCCGTGTGCACCCTTGAACCTTCCTGCACACTCCTGGCCACGACCCTCCGGCCTGCGCTTTTTACTTTCTTGACACGCGCATGACACACAGCGTTTCGCGATACCCGCTCGACAGTGTTCTCCTCGCTCCCGAAGCCAGAGAAGAGCCCCGCCATGTCGCCATCGCACACGTACGACCGGTACCGCCTGCCACGGTTCCACTGTCCCGGCGCCGGAACCGCGCCGCGTACGCCCAGACGATCGCCCCGGAACGCGCACCGGACCTGAAGCGGCCGGAACGCGCGCGAACCGCGCCCACACGATCCGACCGACCGAGAAATCACTCCGGACGTGAAGAATGACCGACCGCCTGGACTTCAGCCTCACGCAGTTGCGCTATTTCGTGGAATCGGCCGAACTCGGAAACATCTCGGAAGCGGCCGAGAAGCTCAGAGCCTCGCAATCGACCGTCTCCTCGGCCATCATGCGGCTGGAACGCCAACTCGGCGTGCAGCTGCTGCTGCGCCACCACGCCCGCGGGGTCACCCTCACCCCGAACGGGCGGGACCTGCTCCTCGGCGCCCGCGCGCTGCTGGGACAGGCCAGGAGCCTCCAGGAGCAGGGGGACGCGCTGGCCGGCGGCATCGAAGGCCGGCTCGGCGTCGGGTTCCTCACCCCGGTCGCCCCGTTCCTGCTCCCCCAGACCCACCGGATCACCGCGGAACGCCACGCGGGCCTGCGGCTGACCACCCGGGAGGAACCGGCCGACCGGCTGCTGGCCCTGCTCCGGGACGGGCAGTGCGAACTGGCCGTCACCTACGACTTCCTGAGCGGCGGCTCCCGGTTCGTCCCGCTGGCCGAGCTGCCCATGCGGGCGCTCGTCGCGGACGACGACCCGTGCGGCCGGGCCGGCCCCGTCCGCCTGGCCGAGCTCGCCGAGCGGCCGTTCGTCGCCCTCGACGACCCGCCGCTGCTGCTCCACTTCGAGAAGTTCTTCGCCGACGTCGGCGTCCCGCTGCCACCGGTGGTCACCGCCACCGGGCCGGAGACCGTCCGCGGCCTGGTGGCCGCCGGGTGCGGGTTCGCCCTCGTCCACCAGCGCGCCCACCGGGCCACGACGCTGGACGGCGGCCGGATCCGCTCGGTCGAACTCGCCGGGGACGCGCCGACCGCGTCGCTCGGCGTGGCCGCCGCCCCCGGCCTCGCCCTCGACCGGCGCGGCCGCGCGGTCCTGAACGTGCTCAGGTCGGTCGTCCCGACCTGCCGTCTGTGAGACCGGGCGCGCGCCCCCTTCTCGCCACACCCCCTCATCCCCGCGACACCCGTCGGAGGAATGCCGTGTTCGCCATGCTCTTCGCCGGCCAGGGCAGCCAGCACAAGGGAATGGGCGCCGAGGTCCTCGAACGCTACCCAGGACTGGTCGGATTCGCCTCCGACCTGCTGGGGTACGACCTCGCCACCCTGTGCACCAAGGACCCGGACGGCCTGCTCGGCCGGACCGAGTACACCCAGCCGGCGATCTTCGTCGTCAACGCCCTGCACGGTTTCGAGCGCACCCACCGGGAGGACCGCCCGGCGGATGTCTACCTGGGGCACAGCCTCGGCGAGTACAACGCCCTGCTGGCCGCCGGGGTGTTCGACTTCGAGACCGGGCTCCGGCTGGTCGCCAAGCGCGGCGAGCTCATGGCCGCGGCCTCCGACGGGGGCATGGCCGCCGTCCTGGACACCCCCGAGGAACGGCTGCTGGAGCTCCTCGCCGAGCACGGGATCGACGGCGTCGACATCGCCGGCCTGAACACCCCGTCACAACTCGTCATCGCGGCCACTCCCCCCGTGCTGGCCGCCGCGGTCGAATGCCTGGAGGAGAACGGGATCCGGGTCGCCCGCCTGAGGGTGAGCGCGCCCTTCCACTCCCGCTACATGGAGCCGGCCCGCGTGCGCTTCGCGGAATTCCTCACCGGCTTCGCATTCGCCGCACCCCGCACCCCGGTCGTCTCCAATGTCACCGCCCGGCCGCACCGGCCGGAGGAGACCGCCCGGCTGCTGGCCGAACAGCTCGTCGCCCCGGTGCGCTGGACCAACTGCGTACGAAGTCTCCTCGACCGGGACGACGACGTGGAGTTCACCGAGATCGGGGGCACCTCCCTCACCCGCATGGTCGACAAAATCACGTCTGGAGCCTGAACGATGGAATCGACGACGGACACGATCCGGACGTACCTGGAGGAGCGCTTCCTCTTCGAGTTCGACGATGAGACCACCCCGGACACCGACCTGTTCAAGGCCGGGGTCATCGACTCCTTCGGCTACGTCAGGATGATGCGCTTCCTGGAGTCCGAGTTCTCGCTGGCCCTCGACGGCGACGAGATCCTCATGAACGTCCTCGTATCGCTCAACGCGATCGATGAATTCGTCCAGAAGAAGCTCGCCGGGGAATAGGGGGACTGCCATGTGCGGAATCGCCGGGTTCCTCGCGGACCCACCACTGACCGGAGCACCCGACGAGGTCATCACCTCGATGCTCTCGACCATCCGCCACCGCGGACCGGACCAGGCCGGCTACTACCTGGACGACGGGCTCGCGATGGGCACCGTACGGCTGGCGATCGTCGATCCCGCCGACGGCGCCCAGCCGATGGCGGACCCGACGGAACGCTACTGGATCTGCTTCAACGGCGAGATCTACAACCACGTCGAACTGCGCGCGGAACTGGAGGGCCTGGGCCGCCCGTTCCGCACCGACCACTCCGACACCGAAGTCGCCCTCCAGGCCTGGATCCAGTGGGGCCCGGCCTGCTTCGCCCGCTTCAACGGCCCGTTCGCGCTCGCGATCAGGGACACCGCCACCGGCGGGCTCGTCCTGGCCCGCGACCGGTACGGCAAGCGCCCGCTGTACTACGCCGAGCACGGCGGCGCCCTCCTGTTCGCCTCCGAGGCGAAGGCCTTCGGCGCGTTCCCCGGCTTCCGCTTCGAGCTCTCCCCGCCGGACCTCGCGTCGATCTACGCGGTGTGGACGCCGCTGCCCGACCGCACGCCGTTCGCCGGCGTCCGCCAACTGCCCATGGGCTGCTACCTGGAGGCCGGCGGCGGCCTGCGCTCGCCGCGCGCGTACGAGGAACTCTCCTTCGACGTACCGGGCTTCGACGGCACCGAGCCGGAAGCGGTCGCGTTCGTCCGGGAGAGCCTGCGCACCGCGGTGGAGCTGCGCCTGCGCTCCGACGTGGAGGTCGGCGTCTACCTGAGCGGCGGCCTCGACTCCTCCGTGGTCACCAGCCTCGCCACGCAGCTGTCCCGGCACCAGGTCCGCACCTTCTCGGTGGCCTTCCGGGACAAGAACTTCGACGAGTCCGACAGCCAGCTGCTGGTCGCCGAGCACCTCGGCACCCTGCACTCCGCCCTCCCGGTCACCGGCGCGGACATCGCCGACAACCTCCCGTCGGCGGTGTACCACGCCGAGGTGCCCGCCTTCCGGACCTCCTTCGTCCCGATGTTCCTGCTCTCCCGCCACGTCCGCGACGCGGGCATCAAGACCGTGCTCAGCGGCGAGGGCTCCGACGAGGCCTTCCTCGGCTACTCCCTGTTCCGGGAGACCATGCTGCGCGAACGCTGGCACGGGCTCACCGACGCCGAGCGGCGCGCCGGACTCGCCACCCTGCACCCGGAGCTGTCGCACTTCGGCCCGGCCCACCAGGGCCACCTGCTCGGCCTCTACCAGCAGTTCGCCACCGAGCGGCTGCCCGGCCTGTTCTCCCACGAACTGCGGTACCAGAACGGCAGGTTCGCGGCCCGGCTGCTCGCCTCCCGGGAGGACCCGTTCGCCGACCTGCTCGACCTGGTCGCCCGGGCGCCGGGCTACCAGGCCATGTCCGCGGTGCAGAAGGCCCAGTGGCTGGAGTACAAGACCCTGCTGCCCGGCTTCCTGCTCTCGACCCAGGGCGAGCGCGTCGCCCTGGCGCACAGCGTGGAGAACCGCTGCCCGTTCCTCGACCCGGCGGTGGTCCGGGCCGCCTCCGCGGTCAACCTCCGCTTCGACGACGGGTGGAACGAGAAGGCCGTCCTGAAGAAGGCGTTCCGCGCCGAGCTGCCGCAGTGGACCACGGACCGCCCCAAGCAGCCCTACCGCGCCCCGGGCAGTGAGGTGTTCAAGGAGCACCGCCCGGACTACCTGGAACTCCTCCTGTCCGACACCGAGTTGGGCAAGCTCGACTTCCTGGACCAGCGGTTCGCCCGCCGCCTGACGGACCGCGTCATGGCGTCGCCCGCCGAGGACGTGAGCACCAAGGAGGACCAGGCCTTCGTCTACCTGCTCACCACCGCCGTGCTCCACCGGCAGTTCGTGCTCGACGGCGCCGGCCGGAACGGCGGATCGGCCGCCCCGGCGCTCGACCTGAAAGTGACCGTGGACCGGCGCCACGCCGTCCGGACCGGAAAGGAGGCCCGGTGACCACCGACGGCATCGCCATCATCGGACTCGCCCTGCGCTTCCCCGGGGCCGACACCCTCGCCACGCTCTTCGACCACCTCGCCGCCGGACGCTCCCTGATCACCGAGGTCCCGGCCGAACGGTGGTCCAAGGAACGCTACTTCGGGGACCCGCGCAACGGCGGCGAACGGACCAACAGCATCTGGGCCGGGTTCATCGAGGACGCGGACCGCTTCGACGCCGCCTTCTTCGCCATCTCCCCGCGCGAGGCCGAGACGATGGACCCGCAGCAGCGGTTCGCCCTCGAACTCGCCTGGAAGGCCGTCGAGGACGCGGGCTACCGCGCGAGCGAGCTCGCGGGCAGCCGCACCGGGGTCTTCATGGGCGTCTGCCACGCCGACTACGCCGAACTCATCGAACGCGACGACGTGGCGACCGACGCCTACTTCCCGACCGGAACGGCGTACTCGATCGTCGCCAACCGGCTCTCCTACCACTTCGACCTCCACGGCCCGAGCATCACCAACGACACCGCCTGCTCCAGCTCCCTGGTGTCCGTCTACGAGGCCGTGACCGCGCTCAACAACGGGGGCTGCGACCTGGCGCTGGCCGGCGGCGTCAACCTGTGCTGGTCCCCGAAGCACTTCGTGGCCTTCAGCAAGGCCGGCATGCTCTCGCCCACCGGCCGGGCGCAGGCCTTCGACGAGGGCGCCGACGGGTTCGTCCGGGGCGAGGGCGGGGCGGTCCTGCTGCTCAAGCCGCTCGCCCGGGCGATCGCGGACGGCGACCCGGTCCACGGGGTGATCAAGGGCGTCGGCACCAACCACGGCGGCCGGACCAACTCGCTGACCGTGACCAGCCCGACCGCCCAGGCCGCGCTGATCGAGGACGTCTACACCCGGGCGGGCGTCGCGCCCGGCACCGTCGGCTACATCGAGGCGCACGGGCCGGGCACCCCGGTCGGCGACCCGATCGAGATCGTCGGCCTCAAGCGCGCCTTCCGCAACCTGCACGAGACCGCCGGGACCGAACCCGACCCGGACACCACCGGCATCGGCTCGGTCAAGACCAACATCGGGCACCTGGAATCCGCCGCCGGGGTGGCGGGCATGGTGAAGGTCGTCGCCGCCATGACGGCCGGGGTGCTGCCCGCGACCGTCAACTTCCGGAACCTGAACCCGCTGATCAACCTGGCCGGCAGCCCCTTCTACATCGTCGACGGGACCCGGCCCTGGCCGGCCGCGGACGGCGCGCCCCGCCGGGCCGGCGTCAGCTCCTTCGGCTTCGGCGGGACCAACGCCCACGTGCTGATGGAGGAACCGCACCGCCGCACCTCCTCGGCCGGCGCGCCGGGCCCGTACGTCGTGCCGCTGTCGGCGCGCAGCCCCGAGCGGCTGCGGGTGCTCGCCGGACTGCTGCGGGAGCACCTGCTCGCGCCGGAGTCCGCGCTGCTGCCGCAGCAGTCGCCGGCCGACATCGCCCACACCCTGCGGGTGGGCCGCGAACCGCTGGCCGTCCGGGCCGCGCTCGTCGTCGCCGACCGGGACCAGCTCGTGGCCGCGCTGGGGACGCTGGTGTCCGGTGAGCTCCCGGCGGGCGAGGCCGCCAACCCCGCCGGCGCCGGCCCCGAGCTCATGACGGCGGTCGCCGACTGGCTGGCGGGCGGCGACGCGAGCTGGCCGCACCACCCCGGCGCCCAGCGGGTGCGGCTGCCCACCTACCCGTTCGCGCGGGACCGGCACTGGTACCGCGTGCCGGAGCCCGTCGCCCCCGCCGCCACCGGGCAGCTGCACCCCCTCGTCCACCGCAACACCTCCGACCTGGCGCAGCAGCGCTACACCTCGACGTTCACCGGCGCCGAGCCCTTCCTCGACGACCACCGGGTCGGCGGCCGGCGGGTGCTGCCCGCCGCCGCCTACGTCGAGATGGCCCGGGCCGCCGTGGCGCTCTCGGCCACCGGGACAGGGACCGTCCGGCTGCACGACCTGGCCTGGGTGCGGCCGATCACCGTCGACGAGGAACCCGTCGACGTCCAGGTCGAACTGACGCCCGGGGACCACGGGATCGCCGTCGCGTTCGTACGCGACGGCACGGAGCACGGCACCGGCCGCGCCGCACTCGTCCCGGCCGCGCCGCCGGCCCCGCTCGACCTGGCCGCGCTGCGCGCCTCCTGCCCGGACCCGGCCGAGCCCGACGCCGTCCACCGGCGGCTGCGCGCCCAGGGCCTGGAGTACGGCCCGGCCATGCGCGCGCTGCGGGAGCTGCGCACCGGCCCGGACGGGGCACTCGCCCGCATCCGGCCGACCGAGCCCGAGGGAGCCGGACACCTGCTGCCGCCGAGCCTGCTGGACGCGGCCTTCCAGGTCTCCGTCACGCTGATGCCGGACACCGCCGGGCCGACCCTGCCGCTGGCCCTGGACGAGGTCCTGGTCCACGGGCCGTGCCCGGCCGAGAGCTGGGCCTGGATCCGGCGGACCGGCGGTTCCGGGGGCTCCGGCGCGGTGGCCACCTTCGACATCGACCTGTGCGACCACGAGGGCACCGTCCACGCCACGGTCCGGGGGCTCGCCCAGCGCGCCACCGGCACCGGCACCGGCCCGCGCGTCGTCACCGCCACCACCCGGTGGACGGACCGGCCGGCCGTCCCGGGCGGCCCGGCCCGCACCCCGCACACCCCGGAGCTGCCGGGCGTCGCCCCCTCGGCCCCGGCCGACGGTGTCGAGGCCGTGACGGACACGGTGTTCGCCGCCGTCCGGGAGCTGCTGCTCACCCGGCCCACCACCGAGCACCGGTTCGTGGTGCTGGTCGACGGGCGGGTCCCGGCGCACTTCCACCGGCCGCTGGCGGGCCTGTTCCGCACGGTGGCCCTGGAGAACCCGCTGGTCACCGGCCGGGTGGTGCGCGTCGACGGCCTGGAGGGCGCCGACCCGGCGACGATCGAGCGGATCGTCGCCGAGGAGTGCGCGGACGAGGGCGCCGACAGTGAGGTCCGCCGCCGGGCCGACGGGGTCCGGCAGGTGCTGGAGCCCGTCGACACCCCGCTCGCGGCCGGCCCGGCCGTCCCGGAGCTGCGGACCGGCGGGGTGTACTGGATCACCGGCGGCCTGGGCGGCCTCGGTCCGCACCTGGCCCGCTACTTCGGCCGCGCCGGAGCCACGGTGGTGCTCAGCGGACGGTCCGCCACCGGCCCGCTCGCCGAGCTGCGCGCCGACGGCGTCGACGCCCACCACCTCCCGGTGGACGTGGCCGACGCCGAGGAGGTCCGGGCCGCGGTCGAGACGATCCTGCGCGACCACGGCTCGCTCGACGGCGTCGTCCACGCGGCCGGCGTCCTGCGCGACCAGTACCTGGTGCGCAAGGACCTGGCCGACGTCCGCACGGTGGGCGCGCCGAAGATCCGCGGCGCGCTCAACCTCGACGCCGCCACCCGCCACCTCGACCTGGACCACTTCGTGCTCTTCTCGTCGGTCGCCGGGGTGTACGGCAACCCCGGCCAGTCCGACTACGCCGCGGCCAACGCCTTCCTGGACGCGTTCGCCGCGCACCGGCAGTCCCTGGTCGACGCCGGCGAGCGCACCGGCCGTACCGTCGCGGTCAGTTGGCCGCTGTGGGCCGACGGCGGCATGACGATGGACGCGGCCGGCCGGGAGGCGATGCGCCGCGAGCGGGGCTGGGAGCCGCTGCCCACCGAGGACGGGCTGCGCGCGCTCGGCGGGGCGCTGCGCGCCGACGCCCCGGCGCACGTCGTGGTCGGCTACGGCGCGGGCGCCACGCTCGCGGCCCGGCCCGCCTCACCGGTCCGAACCGCCGTACCGGGCACACCGGTTCGGACCGCCGCACCCGCCGGCCCGGTACCCGGCGGCGACGGCGGGGACCTGACCGAGCGGACCGAGGAACTGCTGCGGCGGATCGTCGCCGAGGTCCTCCGGCACCGGCCGGAGGACCTCGACCCGGCCACCGACCTCGTCGCGTACGGCATCGACTCGCTGAGCATCATGGGCGTGACCGCCGAGCTGGAGAAGCTGTTCGGGCCGCTGTCCAAGACCATCTTCTTCGAGTACCTCAACATCGCCGACGTCGCCGCCCACTTCGTGGAGTCCCGGCGGGAGCAGCTGGAGGCCGTCCTCGGCGAGGCGGCGCCGCGGGCCGAACCCGAGCCGGAGCCGGTCGAGGTACCCGTCCGGACCCCTGCCGCCGTCAGCGCCGTCTCTGCCGTCGAGGCCCCCGAGGCCCGCGCGGAGCCGTCCGGCCCACGCCGGGACCGCGACGACCGGCACGACATCGCGATCATCGGGGTCTCCGGGCGCTACCCCGGCGCCGACACCCTCGACGAGCTGTGGGAGCTGCTGGAGAACGGCCGGCACAGCTTCACCGAGGTCCCCGCCGACCGCTGGGACCACCACGTCGTCCACGACAGCGACCGGGCCGTGCCCGGCAAGAGCGTGATCCGGACCGGGACCTTCCTGCGCGACATCGACGCCTTCGACCCCCGGTACTTCCGGATCTCCAAGCGCGAGGCCGAGCAGATGTCCCCGGAGGTGCGGCTGTTCCTCCAGGCCGGCGTGCAGGCGCTGGAGGACGCGGGCTACTCCCGGGAGACCATCCGGCGCCGCTACCAGGGCGACGTCGGCGTGCTCGTCGGGACGATGAGCAACCACTACAACCTGTACGGCTTCCAGAACAGCCTCACCCGCGGCGCCCCGCAGAGCGGCAGCTACACCGGGACGATCCCGAACATGCTGTCCTACTTCTACGGCCTGACCGGGCCGTCGATCTTCGTGGACACCATGTGCTCGGCCTCCTCGACCTGTGTCCACCAGGCCGTGCAGATGCTGCGGGCCGGCGAGTGCCGGATGGTGGTCGCGGGCGGCATCAACCTGCTGCTGCACCCGTACAACCTGATCACCTCCTCGCAGGAGCACTTCACCACCGGCACCTCCGACGTGATCCGCAGCTTCGGCGTCGGCGTGGACGGCACCATCCTCGGCGAGGGCGTCGGCGCGGTGGTGCTCAAGCCGCTGGTCGACGCGGAGCGCGACGGCGACCACGTGTACGCCGTGATCAAGGGCACCGCCCTGTCCAACGCCGGTGTGCGCAACGGCTTCACCGTGCCGAGCCCCGGCATGCAGGCCCGCGCGATCGAGAAGGCCGTCGAGGACGCCGGGATCGACCCGAGGACGATCGGCTACGTCGAGGGCCACGGCTCGGGCACCGCCCTGGGCGACCCGATCGAGGTCCGCGCCCTCACCTCGGCGTTCCGGAAGTACACCGAGGACCGGCAGTTCTGCGCCCTCGGCTCGGTCAAGGCCACCATGGGCCACCTGCTCGCCGCCGCCGGGATGGTGGGCCTGGCGAAGGTGCTGCTCCAGCTGCGGCACGGCAAGCTGGTGCCGTCGCTGCACAGCACGGAGCTCAACCCGGACATCGACTTCGCGGACACCCCGTTCCGGGTCCAGCAGACCCTCGCCGACTGGCAGCCGGTCGTCACCACGGTCGACGGCCGGGAGGTCACCCACCCGCGCCGGGCCGGCCTCACCTCGATCGGCGCCGGCGGCATGAACTCCCACATCATCCTGGAGGAGTACCCGCCGCGGCCGGAGCGCCAGGAGCCCTTCGGCGAGCAGCTGTTCGTGTTCTCCGCCATGAACGAGGACGCCCTCGGACGCCATCTGGCCGTCTTCCGCGACCACCTCGCCGGGGCCCGCGAGGCCGACCTCCCCGACATCGCCTTCACCCTGCGGGTCGGCAGGAACGAACTGCCGCACCGCTGGGCCTTCGTGGCCGCCGACAAGGCGGCCGCCCTGGCCGCCCTGGACGGCTGGGCGGCGGGCCGCCGGGACCTCCCGGAGCACGAGATCGCCCGGACCTGGCTCGCGGGCCGCAGCGTCGACTGGGACCGGCTGCCCGCGGCCCGGCGGGTCCCGCTGCCCCCGTACCCCTTCGACCGGGTGCGCTGCTGGGTCGAGGTGGACGAGGACGCGCCGACCGTGCTCGCCCCGCTGGCCCACCGCGAGCGGCTTCACCCCTTCCTGGGGCGCAACGAGTCCGACGTCCACGGCCTGCGCTACACCGCGGACCTGCGGCTCGACGACCTCCAGGACTACACCTACCGCCAGGACGGGCTCCCCGTCGTGGTGTCCACCTTCGCCGTGGACCTCGCGCTCGCCACCGCGAGGGTCAGCGGGTACGCGGCCGAGCCGGCCGTCCACGACCTGCGGGTGCTGCGGCCGGTCGACTGGTCGGCCACCGACCGCCTCGTCACGGAGTTCGCCGACGGCCACGGCCTGGTGCGGGCCGGGGACGGGCCGCCGGCCGTCGAGTTCACCGTCCGGGCGGCCGACGCGCCCACCGGCCGGATCGACCTCACCGGCCTGCGGCAGGTGCTGGACCGGGCGGGCCTCTTGGCCGAACTGGCCGAGGGCGGCGTCGTCCCCCGGGCCGCCTCCTGCGCCGTCGACGCGGTGTCCGCCGCCCCGGACGGCGGCACCGTCCTGCACCTGTCCCGCCCCGGCGTCCAGCAGGACCACGTCCGGCGGAACGTGACCGTCGAACCGTCCGTCCTCGCGGCGATCGCCCTGGGCGTGCAGTGGACGGCCCGCCGGGCCGGGCACCCGGACTGGCAGCGGGTCGCGCCGCACCGGATCGACCGGATCGCCGTCCGGTCCGGCGGGCCGGTCGCCCACGTCCTCCTCGGCGCCGACCGGATCCTCCTGGCCGACGCTTCGGGCGAGGTGCTCGGCGCGCTGGAGGGCGTGCTGTGCGGCACCGGGGGGACGCCACCGGCGGCCCGCCGGGCCCCCCGGCCCGCCGTACTCCGCCCCGAGCCGGGTACTCCCGCGCCGGCGGAGGGCACGTCCGGACCGACGGGTGCGGACGGGGTCGTGGAGGTGCTGCGCGAGATCGCGGCGGGGCTGCTGAAGTTCGAGCCGGAGGAGCTCGACCCCCGGACCGGCATGGACGAGTTCGGCTTCGACTCGATCTCGCTGGTCTACTTCGCCAAGCAGATCGAGGAGCGCTTCGGCGCCAAGGTCAGCCCGGCCGTGTTCTTCGACCTCAGCACCCTGGAGGCGCTGGGCGCCCACCTGGTCGCGGAGCACGGGGCCTCGGCCGCGCCGCGCCGCCCGGCGGCCCGCCCCGCGACCGTCCCGGCAGCCGTCCCCGTGACCGCCGCCGTGACGACCCCCGTGACAACCTCCGTGACGGCCCCCGCCACCGGGCGCCGGCCCCTCCCGGACCGGCCCGGGAGGGCCCCGGACACGCCGATCGCCGTGATCGGCGCGGCCGGACGCTTCCCCGGTGCCCGCGACCTCACCCAGTTCTGGGCGAACCTGCTGGCCGGGCGGGACTCCGTCACCGCCTTCCCGCTGGACCGCTACGACGAGGAGCAGCGCCGGGCCATCACCGCCCTGGACTTCCCCCGGCGGATGGGCGCCCTCGACGAGGTCGACGCCTTCGACGCGGCGTTCTTCCGGATCCTGCCGCGCGAGGCCGAACTGATGGACCCGCAGCACCGGCTGGTGCTGGAGACGGTGTGGCAGGCACTGGAGGACAGCGCCCACCGCCCGAGCGAACTCCCCTCCAACACCGGGGTGTTCATCGGCGTCACCAACAACGACTACGCGACCCTGCTCAGCACCCGAGGGGTGCGGCCGGACGCCTTCACCGCGACCGGCACCAACCACTCGATCCTGGCCAACCGCATCTCCTACCTGCTCGACGTGCGCGGCCCGAGCGAGCCCATCGACACCGCCTGCTCCAGCTCGCTGGTGGCGGTGCACCGCGCCATGGAGGCCATCCGGTCCGGCGCCTGCGACCTGGCGATCGCGGGCGGGGTGAACGTCCTGCTCGACGCCGGCACCTTCGTCAGCGCCCACCGCGCGGGGATGCTCAGCCCGGACGGCCTGTGCCGCACCTTCGACGCCGACGCGAACGGCTACGTGCGCGGCGAGGGCGTCGGGGCCGTCGTCCTCAAGCCGCTGGCGGCGGCCGAGCGGGACGGCGACGCGATCCTCGGCGTGCTCCGGGGCAGCGCCTACAACCACGGCGGACGGGCCAACTCGCTCACCGCGCCGAACGCCGACGCCCAGGCCGAGCTGGTCACCGCGGCCGTCGGCGACCTCGACCCGGACACCATCGGCTACATCGAGACCCACGGCACCGGCACGGCCCTCGGCGACCCGGTCGAGGTCCGCGCGCTGCGCACGGCCTTCCGCCGGCTCGGCCGGAGCGACGACGGCGCGTGCGGCCTGGGCTCGGTCAAGACCAACATCGGGCACCTGGAGTCCGCCGCCGGCATCGCCGGGCTGCTGAAGGTGCTGCTCTCGCTCCGGCACGGGGTGCTGCCCGCGAACCGGCACCTGCGGCGGGTCAACCCGTTCGTCGAACTCGACGACGGGCCCTTCCACCTGGTCCGGGAGAACGAGCCCTGGCCGCGTCCGCGCGACCGCGACGGCCGGGACGGGCCGAGGCGCGCCGGGGTGAGCAGCTTCGGCTTCGGCGGCGTCAACGCCCATGTCGTGGTCGAGGAGTACGTCCCGGTCCGGGCCGGCCGGGAGGAGCCCGCCGGGGACGTCGTGGTGCCGCTCTCGGCGCGCACCCCGGGGCAGTTGACCGACCGGGCCCGGGACCTGCTGGCCTTCCTGGAGCGGTCGGAGGGGGTGTCCCTGCGCTCGGTCGCCTGGACCCTGCTGGCCGGCCGGGAGGAGATGGCCGAGCGGATCGCCTGGACGGTGTCCAGCGTGGCCCAACTCGCCGACCGTCTGCGGGCGTTCGTCGCCACCGGCGACCGGGGCGAGGCCGCCGGTCCGGCGGAGCGCTGGATCGCGGGCGAGGCCCTCGACCGGTCGGCCTGGACCGGCGGAGCGACGCCCGGCCGGGTGCACCTGCCCGGGTACCCCTTCGCCCGGGACCGCTTCTGGCACCCGGAGGCCGAGCCCGCCCCGGCGCCCGCCCAGGCGCCCGTCGCGGCACCGGACACCGAAGCGGCCGCCGCCCCGGAGGCCGTCACGGTCCTGTCCGTCCCGGCCTGGGCTCCGGCCCCCGCCGCGCCGGGCCGCCGCCACGACCGCCGCGCGGTCGTGCTGTGCGGGGTCGACGGCGACGTCCCCGGGGCGATCCGGCTGGAGACCGCCAAACAGCGGCCGGAGAGCCGGTTCCGCGACCTGTCCTGGAAGCTGCTGGAGACCGTCCGGGGCCTGGCGGCCGGGGACGGCACGGTGCTGGTCCAGGTGGTCACGGACACCGCGGCCCTGGCCGGCCTGCTGCGCTCGGTGGCCAAGGAGGACCCGGGAGTCCTCAGCCAGGTGATCGTCCTGGACGGCGCCGCGGGCGTCTCCCCGGCCACCGCGGTCGCGGAGAACGCCGACGGCGCGGACGACCTCGTCCGCTACCGCCACGGCGTCCGGCAGACCCTCGGCTGGACCCCCGCCGCTCCCCCGGCCACCGGCTCCGCCCCGCCGTGGCGGGACGGCGGCGTCTACCTCGTCACCGGCGGCGCCGGCGGCATCGGCGCCGCGACGGCCCGCCGGATCGCCGCCGACGTCCGACGGCCCACCCTCATCCTCGCGGGCCGGTCGCCGGCCGACGAGCGGGTGGAGGCGCTGCTGGCCGACCTGCGGCAGGCCGGCGCGGTCGCGCGCTACGTGCGGGCCGACCTCTCGCGCTGGGAGGAGGTCCGCCACCTCGTCGCCGAGGCGGGCGAGGTCACCGGGGTGGTGCACGCCGCCGGAGTGGTCCGCGACGCCCTGCTCGCGGAGAAGACCGCGGCGCAGTGGGAGGAGGTGCTCGGCGCCAAGGCGGACGGCCTCGTCCACCTCGACCGGGCCACCGCGCACTGCCCGCTGGAGTTCGTCCTGGCCTACTCCTCCGGCGCCGCCGTCACCGGCAACCCCGGGCAGAGCGACTACGCGGCCGCCAACGCCTTCCTCGACGAGTTCGCCGCCTCCCGCAACGCGGCCGTCGCCCGGGGGGAACGGCGGGGCCGGACGCTCTCGGTGGCCTGGCCGCTGTGGCAGGACGGCGGCATGACCGTCGACGACCGCACCCTGGCCTACCTGCGGGAGGACCGGGGGCTGGTACCGATGCCGACGCCGACGGGCCTCGCCGCCCTGGTCGACGCCTGGCACACCGGGGCGGACCGGGTGTGGGTGCACCACGGCTCGCCCGCCCCGGCCGCTGCTCCTGCCGCTGCCGCTCCGCCCGCGCCCGCACCGTCCGGGGGCCGCACCGCGGACCGCGCCGTGCTGGACCACCTGCGGGAGGTCTTCGCGGAGGTCAGCAAGCTGCCCCCGCAGGCGGTGGACCCGGACCGGCCGTTCGTCGACATCGGTCTCGACTCGGTGATGGTGATCCAGCTCAACCGTGCGCTGGCCCCGTTCTACCCCGAGGCCTCCTCGACCCTGTTCTACGAGCAGCCGAACCTGCGGGCGGTGGCCGCCCGGCTCGGCGGCGCACGCCGCCCGGAGCCCGTACCGCAACCCGTACCGGAGCGGGCGACCGGGCCCGCCCCGGCGGCCCCCTCGGGACGGACCGTCCCCGCCGGGGAACCCGCCGTCGGACGTGCCGCCGGGCGCGCCGCCGGCCCCGACGAGCCGATCGCCGTCATCGGGCTGAGCGGCCGCTACCCGGGCGCCGCCGACCTGGGCGAGTTCTGGGAGAACCTCAGGGCCGGCCGCGACAGCGTCCGCGAGATCGACCGGTGGCCGCTGGACGGCTTCTTCGAACCCGACCGCACCACCGCCGCGACCACCGGGCGCAGCTACAGCAAGTGGGGCGGGTTCCTGGACGGCTTCGCCGACTTCGACCCGAGGTTCTTCGGCATCGCCCCGCGCGACGCCTACGCGATGGACCCGCAGGAGCGGCTGTTCGTCCAGGCCGCCTGGGAGGTGCTGGAGGACGCCGGGTACACCCGCGCCCGCCTCGCCGAGCAGCACGACCACCGGGTCGGGGTGTTCGCCGGCGTCACCAAGGTCGGGCACGCCCGGCACCCTGCGGGCCGGCTGCCCTCGGGTGAACTCGTCGTCCCCGGGCTCTCGTTCGCCTCGCTGAGCGCCCGGGTGTCCTACCTGCTCGACCTGCGCGGGCCGAGCCTGACCGTGGACACCATGTGCTCGGCCTCGCTGACCGCGATCCACGAGGCCTGCGAGCAACTCCGCAGCGGCGCCTGCGAGGTCGCCCTGGCCGGCGGCGCGAACGTCTACACCCACCCGCTGGACTACGTCGAGCTGTGCCGCTCCGGCATGCTCTCGCCCGACCGGTACTGCCGCAGCTTCGGCGCCGGCGGCCACGGGTTCGTCCCGGGCGAGGGCGTCGGCTGCGTGCTGCTCAAGCCGCTCTCCCGGGCCCTGGCCGACGGGGACCGGGTGCTGGGCCTGATCCGCGCCACCGGCGTCAACCACGGCGGGCGCAGCACCGGTTACACCGTGCCGAGCCCGACCGCCCAGGCCGCGCTGATCCGTCAGGTGCTCGACCGGGCCGGCGTCTCGGCGCGGCAGGTCGGGTACGTCGAGGCACACGGCACCGGCACCGAGCTGGGCGACCCGATCGAGGTCGCCGGCCTGGCCGCGGCGTTCCGGCAGGACACCGAGGACCGGCAGTACTGCGCGCTCGGTTCGGTGAAGTCCGGCATCGGACACCTGGAGGCCGCCGCCGGCGTGGCGGGCCTCACCAAGGTGCTGCTGCAGCTCGGGCACCGGGAACTGGTCCCCACCCTGAACGCCGAACAGCCCAACCCGAACATCGACTTCGGGTCGTCCCCCTTCCGGCTCCAGCGCGAAGCGGCGCCCTGGCACAGCGAGGGCCCGCGGATCGCGGCGGTGTCCTCCTTCGGTGCCGGCGGCTCCAACGCGCACGTGATCGTCGAGGAGTACCCCGTGCAACCCGCAGACGGCACCGAGGACGGCGCCGAACACGTCGTCGTCCTCTCCGCCCGGACCCCCGACCGACTCGCCGCCTCCGTCGACCGGTTGGCCGCGTTCCTCGACCGGGCCCCGGACACCCCGCTGGCCGACCTCGCGTACACCCTCCAGGTGGGACGGGAGGCGATGGCCGAGCGGTACGCGGTCGTGGTCTCCTCCACCGGGGAGCTGCGGGACGCGCTGCGCGAGGGCCGGGGGCTCCGGGGCAGCGCGGGGACGGCGCCCGACGGGCTGCTCGCGGAACTCACCGCGGACGGCGAGCTCCAGGAGCTGCTCGTCCGGCGCTGGAGCGCCGCCGGGGAGCTGTCCAAGGTCGCGGCCCTGTGGGCGTCCGGCGTCGCGATCGACTGGCGGAGCACGCACCGGGAGGCGCGGCGGACCATCGCCCTGCCCACCTATCCGTTCGCCGCGGAACGGTTCTGGATCGGCGACCTGGCCCGGTCCGGGGACGTTCCCCCCGCGGCACCCGTTCCCCCCGCGGCCGCCGAACCGGTCGACCTGGACGACCTGGCCGGTCTTGACGAACCGGCCGAACCCGCCGACCTGGACGGGCTGGTGCCCGCGCTGGTGCGGGAGAAGGTCGCCGCCGCCCTCGCGATGGAGGCCGGCGAGGTCCTCGACGGGTCGGCGTTCGCCGATCTGGGCCTGGACTCCATCCTCGCCGTCCGGCTGGTCCACGAGCTCAACACCGCGCTCTCGCTGGACCTTTCGACCACCGTGGTCTTCGACCACAGCACGGTCGACCGGCTGGCCGCGCACCTGCTCGCCGAGCACCGGGACGCCATGGTGCCCGCCCGGACCGGCGGCGCGGCCCGGCCCTCGGCCGCGCTCGACGCCGCGCCTGACGCCGCGCCGAACGCCGGAGCCGCCGACGGCGGCGCCCCGGTCACCGACCGCCGTCCCGCCACCGGACAGCCGGTGGCCGCCCCCGGCCCGGTGGACCGCGGCCCGATCGCGGTCGTCGGCATGAGCGGCCGGTTCGCGGGCACCGGCTCGCTGGACGAGCTGTGGACGCGGCTGGAGAACGGGGACGACCTGGTCACCGACGCCACCCGCTTCCGCCTCGACGGCCTGAGCGCGTGCACCCGGGGCGGGTTCCTCGACCGGATCGACGAGTTCGACGCGCTGTTCTTCAACATCTCCGGCACCGAGGCCGCCGCGATGGACCCCCAGCAGCGGCTGTTGCTGGAGGAGTCGTGGAAGGCCCTGGAGGACGCCGGGTACGCCGGCCGGATGGACCGGCGGCCGTGCGGCGTGTACGTCGGCGCCTGGGCCGGGGACTACCTGGAGCTGCTCGACGGGGACGCGCCGGCGCAGGCCCTGTGGGGCAACATGGCCTCGGTGATCCCGAGCCGGGTCAGTTACGCCCTGGACCTCAAGGGCCCGGCGATCGCCGTCGACACCTCCTGCTCCAGCTCGCTGGTGGCGCTCGACCTGGCGTGCAAGGACCTCTGGTCCGGCGAGACCTCGATGGCCCTGGCCGGCGGGGTGTTCGTCCAGTCCACGCCGCGGCTGTACGGGCTCGCGGGCCGCGCGGGGATGCTCTCCCCGAGCGGGCGCTGCCACAGCTTCGACCACCGGGCGGACGGCTTCGTCCCCGGTGAGGGCGTCGGGGTGGTGGTGCTCAAGCGGCTCGCCGACGCGCTGGCCGACGGGGACCACGTCCACGGCGTGATCACCGCCGTCGGGGTCAACCAGGACGGCGCCACCAACGGCATCACCGCCCCGAGTTCGGTCTCCCAGGAGAGCCTGATCAGCGGGCTGTACGAGCGGGCCGGCGTCGACGTGGAGCGGATCGGCCTGGTCGAGGCGCACGGCACCGGCACGCCGCTGGGCGACCCGATCGAGTTCCGGGCCCTGGACCGGGTCTTCCGCGCCCGGACCGACCGCGCCGAGTACTGCGCGCTGGGCTCGGTGAAGACCACGATCGGGCACGCCCAGTTCGCCGCCGGCATCGCGGGCGTGCTGAAGGTCCTGCTGGCGCTCAGGCACCGGCGGATCCCCGCCGCGCTGAACTTCGAGACCGCCAACGAGGCGGTCCCGCTGGCCGGCAGCCCGTTCTACGTCAACACCCGGACCCGTGACTGGGCGGCCCCCGCCGGCGGCCCGCGCTGCGGCGTGGTGAGCTCCTTCGGGGCCAGCGGGACCAACGCCCACGTCGTCATCGAGGAGGCGCCGTCGGCCGAGCGGCCCCCGGCGCCGAGGGCGGACCACCCCGTGGTCCTGTCCGCCCGGACGGAGCAGCAGCTCGCCGAGCAGCGGCGCCGGCTCGCGGCGCACCTGCGCGCCCACCCCTCGGTGGAGCTGCGCGACCTCGCCCACACGCTGTGGGTCGGCCGGAAGCGGTTCGAGCACCGCTTCGAGTGCCTGGCGGGCGACACCGCCGAACTGGTCGCGGTGCTCGACGGCATCGCGCCCGCCCGTCCGGTCGGGGACGCGCCGGCCCCGGCCGGGGGACGCCTCGTCCCGCTGCCGACCTACCCGTTCGCCCCGGACCGGCACGGGCCGGCGGCGGGCCGCGGCCGCGACCGCGTCACGCTGTCCCGTACGGACGGGCTGCTGCGGGACCACGTCGTGCAGGGCCGGCACATCCTGCCCGCCGTCGCCCACCTGGAACTGGCCCGTCGGGCCCTGGGCGGCACCCGCGTCCGGATGACCAACGTGACGTGGGTCCGGCCGCTGGAGGTCGGGCCGGAACCCGTCGAGGTGCTGGTCGACCTGCGCACCGACGCCCGCGGCGGCCGGCGGTTCACGCTGTCGACCGGCGGGACGGTCCGCAGTGAGGGCACGCTGGCCCCCTCCGACGCCCCGCGCCCGGCCCGGGTGGACCTCGCCGCGCTGCGCGCGCGGTGCCCGGAGACGGTGCCCGGCGAACGGATCCACCAGGCCCTGCGGTCGATGGGCATCGAGCACGGCCCGAGCCTGCGGGCCGTCCGGCAGGCGCACGTGGGCCCCGACACGGTGCTCGCCGACCTGGTCCTGCCCGACGCGGCCGAGCCGGGCGCGCTCACCCCGGCCCTGCTGGACTCGGCGATCCAGGCCACCGTCGCGGCGCACCTGACCGAACTGCGGGACACCGCCGTGCCGTTCGCGCTGGAGCGGCTCGAGCTGTTCGCCCCCTGCACCCCGGCCATGACGGCCGTGGTGCGGGGCCTGGCGGCCGGGCCGCTCGGCCGGCTCGACATCGATCTGGTGGACGAGGACGGCGAGGTCCGGGTACGGCTGGTCGGCTACAGCTCCCGCCGGACCGGGAGCCGCACCGAACCCCGCCCCGAGGCCCGTACCGGAACGGCCGGCGCGGACCGGCCCGAGCCCGCCGTCGAAGGCGCCGTCGAGGCCGCCGTCGAAACCGCCGTCGAACCGGCCCTCTACGCCCCGGTCTGGGACCCGATCCCCGCGGACGGCCCCCCGGTGCCCTCCGGCGCCGACCGCGTCCTGGTCGTCGGCGGCCCGGCCCCGCTCGACGGCGCGCTGCACTGGCCGCTGCCGGCCTCGGCGAGCGTCGAGGAGGCCACCGCCGCGCTGCGCGGACTCGGACCGGTCGACCACCTGGTGTGGGCCGCCCCCGAGGCCGACCTCGCGCCCACCGACGCCGCCGGCTACACCGCCGCGCAGGAGGACGGGGTGGTCGCCGCGTTCCGCCTGGTGAAGGCGCTGGTCGCGGCGGGCTACGACGCCAGGCCGCTCGGGATCACCCTGGTGACGACCCGTGCGCTCGCCACCCACGCGGACGACGAGGTCCAGCCCGCGCACGCCGGGCTGCACGGCCTGTTCGGCTCGCTGGGCCGGGAGTACGGCAACTGGACCGTCCGCCGCGTCGACCTGGACGGCTCCGGCTGGCCGGCGGACCTCACCGCCCTGCCCGCCCAGTCCCCCGACGACGCCTGGGTCCGGCGGACCGGCCAGTGGCTGGCCCGCCGCTGGGCCCCGTGCGAGGCCCCGGAGCGGCCGGTGTACCGGGAGGGCGGCGTGTACGTCGTCATCGGCGGCGCCGGCGGGCTGGGCTCCGCGTGGACCCGGCACGTCGTGCGGAACCACGGCGCCCACGTCACCTGGATCGGCCGCCGGGCGCACGACGCCACCGTGGCGGACCGGATCCGCTCCGCCGGAGGACCGGAGCACGTCCGCTACCTCCAGGCCGACGCCGGCGACCCGGCCGCGCTGCGCCGGGTCCTGGCCGAGGTCAGGCGCCGCCACCCCCGGGTGCACGGCGTCGTCCAGGCGGCGCTGGTGCTGCGGGACAGCACCGTCGCGCGGATGGACGAGGCCGACCTGCGCGCCGCGCTGGCCGCCAAGGTCGACGTGACGACCGCCATGGCCGAGGCCTTCGACGGCGAACCGCTCGACTTCGCGGTCCTGCTGTCCTCCATGCAGTCCTTCACGACCGCCGCCGGCCAGGGCAACTACGCGGCCGGCTGCACCTTCAGCGACGCCTACGCGCACGCCCTCGGGCAGCACTGGGACACCCCGGTCCGGGTCATGAACTGGGGCTGGTGGGGCGGTCTCGGGAGCGTCACCTCCGAGTTCTACCGGGAGCGGATGACCCGGGTCGGGCTGGTGTCCATCGAACCGCCGGAGGGGCTCGCCGCCCTGGCCGCCCTGCTCGGCGGCCCGCAGCGGCAGCTCGCCTACGTCCGCACCGACCGGCGCAACACCCTGCCCAACTTCGACCGCGCCACCCGGGTCTCCGCGCACGGCCCGGCCGTCCTGCCGCGCCCCGGCACGCTGCCGGCCGGCGTCGACGAGACGGACGCCGCCCTGGACGAGGTCGTCCGGTGGCGGCGGGCCGAGCGGGACCCGTGGCTCGCCAAGGTCCTCGCCGCCCAGCTGGCCGACGTCGACCGCGCGGCGGTCCTGCCGCAGTACGCCCAGTGGTGGGAGCACGCCCAGCGGCTCCTGGCGCCGGCGGAGCCCGCGGACCAGGTGCTGGCCCGGTGGGAGCGGCAGTGCGCCCGGTGGTCCGCGGACCCCGACCGGGCGGCGGAGCTGCGCCTGGCCGCGGCCATGCTCGGAGCCCTGCCCGGGATCCTGACCGGCCGCGTCCGGCCCACCGACGTGATGTTCCCGCGCGGCTCCATGGAGCTGGTGGAGGGCTGCTACCGCGACAACCGCGCCGCCGACCTGTTCAACCGCGCCATGGCCGCCACCGCCGCCGGCCTGGTCGCCGACCGGCTGCGCCGCGACCCGGGCGCCCGGCTGCGGATCCTGGAGGTCGGCGCGGGCACCGGCGGCACCAGCGTGGGGATGTTCGCCGCCCTCCAGCCGTACCGGGACAGCATCGAGCGCTACGTCTACACGGACGTCTCCAAGGCCTTCCTGAACCACGCCCGGGCCTCGTACGGGCCGGAGGTCCCGTACCTGGACTGCCGGCTGCTCGACATCGAACGGCCGCTGGCCGGGCAGGAGGTCGCCGAGGGCGCCTTCGACCTGGTCATCGCCGCGAACGTGCTGCACGCGACCAAGGACACCCGCAACACCCTGCGCAACGCCAAGGCCGCGCTGCGGCCCGGCGGTTGGCTGCTGCTGAACGAGCTCTCGGCGTTCGACCTGTTCAGCCACGTGACCTTCGGCCTGCTGGAGGGCTGGTGGCTGTTCGACGACCGGTCGCTGCGGATCCCCGGCTCGCCTGCGCTGTCGCCCGGGAACTGGCGGGACGTGCTGGCCGGTGAGGGCTTCCGCACCGTCGTGTTCCCGGTGTCCCGGGCGCTCCCGCTGGGGCAGCAGGTGATCGCGGCGGAGAGCGACGGGGTGGCCCGGCAGCGGGTGCCGGCTGCATCGGCGGCACCGGCGGGAGGCGGACGGGAGACGTCCGCGGCGCCCGACCGGCGCTCGCCGGCCCGGGCCGTCGACACCCCGCCGACCCGGCCGCAGGCGCCCTCCGTCGACCCCCGACCGCAGGCGCCCGCCGTCGACCCCCGACCGCAGGCGCCCGCCGTCGACCCCCGGCCCGCCCGGCCCGTCGACAGCCGGCCCGTCGACGCCCGGCCCGCCCGGCCGGTGGACACCCGGCCGGTGGACACCCTGCCCGCCCGGCCGCCGGCCGATCCGGCCGCGCTGGTCCTGGCCAAGGCGGCGACCGTGCTCGGCATCCCGGCCGAGCGGATCGACTCCTCGGCCCCGCTCACCGACTACGGCCTGGACTCGATCCTGGTCCTCCAGCTCACCAACGCCCTGCGCGAGGACTTCGGCGAGGACGTCTCCCCCACCCTGCTGTTCGAGGCCGAGAGCGTCGACGCCCTCTGCGCCCGCCTGGCCGGCGCCCCCGACACCACCGACGCCCCCGACACCACCGACACCACCGGCAGCACCGGTGAACCCGGCCGGCGCTGGGCGCTGTCCCGCGGCCAACTGACCATGTACCAGGACCAGGTGCGCTGCCCGGACTCCGTCGCCTACCACCTCCCGCTCCTGTTCGAGGTCCACGGCGACCCGGACGAGGCCGCGCTGGAACGCGCGGTCCGGGAGCAGGCCCGGATCCACCCGCTGCTGGGCGCGGTGGTCGCCGAGCGGGACGGCGTCCCGTACCTGGACGTCGATCCGGCCCGGGGCCCGTCCTTCGAACGGGTCGACCTCACACCCACCACGCGGGACGGCCGGCTGGCCGCGCTGCGCGAACTGGTCGGCGCGCCCTTCGACCTGGCCGCCGGTCCGCTGGTCCGGGCGCACCTGGCCGCCCTGCCCGACGGCCGCCGGCTCCTGCTGGTCACCGCGCACCACATCCTGCTGGACGGGACCTCGACGGCCCTGCTGGTCCGCACCCTCAAGGACGCCTACCGGGGCCGGGGACGGCTGCGGAGCGCCGAGTTCGGCGACTACACCGCCTGGGAGGAGGAGCTGCTGGCCGGCCCGCGCGGGCAGCGGCACCGGGACCACTGGCTGGCCGAACTGGCCGGCGCGGACGGGCGGTTGGACCTGCCGTACGACCGCCCGCCGGTCCCGGGGCGGCTGCCGCGCGCGGACGTGGTCGTGACCCGGCTGCCGCGGGAGCTGGCCGACGCGGTCGCCACGACGGCCAGGAGCCACCGGGTCAGCGCCTCGACCGTGCTGCTCGCCGGCTACACCCGCTTCCTCCACCGGGTGACCGGCCAGGACGACCTGATCGCGGGGGTCACCACGGCCGCCCGCTACGAGGAGCGGTTCCAGGACGTCGTCGGCCAGTTCGCGAACTGCCTGCCGATCCGGTCCACCGCCACGGAGGACGTCGCCGGGCTGCTCCGCTCCCTCCACCGCCGGGTGCTGGCCGGGATCGAGCACGGCGCCTACCCGCTGGCCGAGATCGTCCGGGCCCGGGGCGACGGGGACGGACCGCTGGTGCGGACCAACTTCCTGTTCCAGAACTTCGACGGCGCGGAGCTGCTGACCAACGGGGCGCCCACCGCTCCCGGCGACCTGGACCTCCGGGCCTTCGACGACCTGCCCTACCCGGGGGAGTATCCCCTCGCCCTGGAGGTCTACCGGGACGAGGACGGCTACAAGGCCTTCCTGAAGTACGACACCCGGCTGTTCGAGGAGGCCACGGCCCGGTGGATGGCGGACGACTGGGTGGCGGCCCTCCGGGAGGTCGTGGCCAGCCGGTAGCGGGGCCGGTGTCCCCGCCGCCGGCCGGGGACACCGGAGGGGGGGGGGGGGGGGCGCGCCCCCCCCCCCCCCCCCCCCCCCCCCCCCCCCCCCCCCGCCCCCCCGGCGGGGGCCCCCCCCCCCCCCCCCCCCCCGCGGGGGGGGGGGGCCCCCCCGGTGGGGGGGGGGGGGCCCCCCGCCGCGGGGGGGGCCCCCGGGGGGGCGGGCCCCGGGCCCCCCCCCGGGGCCCCGGCCCTCCTTCTGTCAGCCGGTCAGACGGTCCGGTGGTCAGACCAGGGTCGCGAGCACCGACGGGTCGTACGGGACCGCCCCGGCCAGCCCGCCGCCGAGCGCCCGCTCCGCCCAGTCGGGGTTGGCCAGCAGCGGCCGGCCGACCGCGACCAGGTCGAACTCGTCGCGTTCCAGCCGCTCGACCAGCTCCTCGATGCCGGTGAGCCCGGCCGGCCGGGTGAAGCCGTCGGTGAACACGCCCTCGCCGTACTGGCGGTCCAGGCCGACCGAACCGACCGTCACGGCGGCCCTGCCGGTGAGCTTGCGCGCCCAGCCCGCCAGGTTCAGGTCGCTGCCCTCGAACTCGGGCAGCCAGTAGCGGCGGGTGGACGCGTGGAAGGCGTCGACCCCCGCCTCGGCCAGCGGGGTCAGCAGCTGCTCCAGCTCCTCCGGGCTCTCCGCGATCCGGGCGTCGTAGCGGCCGACCTTCCACTGGGAGAGCCGGAAGAGGACCGGGAACCCGGGGCTCACCGCCGCCCGGACGGCCTGCACCACCTCGGCCGCGAACCGGGCCCGGGAGGCCGGGTCGCCGCCGTAGCGGTCGGTGCGGCGGTTGGTGCCGTGCCACAGGAAGTCGTCGATCAGGTAGCCGTGCGCGCCGTGCAGTTCGACCCCGTCGAACCCGAGCCGCTCGGCGTCCGCGGCGCCGCGCGCGAAGGCGGCCACGGCGTCGTCGATGTCCTGCTGGCTCATGGCCCGCCCGGCCGGGCCGCCGTCCAGGCCGATCCCGGAGGGCCCCTCGGCGGGCGGTTCGGTGCCCGGGCGCTGCACCCCGGTGTGCCACAGCTGCGGGACGATCCGGCCGCCGGCCGCGTGGACCAGCGACACCACCCGGGACCAGCCCGCCAGCGCCTCCTCGCCGTGGAAGTGGGGGACCCCGTCGTAGGCCGCGGCGGCGGGGCGGCCGATGTAGGTGCCCTCCGTGACGATCAGCCCCACCCGGTGGGCCGCACGGCGGGCGTAGTACTCCGCGACGTCCGGGCCCGGCACCCCTCCGGGGGACTTCATCCTGGTCATCGGCGCCATCACGATCCGGTTCGGGACCGTCAGGTCGCCCACGGTGAACGGCTCTCCCAAGCCCGCCATTGTTCCTCCCGAGTTCGTCTGAATTCCGGGCCGGACGCCCCGGGCGATATCCCGCCGCGCCGCGGCGGTGTTTCCGTCCGTCTCATACCGGAGGTCCGTGCGTCGGCAATTCGACGATTATCGGGGCTATCGTTCCCGGCGTCCAGCGGCATCGGCCCGCCCGGCGGCCGACCGCCTTTCTGCACCGCGCCAGGCGATGCACTGCATCGACACAATCTTCTTGACCTTGCCGAAGCGGGTCGCGGATAGTGGTCCGCGGTGGTTCCGCGCCGCCCTTCCGCACCGGCACCGGGCCGTACCCGCCCGTACGCCGAAAAGCGTCTCTTCTGCCGAAAGGCGTCGCGGACAGGTTTTCCGACCAGGGAGAGGCGGCGGAACCGGAATGGAACGAGAATTGGCCGGAAAGCGGGCGGTGGTGACCGGCGGAAGCCGCGGCATCGGCGCCGGCATCGCACGGAAGCTGCTGGAGAGCGGCGCCACCGTCGTCACCACCGCGCGCAAACCGACCGGGGACACCCCGGCCGAATCCGCCTTCGTACCGTCCGACCTCAGCACGGCGGCCGGTGTCCGGGAATTCGCCGACACCGCGCTGGAAATCCTCGGCGGCGTGGACATCGTGGTCAACAACGCCGGCGGCTGCCGGACCTTCCAGAGCGCGCTGGACATCGAGAAGGACTGGCAGTACACCGTCGACATCAATTTCCTCTCCGCCGTCCGGCTCAATTCCGCACTCGTCCCCGCGATGCGTTCGGGAGGCGGCGGCGTCATCGTCCACATGTCCTCGATCGCCACCGTCTCGTCCTATCCGGTGATCCTGCACTACGCCGCCGCGAAAGCCGCCCTGGAGGTCTACCACAAAGGGCTGGCGACCGAACTGGCGCCGGACGGCATCCGGGTCGTCGCGCTTTCCCCCGGGAACGTCATGACGCCGGGCGCGGACGAGGCCCGGGACGGGATCGCCGACTACCTCGGGCTCGGGACGGACACGGCGGACTGGGCCGAGGGGATCCCGCTCGGCCGGATCGGGCGCACCGAGGACATCGCCGAGGCGGTCGGGTTCCTGGTGTCCCCGCGCGCCTCCTGGATCACCGGCAGCAACCTCGTCATCGACGGCGGGCGGATCGCGGCACTGTGACCGCCCCCGGGACCGGAAGGACTGACAACATGACCGCGACGGACGACGGGCCCCGCGCCTATCCGTTCGGCCCGACGCACCGGCTCGACATCGACCCGGAGCTGGCCGCGGTCTGCGGCGAGCAGCCCGTGCTGAGGGTCCGTCTGCCGTTCGGCGGGGACGCCTGGCTGGTCAGCCGCTACGCCGACGTCCGCGCCGTGCTGGCCGACCCCCGGTTCAGCCGCGCCGAGGCGGTCGGCGACCACGTGCCCCGCACGGTCTCGGCCGGCCTCCCCCGCACCTCGATGCTGAGCATGGACCCGCCCGAGCACACCCGGCTCCGGCGCCGGGTGGCCAACCCGTTCACCCTCCGCCGGGTCGAGGCGCTGCGGCCGCGCGCCCAGGAGATCGTGGACGAGCTGCTGGACGCGATGATCGCGTCGGGCTCGCCGGCCGACCTGACCAAGGCCCTGACCTGGCCGCTACCGGTCACCATGATCTGCGAACTGCTCGGGGTACCGCTCGCCGACCGCGACCGGTTCAACTCCTGGGTCGACGGCCTGCTGACGCTCTCCGACCCCGAGCTGTCCGCCCGCGACCGCGGGCACCTGAACGACTACCTGGCGGGCCTGGTCGCCGAACGCCGGGTCCACCCCACCGCCGACCTGCTCGGCGAACTGGCCTCCGTCGAGGGCGAGGAGAACGCGCTCACCGAGGAGGAGCTGGTCGGCCTCGGGGTCAGCCTGCTCTCCGCCGGCCAGGAGGCCACCGCCAACCAGATCGGCAACTTCGTCTACACCCTGCTGACCCGCCCCGAGCTGTGGCGGGAGCTGGTCGCCGATCCCGGTCTGATCCCCGGCGCGGTGGAGGAGCTCTCCCGGGTCGTCCCGATCAGCGCCACCGCCGGGTTCACCCGGATCGCCGTCGAGGACCTGGAGCTCAGCGGGCAGAAGATCCGCGCTGGCGACGCCGTGGTCGCCGAACTCGGGCTGGCCAACCGGGACCCGGAGGTCTTCGAGCAGCCCGACCGCATCGACTTCCACCGCAGCGCGTCCCCGCACGTCACCTTCGGGCACGGCGTGCACCACTGCCTCGGCGCGCAGCTCGCCCGGATGGAACTGCGCACCGTGCTCGGCTCCCTGGTCCGCCGTCTGCCGGGGCTGCACCTCGCCGTCCCGCCCGAGCGGATCAGCTGGCGCACCGAACGCCTCATCCGCGGGGCCGACGCCCTGCCGGTCGCCTGGTGAGCTCCGCCACGGCCGGGGCCGGCCACCGTCCGGGCGCGACGGGGCAGTCGGAAGGGCCGGGCGCGACGGGGCAGTCGGAGGCCGTACGGGCGGCGCTCGCCGATCCGGCCACCAGCCCGGCCGAGATCATGGCGACCGTCATGGCGGCCTACCGGGACCGGCCCGCCCTCGGCGAACGCGCCCGCGACCACGCGACGGGGCGGCTGCTCCCGAGGTACGACACCGTCAGCTACGGGGAGTTGTGGGCGCGCGTCCGGGCGCTCGCCGGGGCCTGGGCGCACGAGCCCGGGTACCGGCTGGCCCCGGGCGACCGGATCTGCGTCCTCGGCTTCAGCAGCACCGACCACGCCACCGTCGACCTGGCCGGCGTCCACCTGGGCCTGGTCTCCGTGCCGCTGCACGCCAGCGCGCCGCTCTCCCAGCTGGCGCCGATCGTCGCGGAGACCGGGCCGCGGCTCCTCGCCACCAGCGTCGAACGGCTGGACACCGCCGTCGCCGCGGTGCTCGGGCAGCCGTCGGTCCGCCGCCTCCTGGTGTTCGACCACCACCCCGGGGTCCCCGCCGAGCGCGCCGCCGTCGAGGCCGCCGCCCGGCGGCTGGCCGAGGCCGGCGGCACCGCCGTGCTCGACACGCTCAGCGCCGCGGTCGGGCGCGGCGCCCTGCTGCCCGACCCCCCGCTGCACGTCCCCGCCCCGGGCGAGGACCCGCTGGCCCTGCTCCTCTACACCTCCGGCAGCACCGGCGCCCCGAAGGGGGCGATGTACCCGCAGCGCCTCGCCCGCAACGCGTGGTGGGGATTCGTCTACGGGCCCGCCGACGTGCCGTCCGTCGTCGTCCACTACATGCCGCAGAGCCACCAGGCGGGCCGGATGTCGGTGCTGGGCACGCTCGCCCGGGGCGGCCTGGGCTGCTTCACCGCCAGGAGCGACCTGTCCTCCCTGTTCGAGGACATCGCGCTGGTCCGGCCCACCGAGCTGACCATGGTCCCCCGGATCTGCGACATGCTCTTCCAGCGGTACCGCGGCGAGCTCGACCGGCGGGCCGGCGAGCCCGGCGACGTCGACGCGGCCGTCAAGGCCCACCTGCGGGAGACCGTCCTGGGCGGGCGGGTGGCGAAGGCCTTCTGCGGGACGGCGCCGCTGTCCGCCGAGGTCGCGGAGTTCGTCGAGTCCTGCCTGGGACTGCACCTGTACACCGGCTACGGCTCGACCGAGGCCGGCGGGGTGCTGCTGGACACCGTGGTGCAGCGCCCGCCCGTCCTCGACTACAAGCTGGTCGACGTCCCGGAGCTGGGCTGCTTCGGCACCGACCGGCCGCACCCGCGCGGCGAGCTGCTGCTCAGGACGAGCGCCGCCATCCCCGGGTACTACCGCCGGCCCGAGCTCACCGCCGCCGTCTTCGACGAGGACGGCTACTACCGCACCGGCGACATCATGGCCGAGGTCGGACCGGACCGGCTGGTCTACGTCGGCCGCACCAAGGACGTGCTCAAGCTGTCCCAGGGCGAGTTCGTCACCGTCTCCCGGCTGGAGGGCGTCTTCCTCGGCAGCCCGCTGGTCCGGCAGGTCTTCGTGTACGGCAACAGCGAACGCTCCCACCTGCTCGCCGTGGTGGTGCCCACCCCGGAGGCGATCGCCCGCGCCGACGGCGACCCGGCCGCGCTCAAGCTGCTGATCGACCGGGAACTGCGGCGCACCGCCCGGGAGAACGGGCTCAACCCGTACGAGGTGCCCCGGGACTTCCTCGTCGAGACCGAGCCCTTCAGCCCGGCCAACGGCCTGCTCTCCGACAGCCACAAGCTGCTGCGCCCCCGGCTCCATGAACGCTACGGCGCGGCCCTGGAGCGCCGCTACGCCGAACTCGCCGACGAACAGGGCCGGCAGTTGCGGGAACTGCGCCGGACCGGTGCCGACCGGCCGGTCCAGGAGACCGTGAACCGGGCCGTGCGCGCCGTCCTGGGCCGGGCCGACGCCGGCGCGGACACCGGCGCGCGGTTCACCGAGCTCGGCGGCGACTCGCTCTCCGCGCTGTCCTTCACCACCCTCCTGAAGGAGGTCCTGGACGTCGAGGTGCCGGTCGGCGTCGTCCTCGGCCCGGCCACCGACCTGGCCGGGGTGGCGGCGTACGTCGAGGCCCGGCGCACCGCCCCGGGGAGCAGGCCCACGGCCGCCTCCGTGCACGGCGGCGGCGCGACCGAGGTCCGGGCCCGCGACCTCACCCCGGACCGGTTCATCGACACCCCGACCCTGGCCGCCGCGCCGGGCCTGCCCGGCCCCGCGGAGTCCCCCCGGACCGTCCTACTGACCGGCGCCAACGGGTTCCTCGGCCGCTTCCTCTGCCTGGAGTGGCTCCGCCGGCTGGCCCCGTCCGGCGGCCGGCTGGTCTGCCTCGTCCGCGGCCGCACGCCCGCCGACGCGGCCGAGCGGCTCGACCGGGCCTTCGGCGACGGGGGCGAGGCGGCCCGGCTGTACCGGGAACTGGCCGCCGGCACGCTGACCGTCCTCGCCGGGGACCTCGCCGAACCGCGCCTGGGCCTGGACCGGGCGGTGTGGAACGGGCTGGCCGAGTCGGTGGACCTGGTCGTCCACCCGGCCGCGCTGGTCAACCACGTGCTGCCCTACGCCGAGCTGTTCGGCCCCAACGTCGCGGGCACCGCCGAACTGGTCCGGCTGGCGCTCACCGAGCGCCTCAAGCCCGTCACCTACCTGTCCACCGTGGCCGTGCGCGGCGGAGCCGGGCCGTCCGCGCTCGACGAGGACGCCGACGTCCGGGTGGCGATCCCGCGCCGCCGCCTCGGCCGCGGCTACGCCGACGGGTACGCCGCGGGCAAGTGGGCGGGCGAGGTGCTGCTGCGGGAGGCCCACGAACGGTACGGCCTGCCGGTCACCACGTTCCGGTCGGGCATGATCCTCGCGCACAGCAGCTACCCGGGGCAGCTGAACGTGCCCGACGTGTTCACCCGGCTGGTCCTCAGCCTGGTGGCCACCGGGATCGCACCGCGGTCGTTCCACCGCGGCGGCACGCCCGCGCGGTACGACGGCCTCCCGGTCGACTTCCTCGCCGAGGCGGTCACCGCGCTGGGCACCCCGGGCCCGGACGGCTACCGCACCTACAACGCCTGGAACCCGCACGACGACGGCGCCTCACTGGACACCCTCGTGGACTGGCTGGTCGAGGACGGCCACCCGATCCGGCGCATCGACGACTACGACGACTGGTTCGCCCGCTTCACGACAGCGGTCCGGGCCCTGCCGGAACGGCAGCGCACCCACTCAGTGCTGCCCCTGCTGCACGCCTTCGAGCAGCCGGGCGAGGACCAGCCCGCCCCGGCCCCGCGGTTCCGGGAGGCCGTCCGGGCGGCCGGGATCGGGCCCGACCGGGACGTGCCGCGGCTGTCCCCCGCCCTCGTCGCCAAGTACGTCACCGACCTGCGCGGCCTCGGCCTGCTCGACCGGCACCCCTCCCCTCCCCGCCCGCACTGAACGGAGAAGCCCATGGACCAGGACCTCGACGCGACGGTGGACGCCGGACTGCGGCTGCTGGAGGCACGCGACCTCGCCGGCTTCCGGGCCCTGTGCACCCCCGGCGCCACGGTGTGGCAGAACGACGGCGACGGCACCCGGCCGATCGACGCCCGGCTGGAGCGGATCGCCGCGTTCTTCGCCACCGTCGACTCCCTGCGGTACGAGGTCGTGCGCCGCTTCCACAAGCCCGACGAGGTGCTCCAGCAGCACGTCCTGGTGCTGGAGGCGCCGGACGGCACCCGCAGCCGGGTCCACGCCACCACCTACTTCCGCTTCGAGGACGGGCTGATCGCCGAGATCGAGGAGCACCTGCAGTAGTCCCGGATCCCTGGTTCCCTGGTTCCCTGGATCCGGGGGTCCGGGGATCCGGAGGTCCGTGGGTCCCTGGATCCGTGGGGACCTGTTCCGCTCAAGTCGCTGGTTCGTCAGGGAGGTTCGGTGACCGGCCGAGTCGTCTACGCGTCATTCGAGTTCCAGTTCCCGCTGGGCGGCATCCGCGTCCTGAACCAACAGGTCGCGCTGCTGCGGGCCGCCGGCGTCGAGGCGTACCGCTGGACGCCCACACCGGGCTTCCGCTACACGTGGTTCGACGACGACGTGCCGACACTGTCCGGGATGACCCTGGACCTCGGCCCCGAGGACGTCCTCGTGCTGCCCGAGGTCAGCGTGCTCCCGGGCCGCGACCCGGCTCCCGGCGGCCGCAAGGTCGTCTACTCGCAGGGGCACTACGTCCACTTCCTGACCTGCCCCGCCCCCGGCCCGTACCCGGGCTGGTCGGCCCGGCCGGCCCTGTGGACGGTCTCGAAGGCGGGCGCCGACATGCTCCGCCGCGCCCTGCCCGGGTTCGAACCGCACCTGGTGCCGAACACCGTCGACACCGGGCTGTTCCGGCCGGCGTCGACCGGGCGGGTCCGGCGCATCGCGTGGATGTCCCGCAAGCGCCCGGTCGAGAGCACGCTGCTCCACCGTCTGCTCCACGCCGACCCGCGGTCCAGGGGCGTCGAGCTGTACGACATCCACGCGGTTCCGCACGAGGAGGTCGCCCGCGTGCTGTCGGACACCTCGGTGTTCATCGCGCTGGGAGCGCCCGAGGGCGAGGGCTTCGGCCTGCCGCCGGCCGAGGCGATGGCCAGCGGCTGCCTGGTGACCGGTTACGCCGGCGGCGGCGGAGCGGAACTGTTCGACTCGCCGTCCGCGTGGCGGATCCCGGAGCTCGAAACGGACCGGCTGGCGGACCGGGCCCTGGAACTGCTCGACCTGCCCGGCCAGGACGAGGTGCGGCGGGCGGGCCGCCGCTGGGTCTCCGAGCGGTACACCACCGAGGCCGCGGTGGAGGCGCTGCTCGACGGCATCCGCAAGGCGCGCGCCCTGCCCGGCGGCGCGGCTCCGGCCACCCATCCGACCGCCTGGATGGAGGAGTTGCTGAGGCGCTTCCCGATCCCGCCGGAGGCGTACGCCCGGGTGGAACCACCGACCGCCTAGGACCCGCCGCCCTTCGGCGCACCGACCACCCCGAATGGAAATGGGGATTACCCCCCGGTTATCGTGGGCACCAGTGCGAACCGGGGACTCCTCCCCGCTTCCTTCGGACCGAGGTGCGTGCACATGACCCGGAATCAGAGCCCTGGGCGGGGGCAGCGGGCCGCCGACTGGGCGGACGGCCGGCTGGGGATCTACTCCCTGGCCAGGGCGAACCTGCGGAAGATCTTCCCGGACCACTGGTCCTTCATGCTGGGCGAGATCTGCCTCTACACCTTCGTCATCATCATCCTGACCGGTGTCTGGCTGACACTGTTCTTCAAGCCCAGCATGGGCGAGGTGGTCTACGCCGGCTCGTACGTGCCGCTCAAGGGCGTCCCGATGTCGGAGGCCTACGCCTCCACCGTGGACATCAGCTTCGAGGTGCGCGGCGGCCTGCTGATCCGGCAGATCCACCACTGGGCGGCGATCGTCTTCGTCGCCGCCATGTTCGTCCACATGATGCGGGTGTTCTTCACCGGCGCCTTCCGCAAGCCCCGCGAGATCAACTGGGTGTTCGGCTTCCTGCTGCTCTTCCTCGGCATGCTGGACGGCTTCTTCGGCTACTCCCTGCCCGACGACCTGCTCTCCGGCACCGGCATCCGGTTCATCGAGGGCTCGATCCTCGCCGTGCCGCTGGTCGGCACGTACATCCAGATGTTCCTGTTCGGCGGGGAGTTCCCCGGCCACGACATCGTGCCGCGGTTCTTCACCATCCACGTGCTGCTGATCCCGGGCATCATGCTCGGCCTGCTGGTGGCCCACCTGATCCTGGTCTTCTACCACAAGCACACCCAGTGGGCGGGCCCCGGCAGGACCGAGAAGAACGTCGTCGGCATGCCGCTGATGCCGGTCTACCTGGCCAAGGCCGGCGGGTTCTTCTTCCTCGTCTTCGGCATCGTCGCGCTGGTCGCCGCGATCGCGACCGTCAACCCGATCTGGGCGTACGGCCCGTACCGTCCCGACCAGGTCTCCACCGACGCCCAGCCCGACTGGTACATGGGCTTCGCCGAGGGCCTGATCCGGATCATGCCCGGCTGGGAGATCGGACTGTGGGGACACACCCTCAACCTCGGGGTGCTCATCCCGTTCGCGCTGTTCCCGCTCGTCCTGGGCGCCATCGCCGTCTACCCGTTCATCGAGAACTGGGTGACCGACGACAAGCGGGAGCACCACCTGCTCGACCGGCCGCGCAACGCGCCCGTCCGCACCGCGCTCGGCGCCGCCTGGATCAGCCTCTATCTGGTGGCCCTGGCCGCCGGCGGCAACGACCTGATCGCCACCCACCTGCACCTGTCGCTCAACTCCATCACGTACGCCGCCCGCGTCGGCTTCTTCGCCGTCCCGGTCGCCGTCTTCGTCCTCACCAAGCGCTGGTGCCTCGGCCTCCAGCGCCGCGACAGGGAGAAGGTGCTGCACGGCCGCGAGACGGGTGTCATCAAGCGCCTGCCGCACGGCGAGTTCACCGAAGTGCACGCCCGGCTCACACCGCGGGAACTGCACCGGCTCACGGCGCACGAACAGCCCCGCCCCCTCGAACTGCCCGCCCCGGTGGACGAGAATGGAGTGGCCCGCCCGGCGGGGGTGCTCACCCGCACCCGGACCCGGCTCTCCCGCGGGTTCCACGGCGAGGGCGGCCGGATCCCCAAGCCCACCGCCGAGGAGTTCCACGAGATCACCGAGGGCCACGGGCACTGACCCGCACCCCCCGATGGCACAGGGAGGACAGGTGCACGACCGAACCGACCGAAGCGACCGGACCGACCGGGTCGACCGCAGCGACCCGACCGACCGGATCGCCGACAGCAGGTACCTCCTGCTCACCACCTTCGGCGAGGACGGCAGCCGGCTGGAGTCACAGCTCTGGGTGGTGCAGGACGGCACGGCCCTCGGGGTCTGGACCCCGGCCCACTCCGGCGAGGCCGAACGGATCCGCCGCCACCCCCGGGTGCTGATCGGCCCCTGCGACGCCCACGGGCGCCCCACCGGCCGCCGGATCCCGGCCCGGGCCCGGCTCTGCGACGCCGACGACACCGCCCGCTACCGCACCTCGCTGATCAACAAGTACGGCCTGACGGCGCTGATCGCGCTCGCCCGCAGCCGGTTCCGGGTGGGGCTGGCCGGGACGGTCGGCATCCGGATCACGCTGAACGAACTGGAACAGCGGCTGGTCGGGCCGGAGTGGCTACCGCCGGCCACCTACTGCGTCAACTGACGGGCCGTCGCGTCCGGTCGTCAACCTCCGTCGAGTGCCGGGGCCTTGAGAAGGTCTGCCCCGGCACTCGCCGCTTTCCGGCACCTCGACGCGACTGCTGGCAGCGGGCGGGAGGTCACGACAGCGGGTGGGTCGGGACCGGACTGACCTCCTGGATCTCGGCATGGGCCTTGGTGAGCAGCTGCGAGGCGAGCTCGTTGAGCGCCCGGGCCCCCGCGATCTCCTCGCCGACCCTCAGCTGTTCCGGGTCGGAGGGGTGGCGGCTGCTGTAGCCGTGGGCGCGCAGTTCGCTCCCGTCGCGCAGCCGCAGCAGTGCGGCGGCGCTGGTCCGTGCCCCCTCTTCGCGGAACTCCATCTCGATGTGCCAACCGACCAGAGTCTGCATGGCGGATCACCTCCATCGGTTACCCCTCCAGAGTGCGCCGCACCCACCGTGAACACCAGGCCAGCCGGCCGGAGCGGCACCGGGAGCGACATCGGCGCTGAGTTGAACACGTTCAACTCAGCCGCGTAGAGTCGGCGGCGCAAGCTATTTGAACGCGTTCAAGGGGGTGTGTCCACGATGGCTGTGCTCACGACGGCCGTGTCCGCGATGGGCCCGGGCACCACGGAACTGGTCGACCTGCTGGTCCTGCTCGGCATGGGAGCCGTCGTCCCGCTCGGCCTCGCCCTGGTCGACGAGCCCGGCCTCGCCCGGATCCGCCGGCTCTGGCCGCTCGCCGCCGTCCCCGGCGCGCTCTCGCTCTGGCTGCCCCGCGGCGGCGGCCTCGCCACCGGCTGCGCCCTGCTCTACGCGCTCGGCACCCTGGCCGTCGCCCTGCACGCCCCCCTGCGGCTGGCCCGCACCCGCTCGCTCGCACCCGCCGAGGTCGCGGTGCTCACCGCGCTCGCCGCACCCTCGGTCGCCGGGGTCGCCCTGGTCGCCGAACGGTCCGGCTACCCGCTGTTCGGCTTCGAACCGCACATCCTGGCGCTCACCGTCCCGCACTTCCACTACGCCGGGTTCACCGCCGCCCTGGTCGCCGGACTGGTCTGCCGCGCCGCCCGCCCGGGCTCCGCCCCGGCCCGCTGCGCGGCCCTCAGCGTCCCGGCGGGCACCCTGCTGGTGCTGGCCGGCTACTTCCTCGGCAACTGGTGGCAGTTCGCCGGAGCCGCCGTCCTGACCACCGGAATGTGGCTGGTCGGCCTGGTCACCTGGCGCGACCTGCGCCCCCGCACCCGCGACCGGACCACCGCCCGGCTGCTCGCCGCCTCCTCGGCCGTCCTCGCGCTCACCATGCTGCTCGCCCTGTGGTGGGCACTCGGCCGGGCCGCCGGACTCCCCCACCCCACCCTGACCTGGATGGCCGCCACCCACGGCGTCGGCAACGCGCTCGGCTTCGCCCTCTGCGCGCTGCTCGCCTGGCGCCGGATCACCGCGGACCGGACCGACGCCACCCGGACCGACATGACGGAGACCCCCCGATGAACGACTACAGCTACCCCGAGCAGGGCGCCAGCCGCACCGGCCACCTCCCCGCCGGCTACAACCACATGCGGCACAGCGCCCTCATCGGCCACGGCCGCCCCGCCCTGGAAGCCGCCGGCGCCGCCCTGCTCGACTGGCGGATGCACCGGCTCGCGGGCGTCCGCATCGACGCGACGGCCGACCGCGCCGCCCCCGGCGTCGCCGTGCACTGCGCCATCGGCCTCGGCCCCCTGCGGGCCGGCGCCCCCAACCGGGTCCTGGCCACGATCGACGGCCCGGACCGGTACGGCTTCACCTACGGCACCCGGACCGGCCACCTGGCCCAGGGCGAGGAGACCTTCCTGGTCGCACTCACCCCCGACGGCGAAGTCCGCTTCTCCGTCACCGCCTTCAGCCGCCCCGTCGCCTGGTACGCCCGCCTCGCCGGCCCACTCCTCCCCCTCTCCCAACGCGCCTTCGCCCACCACTGCGGACGCGTCCTCACCCGCATCGCCACCCAGGCCACCTGACCAGCGCCCCACCGCCATCACCCCCCGATCCCCCCGACACACCCCCGCTCGCCACCACCGTCATCAACCAGCCCGCCTGACACTTCGGGCCCACACTCACCCACATCGCGGCGCAGACCGCCCAGGCGATGGCGGAGTGGCCACCCGAGCGCCTCGCGAAGGCCAGCCGGACGGCGGCCCGGTCCAGCGGCAACCACCCGACGGCAGAGGCCAGTCGGGAGAAGCTCTGCCCGAAACCGAAGGCCCGCAACTGGCCCGCAGCGCGGCGCAGACCGCCTGGAGGGGCATCTCACCGCCACCACCATCCACCAACCAGTCCACCTGGCCCACCCATTCACCAACCCACAGCCCCCGCGCGCCCAACCCATAGCCGCCCGACGGTGTGGGCTCGTACCGGCCCGCGGTGCGGCACCGCCCACCGGGGCGACGGCGGAGGGATCCGGCTGGGCAGCAGAGCCACCCGAACGCCTCCCGGAGGCCAGTCGGATGGCGAGCCGTTCGAGCACAACCGCCCAACAGCAAAGGCCGGTCGGGCGGTGGTGGCGGGCATCGGCTGGATGGCAGGGCCACCCGAGCCATGGTGAAGGCCGACTGGACGACGGCCGCCGGGCAGCGGAGGCCGGTTGGGGCAGCGCTCCGCCCGACACCGCCAGCCCACACTCACCCACCTCACGGCGCAGACCGCCCAGGCGATGGCAGGGAACTCCAACTGGTCGGCAGGGCCACCCGAGCGCCTCGCGGACGCCGGTCGGATGGCGATCAGGTCGAACACAACCACCCGACGGCAAAGGCTGGTTGGCTGGCGCTCCACCCGAAACCGCGGGCCCTCACTGGCCCACATCGCGGCGCAGACCGCCCAGGCGATGGCGGAGGCCGGTCGGAGGGCGGGCCGGCTGGACGGCAGCCGCGAGGTGGGTGGCCGAGGCCGAGCAGGTGGTGGCGGAGGCCGGTCGGAGGGCGGGCCCGCTGGACGGCAGCCGCGAGGTGGGTGGCGGAGGCCGGTCGGAGGGCGGGCCGGCTGGACGGCAGCCGCGAGGTGGGTGGCCGAGGCCGAGCAGGTGGTGGCGGAGGCCGGCTGGGTCCAGGACGGGGGCGGGGCGTAAAACGGCTGGTCGGGGCGGGGGTGTGTTCGGGATGATCGGCGGATGATGTCGATGCGACCGGTCCTGGAGATCTTCGCCTCCGACGGCTTCACGCTCTGGCCGACGGCCGAGCTCGGGCCGTACGGGGATCTCGCGCTGGACGGGCGGTTGACGTCGGACGAGGTGGGCACGGCGGTGTGGCGGCTGGCGGACTGCAACGACGTCGAGCCCGACCCCGGGCAGGCCGAGGGGCCCGGTCCCCGGTCGGCGGACCCGTTGGGCGCGTTCCTGCACGCGCTGTTGACCGAGTCGCACCCGTACGCCCCCGGCGGGCTGGTGGTGACCGACTCCGCCACCGGCGCCGTCTTCAGGCCGGGCTGCTGCAACGGGCTGGAGGACTGGCGCGAGTGGCTGGACGTCACGGACGGGTCCGGCACCGCCTGGTTCGGCCACGACCCCGATGCCCGGGCCGAGTGCGTCGGCCGGGTGGTCCGGCTGACCCAGGACGCCGAGGGCGACGAGGGCCCGGTGGTCGAGTTGCCGGTGGACGAACTGCGCCGGCTGCTCGCCGGAGCCGAGCGGGACCTGCGCGACTTC
The DNA here is from genome assembly GCF_042896795.1 of Kitasatospora sp. NPDC001261. Classification (NCBI taxonomy): domain Bacteria; kingdom Bacillati; phylum Actinomycetota; class Actinomycetes; order Kitasatosporales; family Streptomycetaceae; genus Kitasatospora; species Kitasatospora sp. NPDC001261. Next base: position 198,619 of record NZ_JBIAXP010000002.1, read on the forward strand.
CTCGCGCTCGCGGCGGGCTGGGCCGAGCGGCAGCTGCCCGGGCACGCCGCCGCCGTCACCGCCGCGCTCGCCAGAGCCCTGGACCTGAAGCCGCCGTCATGACCAGCTTCCACACCCACCGGGCCCGGGTGCACGACGCCTCGCTCCCGCCGTACCGGCGGCACAGCGCGCTGCGCACCTGCCTGACCCGCTTCGCCCCGTACGGCCTGCGGGCGACGTACCACCACCTCACCGTCAGCGCCCGGATTCCGCGCTTCCTGGAGGCCGACCCGGACGCCCTGGTCCGCGCGGTGGACGAGTTGCACGAGGCGCGCGAGCTGTGGCGGGCCAGGGCCGAGGAGTACGCGGAGCGGCGCCGGGCGCAGAAGCGGGCCGGGCGGCGGCTGCCTCCGGAGACGGCCTGGTGGCACGTGCGCTGGTGGGGGTCGCCGAACGCGGCCTGGGAGCACGACCCGTTCCTGCACCCGCCGTTGCGACTGCCCGACTACGTCCGGCGGCAGAACGCGCTGCTGGACGGTGCCGTACTGCCCGGCTGCCCGGCCTGTGGGGAGCAGGGCCCGCCGGTGCCGCTCCCGACCGGCCCCGGCGACGACCGCGGCGACGGTCACGGCCACGGCCGGGCCGAGCTGTGCCGCTGCTGCGCGCGGGTGCTGACGCCCTGCGGTTGCGGGCGGTGGCACAGCTTCGAGCCGGCGCTGCGGACCGGCTGGAGCCGGATCCGGGGCCGGGAGCACATGACCGGCGGTGGCGAGCCGAGCCCGTACTGGCCGGGTGTCCGGGGCTCGGCCCGGGTGGAGCGGTTGGAGTCGTACACGATCCACTGGGGGTCAGGGGTGGTGTACGGGGATCGCGACCAGTAGCGCGCCGCCGTCCTGGACGCGGACCTCGAAGTGGTCGATGTCCGCCAGTCGGAAGGCCGCGCCGCCGGTGGTGCGCACGGTGCCGTCGCCGCCCCCGCCGCCGTTGCCGTAGCCGCCCGCCGGGACGGACCAGGTGGTGACCGTCTGCTGCTCGCCGGTGTGCGAGACGGCGACCAGTCGACAGGTCAACGGGCCCTGGACGCCGGAGAGTTGCAGGCTGACCTGGGTGCCCCAGGTGGTGCCGTCCAGGCCGACGGTCGCGTGCGCGCCGGTGCCCGGGTCGGTGGCGCTGAACTGCTCGGCCACCGCGACCACGGCGGGGGTGTTGTCGGCGGTGAGCACCGCGGCGGTGACGGCGGGGCCGGCCGCCACCATCGCGGTGGCGGCCAGGGCCAGCACCAGCCGCCGCACCCGGCCCCGCCGCCGGGTGGCACCGACCTCGGCGACCAGCCGGTCCAGCAGTCGGGGGTCGGGCTGCGGAGCGGGACCGGCCGGGTCCGCCCCGGCCGCCCGCGCGGTGGCCGCGTACTCGGCCAACAGCGGCTCCACCGAGCCGAGTTGGGTCACCTGCTCGGCGCACTGCGGGCAGTCGGCGAGGTGTTGCTCGAAGGCGGCGCGCTCGGCGGGTTCCAGCAGGCCGAGGACGTACGCGCCGGCGTCGATGTGCACCGGGCCGCCGGGCGCTCGGCCGGAGCCGGGGCCGGGATCGCGGTCGGGGTGCCTGGTCACGATGTCACTCCCCGTTCCTCCAGCGCGAGCCTGAGCGAGCGCAGCGCGTAGAACACCCGCGAGCGCACCGTCCCGGCCGGGATGCCGAGTTCGGCGGCCGCCTCGTTGGCCGTACGGCCCTTCAGGTAGGTCTCGACGATGATCTCCCGGTGCACGGGCGAGAGGTCGCCGAGCGCGTCCGCGACGGTCATCATCCGCAGCGCCCGGTCGATCTCGTCCTCGGCGGGCAGCTGCTCCAGTGCCGAGGCGTCCACCTCGCGCGGCCGGGCCATGGCGCCGCGGTGGCCGTCGATCACGATCCGCCGCGCGACGGTGACCAGCCAGGGCCGCAGCGAGCCGGCCTCCGGGTCGAGCCGGTGGATGTTGCGCCAGGCGCGGAGCAGGGTCTCCTGCACGACGTCCTCGGCCCGCTGCCGGTCCCCGGCGACCAGGTGGAGCACGAACCCGAACAGCGGACCGGCATGCTCCCGGTACAGGGCGCGCATCAGGTCCTCGTCCGGCGCCCCCGTGTCGTGGCCGCCGGTGCGGCCGACGGGGTGCTCCTCGGTCACCACTTCATCGTTGCGCACCCGGGCCTCCTGGGCGAGGGCGGTCGGAGCCGGTCGTCGGGACCGGTCATCGGAGCCGGTCAGTAGCCCGGGGTGCTGGGCGTCGGGTTGCCCGGTGCCGGGGTGCCGGGCGTCGGGTTCATCGGGCCGGAGTTCGCGGCGCCCGCCCTGCCGCCGGTCGGGGTCAGCGCGAACCAGGTGCCGGCCACACCCTGGCCCTTGGTGTCGCCGGGCTTGGTGTCCGGCGAGTAGCGGTAGGCCGGCCAGCCGTTCAGGGTGACCTGCTTGGTGCCGTCGTCGCGGGTGACGGTGCCGACCAGCTTGCTGTCGATGCCCTTCACCGTGACGTTGCCGTTGCCGTCGGCGTGCTCGGGCGGCCAGATGACGGCGCAGCTGCCGTTGCAGTAGGACTCCGGCGGGCTGTTCCGGTCCTGGTCGAAGCGGTAGAGCGTGAAGCCCGCGCTGTCGGTGACGATCGTGCCCAGCTTCGGGTCCTGGGCGGTCTGCAGGGTGACGGCCGCCGGGGTGCCCGGACTGCTCGGGCTGCTCGGGCTGCTCGACGGACCGGAGGAGCCGCCGGACGATCCGCAGCCGGCGATCAGGGCGGCCGCCGCGATGCCGGACGCGGTCAGCGCGAGCGTCCGCCGGGTGCGGAGTGTGCTGCGCATGGGGTGCCTCCCTCGGGGGGAAGGGGTCGGAACGGACCGGACACCCTTCCGTACGGGCGGCGGCCGCCGGCTGCTCACTCCCTGGCTCCGGCAACCGCCGGAACGCCGCCGGAATACCCCGCCGACCGGGACGGTTGTGGCGGGCACATGGCCTGAACCGCCACGTCCGGAAGGGAAGGAATCACGAGATGAGCAACACGGTCGAGCTGACCAAGGAGAACTTCGACGAGATCGTCCCGGGCCCGGAGGGCAAGGACTTCGTCTTCATCGACTTCTGGGCCGGGTGGTGCGGGCCGTGCCGCCAGTTCGCCCCGGTGTACGAGAAGGCCGCCGAGCGCCACTCGGACCTGGTCTTCGCCAAGGTGGACACCGAGGCGCAGCAGGAGCTGGCGGCCGCGTTCGACATCCAGTCGATCCCGACGCTGGCGATCATCCGTGAGGGCGTGCTGGTCTTCTCGCAGCCCGGTGCGCTGCCGGAGGCGGTGTTCGAGGACCTGATCGGCCAGGCCCGCGAGCTGGACATGACCGAGGTGAAGCGCAAGGTCGCCGAGGAGCGGGCGGCCGGCGGCCAGGCCTGATCCGGACGTCCGAAGACAGGCCCTAAGGCCCGGGGAGTCGAAGCTCCCCGGGCCCTCGGCATGCCCGCTCCCCAGAGCCGTCCGCCGCCGCACCCGCCGTCACGACGGCTCGGCGCCCCAGGCGGCGAGCCGGTCCGCGAGCGCCCGCACCTCGGCGCGCAGTGCGGCGGGTTCCCGGACGGTGAACGGCCACCCGAGGCCGGCCAGCAGCACCGCGACGCCGTCCAGGTTCTGCGCCCGGGCCCGCAGCAGCACCCGGCCCTCGGCGAGTTCGGTGAGCGTGCCGACGGCGGGCGGCAGCCGGCGGCGGGCCTCGGCGAAGGTGGTCCGCAGCTCGACCTCCACCCGGTGCCGCCAGGGCGCGCCGGCCAGCGACTCCACCACCCGCTGGACCGGGTCGTAGTCCTCCGGCGGCTCGAAGCCGGCCTCGCCCTGTTCGACCCGGGTGATCCGGTCCAGCCGGAAGGTGCGCGGCTCGCCGCTGCGGTGGTCGAGCCCGGTGGTGTACCAGCGCCCGGAGTGGAAGACCAGCCCGTACGGGTCGAAGTCGCGTTCGCTGGGCCGGTCCTCCCGGTCCCGGTAGGCGAGCCGCACCCGGCGACGGCGGCGGGCCGCCTCGGCCAGGGTGAACAGCGCGGCGGCGGCCGGGCCGGGGCCGGTGGCGGGGGCGGCGGTCAGTCCGAGGGTCTGTTCGACGGCCGCCACGCGCTCGCGCAGCGGCTGCGGCAGTACCCGCTGGATCTTGGCGAGGGCCGTCCCGGTGGCCTCCTCCCCCACCGACAGGCCGGAGCTGCGGCCGGCCAGCAGGCCGAGCACGACGGAGGCGGCCTCGTCCGGGGTGAGCATCAGCGGCGGCAGCCGGTAGCCGGGCCGCAGGCGGTAGCCCCCGTAGCGGCCGCGGTCGGCCTCGACGGGGATGCCGAGTTCGGTCAGCCGGGCGACGTAGCGGCGGACGGTGCGCTCGTCCACGTCGAGCCGGGCGGCCAGGTCGGCGCCGGTCAGGCCGGGGCGGTCCTGGAGCAGTTCCAGCAGGGCGAGGACGCGGCTGACCGGGTGTTCCATCGCGCGCACTCCTTTCCTCGGCGGAAATCCGGGCGACTTCTGTCCGGATCCGATCCTAGAGTCGGCGGTGGAGGAGGCCCCGCCTCGACGGAGCCCCTCGCGGGCCGCCCGTCGAGACGTCCACGGCTCGTCGCGGCCTCCCCGGACTTCCCACCGACGAAGGAGCGATCCGCCATGAGCACGTTCGTACTGGTCCCCGGATTCTGGATCGGCGCCTGGGCCTGGGACGAGGTGGCCGCGCCGCTGCGCGCGGCCGGGCACCGGGTGTACGCCGTCAGCCTGCCCGGAGTGGGCGAACGCGCGGGCGAGGAGGGCGAGTTCGGCCTGGAGGACCACATCGCCGACCTCGCCGGGCTGCTGGTCCGGGAGGACCTGTCGGATGTCGTCGTGGTCGCCCACAGCGGCGCCTGTGCCCCGGTGGGCGGGCTCGCGGACCGGATGCCGGAGCGGATCCGCCGGGTGGTCTACCTGGACAGCGGCCCGCTGATCGACGGCTCGTCGGTGTACGACCTCTGGCAGCCCGACTACCAGAAGACGGCCGAGGCCTCGGTGGTCGACGGCCGCCTCCCGCTGCCGTCCTGGGAGTACCTGGGCGAGCAGGGCACGAGCACGGCGGGGCTGGACGAGGCCGCCCTCGCGTCCATCCGCTCCCGCTCCACCCCGCACCCGGCCGGGGCGTTCCGGGACCGGCTGCGGCTGACCGGCGCCGGGGCAGCACTGCCGCAGGCGCTGGTCTCCTGCTCCTTCCCGCTCTCCCAGGTGCGCGAGCTGATCGCCGCCGGGCACCCGTACTTCGCCGGGATGTCCGGGCCGAACTGGGAGCTGCGCGAACTGCCCACCGGGCACTGGCCGATGCTCTCCCGCCCGGCCGACACGGCGGCGTTGCTGGCGGAGCTCGCCGCGCTCTGAACCCGCCGGTCCGTCTCCTCACCCTGTCCCGTCCGTGCCCGGTGGTGCGTCCCACGGCGCCCTCGGCGTGTCCGTCCGTCGCGCAACCGCGCCCGGACCGGCAGGATGGGGCCCACGCCGTACCCGAGCGAGGAGCGAGCACCCGTGCGCGAGCAGCCCAGCCGGACCGAACCGCCGGACGCCGTGCCGGAGTTCCGGCCGGACGGCGGTCCGGGGCCGGCCGGCCCGCGGCGTGCCCGGCTCGGCTCCCGCGCCCGGCTCACCCCGCGCTCCCCTCTCGCCCCACGCGTCCCGCGCTCGCGCGACCGGCGCGAGAAGTGGCCGCGGTGGGCGGGGCGGGTCACGCTCGGGTACGGAACCGCAGGCGGCAGCGGCGGGCCCGGGGTCGGGCGCGACCGGCCGCTCGACACCCGTGGGCGCACGCCCGCCGCCCCCGCCCGGCGGGCCGGGGCGGCCATCGAGACGACGGAGGACAGGGCATGACCAGCACCGCCGAGGAGTACGACGTCATCGTCCTGGGGGCCGGCCCGACCGGCGAGAACGTGGCCGACCGGACGGTCGCCGCCGGGCTGCGCACCGTGATCGTGGAGGCCGAGCTGGTCGGCGGCGAGTGCTCGTACTGGGCCTGCATGCCGAGCAAGGCGCTGCTGCGGCCGGTGGCCGCGCTGGCCGACGCCCGCGCGGTGGCCGGCTCCCGGGAGGCGGTCGGCGACCGGCGGCTGGACCCGGCCGCGGTGCTGGCCCGGCGGAACTCCTTCACCTCCGACTGGAAGGACGACGGCCAGGTGGAGTGGCTGCGGGGCACCGGCATCGAGCTGGTGCGCGGCCACGGCCGGCTGGCCGGGGTGCGGACGGTGACGGTGGAGGCCGAGGACGGCAGCGAGCGGGTGCTCACCGCCCGGCACGCCGTCGCGGTGTGCACCGGCAGCCGCCCGGTGCTGCCCGCGCACGTGCCGGGGCTCGCCGAGGCCCACCCGTGGACCAACCGGGAGGCGACCGGGTCGCAGACCGTCCCCGGGCGGCTGGCGGTGGTCGGCGGCGGGGTGGTCGGGGTGGAGATGGCCGCCGCCTGGCGGGCGCTCGGCTCCGAGGTGGTGCTGCTGGTCCGCGGTGACGGGCTGCTGCCGCGGATGGAGCCGTTCGCGGGCGAGCTGGTCGCGGAGGGCCTGCGGGCGGCCGGGGTGGACCTCCGCTTCGGCACCGAGGTCACCGCGCTGGAGCGGGCGGACGGCTCCGGGCCGGTGACCCTCACCCTCGCCGCCCGGGACGGCCGGAACGGGGACGGAAAGGGCGGGGACGGCCAGGGCGGGACCGGGACGCTGACCGTCGACGAGGTGCTGTACGCGACCGGCCGGGCCCCGCGCACCGCCGACATCGGGCTGGAGCAGGTCGGCCTGAAGCCGGGCGGCTGGCTGGAGGTGGACGACAGCTGCACGGTGCTCGGCGTGGACGGCGCGGAGGGTGTGGACGGCGCGTGGCTCTACGCCGTCGGGGACGTCAACCACCGGGCGCTGCTCACCCACCAGGGCAAGTACCAGGCGCGGATCACCGGCGCGGCGATCGCCGCCCGCGCCGAGGGGCGCCCGCTGGACACCTCGCGCTGGGGCGCGCACTCCGCGTCCGCCGACCTCGCGGGCGCGCCCCAGGTGGTGTTCACCCAGCCCGAGGTCGCCGCCGTCGGCCTGACCCGGGCCGCCGCCGAGGCCGCCGGACTGCGGGTGCGGACCGTCGACCACGAGATCGGCTCCGTCGCCGGGGCCTCGCTGTACGCCGACGACTACCGCGGCCGGGCCCGGGTGGTCTTCGACCTGGACCGGCAGGTGATCGTCGGCGCCTGCCTGGTCGGCCCCGGGGTCGCCGAACTGCTGCACTCGGCGACCGTCGCGGTGGTCGGCGAGGTGCCGATCGACCGGCTCTGGCACGCGGTGCCCTCGTACCCGACGATCAGCGAGGTCTGGCTGCGGCTGCTGGAGGACTGCCGGGGGTAGCGGCACCCCCGGCACGGACGGCCTCCCGGGCGGTCGGCGCGGCGAGATGTGACCACCGGTGGACGGCGGGACACTGGCACTCGGGGGCCGTCCCGGGGGGCCGTTGCTCGTGACCAGGTGGTGTGAGACATGACCGAGGTGCTGTTGGCCGTCGGAACCGAGAAGGGCCTCTTTCTCGGCCGCAGCCGCGACCGGCTGACGTGGGAGTTCAGCGGGCCGCACTTCCCGATGAACGCGATCTACTCCGTCTCCGTCGACCGCCGCGACGGCCGGACCAGAGTGCTGGCCGGCGCCGACAGCAGCCACTGGGGGCCGTCGATCTGGCGCTCCGACGACCTCGGCGCCAGCTGGTACGAGCCCCCGCGGCCGGCCATCCGCTTCCCGGAGTCCACCGGCGCCTCGCTCACCCGGGTCTGGCAGCTCCAGCCCGCCGGGGCGGAGGCCCCCGGCGTCGTCTACGCGGGCACCGAGCCCGCCGCGCTGTTCCGCTCCACCGACGGCGGCGAGACCTTCGCCCTGGTCGAGGCGCTCTGGAACCACCCGCAGCGGCCGCAGTGGGGCGCCGGCTACGGCGGCCAGGGCCTGCACACGATCCTGACCGACCCGCGCGACCCGCAGCGGCTGCTGGTCGCCGTCTCCAGCGGCGGCGTCTACCGCAGCAAGGACGGCGGCGACAGCTGGCAGCCCTCCAACACCGGCCTGCGCGCCGAGTTCCTCCCGGAGGAGAGCCAGTACCCGGAGTTCGGCCAGTGCGTGCACAAGATCGCCCCGGACCCGGTCCACCCGGACCGGCTCTACCTCCAGAACCACGGCGGCGTCTACCGCAGCGACGACTGGGGCGCGAGCTGGCGCTCGATCGTGGACGGCCTGCCCGCCGAGTTCGGCTTCGCCGTGGCCGCCCACCCCCGCCGGGCCGACACCGCCTACGTCTTCCCGCTCGGCGGCTCGGACGACCGCATCCCGCCCGGCCGCCGCTGCCGGGTCTTCCGCACCACCGACGCCGGCACCAGCTGGCAGCAGCTCGCCCACGGCCTGCCCGGCGAGGACCACTACGGCATCGTGCTGCGCGACGCCCTGCGCACCGACGACGCCGACCCGGCCGGGATCTACTTCGGCAACCGGACCGGCGACGTGTACGGCAGCCGGGACGAGGGCGAGAGCTGGTCCCTGCTGGTCTCCCACCTGCCGGACGTGCTCTGCGTCCGGGCGGCGGTGGTGGCCTGACCCGGTGGCTGCCTGACGCGGTGCCGGCCCGACGCGGTGGTGGCCTGACTCAGTGACGGCCCCTGGCACGATGACGGCCCGACGCGGTGGTGGCCGGAAATAACCGGTTGCCGGACGCCGGGGCCTCGGTGAACATGGCCGCCGACGAACGATCACGCGATTGTGGGGTGGGCCATGGCCGAGGACTGGGTGGTCAGGCGGGGTACCGACGGCGAGCCGGTGCTGCGCTACCTGCTGGACGAGCGGGAGGGCCGGCCCTGGGCCGACCTGCTGGAGGTCCTGGACGAGTCGGTGGACGCCGCCGCGTTCGTCCGGGCCGAGCTGCCCGGCTGGGTGGTCTCCGGCCCGCCCGGGCTCGGGCAGGAGCTGGTGGCGCACGGCGCGCGGGTGCTGCGGCACGCCCACACCTTCCGCCGCGACCTGCGCGCCGACCCCCCGCCCGCCGACTGGGCCGGGACGCCGCTGCGCGAGGGCCTGCGGGCGGTGCCCTGCGACCGCGCGCCCGAGGAGCTGTACGAGGCCTGGCGGGCCGCCTTCGCCCCCGACCACGTCGACTTCTACCCGGGCGAGGACGCCCGGGTGGTGGCCGAGCGGATCACCCCGCTGCTGGAGGGCGAGGTCATCGGCCCGGTGCTGCCGTCCAGCCTGCTCGCCGTGGACGCCGAGGACCGCGTGGTCGCCGGGCTGATCCTCACCGACCGCGACGGCCTGCCCTGGATCGGCGACGTCTTCCGCCACCCGGAGCGCGGCTACCGCGGCCTCGGCGCCGACCTGCTGCGCCGCGCCGTCGGGGACGCCGCCGAGCGCGGGCTCGCGGACGTGACGCTGGTGGTGTCCGAGGGCAACCCGGCCCGCCGGGTCTACGAGTCGCTGGGCTTCCGGCTCCAGGAGACCTCGCTGACGGTGGTCGTGCCCGACGCCTGAACCCCTGAGCCTCCGGGCCTCAGAACCCCTGAACCTCCGAACCCCTGAGCCGGGTGGCCGGGCCGCCGGACACGTGCGCCCGGGCACCCGCTACTCCCGGTGCCCGCCCTCGATCCGGGCGCCCCGCACCACGACCATGGTCAGGCCGACCGCGACCAGCAGCTCCGCCCAGAAGAACGCCGCGTAGTCCAGCAGCGAACCGATCGGCGGGCTGCCGGGCGCGGCGTTGCGCATGCCGACCAGGGCGAACAGCGTGGCCGCCATCCAGCCGAGGGCGGGCCAGACGATGCCGCGCCGCTGGCGGACGATCAGCCAGGCCGCCACCAGCACGGACAGCGCCAGCGCCCACATCGCGGCCATCATGAACCAGGCCAGGATGAAGGTGCTGCGCGAGCGGCTGATCCGCTCGGTCACCACGACGGCGCCGCCCTCGCTCTGCTGCTCGGCCTGCTTGAAGACGAAGAAGGGGTCGGCCTCCTCCACGCCGATCACCACCGGGACGGGCTGCCCGCCGGCGGTGGCCTGGAAGCCGATCAGCGCGTGGTAGTGGTCGAAGGGGTAGTCGGTGACCCGGCCGTCGAGGAGGCTGAACGCCACCGCGCTGGAGGCGACCTGCTGCCCGGCCGGGTACCTGAGCACGGTCTGCTCCAGCGAGGTGGTCTCCAGCACCACGTCCCGGGCCGGGACCAGCAGGCTGTCCGGCTGCTCCAGGGCGCCGTGCGGGTGGACCAGGACCTTCGCGGTGAGCGTCTGCGCCGCCGCGTCCACCCGCTGGAGCGTCACGTCGACCTCCAGGAAGTCCGGGCCGGGCACCGTCCCGACCACCTGGACGCGGCCGCGGCTGGAGCGTTCGTCGAGGTAGAGCAGCAGCCCGGCGACGACGGACAGCACGATCGCCGCCACCACGGCGTACGCGCGCCAGGGCCTGACCTTCGGCCGGGGAGCGGTGCCCGCGCCGCGCGCCCGGGCGTGGACGCGGACCCGCGGCCGGGCCGCCGGGCGCGTGCGCCGGACGGCCCGCCGGTGCGGCGGCGCGCCCATCGGCCTGTTCATCGGCCTGCTCCACGGTCGGCGGCGGCGGGTGCCGCCTGTCCCGCCACCCTCCGGGCGGCCGCGGCCGGGGCGCAACCGCAGAGGGCCGATCGGGCGGGCCCGAGACTCGGCAAAGACGCTGGTCGGAGGGGCTGTGTAGGCTCAACGGTCATGGCGAGGGTGACACGGGACGATGTGGCGCGGGTGGCGGGGACGTCCACGGCGGTCGTGAGTTATGTGATCAACGACGGGCCGCGGCCGGTGGCGGCGGCGACCCGGGCGCGGGTGCTCGCGGCGGTCGAGGAGCTCGGCTACCGGCCGAACCGGGTCGCCCAGGCGATGGCCCGGCGGCGGACCGACCTGCTCGGGATGGTCGTCCCGGACGCCCGCCAGCCCTTCTTCGCCGGGCTCGCGCACGCCGTCGAGCAGGCCGCCGCCGAGCACGGCCGGCTGCTGCTGATCGGCAACTCCGACTACGCCGACGAGCGCGAGGCGCACTACATCCGCGCCTTCCTCGGGATGCAGGTGGACGGTCTGGTCCTGGTCACCCAGGACCCGGCCACCCCCGGGCTGACCGGCTTCGACGTGGCCGACGGCACCCCGGTCGTGCTGCTGCACCACCGGGCGGAGAGCACCGGCGGCGTCGCCGTGGTCGCGGACGACCAGGGCGGCGCCCGCGAGGTGGTCCGCCACCTGCTCGGGCACGGGCACGCCGAGGTGCACTGCTTCGGCGGCACCCTCGCGCTCAGCCCGCACGACCCGGTCACCGGGCGGACGGCCGGCTGGCTCGCCGCGCTGGAGGAGGCCGGGCTGCCCACCGAGGGACGGCTCACCCCGGCGCCGTTCGACCGGGTCCGGGCGCACGCCGAGGCACTCGCCCTGCTCGCCCGTCCCGACCGGCCGTCCGCCGTGTTCTGCACGACGGACGACCAGGCGATCGGCCTGCTGCGGGCCGCCGACGACCTCGGCATCCGGGTGCCGGAGGACCTCGCGGTGGCCGGCTTCGACGACATCGCCGAGGCGGTGATCGCCGGGCCCGCGCTGACCACCGTCACCACGGCGCAGGACGAGATGGCCCGGGCGGCGGTGGAACTGGTCCTCGGCGGGCCGGAGCACCGCGCCCAGGGCGCCCGCACCTTTCCGGCCCAGCTGGTGGTCCGGCGCTCCTGCGGCTGCCCGCCGGGGACGGCGCGGGGCTGAGGCCGGGGGGCGACCCCGGACCGGCCGGGCAGCGGCGCGGGGCTGGCGTCGGGGACGGCGCGGGCGCCTCAGCCTTCGAGCAGTTCGTCCGCGAGCAGGTCCATCAGCAGGTTGTCGTGCCAGGTGCCGTCCGGCCCGCGCTCGTACTGGCGCATGGTGCCGACGGTGCGGAAGCCGACCTTGGTGTAGCAGCGGATCGCGGCGAGGTTGTCCGCGGCCGGGTCGATCACCAGCCGATGGTAGTGGTGGTCGTGCACCAGGTACCGGGCCATCGTGCGCACGGCGTCGGTGCCCAGGCCCAGGCCGTGCACCGTCGGGTCGAGGTAGAGGTCCATCCCGGCGTGCCGGTACTCGTCGTCGTTGTTGGCGTACCACTGGATGGCGCCGACCACCTTGCCGCCGAGGTCGATCGCGAAGGTCTCGGTGCCGGGCGACTCCAGGTCGTTGGCGACCTCGTCGGCCAGGTCGTCACCGCCACGCCAGCGTTCGAACACCTCGGGCGTGCCGCGGATGGCCGCCAGCGCCGGGATGTCCTCCCCGGTGGCCGGGCGGAGCGTGACCAAGGTGCCGTGCAGAATCGTCCCCATATGGGGCATGTTGGCACGGAAACCCGGCTCCGGCGAGTGTTTTCGACCCGCCGTCCGGCCCCTTCCGGCGTGCGGCCTCGGGGCCGGGGCCGCACGCGCGCGAGGCGGGCGCCCGGGCGTCAGGCGGTGGGGCGCGCCGGGTCGCCGAGGGGGCCGAGCCAGACGGCCGTGACGGCGCTGACGTAGCGGGCGCCGCAGTGGTCGCCGGGGACGACGAGCTGCGGACCGGCGGCGTCCAGCGGGGCGCCGTCCATGCTGGTGGCGAGCAGGATCTGCTGGCCGCCGAAGTCCGGGTCGATCTCGGCCCAGGAGACCACCGCCCGGTGGCCGTCGGCGCCGGCCACCGAGAGCAGGAAGCGCAGCCGCTGCTTGCGGCCGGAGAAGTCGATCCGGGGCCGGGCCGCGCGCAGCACGTCCAGCAGCGCCGGGCCCTCGTAGCCGTGGCGCTGCTCGCCCGCGGTCCGGCAGTCGAAGCTGACCTCGACCCGGCGGGCGGGGAGGGCACGCAGCTGCGCCACCGTCAGCTCGGCGGGGCGGTCGAGGTGGCCGTGCAGTCGGACGGTGGGTCTCGCCGGGGTCATGGGTGCTCCCTCCTCCCGGGCCACGGCGCCGCGGCCCGGGTGGAGGAGTACCCGAGCAGTAGCCGGAGCATTCGCAGATGCGATGGATCAGGCGGACTTCCACTCGCAGGTGCGGGCCCTGAGCCCGGGTGGCGGCTGCCGGCGGGGCCGGTCCTACGGGGTCTCGTCCTGGCGCAGCCGGGCACTGACCGCGCCGAGCCCCTCGGCGAGCACCGCGAGCTGCTCGCGGCTGAGCACGTCGATCAGCAGTTCGCGCACCAGGGCGACGTGCCCGGGCGCGGCCTGGCGCAGCGCCTCGCGGCCCTGGTCGGTGAGTTCGGCGATGACGCCGCGCACGTCGCTGGGGCAGGAGCGGCGGGCGACCAGGCCGGCCCGCTCCAGCTGGGTGACCTGGTAGGTCAGGCCGCTCTTGGAGGTGACCAGCTTGTCGGCGAGCTCGGTCATCCGCAGCGAGTCGCCGGGGGCGGCGGACAGGTGCACCAGGATCTCGTACTGCTGGTGGGAGAGTCCGGAGTCGTCCTTGAGCTGGCGTTCCAGCCGCCGGTTCAGCAGGTTGCTCGCGACGACGAAGCCCCGCCAGGCGGCCGCCTCGTCCGGGTCCAGCCAGCGGGGTTCGTTCAGTGTGGACATGGGGTGAAGCCTACTCCTGTTGTTCAAATTCGAACGAAGGTGTACCGTCGGTTCCGTAAAGGTTCAAATTTGAACTACCTGTCGGACTACCTGCCGGTCGAACGGCCCCGAGGAGGACGCCATGAGCACCGCGGCCCCTGAGCGCATGCCCGCCCTGTACCTGTCGCACGGCGCGCCGCCGCTGGCCGACGACCCGGTCTGGCCGGGCGAGCTGGCCGCCTGGTCCGCCGACCTGCCCCGGCCCAAGGCCGTCCTGATGGTCTCCGCCCACTGGGAGGAGGCCCCGCTCGCCCTCGGCGCCGTCACCACCGTCCCGCTGGTCTACGACTTCTGGGGCTTCCCCGAGCACTACTACCGGGTCCGGTACGCCGCCCCCGGCGCGCCGGACCTCGCCGAGCGCGTGCGCAAGCTGCTGCGCGCCCCCGGCACGCCCGTCCAGGACATCCCCGACCGCGGGCTCGACCACGGCGCGTACGTCCCGCTGGTGGAGATGTACCCGGACGCCGACATCCCGGTGCTCCAGGTCTCGCTGCCCACCCTCGACCCGCAGCGGCTGATGGAGATCGGCCGCAGGCTCGCCCCGCTGCGCGACGAGGGCGTGCTGATCGTCGGCAGCGGCTTCTTCACCCACAACCTGCGGGCGCTCAGCAGCGACGGCCGGATCACCTCGGTGATGGCCGAGTTCGACGACTGGGGCCGGCGCGCCCTGGAGGCCCACGACCTCGACGCGCTGCTCGACTTCGAGCACAAGGCCCCGGCCGGACGCCTGGCCCACCCGCGCACCGAGCACTTCGCCCCGCTGTTCGTCACCCTCGGCGCCGGCGAGGCCGACCTGGACAGCCAGCGCAGCGTCATCGACGGGTTCTGGATGGGCCTGGCCAAGCGCTCGATCCAGCTGGGGTGAACCCCTCCCCTTCGAACGCCCCGCCTGCCGGACCCCTCACAGCCCTCACAGGGAGCAGCAGGTGAACCGCTCGCCGATGTGCTCGGGCTGCTCGATCTCGTCCACCAGGGCGACCGCGTAGTCCGCCACCGAGATCCGGCTCCGCCCCTCGGCATCGGTGAGCAGCTGGTCCAGCCCGGTGCGGTAGCGGCCGGTCCGCTCCCCCGGGCCGATCTCGGCGGCCGGGCTGAGCACCGTCCAGCGCAGGTCGGAGACCGTCCGGTAGTAGTCCAGCGCCGCGCCGTGGGCGTGCATGATCTGGAGGAGCGGCTCCGGCAGGCCCGGGGCGTCCCAGACCCGCACGCCCGGCGCGGTCTCCAGGTTGCCCGCCCCGCCGACCGCGATCAGCCTGGGGGCCGCGCCGCCCAGCGTGCGCAGGCCTTCGACCAGGGAGCGGGCGGCGGGCTCGACCAGCGCCTGGTGGCCCGGGCCGTCGCCGCCGCCGACGGCGCTCACCAGGACGTCCCGGCCGACCGCGACCCGGGCCACGTCCGCCGGGTCCAGCACGTCGGCGCGCTCCACGGCGGCGGCCGCGCCCCGGTAGCGGTCCGGGTCCCGGACCGCCGCGGTGACCTCGTGCCCGCGCGCCGCCGCCTCCCTGACGACCGCGCTGCCGATGGTGCCGCCGGCGCCGATCACGGCGATTCTGGCCATGGGTACCTGCCTGGGTGCTCGCGGGTGGGGCGGCGTCGGACCGCGGGACGCTGGATCGCAGGGCGCCGGACGCCGGACGCGCCGGACGCCGGACGCGCCGGACAGGACCGATTATCGGACGAACTCCCGGCGCGAGCCGGGGCACTGGGCCTATCGTGTGACGCCCCGGACGCCCCGGACACCCCGTCGAAGGAGTGGTCATGCGCAACGGCGACGCCGTACGAACCGCCAACGGCGACGCCGTACGAACCGCCCTGGACGCCGCCCTGGCCGTCCTCGCCCCGCACACCGGGAACCGCGACTGGGACGCCCCCGCCGGACTCCTGGAGTGGAGCTGCCGCGACACCGCCGCCCACATCGCCCACGACCTGCTCGCCTACGCCGGCCAGCTCGCCGCCCGCCCCCGCGACCGCTACCTGCCGCTGGACCTCACCGTCCGGCCCGAGGCCGACCCGGCCCAGGTGCTCACCGTGGTCACCGCCGCCGGACACCTCCTCGCCACCGCCCTGGACGCCGCCCCGCCCGAGCTGCGCGCCTACCACCACGGGCCCTGCGAACCGCTCGGCTTCGCCGCGATGGGCGTCGCCGAGACCCTGCTGCACACCCACGACATCACCCGCGGCCTCGGCCTGCCCTGGCAGCCGCCCGCCGAACCGTGCCGCTTCGCGCTCGACCGGCTCTTCCCGCACGCACCGCGGGAGCCGGATGCCCACCCGGCGGAGGTCCTGCTCTGGTGCACCGGGCGCGGGGAACTGAACGGCCGCCCGCGCAAGTCCTCGTGGACCTGGCGGGCGGCCATGGGCGAGTGGCCGGACTGATCCGACCGGTCAGGCGCTCCCGGTGGCGATCCGCTCGGCCTGGCTGCGCTCGATGCAGAACTCGTTGCCCTCCGGGTCCCCGAGGGTGACCCAGCCCTTGCCGTCCGGGAGGCGGTGGTCCGCCAGCACGGTCGCCCCGAGGGCGACCAGGCGCTCCACCTCCTCGTCCCGGCTGCGGTCCTGCGGCTGGAGGTCGAGGTGGACCCGGTTCTTCGCCGCCTTGCCCTCGGGCACCCGGATGAAGAGCAGCGAGGCGCCGGCGGAGTTCACCACCGCCTCCTCGTCGCACGGGTTGTCGTCCTCGCCCAGGGTGCCGTCCAGCGCCTGCGCCCAGAAGGAGGCCAGGGCGTGCGCGTCGCCGCAATCGATCGTCACATGTCGTACCAGAGATGCCATCCGCCTACTCTGACCTGCGCGGTTCGGGTTCGTCCAGCCATTTGCGGGAGTGCCGGTGGCCGTCCAGCGGAAAGGGCGGGAAGGGCGGGAGCAGTTCCACGAACGGGTAGCCGGCCTTCTCCGCGACCCGGCAGGAGGCGGGGTTGTCCACCTGGTGCAGCAGGTCGATCCGGCGCAGGCCGCCCTCGGCGAAGGTGGCGAAGGCCCAGGCGGTGAGGGCCTCCACCGCGCGCGGGGCCACCCCCCGGCCGCGGGCCGGGGCCGCCGTCCAGTACCCCACCTCGGCCGTCTCCCCGCCGGGGGCGGGGTACTTGAGAGCGACGTTGGCGACGAGCTCGGCGCCGTCCAGGACGGCGAAGCTGTACCGGGTGCCCGCCGCACGGCCCT
This sequence comes from Kitasatospora sp. NPDC001261, assembly GCF_042896795.1. Classification (NCBI taxonomy): domain Bacteria; kingdom Bacillati; phylum Actinomycetota; class Actinomycetes; order Kitasatosporales; family Streptomycetaceae; genus Kitasatospora; species Kitasatospora sp. NPDC001261. Next base: position 215,337 of record NZ_JBIAXP010000002.1, read on the forward strand.
CCTCCTGGAGGCGCAGCCAGTGCGCGGCCTCCTCGGCGTCGCCGACCGGGGTCCGGGTGAAGCGGCGCAGGGTCGCGTCCCGGTAGGCCTCGATCAGGGCCGGCGCGTCGGCGTCCTCGAAGGGGCGCAGCAGCAGGCCGTCGGCCGTCAGGGCGGCGGTCACTTGAGGCCCTCCCAGCCCCAGCGCGGGGTCGGGCCGGGATCGCCGAGGTCGGTGCCGGCCGGGGAGCCGGAGACGTCCTCGGCGATCCGGGTGCCCCAGTCGAAGTACTCCAGCACCCGGCGGCGCAGCAGTTCGTCCCCGGGCAGCTCCGCGCGGACGGCCTCGGCCATCAGCTCCATCCAGCGCAGCCGCTGCTCCTCGGTGACGGCCAGGCCCAGGTGGGCGCGGAGCAGCGCCTGGTGGCCGCCCAGTCGGTCGGTGTAGCCGGTCGGGCCGCCGAACACCTCGGCCAGCCAGACCGCGACGTGCTCGATGTGGGTGGGGGTGAAGTCGGCGAAGACCGGCGCGAGCAGGGGGTCGGCGAGGGCGCCCCGGTAGAAGGTCCGGCTGAGCCGGCGCAGGACGTCGATGCCGCCGACGGCCTCGTAGAGCGTGCCGGGCCGTTGGTCGTTCATGGCTGTGCTCCCCGTGGGTGAACCGTATGTTGCGACCTTCCTAGCAGCCGGAGGGCCCGGTCGGCGCGGCCCCGGGCCCGCTGTTCGCGCCGGGCTCGGCGGGCGGAGGCCCGGGCTCCCCCGCCCGGGCCCGGGTGGCGGGCGGGGTGGGCCCGGGTGCGCGGCGTCCTGGCGGACCGACCCGACGGCTCCGCCGTTCCCGCTTGACCCTGACGCTGGCGGCAGGGTCGGAGGGTGGGCCCATGGACGACGAGAGCGGGACGCGGAACCGGGTCGTGGTGGTCACGGGGGCCGGGACGGGGATCGGGCGGGAGACGGCGCTGGCCTTCGCCGCCGAGGGGGCGCGGGTGCTGGCGGTGGGGCGGCGACCGGAGCCACTGGCCGCGACGGCCGCCGCGTACCCGGCACTGATCGAGCCGCTGGCCGCGGACGTGACCGGGCCCGGGGCACCGGAGGAGATCGTCCGGGCGGCACTGGAGCGGTTCGGGCGGCTGGACGTGCTGGTCAACAACGCGGCGATCGTACGGAGCGGGCAGGGGATCGGCGGCTTCGACCGCGCGGGCGTCGAGGCGCTGCTGGCGACCAACCTGGTCGCCCCGGTGCTGCTCGGCCAGGCCGCGGTGCCGGCGCTGAGCGGGAGCCGGGGCGTGGTGGTCAACGTCAGCACCGCCGTCGGGCAGCGCGGCTGGCCGAGCAACTCGGTGTACGCGGCGACCAAGGCGGCGCTGGAGACGGTCACCCGCAGCTGGGCGGTGGAGCTGGCGCCGCGCGGGATCCGGGTGGTGGCGGTGGCACCCGGGGCGGTCGACACCCCGATCGGCGACCACTCCGGGTACGGCCCCGAGCAGCGGGCGGCGATCCGGACGTGGCAGATCGAGCACACCCCGCTGGGCCGGATCGGCCGCCCCGAGGAGGTCGCCTGGGCGATCACCCGACTCGCCTCGCCGCAGGCCTCGTTCGTGACCGGCGTAGTGTTGCCGGTGGACGGCGGCGCACTGGTGGGCTGACCGGGAGGGGACGGGTGGCGGTGCGGATCGGCGAGCTGGCGGCCCGGACCGGCAGTACCGCGCGCGCTCTGCGGCACTACGAGCAGGCCGGGTTGATCGACTCCGAGCGCGCGCCGAACGGCTACCGCGAGTACGGCGAGCCGGCGGTCGTCCGGGTGCGCAACATCCGTGCGCTGGTGGCCGCCGGGCTCACCCTGGAGGACGTCCGCCCGCTGCTGGGCTGCCTGGACGGGGACGTGCTGGCGGTCCGGCCGTCCGAGCAGGTGCTGGGGATCGCCCGGCGGCGGCTGGCGGTGCTGGAGCGCCGGATCGCCGCCCAGACGGAGGCCCGGGACCGGCTGGCGGCGGCGCTGGCGGCGGCCGGGGTGAGCGCGGACGGGGCCGACGCGGACGGGTGACACCCCCGATCGGGGGTGTGCAGGGGGCGGGCGGGGGAGGACAGTGGCCCCATGCAGATTCCACTCTCCGTGATGGACTTCCTCGACCGGGCCGAGCTGGTCTACGGCGACCGGGTCGGCATCGTCGACGAGCCCGTGCAGCCGGCCGAATCCTGGGGCGAGCTGAGCTACCGCCGGGTCGCCGAACTGGCCCGGGCCCAGGCCGCCGGGCTGGACCGGCTCGGTGTCGGGCCGGGCGAGCGGGTCGCGATCGTCTCGCACAACTCGGCCCGGCTGCTGACCTCCTTCTTCGGGGTGAGCGGGTACGGCCGGGTGCTGGTACCGGTGAACTTCCGGCTGAAGGCCGAGGAGGTCTCGTACATCGTCGAGCAGAGCGGCGCCTCCGTGCTGCTGGTCGACCCCGAGGTCGCCGACGCCCTGGACGGGGTGGTGGCCAAGCACAAGTTCGTGCTGGGCGCGGCCAGCGACGCCGTGCTGTACGACACCGACGCCACCCCGCGGCGGTACGCGGTGGACGAGAACGACACCGCCACCATCAACTACACCAGCGGAACCACCGCCCGCCCCAAGGGCGTTCAGCTCACCCACCGCAACGTCTGGCTGAACGCGACACTGATGGCCCTGCACTACGGGGCCGGCGACCGGGACGTCTACCTGCACACCCTGCCGATGTTCCACGCCAACGGCTGGGGCCTGCCGTTCTCGCTCACCGGCCTGGGCGCCCGGCACATCGTGCTGCGCAAGGTGGACGGCGCGGAGATCCTGCGCCGGGTCGAGCGGCACGGGGTGACCTTCCTGTCCGGCGCGCCCGCCGTGGTCCAGATGGTGCTGGACGCGGCCGCCGACTGGGACGGCCCGGTGCCCGGCCGGGACCGGGTGCGGCTGGTGGTGGCCGGCGCCCCGCCGCCGACCTCGGTGATCCAGCAGGTCGAGGAGCAGCTGGGCTGGGAGTTCATGCAGCTCTACGGCCTGACCGAGACCTCCCCGGTGGTCACGGTCAACCGCTCGCGGGCCGAGTGGGACGCGCTGCCGGCCGCCGAGCGGGCCGAGAAGCTGGTGCAGGCCGGCTCCCCCGCGCTCGGCACCCGGCTGCGGGTGGACGCGTCCGGCGAGGTGCTGGTGCGCTCCAACACCGTGCTGGACGGCTACTGGCAGCAGCCGGAGGCCTCGGCCGAGGCGCTGCGGGACGGCTGGTTCCACACCGGCGACGGCGGCACCCTCACGGACGGCCTGCTGACCATCTCCGACCGCAAGAAGGACGTCATCATCAGCGGCGGGGAGAACGTCTCCTCGATCGAGGTGGAGGACTGCCTGTACGACCACCCGGCGGTCGCCGAGACGGCGGTGATCGGGGTGCCGCACGAGAAGTGGGGCGAGACGGTGAAGGCGCTGGTGGTGCTCCGGGAGGGCCACGAGGCCGTCACCGAGGCCGAGTTGATCGCGCACTGCAAGCAGCGGCTGGCCGGCTACAAGTCGCCCACCACGGTGGAGTTCCGGGATGCCCTGCCGCGCACCGCCACCGGGAAGCTGCAGAAGTTCCGGCTGCGCGAGCCGTACTGGACCGGGCGGGAGCGCCGGGTCAACTGAGGCCACGCCGGGGGCCCGTCAACCGACGAGCCCCGACTCCCTCGCCGCGAGGGCGAGTTCGGTCCGGTTGCGGACGCCGAGCTTGTGCATCGCGGACTTGAGGTAGCCCGTCACCGTGTTGCAGGTCAGGCCCAGTCGGGCGGCGATCTCCGGGTTGGTCCGGCCGGTCGCCGCCCAGCGCAGCACCTCGTGCTCGCGCGGGGTCAACGGCGGTACGGGGGCGACCGTCCGGGGCTTGTCGAAGGGCTTTCCGCAGGACTGCTCGCAGGGCTTTCCACCGGGCCGTTCGCGGCTCCAGGCGGCGGCCCCGGCCAGTGCCCGGGTCGCCGCCTTCGCCAGGGTGCCGACCGCGGAGATCCGCACGTCCCCGAACGGGACGACGGCGCGCAGCGAGGCGTACACCACGCCGTGCACGGTGTCGCCGTCCATCAGCGGGACGGTGAGCATCGCGTACAGGTCCTCGGCGGCCACGGCCGCGTCGTAGTGGTGCGAAATGGTCGTCGCCGCGCGGTAGTCGGGCACCCAGCTGGGCGCGCGTTCGGCGAGCGCCCGGCCGCCGAGGCCTAGTCCGGCCGGGACGGGCACGTCGTGCAGCAGGTCGGCCCGGGTGCCGGCCCAGTGCCGCAGCACCATGCCCTCGCTGCCGGGACGGCTGCCGGGCAGCGGCTCGGGCACGCCGACCAGGCCGACGTCGGCGCCGCACTCGGCCACCACCCGGCGGGCGAGGTCGCCGAGCACGGCGTCCCGCACCAGCTCGGCGGCGCGCGCGGCGAGTTCGGGGTCCTCGGGTCGCGCGGCGTCGGCGACGGGGTGCGCAGGATGGGGGTCCGCAGCCCTGGTCATCGCGGAATTGTCACACGCGGTGCGGCCGGTGGCGAGAGTCCTGACGTGCGTGTTTCGTGGAGTGGCGGACGCCGCCGCCGGGCCGGGAGTAGTGTCCGGCCGTACGCTACCGGCGGGTAGCAACTGCCGTGACCGGAAAGGGAGCCGATGACCGAGCCGAACGCGCCGGGCGACGTGCTGGGCGGCCTGCTGGCGGACCTGCGGGCCGAGAGCGCGGTGCTGGACGACCTGGTCGCCGGGCTGCCGGCCGAGGAGTGGGCCCGCCCGACCCCCGCCGAGGGCTGGACGGTGGCGCACCAGATCGCCCACCTGGCCTGGACCGACGACTGGACGGCCCTGGCCGCGCGCGACCCGGAGGGCTTCGGCGCGTCGCTCGGCGGGCACTTCACCGAGCTGCTGGCGGCCGGCGCCGACCCGGTCGAGGACGGCGCCCGCGCCGGACTGTCCGCCGGACCCGCGGCGCTCCTCGCCCGCTGGCGGACCGGGCGGGCGGAGGTGCTGGCCGCGCTCGCCGCCGCCCCGGCCGACGTCCGACTGCCATGGTTCGGCCCGCCGATGAAGCCCGCCTCGATGGCGACCGCCCGGCTGATGGAGACCTGGGCGCACGGCCAGGACGTCGCGGACGCGCTCGGCGCCACCCGCGAGCCCACCGACCGGCTGCGGCACATCGCCCACCTGGGGCTGCGCACCCTGGGCTTCGCCTTCACCCTGCACGGACTGGCCGTGCCCGAGCGCCCGGTCCGGCTCGACCTGACCGCGCCCGACGGCGGGTCCTGGTCCATCGGCCCGGCCGGGGCGCGGGACGTGGTGGCCGGCCCCGCCCTGGACTTCTGCCTGCTGGTGACCCAGCGCCGGCACCGGGACGACCTCGCCCTCACCGCCACCGGGCCCGTCGCCACCGCCTGGCTCCCGATCGCCCAGGTCTTCGCCGGGGCGCCGGGCAAGGGGCGGCAGCCCGGGGCGTAGGGCGGCGCACCAGGCAAGGCACGGCGGCCCGGGGCGCGGGCGGACCGCCGGGGTTGGTTGAATGGCGCCCATGGACGACCTGCTCAACCGACTGCCCGCCATCCCCGACCTGCGCGACCGCTGCCGCGCCCTCGCCACGCTCGACGCGATCCTCAGCCCCGACGACTGGGAGGCGCGGTACCACTCCTTCGACGCCTCCTGGGACGAGGGCGAGGAGTTGGCCTCGATGCGCGACGGCGAGGGCGACGACTGGTGCCTGGTCTTCTCCCCCGTCGGCGCCTACGGGCGCGGCTTCGACCACGAGGCGCCCAACGCCCCGGAGCTGCTCGCGGCCGTGCCCGAGGAGTTCCGCCGCTTCGCCGAGGAGCCCGCCTTCGGGGACGAGGACGGGCCGACGGTCACCCGCTGCTTCTGGCGCGCCCACGAGGACGGCGCCTGGCGGGGCGCGGCCGCCGAGCGGGGCGCGGAGGGCCTCTTCGACCTGCTGCTGGACGGCTCGGCCGCCGGGTACCGGGCCTGGGCCACGGAGTACTTCGAGCCGGAGCACGAGCTGGACCTCGCCGCGATCGAGCACGTCCTGGCGCTGCGCCCGCTCACCCCGACCGTGCTGGCGGCGCTCAACCCGGACATCGACGAGGAGGAGCTCGCCGTCGACCTCGCGGAGATCGGCTACCCCGTCGCCTGACGTGACGTCACATTCGCCTGACGGCAAGGCGTACCGCTCATCCCGGCGGTAGGACGGAACCTTCCGGGGCGGTGGGACGCCCGCGGGACGCGCACCGGCGCGCGGGTCCGCGGAAGCATGCCGGCCCGCCCCGTTCAGAGGCCGATCCGGAGCGGGGTGAGCCGGGTGGCAACCAGGTTGGTCGCACCGCGGTCGCGCTCGACGCGGCCGTGCACCAGCAGCCCGGCCCGGTCCAGGGCGGTGCGGCGCTGGGACTCCCAGACCGGGCGGTTGCAGATCACGTTGATCAGCCCGGTCTCGTCCTCCAGACTGAGGAAGAGCACCCCGCCGGCCGTCGGCGGCCGCTGCCGGTGGGTGACCAGGCCGCCGACCACCACCTCCGTTCCCGGTGGCACATCCGGGAGTTGGGCGGCGCTGAGCGCGCCGCCGTGCTCCAACCGGGCGCGCAGGTGCTGGAGCGGGTGGCTGGTGGCGGAGGTGCCGGTGGCCCACAGGTCGGCGATGGTCTCCTCGACCGGGCTCATGCCGGGCAGCTCCGGCGCCTCGGTCCCGGGGGTGGTGCCGGGGATCAGGCCATCCGAGATCCCGGCGAACGCCCCTGCCGCCCACAGTGCCTGACGCCTCGTCAGTTCGAAGCAGTCGAAGGCCCCCGCCGTCGCCAGCGCCTCCAGGGCGGGACCGGGCAGGCCGGTGCGGCGGGCGAAGTCCTCCAGGTCGGCGTACGGCTGCCCGGCCACGATCGCCTCGGCCTGCGGGGTGCCGATGCCGCGCACCGTCTCCAGGCCGAGCCGGATCGCCGGCTGCGGGCGCCCGGCGGTCAGCGGCGGTTTCGGGGTCGGCCCCCGGTACGGCTCCAGGGTGGGCCGCGCCCCGCTGGCGTTGACGTCCACCCCGCGCACCCGCACGCCGTGCCGCCGGACGTCCGCGACCAGGCTGAGCGGCGAGTAGAAGCCCATCGGCTGGTTGGCCAGCAGGGCGCAGGTGAAGGCCGCCGGGAAGTGGTGCTTCAACCAGGCGCTGGCGTACACCAGGTAGGCGAAGCTGATCGCGTGGCTCTCCGGGAAGCCGTAGTTGGAGAAGGCCTCGATCTTGCCGTAGACGTCCTCCGCCACCTCGGCCGGGATGCCGCGCTCGGCCATCCCGGTGAGCAGCCGCTCGCGCAGCCGGGCGACCCGCTCGTGCGAACGCTTGGCGCCCATCGCCTGGCGCAGCCGGTCGGCCTCTTCCGGGGTGAACCCGGCGCAGTCGATGGCGAGTTGCATCATCTGCTCCTGGAACAGCGGCACCCCGAGGGTCTTGCCGAGGGCGTTCTCCATCAGCGGGTGCGGGCAGCCGGGCGGTTCCGCCCCGGCGCGGCGGCGCAGGTACGGGTGGACGGAGCCGCCCTGGATCGGGCCGGGGCGGATCAGCGCCACCTCGACCACCAGGTCGTAGAAGTGGTCCGGCTTGAGCCGGGGCAGAGTCGCCATCTGGGCCCGGGACTCGACCTGGAACACCCCGACGGTGTCCGCCCGGCGCAGCATCGCGTACACGCCCTTGTCGTCGTCCGGGATGGTGGCCAGGTCGTAGCGCAGGCCGTGGTGCTCCGCGACCAGGTCGCAGGCGTCGTGCAGGGCGGCGAGCATGCCCAGGCCGAGCAGGTCGATCTTCACCAGCCCGGCGCCGGCGGTGGACTCCTTGTCCCACTGGAGCACGGAGCGCCCGGGCATCCGGGCCCACTCGGTGGGGCAGATCTCGCCGATCGGCTCCTTGGTGAGCACCATGCCGCCCGAGTGGATGCCCAGGTGGCGGGGCAGACCGTGGAGCTGGGCGGCGAGTCGGAGCACGTCGGCGGGGATGACGGCGTCCGCGCCGGGGGCGGAGCGGAAGTCGGTCTGCCGGCTGAACGCGTCCACCTGCCCCTGCGGGTAGCCGAGCACCCGGGCGGCGTCGCGGATCGCCAGCCGGGGCCGGTAGGTGATCACGTTGGCGACCTGGGCGGCGTGCTCGCGCCCGTAGCGGCCGTAGACGTACTGGATGACCTCCTCGCGGCGGCGGTTCTCGATGTCCAGGTCGATGTCGGGCGGCCCGTCCCGGGCGGTGGAGAGGAAGCGTTCGAACAGCAGCTTGTAGTGCACCGGGTCGACGGCGGTGATCCCGAGGGCGTAGCAGACCGCCGAGTTGGCGGCCGAGCCGCGGCCCTGGCACCAGATGTCCCGGCTCCGGCAGAAGTCCACGATGTCGTGCACGATCAGGAAGTAGCCGGCCAGGTCGAGGTCCTCGATCACGTCCAGCTCCTTGGCGAGCTGACGGCGGGCGGCCGCGTTGCCGGAGCCGAAGCGGGCCGGGCCGCCGGCCGCGACCAGGGCGCGCAGGTGGCCGATCTCGGTCCCGCCCGCGGGGACGGGGAAGCCGGGCAGCTCCGGGTCCAGCCGGGCGAAGTCGAAGGCGCAGGCCCGGCCGAGTTCGGCGGTGGCCCGCTGCACCCCGGGGAAGCGGGCCAGCCGGCCGGCCATCTCCCGGCCCGAACGCAGGTGCGCGGTGCCGGCCGCGCTGGTCCAGCCGACCGCGTCCTGGAGGGTGCGGCGCTCGTGCAGGGCGGCGAGGCTCTGCGCGAGGCGGCCCTGGGCGGGGCCGGCGTGGTGGGCGTTGGTGGAGGCGACGACGGGGAGCCGCGCCTTCGCCGCGAGGGCGGCGAGGGCGTCGTTGCGCCGGTCGTCGCCGGGCAGCCACTGGTCGATCAGCTCGACGTGGACGTTCTCCGGGCCGAACGCCTCGGCGAGGGTGCGGAGCCGGCGCTCGGCCTCGCCCTGGTCCGGGCCGTTCCTCCCCGCGAGCGCGGCGGGGACCCGGCCGAGGCGGCAGCCGGTGAGCACCGCCCAGTGGCCGCCGTGCGCCCCGGCGAGCGCCCCGAGGTCGTACACCGGGTTGCCCTTGGCGCCGCCGGCCAGCTGGGCGGCGGCGATCGCGGCGGAGAGGCGGCGGTAGCCGGCCGGGTCGCGGGCGAGGACCAGGAGGTGCTCCTCCGTCCCGCCGTCGCGGCCCGTCCCGCCGTCGCGGATCGTCAGCTCGGCGCCGAACACGGTGGCCAGGCCCGTGCCCCGGGCCGCCTCGGCGAGCCGGACGGCGGCGTACAGGCCGTCGTGGTCGGTGATCGCGAGGGTCTCCACGCCGAGCCGGACCGCCTCGGCGACCAGGTCCTCCGGGTCGCTGGCGCCGTCCAGGAAGCTGAAGGCGGAGTGGACGTGCAGTTCGGCCCAGGGGGTGGCGGGCTGCTCCGGTGCGGCGGGCTGCTCCGGTGCGGCGCGTTCGGGAGCCGGGGCGGGGCGGCGCAGCGGGACGACCGTACGGTCCGGCGCCGCGCCGGTCAGCCGGCGGTGCAGCTCGCTCCAGGGGAGCGTGGGGTGGCTGGTGAAGCCCATCGGGAGTTGCCTTCGTCGTTCTCGTGCTCGTCCTGCTCCCCCCTGCTCGCCTACTCGGCCTTCTCGGCCCGCTCCCTTCGGCCCTGCCCTTGCGGGCCTGCTCCGTTCGGGTGCCGGGGCCGCTAGTCGTAGCCGGCCTCCAGGTACCAGGCACCCCCCTCCACGGTGAGCAGCAGCGCCCGGCCGCCCTCCACCACGACCTGGAACCGTGCCCGGCGCCGGGCCAGCGACTGGTCCCACCAGTACTCGACCGCCGGCCAGGGCCCGGTCCAACCGTCCACCCGCTCCTCCCGGCCCCGGACCACGACCAGGGCCGGCCGGGCCGACACCCCCGCCCGGCCGTCCACCGTGACCGGCCGCCCGGCCCCGTCCAGCACCCGCACCGGCGCCGGCTCCCGCAGCACCACGGCGGGCCACACCTCCGGCAGCCGCCCCGGCCACGGCGCGTCGGCCGGCACCGCCGCCTCGTACGGCTCGCCCCACGGCACTTTCACCGCCTGCTCGCCCGGGCCGCGCCCGCCGCCCGGCTCGATCCGGCGCAGCCCGGCGTGGCCGAGCACCGCCTGCACCCGGGCGACCGCCCGCTCCACCCGGTCGTCCGCGACGGCCTGGCCCCACAGCGCGAGCTGGCGGCCCTGGTCCGGGGAGAGGCCGTCGGGGGCGAGCCGGAGCAGGGTGAAGCCGGTGTCCTCCCTGCCCTCCCCGTTACCGTCGCCGTCGCCTGTGCTGGTGAAGGTGCCCGCGCCCTGCCAGGCCTGGAGCTGCCAGCGGACCCGCTCGGCCAGCGCCGTCGCGGACAGCCGGCCCTCGTGCCGCCACAGCCGGGAGGCCGTCCGGCCGTCCGCGCAGGCCACCTCGACGGCCACCCGGCGGCAGGTCAGCCCGGCCCCGGCCAATCGCTGGTGCAGCTGCTCGGCCAGCGCGCGGGCGACGAACACCAGCGGTTCGGCCGACGGCTCCGGCGGGTCGAAGCGCTGCTCGACGGCGAGGTCCGGCTCCTCGTCGCGGGGCACCAGCGGACGCGGCTGCAAACCCCGGGCCAGCCGGTGCGCGACCGTCCCGGACGGGCCGAAGCGGTCCGCGACCGACTCGGCCGGCAGCGCGGCGAAGGCCCCGACGGTGGGCAGGCCGAGCCGCCCGAGCAGTTCGGCCAGCGCCTCGTCGCCCAGCGCGCTCACCGGATACGGGGCGAGGAACTCCGCCGTCCGTCCGGCCGGGACCAGCACCCCGGCCCGGGCGGCGAGCACGGCGGCGAACAGGCCGTCGGCGACGCCGACCCGGGCCCGGGGGGCGGTGGCGGCCGGTGGAGGGGCGATGGGCTGCCGCTCTTCGACGGCCGGCGCGCCCGGGACAGCGTCCGGGACGAGCGGCTGCCCGAGGGCGTCCGCCACCGCCCTGCCGACCTTGGCGGCCAGCGCCTCCTCGCCGCCGAAGTAGCGGCCCGGGCCCTTCACCGGGATCGCGCACAGGCCCGGGCGGATCACCTCCACCCGGGGCGTGAACGCCTCCACCGCCGCGACCACCGGCTCGAAGCGGCGGGTCTCCGCCTCCGGGTCGCGGTCGCGCAACTCCAGCTCCGGGCAGAGCCGTTGGGCCAGCTTGAGCCGCTGCCCCTGCCGCACCCCGGCCGCCCGGGCACCCTCCGAGCAGGCGAGGATCCGCCCGCCCTCGGTCACCGCGACCGGGTCGTCGCCGGTGACGGCCACCACCGGCCAGTCCGGGCACCAGACCACCAGCACCCGGGGGGTCCTGTCGTCCGCCGTCCCGGATGCCATCGCTGTCTCGGCCGTCACCTCAGACCACCGCCGCCACGCGGGGTGCCATCGGCTCCGCCGCCGGTATCACCGTGGGTTCCGCCACCGGCTGCGGCTGCTCCTGGAGCGGACGCACCGCGCCGTACTCGTCCGGCAGCCAGAGCCGGGCCGTCCGGCCGCGCACCGCCGAGCCGCGGCCCTCGGCCACCACCTCCACCTGCCGGCCGACGAGCTGTCCGTGGCCGTCGCCCAGCCCGAACCAGCGCCCGGAGCGCACCGCCAGCCGCAGTGCCGCGCCCGGCCACGGTCCGGCGACCAGCAGCACGCAGCCGCTGCGCCGCAGCACCGCCGCCAGCCGGGCGGCCAGCTTCGGCGGCACCGGCCCGTCCGGGCGCAGCATGATCAGCTCGACCGCGCCGGCCAGCACCGAGACCACCTCGGCCCAGTGCGACCCCGGGTCGTCCGCGACCAGCAGCCGGCGCAGGTCCAGCCCGTACCCCTCGGCGGCGGCCAGCCCCAGGTCCGGCAGTCCGACCGCCGCGGCCCAGCCGCCCCCGCTCTCCTTCACCCCGGCGGCGAGCGCCAGCAGCAGCCCGGTGTCCCCGCCCGCCACCGACACCGCCGTCCCCCGGCGCAGCCCGGCCTCGGGCAGCACCTCCCGGAGGGCGGACGGCACCGGCAGCAGCCCCCGCCCCGCCCTCTGCTCCCCGTCCTCCCCCTGTTGCCCCCGTTTTCCCGGCACGGCAGCCGGGGACGCCACCGGGCGGAGCACGGGGCGTGCGGTCTGCTCGGCGGTTGATTCGAAAAAAGGTTCGAAAACGGGCACACCCCCAGGATCGAACATTCGTTCGCAAAGATTCAAGTCCGATCCGACCACCCGCCCGTCACTCTCCGCTGTCCCGCCTCGGCGGGGCTGCGCGGATCGCGGCGCGGGGCTGCGCACCTCGGCGCGGCCGCCGGAGGCTCCGGCACCGGACGGGCGACACCGTTCGTCCGACCGGACTACCGACAAACCTTCTTTCCTTGACAAATTTTTTTGTCGGACGGATGCTGGAACGGTGCTGGAAGTCGCCGTGATCGAAGAACCCGCCGCGGCCGAGGCCTCGCTGGACCCCCTGCGGTCACGCCTCCTCGCCGCCCTGACCGAGCCCGCCTCGGCCGCCATGCTGGCCGCCCGGCTGGGCCTGCCCCGGCAGAAGGTCAACTACCACCTGAAGGAACTGGAGCGGCACGGCCTCGTCGAACTCGACGAGGAACGCCGCAAGGGCAACGTCACCGAACGGGTGTACCGCGCCACCGCGGCCTCCTACGTGATCTCCCCCAGCGTCCTGGCCGCCGTGAGCCCGGACCCCGCCCGCTCCCCCGACCAGCTCTCCGCCCGCTGGCTGCTGGCGCTCGGCTCCCGGCTGGTGCAGGAGGTCGGGGCCCTGCTGACCGGCGCCTCCCGGGCCCGCCGGCGGGTCGCCAGCTTCGGTATCGACGCGCAGGTGCGGTTCGCCTCCGCCGCCGACCGGGCCGCCTTCGCCGAGGAACTGGCCCAGTCCGTGGCCACCCTCGTCAGCCGCTACCACGACGAGTCCGCCCCCGGGGGCCGCAGCCACCGGGTGATCGTCGGACTCCACCAGATCCCCGCCGCCCAGCCCGGCCCCGGGGCGGAGCAGGACGGGACCGGGGCGGAGCAGGACATGACCGGCACGGAACAGGACGGGACCGGCACGGAACAGGCCGTCACCCGGGCGGACCAGGAGGACCCACGATGACCCACCCGTTCGAGATCGAGCTGGAGACCTCCCTGCCGGCGAGCCCGGAACAGGTCTGGGAGGCGATCGCCACCGGACCGGGGATCGACTCCTGGTTCATGGGCCGCAACGAGCTGGACCCGCGCGAGGGCGGCACCGCCGTCATGGAGACCGGGGGCCACCGCGCGGAGGCGGTCGTCACCGCCTACCAGCCCGGCAAGCGCCTGGCCACCCGTACGGCCACCGGCGAGGACGGCCGGTTCATGGCCTTCGAGTACCTGATCGAGGGCCGGGACGGCGGCGCCACCGTGCTCCGCGTCGTCCACAGCGGCCTGCTCGGCGACGACTGGCAGGACGAGTACGACGCGCTGCGCCGCGGCTGGCCCTTCCACCTCCACACGCTCCGCGAGTACCTCACCCACTTCCCCGGCCGTACCGCCGTCCCCGTCTTCGCCGCCGCACCGTCGGGCGGACGCACGGAACCGGAGGTCCGGGCCCTCCTCGCCCGCGCCCTGTCGCTGCCGCTCCCGGTCGCCGCGGGCACCCGGGTCCACGGCGAACCGGCGGGCCTGCCGCCGCTGGACGGCGAGGTGGTCTGGGCGGACGACGAGCGCTTCGAGGTCCGCACCGCCGACGGGCTCTACACCTTCCACCACGGCTCCGGCCTGGTGCTGATGTTCCACCACCTCTTCGGCCCGACTCCGGGCGGGGCCGGGGGTGAAGCCGGGACCGGGGGCGAGGCCGAGGCCGCCTGGCAGCGGTGGCTGACCGGCGCTCTCACCTGACCTTTCGGACCTTCGGGCCATCAGACCTTCAGATCTCCTTGAGACCTCCTTCAGATCCGACAGAAGCAGAACCGCACGAGAACCGAGGTACCACCCATGCGCACCCTGATCAGCACCGCCTTCATCTCGCTCGACGGCGTCGTCGAGGGCCCCGGCGGCGAACCCGGCTACCGCAACTCCGGCTGGACCTTCAAGGACATCGAGTTCCTCCCCGAGGCGTTCGAGATCAAGGGGCGGGAGCAGGAGGAGGCCACCGCGATGCTGCTCGGCCGGGCCAGCTACCAGGCGTTCAGCCCGGTGTGGCCGGACATGGCGGAGTTCGCCCACTACAAGACGCTGCCGAAGTACGTCGTCTCCACCACCCTCACCGAGGCCGACCTGGTGTCGAACTGGGGTGAGACCAGCATCCTGCGCTCGCTCGACGAGGTCGCCGCACTGAAGGAGACCGAGGGCGGCCCGATCATCGTCCACGGCAGCGCCACCCTGAACCACGCCCTCTCGGACGCCGGCCTGATCGACCGCTACCACCTGCTCGTCTTCCCGCTGCTGCTCGGCGCCGGCAAGCGCCTGTTCAGCACGACGGACAAGGACGCCCAGAAGCTGAAGCTGGTCGAGTACGGGGCCTACGGGAACGGCATCCAGAAGCAGGTCCTCGACGTGGTCCGCTGACCGCTCTCCACTCCTCCTCTCCATCCTCCCCTGTGGGAGCGTTGACGGCCCCGGACCGTCAACGCTCTTCCGTGGTGCGCCAGATGAACACCTCACTGCTCGGCTGCCGCTCCGAGAAGAGCCCCGACGGCGAGGTCCGGGCGAGGAGGCGGCGGAGGTCCGCCTCGAAGGCCGGACGGCGCTCGGCGAAGAGGTGCGGGGCCGAGGAGGAGAGCGCGAAGACGCCCGCGACCGCGTCGTCGGTCGTGCGCTCCAGCGGTCGTCCGCCCGGGACGACGATCCGCTGCGGGCCGGCGAAGCCCGCCCGGGCGAGGACGGCGGCCTCGTCGCCCGGCGTGCCGTGCGCCAGCAGCCCCTGCCCGGCGCGGCGGACCGGGCCGAGGTAGCGCCGGACCAGCCCGTCGATCGCGGCGTACGGGACCGGCGGGTGCGGCAGCCCCTCGGTGGGACGCGGTTCGCCCTTCAGGTCCGAGACGTGCGCCAGGGCACCGCCGGGCCGCAGCATGCGCCGTACGGTCGCCGCCACCAGGTCGCGGTCCATCCAGTGGAAGGACTGGCCGAAGACCGCCAGTGTGAAGGTGCCGAGGCCCGGCGGCAGTTCCTCGGCCCTGGCCCGCACCCAGGTGGCCTTGGGCTCCTCGGCGCCCACGCGACGCGCCTCGGCGATCATCCCGGCGTCCGGGTCCACCCCGACGACCTCGCCGAACAGGTGGGCCAGCCCCAGCGCCAGCGTGCCCGGCCCGCACCCCACGTCGAGCAACCGCCCCCGCCTGTCGAGCCCCAGCGCCCCGGCCAGCGCCTCCGCCAGTCCAGGGGCGTACGGGAGCCTGCCCCGGGTGTAGTGGGCGGCCGTTCCGGCGAACAGCGTCTCGTCCCAGGACCAGGCGTCGCCGGTCATGGCTGCTCCTCACAGGTCTGTTTCGGGTGAACAGGCTTGATCGTGGCACGGGTTGACGCCTGGCCGGGGCGGGTGGGACCGGAAATCAATGGACAGGCATCATGCGATCAACAGACTGATCCCATGACCACTGCAGATGACAAGAACGACCTCCGGATCTACATCCAGGACGCCCGCGACGCCCTGCTCTGGAAGCTCGAAGGCCTCTCCGAGTACGACCTGCGCCGCCCGCTCACCCCCACCGGAACCAACCTGCTGGGCCTGGTCAAGCACGTCACCGGCGCCGAGGCGCTGTACTTCGGCGACACCTTCGGCCGCCCCTTCCCCGAGCCGGCCCCGGTGTGGATCACCGGCCAGACCGAGCCGAACGGCGACCTGTGGGCGCGGGCGGACGAGAGCACCGAGGAGGTCGTCGGGCGCTACCGGCGGGTCTGGGCGCACTCCGACGCCACCATCGAGGCCCTGCCGCTGGACGCCGTCGGCAAGGTGCCGTTCGGCGCCCGCCACGAGCAGACCCTGCACCGGGTGCTCGTCCACATGATCGCCGAGACCCACCGCCACGTCGGCCACGCCGACCTGGTCCGCGAACTCGTCGACGGCGCCACCGGCCAGCGCTCCGACGGCGCCAACACCGCCCCCGGCGACACCGACTGGTGGCGGGCCCACCACGACCGCGTGGAGCGGGCGGCCCGGGAGGCCGGCGGCCTCGCCTGAGCCGGAGAGCGCCGGGAGGAGGGCAGCATCGCCTGAGCCGGAGAGCGCCGGGAGGGCGGAGGAGCGGCCGGGGATCTCAGCCTCCGTGCCGGGCGGGCGCGCCGACGTGCCGCACGACGGCCGCCGCCCGGTCGGCGAGCGGCCCCGGGGCGATCGGGACGCACACGTACCCGAACCCGGCATAGGCCTCCCGGTGGATCCGCTCGAACCGCAGCGACTCCTCGTACGAGATGCGCCGCGCCTCAGTCGGGGTGACGAAGCCCGGGCTCTCCACGAAGAACACCTCGCGTTCGTACACCTCCTCCGCCCGGATGCGATTCAACTCCCGGGCGAGGAAAGGGGTCACGGGATGACCGAGGTACACCGCCAGGGCGTACGTGCACACCGGCGAGCGGTCGAAGAACCGCACCTCCCCCGGCCCGCCGACGGCCCCCTCCTGCCGCTGCCGCTGCAGGGAGACCACCGCGTCCACGAACGACGGGTCCGTCCACGGCTCCGGCACGCCCTGGGCCTGCCGCAGCGCGATGACGTCCGTGGCGGCCTCCTCGACCACCGGGTAGCCCGCGCACTCCAACCACCGCAGGACCGCCGTCTTCCCGGCCCCCGGGGTACCGGTCAGCAGATAGCGCTTCATCCTCGCACTCTACGGGCCCGGGGGTGGCGGGTGCGGGGCGCCGTAGGGTGTCGGACATCGGGGGCAGGGGCAGGGGCAGGGCCACATGGGGGCATGGGGGCATCCGGCGTGACGGACGAGGGACAGGGTGTGAGGACGGCCGTCCGGTGCCCGGACTGCGGGGGCAACGCCGTCCGCAGCGTCGGCCAGTCCCTGCTGCACGGGCGGGAGTTGCGGTGGGACGCCGAGCGGTTCTGCCCTCGGTGCGTAGCCGTCTGCTGCGACTGGGGCCAGGAGGCCGCACCCCGGGACATCCGCGAGGCGCTGCTGACCACCCACGGACCGGCCCGGCTCCGGCTCTCCGCACCGCCCACCGACCCGGCGGCCACCCTGGCCGCGCTGCGGGTGCTCCGCGAGGGCTCGGGGCTCCCACTCCGGCAGACCCGGGAACTCCTCGACGAGCTGCGGGACTTCGGCCTGAGCGGGACGGCCGTCGAGATGGCGTACTGGCGAGTGCGGCTGACCGAACGGGGAGTCGCGACGGAGACGGCGGACGGCTTCGGACGGGCGTACCGGTACGTGGGACCGCCGGAACTGTGGCCGGGGGACGACGGCGGGACGGGCACCGGACGCGGCCAACCGGTACGGACAGCAGGCGAGTTCGCCGCCTGGGCGGAGGAGCGGGCGGAGCGGACGGCGGCGGAGCTCGCGGAGCCGTTCACCTTCGTGGTCGGCCTCGGCGGCACACTGCGGCTCGCTCCGCGCCGTAGCGAGCATGTGGCCTGCGCGGGTGGTGAGTTGGTGCTGAG
The DNA here is from genome assembly GCF_042896795.1 of Kitasatospora sp. NPDC001261. Classification (NCBI taxonomy): domain Bacteria; kingdom Bacillati; phylum Actinomycetota; class Actinomycetes; order Kitasatosporales; family Streptomycetaceae; genus Kitasatospora; species Kitasatospora sp. NPDC001261. The sequence goes on from NZ_JBIAXP010000002.1 coordinate 232,823, forward strand.
CGCCGGGGAGATCGGGTTCCGGCGTTCGCGGGACGGCTGGGAGGTCGAGACGGTCGGCAACCACTCCACCGACTACTGCCCCGACACCACCTCCTGGCCCGCCGTCGCCGCCGCCCTCACCCTCGTCGGACTCCCGCACCCCGGCGCCTTCACCCACGCCGCGGTCTTCCGCCGCTGCCCGCGGTGCGGCAACTGCAACCTCGTCCGCGAGGAGCACTACGCCTGCGCCTTCTGCGACGCGGACCTGCCCGAACACTGGAACGTCGACGAGGTCGCGCTGCCGTGACCCGGGCGGGCCACCGCACCCCACCGCCCCCACCCACAGCGCACCTCAGCACTGTCAGGCCGGACCGCTAGGGTCTGTGGGTCACGGGGCAGGCCGGGAAAGGGTGGGGGCACGTGAGGTGTGAGCGGGTGGCGGAGCTGCCGGGTGGGGTGGTGCACGCGGGGAGCCGGGAGTTCCTGGTGCGGGAGGGGCTGCCTGCGGCCGGGGCGTTCCTGGACTTCGAGGCGCTCCGGGGCGGGGAGCTGACGGCGCTCCCGGCGGAGGCGGAGCGGCTGTTCGTCCTCGGGGAGACGGAGTACTGCACGCCGTTCGCCGCCGGCGGCAGCCTGGTGCTGCTGGACGGGGTGACCGGTGAGGTGTTCCTGGACAACGGCGGCCCGCGCCGCGACCTGCTGGCCTCCGGCCTGACCGCCCTGGCGGGCCTGGTGCGCGAGGTCGACACGGTGGCCGAGGCGGCGCTGCGCCCTGAGGCGCTGGACGGGCGGCGCGGGCCGGCCGTCCTGGCCGAGGTGCTGGCAGGAGCCGAACGGCGGATGCGGGAGATCGATCCCGGCCTGTTCGGCGACGGCTCCGCACCGCCCCCGCACTGGGGCACCGCGCTGCTGGTGCGGGCGCTGGGCTGGGGCGCCCTGCCGGGCGGTCCGGGCGGGCCCGCGTACGCGATAGCCCCGGAGCTGGTGGCGGAGCTGGCCGCGCTGACGGACGAGGACGGCGGCCCCGGCCGGGTGCACCGCTTCCGGCCCGCCGAGCTGCCCGCCGCCCTGGTCCACGAGCCGACCCGGCGGCTGCTGACCGAGGTCGGCCTGCCGCTGGGCGGGGCGATGTTCGGGGTGTGCGAGGAACCGCTGGTCACCATGGGCGAGGCCTACCCCGAGTACTTCGACGGCGAGGAGGAACGCCCGTACCAGCGGGACTTCCTCGCCCTCGGGGACTGGCCGACCGACCTCACGATCGCCCTGGACGGCGCCACCGGCCGGCTGGAGCTGCCGGACTGGTACGACGACGGCCACCCCGAGGCCTACCTCAACCGCGACCTGTCCGCCCTGCTCTACGCCCTCTGGACGTACGAGCGGCTGCGCGCCGAATGGGACCGCTGGGACTACGGCCGGGCCCGGGAGACGTGGTCGGTGTTCGATCCGCAGGCGCTGCTGAGCGCGGTGGTGGACCGGCTGGTGGAGGCCGTCGACCCGGAGGCGTTCGCCTCGCCCGGCTGCTCCTGGCGGCTACTCGCCGAGGACGGCCACATGGGCGGCCTGCTCGGCTGAGCACCCAGGAGCCGTTGCCGCCGGTGGGCGACAAGCCCGGTCGGCCGCCGCCGTGGACGGCGGCAACGGCCAGGAACGGACGTGTCACCTCCACGCGTTGGACCGACATGGTGATGATGGCGGGTCTGCTCCTCATGGCAGTACTGGTGATCGTGCCCTTCACACTGGCCTCGATCCGGCATCTCGTGGTGCGATCGGGCAGCCCGCGATGGTTGTGCCGCCGTCTGACTACTCGGACGCGAACGAGCGGACTCGGCCTTGGCGTCACCGCGACCGAGGAGTTGCACGCCTTCTTCAATGCCAACAAGCGCGTGCAGATCGAGCAGCGGCGGACTCAACTGGTCCTACGGGACGACGACCACGCCGGCGCCCCGCCTCGCCTGGGTGTCGACTTGGGCGCCGGCACCGCAGTCGTCCGACAGCAGCGGTAGTTCACCCTCCTTCTCCTTGCGCCCGACGCGTGCTGGAGCCTGCCGAACTCGCGGACGAGCCCTGGGCAGCGGCCTGGGGAGCTGTTCCTGGACGATGACGCGCTCGCCCTCGCCGTTGGGTTCCTCGAAGGCGGCGAAGTGGCGTTCCAGGAGGTCATCGGAGACGGTGATGCTGTTCACCGCAGGCCCAACACCGAACTCGTGCTCGCCCGACGGGCCACCTGCCGGTCACCCGGTGGCCGATCCGCCGGGCCGGTACGCCCCGAACTCAGTCGCTCCCAAGGCCGTGAGCTCCCCACCACCCGACGGTCACGACGGACCGCGCCACTCCCGCTTCACCGTCCGGGAGAGCACTTGGGGTCAGCGGGTGGCACGTCGGGCCGGGCGTAGGCTGGGCCGATTCGATCACTCGCGAAGGCGCCGAAAGGACCGGTGGGGGATGCGCGGCGACACGGAGGAGCTCTACCGGGCGTTCGCGGAGCGGGAGGCGCGCGGGAACTCGCCGATCTACCAGGAACTGGCCGAAGGCGTCGCCGGGGAGGGGCAGTTGCGCGCACTGCTGGACGGGCTTCCGGCCGTGAAGCGGCAGCCGAACCTGCTGTTCGGCGCGGTCCGGCACCTGGGTGGGCCGGTGACGGAGGGCTGGCCGGCTTTCCGTGACTGGACGGCGGAGCGGTGGGCCGAGGTCTCGGCGACGATGCTGGAGCGGCGGACGCAGACCAACGAGGCGGGCCGCTGCGCCACCCTGCTGCCGCTGCTGGCCGCGCTGCCGCAGCCGCTCGCCCTGATCGAGGTGGGCGCCTCGGCCGGGCTCTGCCTGTACCCGGACCGGTATCGGTACCGGTACCTGGCCGGGGACCAGGACGGGGACGGGCAGCGGGACGGGGACGGGCAGGGGGACGGGGACGGACATGAGCGTGGGGCCGGTGCCCTGGTCGCCGAGTTCGGCGCCGCCGCGAGCCCGGTGACGCTGGACTGCGTGGTGAGCGGGCCGGTGCCGCTCCCCGACTCCCCGCGGGAACGGCTGCCCGAGGTGGTGTGGCGGGCCGGGATCGACCTCAATCCGTTGGACGTGCGGGCCGAGGAGGACATGCGCTGGCTGGAGTCGCTGGTCTGGCCCGAGCAGACCCATCGGCTGGAGCGGCTGCGCGGCGCCGTCCGGGTCGCCCGGGCCGAACCGCCGCTGCTGGTGCGCGGCGATCTCAACGCGACGGTACGGGAGTTGGTCGCGCAGGCCCCGGCGGGGGCGACGCCGGTGGTGTTCCACAGCGCGGTGCTCGCGTACCTGCCGCCGGAGGAGCGGGAGGAGTTCGCGGCGACGATGCGTGAACTGCCCGGGCACTGGATCTCCAACGAGGCGGTCTCGGTGCTGCCGGCTGTCGCCCGACGCCTCCCCCGCCCGGCGGCCGTCGCCGGGCTGTTCGCGCTCGCCCTGGACGAGCGGCCGGTGGCCTTCACCGGACCGCACGGGCAGTCCCTGGACTGGTTCGGCGAGGTCTGAGCGGCCGTACGACAACGTGCGGGCAGCGCGGAAGTCCCGGGCTTGAAGCTGCCGCAGCGGCAGCTTCTACCGTCGTGACCAGGGCCGGAGAACCGGCCCTGGTCCACGCGAACGTGGGATGTGGAAACGAGGGAGGCAACCATGGCCTGGCCCATCGCCGAGGTGGCCCGGATGTCCGGTGTGACGGCCAGGACCCTGCGGCACTACGACGAGATCGGGCTGCTGCCCCCGGCCTGGATCGGCTCCAACGGCCACCGCTACTACGAGGAGCGGCAGCTGCTCCAGCTGCAACAGATCCTGGTACTGCGGGCGCTGGGCGTGGGGCTGACCGAGATCGCCCGGATCCTGAGCGATCAGGTGGACGAGCTGGAGGCCTTGCGGGGCCACCGCCGGCGGCTGGTCGCCGAGCGCGACCGGCTCGACGCCCTGGCCGCCACCGTTTCCCGCACGATCGCCGACCTGGAACGCTCCCAGAAGGACGGCACACCCATGACCATCAACCGCCCCGAGAACCTGTTCGAGGGCATCCAGCCCGACGACGTCGACGCGAGCCTGCGCGACTTCCCCGAGCACGCCGAGGCGGCCCGGCGCGCGACCGCCGCGATGACCCCGGCCGAGATCGAGGCCGGGCAGCGCGAGCGGACCGCCCGCATGATCCGCCTGGCGGAGCTGAAGGCCGCCGGCCACCCGGCCGACGCCGAGGCCGTGCAGAGCACGGTCGAGGAGGAGTACCGGCTGCTCCACGACTTCCGGTCCGTCTCGACCGAGGAGTACCTGGCGATCGCCCGCTCCTGCACCGAGAACGAGCAGTGGAGCGCCGCGTACGAGGCCATCGCCCCGGGCCTGGCCGCTTACCAGCGTGCTGCCATGGAGGCGTACGCGGCGGCACGGCTGTCCTGAGCCGGGCCTGAGCCGGGCCTGATCGGACGGCCTGGGTCGGCCCTGCCCGGCCCGGCCCTGTCTGGGAGCCTTACGGGGGGTTCCCAGACGGGGCCGGGTACCGGGTTTTGTTTCGTTTCCTGGCCCTCCCCCGCGTCGTCACTCCGTCCGCAGCGCCGTGACCGTCCTGGTGCGGGCCGCCCAGGTGGCCGGGAGGACGGCTCCGAGCAGGGCCAGCACCAGGCCGCCGAGTATCAGCGGCCCCACCACCGACGGGGCGAACACGGCGAGGTCGGCGTCCGGCACCCCGATTCCGGCGGCCCGTGCCATCGCGGGCATCACCCGGTGGTGCACCAGGATGCCGATCGGGACCCCGATCACCCCGGCCGCCAGCCCGCTGCCGCAGACCGAGGTGAGCACCATGCCGACGGTCTGCCGGGGTGACATCCCGAGCGCCTTGAGCACCCCGAGGTCGTGCACCCGCTCCCGGGTGTCCAGCAGCACGGTGTTGAGCACCCCGAGTCCCGCCACCACGGAGAGCAGCAGCGTGAGCGTGCCCGCCAGGGTGTTCATCGCCAGCACCACGATGCTGAGGTGCTCCTCTCCGGGGTCGGCGCTCAGGCCCAGCGGCTTCACGGCCTGGTCCAGCCCGTCGGCGTAGGACTGCGCATCGGTGCCCGGGGTGAGGTCGATGTGGAAGGTGAGCGCCTCGGCGTGGATCGCGCCGCCGAGCGGCGCCAGCGTGGACCGGTCCGTGAACACCAGGTCGTTGGTGGTCAGGACCTCGCCGGTGATCTTCGCCGGGGTGCTGCGTCCGTGGTCGGTGAGGGTGACGGTGTCACCGACCTTCGCCTGGGTGGCCCGCAGGGTGGCGGCGGCCACCACGACCTCGCCGGGGCCGTGGAACCAGCGGCCGGAGACCAGTTGGAAGCCGCTCCAGGAGGTGTCGCCGCTGAACGCGACCACTTCGGAGCGCCCGGTGCTGCCGGCCAGGGCGACCGGGGTCGGGACGGTGCTGTACCAGGCCCGGGTGCCCGGGCAGGAGTCGACGGCCCTGGCCACGGCCGCCTCGTCCACGTGGTCGGCGGACGGCGCGGCGCCGTCGAACGGGGTCTGGACCACCACCTTGCCCGCGCGGTCGGCCGCCAGACCGTCCTGGATCGAGCCCAGCGAGAGCGTCAGGCCGACGCAGAGGGTGACCCCGACCGTACCGAGCACCACGGCGGCCCCGGTGGTCGCCGAGCGGCCCGGCCGGTTGAGCGGGGAGGCCAGCCCGAGGCTGAGCGCCCGTGGCACCGGCAGCCCGCCGATCAGCTCCTGCGCCCGGGACACCGGGCCCACCGCCCCCGCCCCGCCGACCGTGCCGCGGGCGGCTGCCCGCTTGGCGCCCGGCGCCGTGCGGCCGACCGCGAGCGCCTCCACCGTCCGCAGCCGCCCGGCCCGCAGCGCCGGCACCAGCGCGGTGCCCGCCACCGCCCCCAGGGCCGCCACCGCGACCACGACGTCCACCCAGACCGGGATGCCGAGCAGCCCGCCGCGCAGGGCCTTGTGAGCCAGCCCGAGGACCGGTACGGACAGCAGGTTGCCGAGGAGCACACCGAGCGCCGTGCCGACCCCGGCGGGTATCAGCGCCTGGCCGACGTAGGCGCGCGCCACCTGGGCCGGGGTGAAGCCCAGGGACTTGAGGATGCCGATCCGCCGGGTGGCGGCGCTGACGGCGCCGCTGACCACGACTCCGATGATCAGCACCGACATGGCCAGGCCGAGCACCCCGAAGGCCGTGACGAACGGGACGAAGGTCGAGGCCGTCCGGTTCGCCTCCTCCTGGGCGGGCCGGTAGGAGGTGGCCCTGGCGAGCGCCCCGCCCGGGACCGCGGCGGCCAGTGCGGCACGGTCGGCCTCCACCTCGGCGTCGCCGCCGGCGTGGGCGAAGCGGTAGAGGTACTGGACGGAGGGCTCCGTGCCGGGCACCGTCAGCCCGGCCACCTGCTCCGGGGCGACCCAGCCGTCCGCGCTCCAGGAGACCGAGGCCGCCAGGCCGACGACCTTGAGCGTCGGATGCCCCGGCAGCTCCGGGAACTCCATGCTGTCGCCGACCGCCAGCGGCGAGTGCCCGTCCAGGAACACCACCTCGCCGGGGCCGGCGACCCAGCGGCCCCTGGTGATCCGCAGGCCGTCCAGCGGGCCGTCCTGGGCGCGGCCGACCAGCGTCATCGGCGGCAGCGGGCTCCCGGCCGGCGGGATCCGGGTATCGGGGCCGGAGCGCGGCTGGACGGCGACCGCCTGGTAGGGGCCGGCCGAGGCCGTCACGCCGGGCGCGTGGGTCGTCGCGGCGAGCTGGGCGGGGCTCGCCCTGGCCCGGTCGTACAGCACGTTGAGGTGGGCGCCGCGCTGGTCGGCGAAGGAGCGCTGGTACGGGCCCTGGGCGGCGACCAGCAGCCCGAGCGCGAGGATGCACGCCGTCACGGACACCATCGTGGTGAGCACCATCACCAGGGTCTGCACCCGCCGCCGGCCGACCCCGGCGCGCACCACCTTGCCGAGCGCGCTCATCGGCCACCGCCCGGTGCCGGCACGGCCGCCGTGTCCCGGACCAGCCGGCCGTCGAGCAGTTCGATCGTCCGGTCGGCGCAGGCCTCGGCGAGCGCGGTGTCATGGGTGACCAGCAGGATCGTCTGGCCTTCCGCGTTGAGCCCGCGCAGCAGGTCGCGGACGTCGGCGGCCGAGGCGGTGTCCAGCGCCCCGGTGGGCTCGTCGGCCAGCAGCAGCGGCGGACGGTTCATCAGCGCCCGGGCGACCGCGACCCGCTGGCGCTCCCCGCCGGAGAGCCGGCCGGGGAAGGCCTTGGCGTGCCGGGCCACCCCCAGCCGCTCCAGCAGCTCCCCGGCCCGGGCCCGCGCCTGCTCCCGCCGCATCCCGGCCAGCTGGGCCGGGAGCAGCACGTTGTCCTCCGCGGTCAGGTCGTCCAGCAGGTTGAAGAACTGGAACACCATGCCGATCCGCGCCCGCCGGTACTCGGCCAGCTCGGCCTCGCCGAGCCGGTGCACGGCGACGCCGTCCACCTCCACCTCGCCCTCGCTCGGGCGGTCGAGGCCGGCGATCAGGTTCAGCAGGGTGGACTTGCCGCTGCCCGAACGGCCGAGCACGGCCAGTGCCTCGCCGGCCCGGACCTCCAGGTCGAGCCCGGCCAGGGCGGGACGGGCGGCGTCGGATCGGTCGTACGTCTTGCTGACGCCGCGGATCCGGATGATCGGCGCGTTCACGGGCCCTCCACTGTTCGGCGTCCGGCCCCGGGAAGCCCGGGCCGACTGACGGAACATCACGCTACGAATCGGCGGCGGGGTGCCGACAGCCGTCTGGACGGCCTCTGCGGGGTGTATCCAGATACACCCCGAACTGGGTGTTCAGGCCTAGAGCACCAGGGGCCCCGGCCGGGCAGACTGACCCAGCGAAAGATCGGAACCGGGGTCCGCGGGGCCCCGGAACGACAGCTTCGGAACCGCGGCTTCGGGCCGCGGCACCGCGGTCTCCGGGCGGGGCCGCGCAAGGGAGAGGGGGCGCGTCATGGACGCGGGAGTGCTGAACGGACTGGCCCTGCGGGTCGGCCGGGCGTGTGCGGACGGGGTGCGCGCCTGGTACGCGGTGACGCTGGCCGTGACGGGGTTCCTCGCACTGCTGGCGGGGCCGGTCCTGCTGGCCACCGCGCTGTTCGGTCCGGACGAGCCCGGGGACTTCACCCCGGGCGGGCCGCTGATCCTGGCGGTGCCGATGGCACCGGTCGCCCTGTGGGCGCTCTGCTGGGCCACCGGGGGCGGCGGCCGGGCGGTCGGCGCCGCGCTGTTCGCTCCGGGGACGATAGCGCTGATGGCGGCCCACCTCTACGGCGGTGCGGCGCCGGGCGGCCGGTCCGGTTCGGTCTGGCTGGCGCCCGCACTGCTGGTGCTCGGGCTGTTCGGCGCCCGCTGGATCGCGACGGAGAGCAGGCGCACCGTCGGGAAGTGGAGCGGGCGGCCGATACCGGTGCCGTACCGCCGGCCGGTCCGCGCCGGGGCCTGGCCGCGACTGCGGGCCGGCGGCTGGCTCACCGACCCGGCGACCTGGCGGGACTTCGCCTGGACGCTGCTCACCGGCGCCACCGTGCTGCTCACCGCCGCGATCGTCGTGCTGACCCCGGTCGCCCTGGAGGTCTTCGGCCGGAACGGACCGTTCTTCGCCCTGGGCGTCGTCTACTCGATGGGCCTGACCATCGCCCCGTTGGCCGTCCTGTGGGCCGCCCCGCCGGCCCTGCGGATCCACGAGAAGGCCGCCCGGGCCCTGCTCGGGCCCTCCCGCCGGGCCGAGCTGGCCCGCCAGGTCAGCCATCTCGCGCGGACCAGGGCGGACACCATCGACGCCGGCGCGGCCGAGCTGCGCCGGATCGAGCGGGACCTGCACGACGGGGCGCAGGCCCGGCTGGTCGCACTGGGCATGCTGCTGACCGTGGCCGAGCAGCTGAAGGACGACCCGGACGCCCTCGGGCCGCTGCTGGCCGAGGCCCGGCTGTCCTCGGTGAAGGCGCTGGGCGAGCTGCGGGACCTGGTCCGCGGGATCCACCCCCCGGTGCTCGCCGACCGCGGCCTGGCCGACGCGGTGCGGGCGACGGCGCTGGACCTGCCGCTGCCGGTCGGCTTCACCGGCGGCCTGCCCGGCCGGGCGCCCGCCCCGGTGGAGTCGGCCGCCTACTTCGCGGTGACGGAGCTGCTGGCCAACGTGGTGAAGCACGCCGGGGCCTCGCGGGTGTGGATCGAGATAGGGCACAGTGACGGGCTGCTGCGGATATCGGTCACCGACGACGGGCGCGGCGGCGCCGAGCCGTCCCGGGGGACCGGCCTCAGCGGAACCGAACGCCGACTGGCCGCCTTCGACGGGGTGCTCGCGATCAGCAGCCCGCCCGGTGGGCCGACCATCGTGAACCTGGAGATCCCGTGCGCGTTGTCATCGCCGAAGACCTCTTCCTCCTCCGGGACGGACTGACCCGGCTGCTGGAGGCCAACGGCATGAAGGTCACCGCGGCGGTGGAGGACGGCGAGCAGCTGCTCGCCGCGGTGGCCGCGGACCGGCCCGACATCGCCGTGGTGGACGTCCGGCTGCCGCCGAGCTTCACCGACGAGGGCCTGCGGGCGGCGCTGGCGGCCCGTCAGGCCCACCCGGGCCTGCCCGTCCTGGTGCTGTCGCAGTTCGTGGAGCAGCTGTACGCCCGCGAGCTGCTGGCCGGCAGCACCGGTGGGATCGGCTACCTGCTCAAGGACCGGGTGATGGACGGCACCCAGTTCATCGACGCCGTACGGCGGGTCGCCCAGGGCGGCACCGCGATGGATCCGGAGGTGATCACCCGGCTGCTCACCCACAACTCCTCGGCCGGCCCGGTCTCCACGCTCTCCCCGCGCGAGCGGCAGGTGCTCGGACTGATGGCGGAGGGCCGGTCCAATGCGGCGATCGCCCAGCAGCTGGTGATCACCGAGCGGGCCGTCGCCAAGCACACCGCGTCGATCTTCGTCCGGCTCGACCTCCAGCCCTCCGACGACGACAACCGCCGGGTCCTGGCCGTCCTGGCCTACCTCAACAACTCCTGAACGACTCCCGAACGACTCCCGAAAGGAGCCGCCACCGCCCGCACTCCGGCGCCACCGCCCCACAACTTGATAGATCACCGACAAATAGCGAGTGGCCCTCCGCTGCAGGGGGCTCGCCTGCCGCAGAACGGGTCAATTAGGCTGGTGGGGTGCTCATCCTTGTTCGCCGCCGCCACGTGGACCTGCTCCGCGTGACGACCATGTCCTGTCGACGCTCCGGCTGAACCTCGCGCCACCCACCCTCAACGGCGACCCCTGCCCGGCCGCCACCACCTCCCGGCCCCGGAGCACCCGCCGCACCAGGCACAGCTCCGGCCGCCCCCGGTCGACCACCGGGACCAGTCGGGACGAGACCCAGCGGATGTCACACATGACGCAGCAGTACACGCCCATATCCGAGACCGGCACCGGCACCGGCTCCCCCTCGGCGGAAGCCCCCTCGGCGGACGCCCTCCCGGTGATCGACCTCTCGCTCGCCGACGGCAGCCCGGACGACCGCCGCCGCCTGCACGACGAGCTCCGCGCCGCGGCCACCGGCGTCGGGTTCTTCCAGCTGGTCGGCCACGGCGTCACCCCGGAGGAGACGGCCGCACTCGCCCGGGCCATGCGCGCCTTCTTCGCCCTCCCCGAGGCCGACCGGCTCGCCGTGAGCAACCTCAACTCCCCCCACTACCGGGGCTACACCCGCACCGGCGACGAGCGCACCGGCGGCAGCCAGGACTGGCGCGACCAGCTGGACATCGGCGCCGAGCTGCCCCCGCACGTCCCCGGCAGCGGCGAGCCCCCGTACTGGTGGCTGGAGGGGCCCAACCAGTGGCCCGAGGCCCTCCCCGAGCTGCGCACCGCCGCGCTCGGCTGGATCGACCACCTCGGCGCGGTCGCCCGCCGCCTGCTGCACGAACTCCTCGCCGCGATCGGCGCCCGCCCCGACTTCTACGACGAGGCCTTCGCGGGCCACCCCCACCTGCGCCTCAAGCTGGTCCGCTACCCCGGCACCGCCCCGGACGGCGCCGGCCAGGGCGTCGGCGCCCACAAGGACTACGGCTTCATCACCCTGCTGCTGCAGGACACCGTCGGCGGCCTCCAGGTCGAGCGCGCGGACGGCACCTTCCTCGAGGTCCCGCCGCTCGACGGCGCCTTCGTCGTCAACCTCGGCGAGCTGCTGGAGGTGGCCACGGACGGTTACCTCAAGGCCACCAACCACCGCGTGGTGAGCCCGGTCGGCGCCCGCGAGCGCTTCTCGGTGCCGTTCTTCTACAACCCCCGCCTCGACGCCCACATCGAGCCGCTGGACTTCCCGCTCGCCCACCACGCCCCCGGCGCCACCGCCGACCCGGCCAACCCGCTCTTCGCCGACTTCGGCCTCAACGAGTGGAAGGGCTACACCAGGGCCCACCCCGAGGTCACCCGCCGCCACCACGCCGCCCTCGCCTGACCCCCGGTACCGCCGCAACCCCGACGCCCCATTCCCGACACCCCTGCTCGACGCCCCTGCCCGAAGCCGGTCCCCCGGCGGACGGCAGGGGCGTCGGCGTCAGCGCCCCCACGCGTCCGCACGCGCCCGCACTCCCGCACACCCCCGCCGCTCGCCTGCCGCCCGCCGCCTGCCGCCTGCCGCCTGCCGCCTGCCGCCCGCATCGGTGGACCGGCCCGCCCACCACTGTCACACTGCTGCTGTCACAGCAGGAGTGTGCCAGCGCAGGAGGCGGCGGATGGGGGAGCAGGGCGGGGTGGGGGGCGGAGTGCGGCTGACGGTGGACGAGCTGGCGGCGCGGGCCGGGGTGACGGTGCGGACGGTGCGGTTCTACGGGACGAAGGGGCTGCTGCCGCCGCCGGAGCTGGGGCCGCGGCGGGTGGGTCTGTACGGGGCGGCGCACCTGGACCGGCTGGAGCTGATCGAGGAGTTGCAGCGGCAGGGCCTGACGCTGGCCGCGATCGAGCGGTACCTGGCGCGGTTGCCGGAGGACAGTACGCCGCTGGACCTGGCGATCCACCGTGCGCTGGTGGCGTCGTGGACGCCGGAGGCCCCGGAGGAGGTCACCCGGGCGCAGCTGGAGCGGCGGGCCGGGCGGGGCCTGACGGAGGGGCAGGTCGAGCGGCTCGCCGCGATGGGGGCGCTGGAGCGGACGCGGGATCCGGACGTGTTCCGGGTGGATCCCGGGCTGCTGCCGCTGGGCGTGCGGATCCTGGACGTGCCGATCCCGCTGGAGACGCTGCTGGCCGCCCGGGCGGTGGTGCTGGAGCACAGCCGGGCGACGGCACGGGAGTTGCAGCGGCTGTTCCGCGAGACGGTGTGGAAGCCCTACCGGGAGAGCGAGCCCGCGCCCGCCGAGCTGGCCCGGATGCGGGCGCTGACGGACCACATCCAGCCGATGGTGGCGCAGGCGCTGGTCACGGCCTTCCAGCGCTCGCTGCGGGAGGAACTGGGCGAGGAGCTGAGCCGGGAGTCGGACCAGGAATCGGGCCTGGAGTCGGGCGTGGAACCCGGGTGAGGCCGTACGGGCCACGGCCTCACCCAGGTCCGAGCAGGTCAGCAGGTCAGCAGGCCGACCGGTCAGTCCGTGAAGGTCCGCCCCTCGGCCGCGACCCGCTCCAGCAGCGCCGGCGGCGCGAACCGCTCGCCGTACGCGGCGGCGAGTTCGCGGGCGCGGGCCGCGAAGCCGGCCGGGCCGCCCTCGTACCCGTTGATGTACTGGAACACGCCGCCCGTCCAGGCCGGGAAGCCGATACCGAGGATCGAGCCCACGTTGGCGTCGGCGACCGAGGTCAGCACGCCCTCCTCCAGGCAGCGCACCGAGTCCAGCGCCTCGCTGAACAGCATCCGCTCCTTGAGGTCCTCGAACGGGACGTCCCCCGGGGCGTCCCCCGGAGCACCGGCCGGAGCACCGGAGAAGTGCTCCAGCAGCCCCGGCCAGAGCCGCCCGCGCCTGCCGTCCTCGCCGTACTCGTAGAAGCCCGCGCCGCCGCTGCGCCCCGGGCGGCCGAACTCGTCGACCATCCGGTCGACCACCGCGTCGGCCGGGTGCGGCGTCCAGCTGCCGCCGACGGCCTCCACCGAGCGCCGGTACTCGTCGCGGATCTTGCGCGGCAGGGTGAGGGTCAGCTCGTCCATCAGGGAGAGCACCTTGGCCGGGTAGCCGGCCTGGGCGGCGGCCTGCTCGATGCTGGACGGGTGGATGCCCTCGCCGACCATGGCGACGCCCTCGTTGAGGAACTGGCCGATCACCCGCGACGTGAAGAAGCCGCGGGAGTCGTTGACCACGATCGGGGTGCGGTCGATCTGCCGGACCAGGTCGAAGGCGCGGGCCAGCGCCTCGTCGCCGGTGCGCGGGCCGCGGATGATCTCGACCAGGCGCATCTTGTCGACCGGCGAGAAGAAGTGCAGCCCGATGAAGTCGCCCTGGCGCTCGACGCCTTCGGCGAGCAGGCCGATCGGCAGGGTGGACGTGTTGGAGCAGAGCAGCGTGTCGGGGCCGACCACGCCCTCGATCTCCTGGAACACCTTGTGCTTGAGCTCGGTGTTCTCGAAGACCGCCTCGATCACCACGTCGCAGCCGGCCAGGTCGGCGGCCTCGGCGGTGGGGGTGATCCGGGCCAGCAGCTCGTCGCGGTCGGCCTCGGTGGAGCGCCCGCGCGCGACGGCCTTGTTCAACAGCCCCTCGGAGTAGGCCTTTCCGCGCTCGGCGGCCTCGATGCCGACGTCCTTGAGCACGACCTCGATGCCGGCCTTGGCGCAGGCGTAGGCGATGCCCGCGCCCATCATCCCGGCGCCGAGCACCGCGACCTTGCGGACCGGCCGCTTCTCGACGTGCTTCGGGCGTCCGGCGCCGGAGTTGACCGCCTGCATGTCGAAGAAGAGCGCCTGGATCATGTTCTTGCTGGTCTGCCCGCAGGCCAGCTCGGTGAAGTAGCGGGCCTCGATCGTCATCGCGGTGTCGACGTCCACCTGGGCGCTCTCCACCGCGGCGGCCAGGACGTTGCGCGGGGCCGGGTAGGGCGCGCCGTTGAGCTGCTTGCGCAGGTTGGCCGGGAAGGCGGGCAGGTTGGCGGCGAAGGCCGGGGTGGCCGGGGTGCCGCCGGGGATCTTGTACCCCTTGACGTCCCAGGGCTGGACGGCGGTCGGGTTGGCCTCGATCCAGGCCTTCGCGCGGGCGGTCAACTCCTCCGGGGTGTCGACCAGTTCGTGCACCAGTCCGTGCTCCAGCGCCTGCGCCGGGCGGTACTGGCGGCCCTGGAGGAGGAACTTCAGCAGGGCGTCGGTGATGCCGAACAGCCGGACCGTACGGACCACTCCGCCGCCGCCCGGCAGCAGGCCGAGGGTGACCTCGGGCAGGCCGATCCGGCTGGCCGGGGTGTCGAGCGCGATCCGGTGGTGGCAGGCGAGGGCGAGCTCCAGGCCGCCGCCGAGCGCGCTGCCGTTGACGGCGGCGACGACCGGCTTGCCGAGGGTCTCCAGGGTGCGCAGCGCGCGCTTGATCCGCATCGACTTCTCGAAGACGGCCTCGGCGTCCTCGGGTCGGGCGGCGGAGAGCATCCGCAGGTCTCCCCCGGCGAAGAAGGTCTTCTTGCCGGAGGCGATCACCACGCCGCGCAGCGCGTCCGCGGCGGCCAGGGCGGCGAGCCGCCCGACGACGGTCTCGAAGTCGGCGGTGAAGGCCTCGTTCATGGTGTTGACGGACTGGGTGGGGTCGTCGAGGACGAGGGTGACCACGCCGTCCTGGTCCTGCTCCCAGCGGATGGTGGTGGTGTCGCTCATCAAGTTCTCCAGGTCTACCGGTCTGCAGAGGGAGGTACCACGCGCAGCGCGTCCCACGAAGGGAGGCGGCGGGCGACGCGTGGGCTCAGATGCGCTCGACGATGGTGGCGATGCCCATGCCGCCGCCCACGCAGAGGGTGATCAGGCCGTAGCGCAGGTCGCGCCGCTCCAGTTCGTCGACCACGGTGCCGAGCAGCATCGCGCCGGTGGCGCCGAGCGGGTGGCCGAGCGCGATCGCGCCGCCGTTGACGTTCACCTGGTCGTGGCGGAAGCCGAGTTCGCGGATGAAGCGGAGCGCGACCGCGGCGAAGGCCTCGTTGATCTCGACCAGGTCGATGTCGGCGGCGGTGAGCCCGGCCTTGGCGAGCGCCTTGCGGGTGGCCGGGGCGGGGCCGGTGAGCATGATGGTCGGCTCGGAGCCGGAGACGGCGGCGGAGACGATCCGGGCGCGCGGGCGCAGCCCGTTCCGCTCGCCGACCTCGCGGTTGCCGATGGCCACCAGCGCGGCGCCGTCCACGATGCCGGAGGAGTTGCCCGCGTGGTGGACGTGGTCGATGGCCTCGACCCAGTGGTACTTCTGGAGGGCGACGGCGTCGAAGCCGCCGGCCTCGCCGATGGCGGCGAAGGAGGGCTTGAGGCCGGCCAGGGTCTCGACGGTGGTGCCGGGGCGGATGAACTCGTCGCGCTCCAGCACGACCAGGCCGTTGCGGTCGCGGACCGGGACGACCGAGCGGTCGAACAGGCCGTCCGCCTGGGCCTTGGCGGCGCGGGCCTGGGACTCGGCGGCGAAGGCGTCCACGTCGGTGCGGGAGAAGCCCTCGATGGTGGCGATGAGGTCGGCGCCGATGCCCTGCGGGGCGAAATCGGTCTCGTACGCGGTCATCGGGTCGGCGAACCAGGCGCCGCCGTCGGAGGCCATCTTCACCCGGGACATCGACTCCACGCCGCCGGCCAGGACCAGGTCCTCCCAGCCGGAACGGACCTTGGCGGCGGCCAGGTTGACGGCTTCCAGGCCGGAGGCACAGAAGCGGTTCTCCTGGACGCCGGCGACGGTGTCGGGCAGGCCGGCCGCGATGGCCGCGATCCGGGCGATGTCGGAGCCCTGGTCGCCGACCGGGCTGACCACGCCGAGCACGATGTCGTCGATCGCGGCCGGGTCCAACCCGGGGTAGCGGCCGCGCAGTTCGTGGATCAGGCCGACGACCAGGTCGATCGGCTTGGTGCCGTGCAGCGAGCCGGTGGCCTTGCCCCGGCCGCGCGGGGTGCGGATCGCGTCGTAGACGTACGCTTCGGTGGTCACGGTGGGAACGCCTTTCAGCGGGTTTTCGGGGCGGGGGGCTTGTTCGGGGCGGGGACTCTGGGGGCTCGGAAGGACGGAGGCGCTCAGCCGAGGATGGAGCGGCCGACGATCTCCTTCATGATCTCGGTGGTACCGCCGTAGATGGTCTGGATGCGGCCGTCGGTGAACGCCCGGGCGACCGGGAACTCGCTCATGTAGCCGTAGCCGCCGTGCAGTTGGAGGCAGCGGTCGGCGGTGCGCTTCTGCAGTTCGGTGGCCCACCACTTGGCCATCGAGGCGTCCGCCGGGGTGAGCGCCCAGCGGTTGTGCTCGGTGATGCAGCGGTCCACGAAGGCGCGGGTGACGGCGCACTCGGTGGCCAGCTCGGCGATCTCGAAGCGGACGTGCTGGAGCCTGGCGAGCGGACGGCCGAAGGCCTCGCGCTGCCTGACGTAGTCGGTGGTGATCTCGACCAGGTACTCGGCGCCGGCGATCGCCGCGGCGGCGATGGTGAGCCGCTCCTGGGCGAGGTTCTGCATCAGGTGGACGAAGCCGCCGTTGAGCTCGCCGATCAGGTTCTCCTTCGGCACCCGGACGTCCTCGAAGAACAACTCGGCGGTGTCCTGGGCCTTCTGGCCGATCTTGTCGAGGTTGCGGCCGCGCTCGAAACCGGGCGTGCCGCGCTCGACGGCCAGCAGGCTCAGCCCGTGGGCGCCGCCCTCGGGGGTGGTGCGGGCGACCACGACCACCAGGTCGGCGAGGATGCCGTTGGAGATGAAGGTCTTGGCGCCGTTGAGCAGGAAGTGGTCCCCCTGGTCGACCGCCTGGGTGCGGATGCCCTGGAGGTCGGAGCCGGTGCCGGGCTCGGTCATCGCGATCGCGGTGATCAGCTCGCCCGAGCAGAAGCCGGGCAGCCAGCGGCGCTTCTGCTCCTCGGTGGCGAGCGAGGTGAGGTACGGGCCGATGATGTCGTTGTGCAGGCCGATCGCCAGTCCGGACGCGCCGGCCCGGGCGAACTCCTCGGCCAGTACGGCGGCGTAGCGGAAGTCGGGGGTGCCGCCACCGCCGTACTCCTCGGGGACGGCCAGGCCGAGCAGGCCCTGGCGGCCGGCCGCTAGCCAGGCGGAGCGGTCGACGATGCCGGCCTTCTCCCAGCGGTCGTAGTGCGGCAGCACCTCCTTGGCCAGGAAGGCCCGCACGGTGGCCCGGAAGTCGTCGTGCTGCTCGGTGAAGATCTCGCGCTGCAACGCTACTCTCCTTGCTCTGCCGTGGAGTTGGGGAAGGCACCGCCGGCCCCTGGGGCCGGTACGTCAGGGTCGAGGGCGGGGACGCCCCAGTCGCGGGCCACCTCGGCGGTGTCCGCGCCCGGCCGGGCCGGCGGGCGGCGCAGGGCGCCCGGGGTGGCGGAGAAGCGCGGGGCAGGGGCCGGCTGGGTGACGCCGTCCGCCTCGACGTACGTCCCGCGCGCCGACAGGTGGGCGTCCGCCGATGCCTGACGCATCGTCAGGACAGGCTCCACGCAGGCGTCGGAGCCCGCGAAGACGGCCTCCCACTCGGCCCTGGTCCGGGTGGCGAAGCGGGCGGCGATCAGGGCGCGCAGTTCGGGCCAGCGGGCCGGGTCGTACTGGCCGGGCGCGTCCGGGCCCAGCTCCAGCAGCCGGGCGAACTCCGCGTAGAAGCGCGGCTCCAGCGCGCCGACGGCCAGGTGGCCGCCGTCGGCCGCCCGGTACACCGCGTAGAACGGCGCGCCGCCGTCCAGCAGGTTGACGCCCCGGCGGTCCTGCCAGTGGCCGGCCGCGAGCAGTCCCCACAGCATGGAGCCGAGGTGCGCCGCGCCGTCCACGATCGCGGCGTCGACCACCTGCCCGGCGCCGGTGGCGCGGGCGTGGTGCAGCCCGGCGAGCAGGCCGACGACCAGGTAGAGCGAGCCGCCCGCGTAGTCGCCCAGCAGGTTGGCCGGGATACCGGGGGCCTCCTCGGCCCCGCCCGGCGCCGCCACCATCCCGAGCACCCCGGCGACCGCCGCGTACCCGAGGTCGTGCCCGGCCGTCGCCGCCCGGGGGCCGTGCTGCCCCCAGCCGGTCATCCGCCCGTACACCAGCGCCGGATTGCGCGCCAGGCACGCCTCGGGGCCGACCCCGAGCCGCTCCGCGACGCCCGGCCGGTAGCCCTCGATCAGCAGGTCCGCCCGCTCGACCAGGTCCAGCACCCGCCCGGGGCCCTCCGGGGACTTCAGGTCGATCAGCACCGAACGCTTGTTGCGGTTGCTGAGGTCGTACGCCGGGTCCGTACCGAGCGGCGACGGCTCCGGCCGGTCCACCCGCACCACGTCCGCCCCGAGGTCCCCCAGCAGCATCGCCGCGAACGGCCCCGGCCCGATCCCGGCGAGCTCCACCACCCGCACACCCGCCAACGGCCCCCCGGCCTCCGGCGCCCTGCTCGCGTCACCCACTGGCTGCTGAACCCTTCCCGACGGGTTTGACAGTAAAGCTGTCACACTCGGGATGATAGGCAAGCGACCCGCCGGTAACAAGACCTCCACGCCCGCGCCGAGCCGCCAATTCCCCCTCGACCCACGCCCGGTGAACCCGGCCACTCCCCGCGCCCACGGAATCACGGAGGGTGGGTCGGTGCACTGACGGAGGCTCCCTGTACGGTCGTCATGCCGCAGGGGAGCGGCCGCTTTGCCGATTGGGGAGGATTCCGCGCACATGGGCAACCCGAACTTCGTCACCGGACCGGTCGCACCGGCCAAGGACCCGATACCGGGCCCGGCGTCCACGTACGCGTCGAAGTCGCCGTACTCCAATCCGGCCCCGCCCAACGGTGTCAACCCCGTACTGATCCCGCCCGCCCTCGGCACCACCCAGCTGGACACCCCGCACGAACTCAACGCCTCGGCCGGAATGGCGCGGCAGATCGCCACCGACCTCGACAGCGCCAACGGCAAGGCCGGCCCCGGCGCGCACAGCCTCACCGAGTACGCGAGCACCGCGTCGACCAAGATCCGGGGCTTCTCCTTCGGCGGTGCCCTCACCGGCAGCACCGAACGGTGGCTGCAGCAGTGCAAGACCCTGCACGACAAGCTCGGCAGCACCGCCGCGAACCTCGACAAGACCCAACGGTTCTACGGCGACAACGAGGCCAGGACCGCCGCCGACCTCGGCGCGACCCGCTAGCCAGGAGAGGGGAAAGCACAGATGGTGTCCTTCAAGGAACTGCACGAGGCCGACTTCTCCGGGGTCAGCGACGCCGCGGAGGCCTGGGCCGGCGTGGCCAAGGCCCTCACCGCTCTGGACGGCCGGGTCACCAAGGACCTCACCAGCACCGCCCAGCGGGCCGGCTGGAAGGGCGATGCCGCCGACGCGGCGACGACGGCCATGCAGGGCATGGACGGCGACTTCAAGCAGGCCTCTGCCGTCGCCACCGCCCTCGCCGCGATCATGAAGACCGCCGCCGAGGACTTCACCGCCGCCCGGCGCGACCTCGACACGGCCATCCATGACGCGCAAACCGAGAACATGACCGTCTCCGCAGACGGCCAGGTCAACTGGACCCTGCCGAAGGAGGCTCGGAACGACACCGATGGCGAGAAGCTGGCCCAAGGACTGAGGGCCAAAGCGGAGGCCATCGCGGCCCGGTTGACGAAGGCCGTCGAGAAGGCCGCCGCCGCAGACCAACGGGCAAGCGTCGCGCTCCAGGGCGACATCGGTACCAGCACCACGTCCTTCAACCCCACCCCCTACGGTGGCGGCCCGGTCGCCGACGCCAACCGGGCCAAGGACCTCATGGCCAAGGCCGGCAGCCTCTCCGACGATCAGCTCAAGCAGTTGCAGGCCCTCATGGCCGCCAATGCGGAGAACAAGGACTTCTCCACCACCCTGCTCAACGGCCTCAACTACGGCGGAAAGACCGGCCCCGACGCCCTGCTGGAGTACAGCAGGGTCTACGACGGCCTCGCCCACGGCAAGCACAACACCCAGGGCTACCAGGACGTCTACGCCGGGCTGTCAACCGTGCTCGCCACCGCCACCCGCGACGGCGGAATGGGCAAGGCCTGGGAGGACGGGCTGCTGGCCGCCGCCCGCCGCCCCGGGGGGTCCGCGGCGGGATACAACGACAACTACCCGGCCCTGACTGCGCTGATGGGAGCCGGCGGCAAGTACGACAAGGCGTTCCTGTCCAAGGTCGGCAATGACCTGGTCGATTTCGAGCGCAACAGCAAGGCCAAGGGCGAGGAACTCTGGGGCCCGAACTGGAACGGCCGGGCCAACCAGACCGATCCGATGGGCGGCCTGATGAATGCGTTCAGCCACAACCCCGAGGCATCGAAGGAGTTCTTCGATCCCGGCAAGAGCAAGAACCTGGACTACCTGCTGCACGAGCGGAAGTGGCCTTTCCAAGGGGGCGAACAGAACATCCCCGCCGACTTCACCCCGTCCCGTACCGCGTTCGGCTACGCCCTGGAAGCGGCCACGACCGGTCGGGACCCGCACAGCGACCAACCGGTCGTCCGCCCGCACGACAAGGTCATGTCGCAGATCATGGACGAGACGATGAAGTCGTTCGCCGGCAACGGCCCCGGAGACAAGACGTCCCTTCCGGCCGGACTCCGCCGACCGATGGCCGACATGATCGCCGACTACTCAGCGGACGTGCACGAGATCCTCGGGAAGCAGAAGCTGCACGGACCGTCCCAACCCGATGGGCTCACCGTCACCCGTGAGCAGCTCCTGCGACTTGTCCGGGGCTCCGCCGAGGACCCGGAGTCTCTCGCCGTCATCAAGCATGCCGAGACCCAGGAGATCGCCCGCCGTCTGAACGAGTTCGACCGTGACGCTGCAATGCCTGGCCGGACAGGCCATGCGACGCCCGAACTGGAGTCCTTCGTTCACAACGCCGCCTCGGCACTCGGCGCGCTCGATGCGGTGTACGCCGACGCCGCCGTCGACCACGCGGACTCCGAGAAGGGGACCAATAACTGGCAGGCGAAGATGAACTACCACCTGCTCGGCACGCCCGTGAATTTGATTCCGGGGGTGGGCGACATCGCACAGCGCTACGTCGACATCGGAACAGCCAAATACGCCGATGCCGCCAACGCGGCAATCACTGGAAAGCTCGAAGGCAATGTGAGCTCCCATTTCTCAGCGGGACGGCAACAGTTGGACGAGATGATCACTTACAAGATGGTCATGTCAGGATACGGGTCCGACGCCCTGGACCGTGACGGCAGTGTTCCACGCCAGCTCCAGGAAAAGGCAGGAAATGCCTACAACTCCAGTGTCAACGACACCTATCGCACCGTATTCGGCAAGGCGTGAGCACCGTGGGAACCAATGGCAGGGCCGGACGCTCCGACGACACCACAGGGCTTGCCGACAGAGTCGATGTCGTGCTCGAACGGCGGGGTTTCACCACCCACGGGCTGCGGGTGCGCCTGGCGGCGGTGCTGATGGCGCTCTCCCTCGTCCCGATCGGAGCGCTGGGCTTCGCGCTCTACCGGCTGACGAACCTCGGCGGGCCGGACAGCGTGTGCGACGGGGCCGCCACGTCGGACCAAGTGCACGACCTCCTGGGCTCCGGACGAATCAGCGAGCACAGGAAGGGGTACGCGGCGGCGGAGAGCTCCCCGGGGAACAGTTGCTCTGCCTCGGTCCGCTCCGGCCTGTTCGAAACGACCGAGAAAACCGTGCGGTTCACCGTCGTCCGCAACTCCAAGGATGGCCCAGGCGTGTTGGCCGCCTCTGATGCCCGGCTGTTCTCCGGCAACCGGAGCGGTTCGGTGACGCCGGACGCGGCATGGGCAGTACTCCCCGAGGGGTGTGAGAAGGGCCTGCGCGCCGAGATCCGAACCAGCGAGACGGGTCACGACGAAGCCAGAGCCCGTCTGGCCGTGACGTTCGCGGCCGCGGCTGCCGAGGCACGCAAATGCGGGGACCGGAGACCGGCAGCGCCGGAGAACCTGTCAGCGAAGGGGGCCGAGACGGCCCCGGACTGGGCCAATCTCTGCGGCCTGCCCGGATTCGCGCCCGCGAAGAACCCCGAGGCGCAGCTCGACGTCTCTCAGCAGGCCACTACCGCGTTCGCCCCGATCTGGTCCTGCACGATCGGCAGCGGCCCGATGCACAACAGCTGGTCAAAGTACTTCGCGATCACAACCGAGCCACAGACCACCGCCCTGACCCAAAAGGACGGCAAGGAGGTGTCCGCCATCGGGCGGGCCCGTTGGGTCGCCGGCGGCACGCTCGTCGTCATCTGCCACGGCAAGGACGTCTTCTTCACTCTGAACGGCGACTACCAAACGCCTTCCATGTTCCCCGACCAGGACGATCTGGCCCGCAAGTTCCTCACAGCCGGGGGAAACGCGATCGGCTGCGAGCCGATCCTGTGACGCCTCCCGCGGGCGGCCGGGTCGCGACCGGCCGCCCGCGGCGGCAAACAGGGATCCAGTCGGTCGAGCAACACGCAGGGGGAAACACATCGTGGACAACAAGGACGACGACAGGCCTGACGGCTCCACCGCAGGCCTGGCCGGGCGCGTCGATGCGGCGCCCGGCCGACGGGGGTTCACCACCCGGCCGCTGCGAGTGCAGGCGTTGGTTGCCATGACGGGGGTGGCGGCGGTCACGGCCGGGGCGGGATTTTTTCTGGCGGACAACCTGACCAATATGTCCGGGCCGGACGTCGTGTGCGACGGCGCGGTGAGCGCGGACGAAGTGAACGACGCGCTCGGGTGGGGCAAGGTCAGCTCCACGATGTACGGCGACGGGAAGCTGGACACCCCCGGCGCGTCCTGTGCGGCGATGGTGAGCAACGGGATCTTCGGCAACGACCGGTTCGCCGTCATCGAGCTCCCCAAGGCCGGAGACCTCGCCAGGTTCAAGTACGACGCGGAGTCCCAGCTGTTCGCCGCCTCGGCGAACGGAGGCGCGGCCGGCGCCGTGCACAAGTCGTCGTACGGCTTCGCACTGCTCCCGAAGGACTGCGCCAACGGGCAGCGGGCCACCGTCAAGTCCCGGTCCTCCGACGCCCGGAAGCTCGCCGGGCTCGCCACCGCGGTGGCCAACCGCGTCGCGGCACAACAGGGTTGCGGCGGGGCGCCGCTCCCCGCACCGCGCGAGCTCACCCCGGCGGGTGCGGACCGCCCCCTCAACCGCGACGCCGTCTGCGGCCTGCCGGGGCTGACGATGCCCGACACTCCCGGTGGCCCCGTCTATCAGGAGACCGTGACCAACGCGACCGATCCGCTGTGGGCCTGCAGGATCCACTCGGACGCGGACCTCAGGTCCGCGATCACCTTCTCCATCGGCACCGATCCGCGCCTCGTCCAGCCGTGGACCCTCGACCCCGGCCCGGCCTTCGGCCGAGCCCACTGGGTCGGGCAACACGAAGTCATGGCGACATGCCAGGGACGGCCCACCCGCTTCCGGTTCGAAGTGGACGGTTTCCGGGACCTCATCGGCAAGACGACCTGGGAACAGTTCCTCACCGCCGGTGCCAAGGCGATCGACTGCGAGCCGATCCTCTGATTCCTCCTGCGGGCGGCCGGTTCGCGACCGTCCGCCCGCGCAGGCACGCGTGATTCCGGCCGACCGAGCAACACACAGGGGACAGCACATCGTGGAAACGAAGGACGACGACAAGCCCGACGGCTCCGCCACAGGCCTCGCCCGGCGCGTCGATGCGGCGCTCGACCGGCGGGGGTTCACCACGCGGGGGCTGCGGGTACGGCTGGCGGTCGTACTCGTGGCGTTCTCCCTCGTTCCGGTAGGGGCGGCAGGGTTCGGGCTGTACCGGCTGACGAACCTCGGCGGGCCGGGCAGTGTGTGCGACGGGGCGGTCACCGCGGACCAGGTGCACCACCTGCTGGGGTCGGGGCGGATCAGTGAGAGCAAGGGTCGCTACTCCGCCACGGAGGACTACACCGGGAACACTTGCACCACCAGGGTCACTTCCGGCCTGTTCCAGACCTCCACGGCGGTCGCACAGTTCACCATCACCCACAACACCGATGACGGTCCGGGCGCGTTGGCCTCCTCGGACGCCCGGCTGTTCTCCGGTGACTCTGCCGGTTCGGTGACGCCGGACGTCGCATGGGCCGTACTCCCCGAGGGGTGCGAGAAGGGCGTTCGAGCCGAGGTCCGCACCAGTGAGACCGGCCAGGACGAGACCAGGGCCCGGCTGGCCGTAGCCCTCGCCAACGACGTGGCCAAGGCGCGCGGATGCGGCAACGGGGTGCCCCCGGCACCGGCGAGCCTGTCGGAGAAGGGCATCGATTCGGACCCGGACTGGGCCAACCTCTGCGGCCTGCCGGGGTTCGCACCCGCGAAGAACCCCGAGGCCCGGTGGCGCATGCCACAGCAGGTCACCACCGCCACCGCCCCGATCTGGTCCTGCACGATCGGCGGGGACCCGCGACGCGATAGCCGGGTGCAGCAGTTCGCGATCACCACCGAGCCGCAGACAACCGCCCTGGGTCGGAAGAACGGTACGGCCTCCGATCTGGGTCGGGCCCAGTGGGTGGCCGGCGGAACGCTCGTCACGAGCTGTCAGGGCAAGGACGTCTTCTTCACCGTCACCGGCGGGTACTCCTCTCAGCTTGAGAAGCGCTACCTCTTCCCCGACCAGGACGACCTGGTGCGCCAGTTCCTCACCGCCGGTGGCAAGGCGATCGGCTGTGAGCCGATCCTGTGACGCCTCCCCTCCTGCGGGCGGCCGGTTGATGACCGGCCGCCCGCAGGAGCACGCCTGAATCCGACCGACCGAGCAGCAACCGGGGAACGACACACCATGGAAGACAAGAACGGCTCCGCCAGCGGCCCGGTCGGGCGGATGGACGCGGCGCTCGACCGGCGGGGGTTCACCACGCGGGGGCTGCGGGTGCGGGCCGGGGTCATGGCAGTGGCGGCGGTCGGGCTGGTGGCCGGGCTGGGGGTCGCCGGGTGGGCGCTGCTGGCGGACGACATGACCAACAGGTTCGGGCCGGACAGCGTGTGCGACGAGGTGGTGAGCTCACGGGCGGTGAACGAAGCGCTCGGGTCGGGCAAGGTCAGCGCGGAGCCGTACGAGGGGAACGTCAGCCGCGGCACGGCGGTCTGCACCGTGCAGGTGGCCGGCGGGATGTTCGGTGACGACCGGAACATCCGGGTGTCCCTCGGCGAGAGCAAGGACGTGTTCCACCTCCCGATCCCTCCCGGCGCCCGGACGTTCGCCGCCTCGGCGAACGGTGGCGCGGTCGGCGCCGTCCGTGGCGACGAGGCGTGGGCACTGCTCCCCGAGGGCTGCCCCAACGGGCTCTGGGCCAGGGTCACCGCGTACTCCGGGAAGGATCCCGACCCGCTGAAGCTCGCCCGGCTCGCCGTGTCGGCGGCCGACCGCATCGCGGACCAGCGCGGTTGCGGCAAGACGCCGCTGCCCGTCCTGCACGAGCTGGCCCCGGCCGCCACCGAGCGGGAGCCCGACGGCGACGCGGTCTGCGGCCTGCCGGGGGTCTCCGTCCAGCGCTCGCCCGACAAGCGCTACAGGGAGGCCGTGACCGTCGGATCCGATCCCCTGTGGACCTGCGAGATCACGCCTGAGGATGCGCACGGGAGCACCTCCTCCCTCGTCATCGCCACCGAGTCCCGGCTCCGGCCGGAGGCCACCGACCGGGACACCAGGCCGGCGTTCGGCCGTGCCCGCTGGGTGGGGTCCCTCCCCCGGGACGAGATCGTGGTGACCTGCCACGGTCGCCCCGTCTACTTCCGGATCGGCGCGATCAGGCACCTGGGGCACCTGTTCTCCACCTCCGACGAGGCCTGGAAGCAGTTCCTCACGGCCGGCGGCCAGGCGATCGGGTGTGAGCCGATCCTGTAGCGGGCGGAAATGGGCGGGCGGGTGTCGGGGTAATGGTCTATCTTGCGATGGACCTATTACGTGAGACATGGGGGAGCACCATGAGCACCACCACCACCGACCGTACCGACCACACCGCCCGCACCGTCGTCGCCGTCTCCGAGCGGCTGGTGCTGACGCGGCCGCGGGAGGGGGACGTGGGGGCGGTGTTCGCGATCCACGGGGATCCGGAGACCAACCGGTACAACCCGCACGGGCCGCAGCGGGAGCTCGTCCAGGCGCGGGAGATGCTGGACGGGTTCGTCGCCGACTGGGTGCGGGACGGGGTGGGGTACTGCGCCGTCGCCACCCGGGAGGACCCGGGGACGGTGATCGGGTTCGCCGGGCTCTACCTGCACACCCTGGACGGGGAGCGGGTGTTCAACCTCTACTACCGGTTCCGGCCGTCCGCCTGGGGCCTCGGGTACGCGGCGGAGGCGGCCCGGGCGGCGATGGCGGAGGCGCTGCCGCGCCACCCCGGGGTCCCGGTGGTCGCCCTGATCCACGCGGACAACCTGCCCTCGCGCCGGCTCGCCGAGCGGCTCGGGCTGGTCGCCGACCCGGACGGCCGCACCGACGAGGAGGACCGGGTGATCCACCGGATGGCCTGAGACCGGAGCCCGCCGCCCGGAGAGGCCCCCCGGAGGATCCCCCGCCCGCCGAGATCCCCCGCCAGGGGGAGCGGGATCGCGCCCCGGGCGGAGGCCCCGGCGCCCGGCCCGGCGGGACCGTGGGGGCATGAGGATCAACGAGCACGTGGTGCGGGCCGGGGCGGCGTGGACGGCGGTGGCGGCGACCGGGCCGTACCTGACGCTGAAGCTGCTGTGGCTGACCGGGCATCCGGTGGGGGCGGGCGATCCCGGCGAGATGGACCGGCTGTGGCTGGTGAACCTGCTGACCTTCGGCATGGACGCGATCGCCGTGGCCCTGGCGCTGGCGTTCGTCCGGCCGTGGGGGCGGCGGGCGCCGGCCGGGCTGGTGGCGTTCCCGATGTGGGTGGCGACCGGTCTGCTCGGCACGATCCTGGTCGCGCTGCCGCTGTACCTGCTGAGCCTCCTGGTCCTGGGGCCGGAAAGCGCCGACCCGGACGACAAGGGCCTCGGCGGCTGGGTCTTCCCCGTGGTGTACGGCGGCTTCGCCGTCCAGGGCCTCGCGCTGATCACCGCCTTCGTGCTGTACGCCCGCCAGCGCTGGGCCGGGCTGCTGCGGGAGCGGATCGGCGACCTGCCGGACTCCCCCACCCTGACCGTGCAGCGCGTCCTCGCCTGCGTCGCCGCGCTGCTCGCCGCGGGTGTCGCGGCGGCCCGGGTCTACTGGGCGTTCGGCGGCACCGCCGGAGTGCCGCAGGACCTGGTGGACGGCCGGTCCCGGGGCGTGGCAGTGATGAACGGGGTGACCGCGGTGATGGCGGTGGCCGCGGCGGCCGCGCTGCTGGTCCTGGTCTTCCGGGTCCGTCCGGGGCGCCGGCTGCTCGGGCCGCTGCTGGTGGTCTGGACGGCGGCCGGCTCGCTGTTCGGCTGGGGCGCCTGGCAGTTGGTGGCCTTCGGGGCGACGACGACCCGGGTGACCGAGCTGCGGACGGCCGTCCCCGGGCTGACGCCCCTGGTCCAGGGTGCCCAGGTGGTGGCCGCGGTGCTGGTCCTGGCGGTCGGGGCGGTCGCGCTCACCGAACGCGGCACCCTCCGGCGCACCGCTGCCGTAGAGTCGCGCGGGTGATCACGGGGGTGGGCATGCGACTGCGGCGTACGGGAGAGGTGGGCGTCCGGCTGCGGCGTGCGGCGGGCGCGTCGGTCGGCCGGCGGGCCCGGCTGCGCTGGGTGCACCTGGTGCTGGGCGGCGCGCTGCTGATGCCGTACTGGATGCTGTCGGTGGTGCTGTACGGGGCGCTCAACCCGAACCAGCCGCCCGGACGCCAACTGCTGCTCTACGTCCTGTCGTTGCTCACCTCGCTGCCGATGGCCGCCGTCACCGCGCTGGTGCCGATGGTGCGGGGACTGGAGGGCGCGGCGGCGCGGGCCCTGTGCTCGGCGGCCCGGCCGGAGGAGCTGGCCACCGGGCCGGCCCGCTCCTGGGGCGCCCGGTGGCGCACCGCGCTCTGGTACGTGCTGCACGTCCTGTTCGGCGGGGTGGTCGCCGGGATGACGCTGGCGGGCACCCCGTTCGCGGTGGTGCTGGTCTGCGGCTTCGCGGGGACCAGGGAGTTCGTCCGGATGTGGGAGCGGCACTTCCCCGGCTGGCTGGTCACCGGCCCGGCCCTCGGTCTCGGCGTTCTGCTGCTGATCGTCGGCACCAACGCCGTCTGCGGCGCGCTGCTCGCCCGCTGGGCGCCCGCCCTGCTCGGCCCGACCCCGGAGGAGCGGGTGGCCGCCGCCGAGCGCCGGGCCACCGTGCTCGCCCAGCGCAACCGGCTGGCCCGCGAGCTGCACGACTCGGTCGGCCACGCGCTCAGCGCCGTCGGCATCCAGGCCTCGGCCGCCGCCCGGGTGCTGCGCAGCAACCCGGACTTCGCCGCCGAGGCGCTCGCGGCGATCGAGGAGACCGCCCGGGCGGCCGTCGCCGAACTCGACGCCGTACTGGGGCTGTTGCGCGAGGAGGACCCGGAGGCCGCCGGGCCCGCCGGGCCGACCCTCGCCGGGCTGGACGACCTGCTGCGCCAGCTCGGCCGCGCCGGGGTGGCGGTGGACGCCGAGCTGGCGCCCGGGCTGGCCGGCCTGCCCGAGCCGGTCTCCCGCGAGGCGTACCGGATCGTGCAGGAGGGCCTGACCAACGTGCTGCGCCACGCCGGGCCCGCCCCGGCCGGGCTGCGGGTCCGGCTCGCCGACGGCCGGCTGGAGATCGACCTGACCAATCCGCTCGGCCCCGCCCGGCCGAGCCGCCCCGGCGGCGGGCGCGGGCTGCGCGGGATCGGCGAGCGGGCGGCGGCCCTGCACGGCGGCAGCGCGGCGGGGCCGGACGGGGACGGAACGACGTGGCGGCTGGCCGTCTGGCTGCCGGTGGGAGGGGCGACGTGAACGAGGACATGAACGAGATGGGGTACGACGCCGTGGACGAGGGTGCACGGCAGGGCGCCGACGGCATCCGGGTGGTGATCGCGGACGACGAGCGGCTGGTCCGCCTGGGCCTGCGGGTGGTGATCGACAGCGAACCGGACCTCACCGTCGTCGGCGAGGCCGCCGACGGGGCCGAGGTCGTTCCACTGGTGCGCGAACTGCGCCCGGACGTGGTGCTGATGGACGTCCGGATGCCCGGCATCGACGGCATCCGGGCCACCGAACAGCTGGTCAACGGGATGGCCCCGCCGCCGCGCATCCTGGTGGTCACCACCTTCGAGCACGACGACCACGTGTACGACGCGCTGCGCGCGGGCGCCGCCGGGTTCCTGCTGAAGCGGGCCCGGGCGGAGGAGATGGTGCAGGCGGTGCGGCTGGTCGCGCGCGGCGACTCGCTGCTGTTCCCGGCGGCCGTCCGCGACCTCGCGCTGCGCCACGGCGCGGACCGGCGCCGGGAGGCCGGGTCGGGCGACCGGGGGCCGATCGGGCGGCTGACCGAGCGGGAGGGGCAGGTGCTGCGGCTGATGGCCACCGGGCTCAACAACGGCGAGATCGCGCGGCAGCTGGTGGTGAGCCAGGAGACGGTGAAGACGCACGTCGGCAGCGTGCTGGCCAAGCTCGGCGCGCGGGACCGCACCCAGGCGGTCATCGCGGCGTACGAGTCGGGCTTCGTGCTGCCGGGCTGACGCCTGCTCAGGATCCACCGCGACCATCCCCCCGTGCCCCCGGTACGCCCGAGCGCCTCGAACGTGGATTCCATCCGATCGGTACCAGCGAGTAGAGTGCGGGTTTCCCCCTCGACGTCCGATACCTCCCGTATCGCCTGGAACGAACTGGTGGCCGCATGACAGTCCGGACCCGACCCGCGCTCTGGTGGCGCATGGGCATCGTGCTCTCGGCGGGCCTCGGCCTGACCCTCGGGACCGCGCCGCTGGTCTACTTCACCGTGCAGAGCAACGTGATCGTGTTCGGCTACTTCATCGGCGCGGTGTACTGGATGCTCAAGCGCGGCACCGTGGACGCGCCCGCGCCCCGGCTGCGCGGCGCCGCCACGCTGTACATCCTGATCACCGGGCTGGTCTCGCACATCCTGCTCGAACACGGCGCCAACCCGCTGCCCGGGCTGGTCAGCGGGCCGGACAAGCTGGCGCACTGGTCGTCGTTCTTCCTGCACTACGTGACGCCGGTGATGGTGATCGCCGACTGGCTGGTGCTCAAGCCGCGCAACGCCTCGGCGTGGAAGGACATCCCGCTCTGGCTGGGCTTCCCGCTCGGCTACGCGGCGATCGTGCTCACCCGCAACGCGCTGTTCGACGACTACCCGATGCCCTACCCGTACTTCTTCTTCGACCCGACCACCAAGGGCTACGGCTACGTCTGGGGCCAGATAGCCCTGCTGACCGTCGAGTTCGTGGCGCTCGCCGCACTCGTCGTCGGGCTGGACCGGCTCGGGACGCGGATCGCGGGAAGGCTGCGGTCGACGCCGCAGGCATAGCCCCGGGAGTTCACGCTCCCCCGTCGCTCACGCGGCGGGCGCGTCCTCGGGGAACGCGGCGTCGAACTCGGCCCGGTGCGCCTTCCAGAACGCCACCGCGTGGTCCACGAAGACCCGGCGCTGCTGCTCGCGCACGCTCAGGTCGTGGACGTAGGCCTTCACGGTCTTGCCGTCCGCGGCGGCGGCCTCGCGGATCGCGGCGAGCTCGTGCTCCGTGTACTCGATGGTGAGCGCAGGCATGCCGCCGATGGTACTGGAGCGACGGGTAGTTGGGGCCGCGGACGGCGGTTTTTCACCCGCAGTCAAAACGGTCGCTGTCGAGACCGCCGAGGACCATTGCGCCCGGCTCCGGGTCGGCCCGGAGAAGGAAGCCGGTGCGCCCGGAGGAGGAAGCGGGTGCGGCTCGTCGGATGACGCCCGGGCGGTGGGGCCGGCCGTAGCGTCGACGGGGAGCGGTGGCGGAGGGGTTCCGCGGGGGAGACCGGGGTTTCGGCGGAGGCCGGAGATGACACGCAGGTCAGGAATGGCACGCAGGTCACGGATGACGCGCACGGCGGGAACGGCGCGCAGGACGGGAACAGGACGCACGACGGGAACGGCGCGCAGCAGGACCGGAAGCGGCGTCGGCAGGACCGCGGCCGCGGCACTGGCACTCGCGACGGCGGTGGGGCTGGCGGCACCGGGGGCGGCCGCGGCGCAGGAAGGGCGGGGGAACCCGCTGGAGGGGGTCTGGCGGACGGAGGGCTACGGCCTGCTGATCGCGGTCTCCGGGGGCCGGGTCACCACCTACGACGTGACCGCGCACAGCTGCCTGCCCGGGTGGGTCACCGGGACGCAGGCCTCGGCGCCCGGCCCGGACGGCACCACCCGCTACACCGTGGGCAACCTCGCCATGACGCTCACCCCCAAGGGCCGGAACCAGGCCGTGGAACGCGAGGAGAGCGGGGTCGGCACCAAGTCGCTCACCCGCCTGGACGCCCTGCCGCCGCTGTGCGCGCGGCCTGCTCCCAACGACCCGCTCGCGGTCTTCGACCGGTTCTGGGAGGACTTCGAGGAGAACTACCCGTTCTTCGCCGCCAAGGGCATCGACTGGCACGCCGTCCGGGACGAGAAGCGGCCCACGATCACTCCGGCGACGACCGCCGACCGGCTGCAGGACGTCTTCACGGACATGCTCCGCCCGCTCGGCGACGCGCACACCGGGCTGGCCCGGGTGGTCGACGGGCACGCCAAGGAGGTCTTCGGCGGGCAGCGGCCGGATTCGACGGTGCAGACCCCGGAGCTGACCGCGCGGGCCCTGCAGGCCTCGGCCGCCCAGCTCACCGGCCCGGAGCAGCAGTTCGCGGGCGGCCGGCTCGGCGTGGGCCGGCTCCCGGACGGCCTCGGCTACCTCCGGGTGAGCAGCTTCGACGGCTACACCGACGGCGACTTCCGGAGCCAGGTCGACGAGCTGGACCGGGCGCTGGACGCCGTGCTGGCCGGCCCGGACCGGCCCACCGGCCTGGTCGTCGACGTGCGGCTGAACGGCGGCGGCTCGGACGCGCTCGGGCTGCACATCGCCGCCCGGCTCACCGACCGCCCGTACGTCGCCTACCGGAAGGTGGCGCGCAACGACCCGGCCGACCCGACGAAGTTCACCCGGCCCGAGCCGATCACCGTACGGCCGTCGGCGGGCGGGCACTTCACCGGGCCGGTGGCGGTGCTCACCTCCTCGATCTCCACCAGCGCCGCGGAGACCTTCACCCAGGCCATGACGGGCCGCTCCCCGCGGGTGCTCCGGGTCGGCGAGAACACCCAGGGCGTCTTCTCCGACATCATGATCAAGTCGCTCTCGCCGGAGTTCATGGCCGTCCTGCCGAACGAGAAGTACCTGACCAGGAACGGCAGTACCTTCGACGGCCCAGGCATCCCGCCGAACGTCCGCACGCCGGTGTTCACCCCGGACGAGCTGGCCGCGCTCAGGGACTCGGCCCTGAGCACGGCCCGCCGGATGCTCACCGAGGACGCCCAAGGCAACCAAAGCAGCCAGGGCGACCACGGCGACCAGGGGAACGCCGAGAACGACCAGGAGCAGCAACGGCAGGAGCAGCAGTAGGCGCTACATCGGCCCCACCGTCCGCAGTTCGCCGTCCAGCTCCAGCCACCGGGTGAGGCCCAGGCCGCGCAGGAACGGCAGGTCGTGGCTGGCCACGATCAGCGCGCCCCGGTACGCGGACAGCGCCTGGGTGAGCTGGCGGACGCTGGCGAGGTCCAGGTTGTTGGTCGGCTCGTCGAGCAGCAGCAGCTGCGGCGGCGGGTCGGCCAGCAGCAGGGCGGCCAGCGTCGCCCGGAACCGCTCGCCGCCGGAGAGGGTGGCGGCGGGCTGGTCGGCCCGGGCGCCGCGGAACAGGAAGCGGGCGAGCCGGGCGCGGACCGCGTTGTCCCCGGCGGTGGGGGCGAACAGCTTGACGTTCTCCACGACGGAGCGCTCCTCGTCCAGCAGGTCGAGCCGCTGCGGGAGGTGCCGCAGCGGCACCGGGGTGATGACCTCCCCCGCCGGCGGGGCGAGTTCGCCCGCGATGGTGCGCAGCAGCGTCGTCTTGCCGGCGCCGTTGCGGCCGACCAGGGCGATCCGCTCGGGCCCGCGCAGGTCGAGGTCGGCGGTGGTGCCGTGGGGCAGCCGGACCCTGTCCAGGGTGAGCACGGTGCGCCCGGCCGGGACGGCGGTGCGCGGCAGGTCGATCCGGATCTCGGCGTCGTCCCGGACGGCCTCCTCGGCCGCGTCGAGCCGGGCCTTGGCCTCCTCCAGGCGCTCGGTGTGCATGCCCTGGAGCCGGCCGGCCGTCTCCTGGCCCTTGCGCTTGAGCATCCCGGCGAAGATGTGCGGGTCGTTGCGGGTGACCGAGCGCTTCTTGCCGTACGCGGCGCTGCGGTCCAGCCGGATGCGGGCCTCGGCCAAGTCCCGCTTCTGGCGCCGGACGTCGGCCTCGGCGTTGCGCAGCAGCCGCTCGGCCGTCTCCTGCTGGGCCGCGAGGGTGCGTTCGTACTCCTCGAAGTTGCCGCCGTACCAGGTGACTTCGCCATCCCGGAGGTCGGCGATCTGGTCGACGTGCCGGAGCAGCTCGCGGTCGTGGCTGACGATCAGCAGCACGCCGTTCCAGCCGGCCACCGTCTCGTAGAGCCGCTCGCGGGCAGCCCGGTCGAGGTTGTTGGTGGGCTCGTCGAGCAGCAGGACGTCGGGGCGGGCCAGCAGCAGGGCGGCCAGCCGCAGCAGCACGGCCTCGCCGCCGGAGAGTTCGCCGGTGGTCCGGTCGAGGCCGAGGCGGTGCAGGCCGAGCCGGTCGAGGGTGGCGCGGGCGCGCTCCTCGACGTCCCAGTCGTCGCCGACCGCGTCGAAGTGGCGCTGGTCGGTGTCGCCGGACTCGATGGCGTGCAGGGCCTCGCGGGCGGCGCGGATGCCGAGCGCCTCGTCCACCCGCAGGGTGGTGTCGAGCGTCAACCCCTGTGGCAGGTAGCCGAGTTCGCCGTCGATCCGGACGGTGCCGCCGGTCGGGGCGAGCTCGCCCGCGATCAGCCGCAGCAGGGTGGACTTGCCCGCGCCGTTGAGCCCGATCAGGCCGGTGCGGCCGGGGCCGACGGCGAGCTGGAAGCCGTCCAGGACGGGCTTGCCGTCGGGCCACTCGAACGAGAGCTCGGTGCAGAGGACGGCGGTGGTGGTGGGGTGGTGTGCCATACAGGCCTCCCGGGGTGGTTGCCGAAGGGGTGGTGAGCAACACGGGGAGACACCGCGGGTGCGGAAACCGGGCACGGCCGGGGGAACGAAGGGGTGGCGTCACGCAGAGGAGTGCCACGGGCCGTGACTGAGGTCGCACACTCGCGCACCGCGCGACGGCAGCAGGGCCTGCGCGGCGGGGGCGGTGTCCCGGGACCTCAGTAGAGCAACGGCCTTCTCCTTGTCTGGCTGATGACCCGGACCACGCTAGGCAGCCCGCCCGGGGCGTGCAACCGATTTACCGGCCGCCGGGCCCGCCGGGACCACCGCGCGACCCGCCGAGCGCACCCCCCGGGACCGCCCCGCGACGGGCCCCCGGTGCCGATCCCGTGCCCATCCGGTGACGGCCCCGTCCCGGTCCGGTGCGGAATTCGGGAGTCCCCCGGACGCATGGCAGACTCCTCACCTGCCATGCCTGCGGCCGAGTGGGGCCGCACCCGGGGAACGGGCCGCATGGCGGTAGTCAACAGGGGGATTTGAACTCATGTCACCGATATCCCGGCCGGGCCGTGCCGTCCTGGGCGCCTCCGTCGTCGCGCTGACCATGGTGGTCGCCACCGCGTGCGGCCCCGACAACGCCGACCCGGCCGTGACCGCGGCTCCCGGCGTCACGGCCGGCGCCTCCGGTACGCCGGGCGCGGCTCCGATCAAGCTTCCGACGCTCGAAGAGCTGAAGACCTGGAAGCTGGAGGACTGGGACAAGTGGGCCCAGGCCAACGTGATCACCCCGGCGGTCAAGGGTTACTGGACCCTGCAGAAGCTGCTGGACGCCAAGCCGAAGCCGCTGCCGCAGCCCGCCCCGGAGGGGACCCAGCCGCCCGCGCAGCCCACCGGCGCCGCGCCGGCCACCAGCGCGCCCGCCTCGGCCTCGGCCGCGCCCACGGCCCAGCCCACCGCGGCCCAGCCCGGCGGTGGCGGCGGCGCGGACCAGCTGCCCGCGATGGTCCCGGCCAAGCCCGTGGCGCACCCGTTCCCGAAGAACATGCACGTCAACGGCAAGATCTTCTTCAAGGACGGCAACGAGGACTACGTGTGCTCCGGCACCGTCGTCTCCGACCCGGCCAACCCCGGCAAGAGCAACCTGGTGTGGACCGCCAGCCACTGCCTGCACGGCGGCAAGGGCAACAAGTACTACACCGACATCACCTTCGCCCCGGCCTTCAACAGCAACGGCGTGCTGAGCAACGGCAACAAGCAGGCCAAGCTGGAGGACGCCGAGCCGTACGGCGAGTGGACCGCCACCTCCGGCATGGTCTCGCCGCAGTGGGCCGCGGAGGCCGACCCGGAGAAGGGCGGCCCGTGGAGCCAGTACGACTTCGGCATCGTGAAGGTCGCCAACCCCAGCCCGGGCGGCAAGTCGCTGGAGGAGACCGTCGGCGGCTCCGTCCCGCTCTGGTTCAACGCCCCGCGTGACCAGGTCGGCGCCGTCAGCAACTACGGCTTCCCGGAGGGCAAGCCCTTCGACGGCGTGGAGCTGGAGCACTGCGACGGCGGCAAGCCGTCCAAGAAGACCGGCGACCCGAGCCGCCCGGCGATGCTGCTGATCGGCTGCAACATGACCGGCGGCAGCAGCGGCGGCGGCTGGTACGCGACCAAGGACGGCAAGCCCGCCCTGGTCAGCGACACCTCCATCGGCAACGGCGCGAACACCTACGAGGCCGGTCCGTACCTGGAGGACGTGGCCCAGCACATGTTCGAGTACTTCTCGAAGAAGGCCAAGTGAAGAAGGCCGAGTGACCCGCTCCGACGAAGGCCGAGTGGTCTTCCGAGCGGCGCGGTGACCCGCTGAGCGGTGATCCGGGGGCCGCGGCCGCGACGGCCGCGGCCCCCGTCTTTTCGGCCGGACGCCCGGCTCCTCCTACAATCGGGCTCATCATGAGCGCCACACTCGTAGTCAAGGACCTCAGCGCCGGCCACGGCGAACGCACCCTCTTCTCCGGCCTGGACCTGGTCGTCGCCCCCGGCGACGTGATCGGCCTGGTCGGCGTGAACGGCGCCGGCAAGTCGACCCTGCTGCGGCTGCTGGCCGGCCTGGACACCCCCGAGGGCGGCTCGCTGCGGCTGAGCCCGGCGAGCGCCAACGTCGGCCACCTGCCGCAGGAGCCGGAGCGGCGCGAGGGCGAGTCGGTGCGCGACTTCCTGGCCCGCCGCACCGGTGTGGCGGCCGCGCAGGCCGCGCTGGACGAGGCCACCGAGGGCCTGGTCGAGGGCCGGCCGGGCGCCGACGACGCGTACGCCGTCGGCCTGGAGCGCTGGCTGGACCTCGGCGGCGCCGACCTGGAGGAGCGCGCCGAGGAGGTCGCCGACTCGCTCGGGCTGAAGGTCTCGCTGGACCTGCCGATGACCGCCCTGTCCGGCGGCCAGGCCGCCCGGGCCGGCCTCGCCTCGCTGCTGCTCTCCCGCTACGACGTCTTCCTGCTCGACGAGCCCACCAACGACCTCGACCTGGACGGCCTGGAGCGACTGGAGTCCTTCGTCAAGGGCCTGCGCACGGGCACCGTGCTGATCAGCCACGACCGCGAGTTCCTGGCCCGCACCGTGACCAAGGTGCTGGAGCTGGACCTCCACCAGCAGCAGGTCAACCTGTACGGCGGCGGCTACGAGGCGTACCTGGAGGAGCGGGCGGTGGCCCGTCGGCACGCCCGCGAGGAGTACGACGAGTACGCCGACACCAAGGCCTCGCTGGAGGCCCGGGGCCAGATGCAGCGCAACTGGATGGAGCACGGCGTCCGCAACGCCCGCCGCAAGAGCAGCGACAACGACAAGAACGCCAAGGCGAAGCGCACCGAGTCCACCGAGAAGCAGGCCTCCAAGGCCCGGCAGACCCAGCGGATGATCGAGCGGCTGGACGTGGTCGAGGAGCCGCGCAAGGAGTGGGAGCTGCGGATGGAGATCGCCACCGCGCCGCGCTCCGGCTCGGTGGTGGCCACCCTGCGCGCGGCCGTCGCCAAGCGCGGCGACTTCTCCTTCGGCCCGGTGGACCTGCAGATCGACTGGGCCGACCGGGTCGCCATCACCGGCGCCAACGGCGCGGGCAAGTCCACGCTGCTGGCCGCCCTGCTCGGCCGGCTCGAACTCGACGGCGGCAGCGCCTCGCTGGGCTCCGGCGTGGTGGTCGGCGAGGTGGACCAGGCGCGCGGGCTGTTCCTCGGCGGGGAGCCGCTGCTGGAGGCCTTCGCGGCCGCCGTGCCGGAGCTCGCGCCGGAGGACGTGCGCACCCTGCTGGCCAAGTTCGGCCTCAAGGCGGTGCACGTGCTGCGCCCGGCCGGCACCCTCTCCCCCGGCGAGCGCACCCGGGCCGCGCTGGCGCTGCTGCAGGCCCGCGGGGTCAACCTGCTGGTGCTGGACGAACCCACCAACCACCTGGACCTGCCCGCGATCGAGCAGCTGGAGTCCGCGCTCGGCTCGTACACCGGCACCCTGCTGCTGGTCACCCACGACCGGCGGATGCTGGACACGGTGGCGGTGAACCGGCGGATCGAGGTCCGGGACGGGCGGGCGCACGAGCTGTAGGGGTTGCCGGGCCCGGGGAGCGGGATCGGCCGCCGGCCGGATCGGCCTCCGGGGATCGGTCTCCGGGGATCGGCCTCCGGGATCGGTCTCCGGGGATTGGTCTCTACCTCTTCCCGGAAACCCCCTCCCGGAGGGGCCGTCATGTGCTGTGCTGTGCGCCATGGTTGACAGCACTGACAGCGCCGTGGCGGGGACGTCCCACCCGACCGTCCCGCTCACCCCCATGACGGTGCCCGCCCACGAGGCCGAGGCCCGCAGCAGGTCCTTCCACGACGTGATGGCGCAGCGCCGGACCGTCCGCGACTACTCCACCCGCCCGATCCCGGACGGGGTGGTCGAATGGGCGGTCCGGACCGCCTCCACCGCACCCAGCGGCGCGCACGTCCAGCCCTGGCGGTTCGTGGTGATCACCGACCCGGAGCGCAAGCGGCGGCTGCGCGAGGCGGCCGAGACCGAGGAGCGCGAGTTCTACGGCCACCGGGCGTCCGAGGAGTGGCTGGCCGCGCTCGCCCCGATCGGCACCGACTGGCGCAAGCCGTTCCTGGAGGACGCGCCGGCCGTGATCGTGGTGTTCGAGGTGCACAAGGGCCCCGAGTCGCCGCGCCCGTACTACACCAAGGAGTCGGTGGGGATCGCGGTCGGGCTCCTGCTGGCCACGCTGCACCAGGCCGGCCTGGCCACGCTGACCCACACCCCGAGCCCGATGAAGTTCCTCAACGAGGTGTGCGACCGCCCGGCGGAGGAACGCGCCGCGTACGTCATCCCGGTCGGCTACCCGGCCGAGGGGGCGCGCGTGCCGGACCTGCGGCGCAAGGAGCTCGACGAGGTGATGGTCCGGCTCTGACGCGCCGGGGTGCGGCCGGGCGCGCCCGCCACCAGGGGGACGCGCCCGCCACCAGAGGGATATCCGATGGTGACAGGTCCCGGCCAAGGACATAATCGCCGCCATGAGCCAAGCACAGCCACGGCCCTGCGGCCTCGCCCCACCGCTGGTGGAGGCGACCGCCGGGCGGCCGCCGGAACGGCTGCGGCTGCCCGGCGGCCTCTGGCTGCGGCGCCGCCGCAGCAGCCACACGGCGGCGCTGAACCAGGCCGTCCGCGCCAACCTGGACCACCTGCGGCCCTGGATGGAGTGGGCGGCCGAGGCCCCCTCCCGGGCCCGGACCGCCGAGCTGACCCGGGCCGGCGCGGCCGCCTGGGAGGCCGGCACCGACTTCATGTACCTGGCCGGCCTGGACGCCGAGCCCGGCGGCGTGATCGGCGCCTTCGGCCTGCACGGGCGGATCGGCCCGGGCGCGCTGGAGATCGGCTACTGGGTCGCCGCCGGGCACGTCGGCCGGGGCATCGCCACCACCGCGGCCGGGGCGCTGACCGAGGCCGCGCTGGCCCTGCCCGGGATCACCCGGGTGGAGATCCGCTGCGACCGGGCGAACGGCGCCAGCGCGGCCGTCCCGCGCAAGCTCGGCTACCGGCTGGACCGGGTCGCGGAGGCCGCCGTCCGGGCTCCGGGCGAGACCGGACGGCAGCTGGTGTGGGTGCGGGAGCGCTGACGGCGCGGGTACGGGGGCAGCGCCGCCGTCAGTAGCGCTCGCCGGTCGCGGCCGGCAGCGCGTCCAGCTCGGCCAGGTCCGCCGCCGAGAGCTCGATCCCGGCCGCCCCCACGTTGTCCACCAGGTAGCGCGGCGTCCTGGTGCCCGGGATCGGGAAGACGTACCGGCCCTGCGCCAGCACCCAGGCCAGCGCGACCTGCGCCGGGGTGGCGCCGATCCGCTCGGCGACCGCCCGGACCTTCCCGACCAGCGCCAGGTTGGCCCGCAGCGCGTCGTGCTGGAAGCGCGGCAGCCGGCGGCGGAAGTCGTCGGCGGGCAGCTCCTCGATGGAGGTGATCCCGCCGGTCAGGAAGCCCCGGCCGAGCGGCGAGAACGGCAGGAAGGCGATGCCCTGCTCCTCGGTGTACGGCAGCACCTCGGCCAGCGCGTCCCGGGTCCACAGCGACAGCTCGGACTGCACCGAGGCCACCGGGTGCACGCTCTGCGCCCGCTTGATCTCCTCGACGCCCGCCTCGGAGAGGCCGATGCTCCGGGCCTTGCCCGCCGCGACGACCTCGGCGAACGCGCCCCAGGTCTCCTCGATCGGGACCTGGGGGTCGACCCGGTGCAGCTGGTAGAGGTCGACGTGGTCGGTGCCCAGCCGGCGCAGGCTCTCGTCGATCGAGCGGCGCACGTGCTCGGGCCGGCCGTTGCGCTCCTGCTGGCCCGCGCCGCCCGGCACGATGCCGACCTTGGTGGCCAGGAAGGCGCGCTCCCGGTACGGGCCGGCCAGCGCGGCGCCGACCACCTCCTCGTTGGTGTACGGGCCGTACATGTCGGCGGTGTCGATCAGGCCGACGCCGAGGTCCAGCGCCTGCCGGATCACCCGGACCGACTTCTCGTCGTCCCGGTCCCGCTCGGTGTAGGCCCAGGTCATGCCCATGCAGCCGAGACCGATGACGCCGATCTCCGGGCCGCTCGTGCCGAACGAAGCGTTGCGCATGGTGGTGCTCCCGTCGTGGTCTCCGCGGCTCCCGTGGGGTGGCCGCGGTGTTCGCGTGGTGGTGCGTGATCAACGCCTTCAGCTTTCACCTTGGAGTGCACTCAAGGTCAAGCCCCTTCATCCCCGGGCCCGCCGCGACCGCCGCCCGGCATCGTCTTAACCGTTCCTAAAACCTGTCCCTGACGGGGCGTCCGAGGCCCGGAAATGCTTGACGTGCACAGCTGGTCTAGTCCAGTTTGATGCTCAGCACCGCGCTCCCCCACCCCGGACCACCCCAGGCCGCCGCCCGCCCCGCGCCTCCCCCTCGCGGCGCGGGCGGCCCCCACGTCCCGAGAGGCACCCCCATGCCCAGCGCGCCCCAGCACGCCCCCACGCACCGCCGCCCCGCCCGCCGGACCACCCTGCTGAGCCTCGCCGCCGCCACCGCGCTCGCCGCCGGCGGCCTGGCCGTCCTCGCCGGGAACGCCGGGGCCGCCGACGGCAACCTGCTCGCCAACGGCGGGCTGGAGAGCGGCGCGCTCGGCCCGTGGAGCTGTTCGGCCGGCACCGGGAGCGTGGTCGACTCCGGCGCGCACAGCGGGACGTACGCGCTCAAGGGGGCGGTGGGCGCGAGCGACACCGCGCAGTGCGGCCAGACCGTCAGCGTCCAGCCCAACACCACGTACACGCTCAGCGCCTGGGTGCAGGGCCGGTACGTCTACCTCGGCGCCACCGGCAGCGGCGTCACCGACCCGGCCACCTGGACCGCCGGCGGCGCCGACTGGCAGCAGCTGTCCACCAGCTTCACCACCGGGGCGGCCACCACCAGCGTCACCGTGTACCTGCACGGCTGGTACGGGCAGGGCGGCTACCTCGCCGACGACATCGCCCTGACCGGCCCGGGCGGCGGCAACCCGACCACCCCGCCGCCGAGTTCGACCCCGCCGAGCCCGACCGGCACCCCGACCGGCACGCCCACCGGCGGCCCGGGCACCCCGGCGCCGAACGTCGCGCTCCCGGTCGCCCCGTTCATCGACATGGGCGCCTGGCCGACCCCCTCGATGCCCGACCTGGCCAAGGCCGCCGGCCTCAAGGGCTACACGATGGGCTTCGTCACCGGCGTCGGCTGCAAGGCCAGCTGGTTCAACGCCTACGACCCGCGCACCGCCTGGGCCAAGGACCAGGTGGACGCGCTGCGCGCGGCCGGCGGCGACGTCAAGGTCTCCTTCGGCGGCGCCGCCGGCACCGAACTCGCCGCCGCCTGCACCACGGTGGACTCGCTGTTCGCCGAGTACGACGCGGTGGTGAGCGCCTACAACCTGCGCTACGTCGACTTCGACATCGAGGGCGCGGCCATCGCCGACACCGCCGCCAACGACCGCCGCTCCGCCGCCCTCGCCAGGCTCCAGCAGGCCCACCCGGGCCTCAGGGTCTCCTTCACCCTGCCCGTCCTGCCCGAGGGCCTGACCTCCGAGGGCGTCGCCATCGTCAAGTCCGCCCGGGACGCCGGGGTCGCCGTCGACCTGGTCAACATCATGGCGATGGACTACTACCGGAGCGGGACGGACTACGGCAACGCCGCCGTCCAGGCCGCCCAGTCGCTGTTCGGCCAGCTCAAGGCGCTCTACCCGGCGAAGACCGACGCCCAGCTGTGGGCCATGGTCGGCGTCACCCCGATGATCGGCGAGAACGACGACCACCAGGTCTACAACCAGGCCGACGCCCAGCAGTTGGTGGCCTTCGCCCGGCAGAACCACCTCGGGATGCTCTCCTTCTGGGACGCCACCCGGGACGCCAACGCCTGCACCGGCGGCTCGCTGTCCAAGTGCACCAACATCCCGCAGCAGCCGTACGAGTTCGCGAAGATCCTCGGCCAGTACGCGGGCTGAGCGCACCGGCCGCCGGCCGCCGGGCAGTCGACCACGCGCCCGGTGGCCGG
Organism: Kitasatospora sp. NPDC001261; assembly: GCF_042896795.1. Taxonomy (NCBI): domain Bacteria; kingdom Bacillati; phylum Actinomycetota; class Actinomycetes; order Kitasatosporales; family Streptomycetaceae; genus Kitasatospora; species Kitasatospora sp. NPDC001261. Next base: position 274,967 of record NZ_JBIAXP010000002.1, read on the forward strand.
CCGGCCACCGGCCCCGCCTACCGGGAGGCGGAGTGGTGACGCGCCCCGGGGCGGCTCAGGTGTCGTAGCAGCCGCACCAGGGGGCGTCGAAGCCCAGGCCGTCGGGGTAGAGCTCGAAGTGGACCCGATCCTCCTCGTCGTCCACCTCGTCCGGTTCGTAGTCCTCGCGCACCAGGCCGAACAGTTCGCCGTCGACGTGCACGGCGAACGGGGCGATCGCGATGTCCCCGTACTCGCGGCCGGGCAGGGCGTCGAGCCACTCCGCCAGCAGCAGCCTGGCCTGCGGCGCCTCGCCGGCGGGGTGTATCCGCGAGTCGAGGTGGCGGCCGGCGGCGTCGAAGCGGTGCAGGACGGCGTAGTACCGGCCGGCGCCGAGGCCGAGCGCCGAGGCGAGGAACTGGCCGCCCTGCCAGCGGCCGATGGTGTCGGTGCGGTAGTCGGGCCGGTGGCTGATGGGGATGACCTCGGGAACGTTCACGGTCGAACCGTACGGGTGAGCTGTGACAGCACCGCCGGCTCCGCGCAGCCCAGCGGCCGGCTCAGCGGCCGGTCGGGAGGTTCGCCCCGCCGGTGCAGTCGAGCACCACGCCCGTGACGAAGCCGTTGGCGGCCAGCAGGTGGATCGCCCGGGCGACGTCCTCCGCCCGGCCGACCCGGCCGACCGGGGTGGTGGCGGCGAGGCCCTCGAACAGCGCGGCCCGCTGCTCGGCCGGTACGCGGTCCCACCACGGGGTGTCGATCACGCCGGGCGAGACGGCGTTGACCCGCAGCGGGGCCAGCTCGACGGCCAGCGGCGGCACCATCGCCTCCAGCGCGCCGTTGATGGCGGCCAGTCCGGCGGTGCCGGGGAAGGCGGCGCGGGCCGAGGCGGCGGTGATCAGGGTGACCGAGCCGTCCTCGCGCAGGTACGGCAGCGCCGCCTGGAGCACGCGCACCTGCGGCCAGAACTTGGCGTCGAAGCCGGCCGCGAGTTCGGCCAGGTCGAGCTGGGCGAACGGGCCGGCGCCGGCGGCGCCGCTGACCGCGACGACCAGGTGGTCGACCAGGCCGGTCGTGGCGAAGAAGGCGGCGAGGGCGGCCGGGTCGGTCGCGTCCAGCGGGTGCCCGGTGGTCTTGCCGCCGATCCGGGCGACGGCGGCGTCCAGCCGGTCGCGGTCGCGGCCGGTCACCACGACCTCGGCGCCGTCGGCGGCGAAGGCGGTGGCCGTGGCCTCGCCGATGCCCGAGCTGCCGCCCATCACGACGACGCGCTGTCCGGCGAAGGGGGTTGACGCAGTGCTCATGGTGGTGGGGCCTTTCGACTTGTCGAGACTGTCGGTTCCGGAAATGATGGTTGTCGAGACTGATAGTCTTGTCAAGGGGGATCGGGGAGAGGCACGCCGGAGGAGAGGGAGCACGATGAGCGAGACCGAGGGCACCGAGGGCGCCGAGGCCGCCCCGGCGGCACGCCCGCACACCGGACGCCGCCGCAACGAGGCCGCCCACCGCGCGATCCTCGACGCCGCGCTGCGCCTGCTCGCCGAGTCCGACGGCACCCCCGTCACCATCGACGCCATCGCCCGCGCGGCCGGCGTCGGCAAGCAGACCGTCTACCGCTGGTGGCCCTCCAAGGGCGCCGTCCTGCTCGACGCCCTCACCGACCGCGCCGACCAGGACGTGTCCGGCCCCGACACCGGCGACCTGCGCGCCGACCTGCGGGCCTTCGTCAGCACCACCTTCGAGGCGGCCCAGCGCGACACCACCGCCCCCGCGCTGCGCACCGTCGCCCGCGAGGCCGCGCGCGACCCGCACCTCGCCGACCTGATGCGGAGCTTCACCGCCACCCGCCGCGACGCGCTGCGCGAACTCCTCACCCGGGGACGCGAGCGCGGCGAACTGTCCGCAGACGCCGATCCGGACCTCATCGCCGACCAGGTCTACGGGGTGTTCTGGTACCGCTTCCTGCTCGGGCACGGGCCACTGGACGCGGGCACCGCGGAGCGGCTCGCCGACTCACTGCTCACGGGGAACGCCAGCGGGAACGCCGAGGCGAACACCGAGGGGAACCGCGGCCGTTAGCCCCGCTGCCGCCCCTGGCCGCGCCCGCGCACCAGGGGCAGGTACACCTCGTCGACGATCTCCACCAGCACGTCGTCCGGCGCCGTCGGCACCCCGCGCGCCATGAACTCGTTGCGCAGCAGCACCATCGCCACCGTCGCCACCCGGGGGTGCAGCACCTCGGGGGCGGCCTCGCCGCGGGCGACGGCGCGGCCCAGGACGGTGAGCCAGGGCGCGGCCACGGCGTCGCCGGACTGGTCCTGCAACTGGGCCAGGAACTCCGTGGCGCCGCCGGCCGCGGCCAGCAGCTCGCGCAGTACGGCGCCCAGCGGGGAGCTCCAGTGGCGGTTCGCCTGGCGGAGCAACTCCAGGGCGTCGCCGCGCAGTTCACCGGTGTCGGGGAGCGGGGCGGTCTTCGCGAGCTGCTTGTACGCGGCGATGCCGAGTGCCAGCCGGTTGGGCCAGCGGCGGTAGATGGCGTTCTTGTTGGTGCCCGCGCGGGCGGCGACCTTGCCCATGGTCAGCCCGGCGTACCCGGCCCCGGTGAGCTCCTCGACCGCGGCGCTCAGGATCGCCTCCTCCAGCGCCGCTCCGCGCCGCCGCGTCTGCCCGGCCATGCCCTCGCTCCGCCCAGTCCGCCCGCCGATACCGCCCATACCCTCCCCATCCTTCTTGCCGTGCCGGCCCGTCGGCAACTACGGTACTGGCCGTACCGTAAATTCTCTCTCGCCGGAAAGGCGGAAGAACGTGCGCACCAAGGGAATCAGCTACGACACCGGCTTCATCAGGGACGGGGCGTACTCCCGCGCCTGGTTCGACTCCGAGGCGGTCGAGCGTGAGCTGCGGATCATCCGGGACGACCTGCACTGCACCGCGGTCCGCATCATGGGCGGCGACCCGGAGCGGATCGAGCTCGCCGCCGGCCACGCCGCCGACCTGGGCCTGGAGGCCTGGTTCTCGCCCTACCCGCTGGAACTGACCGCCGACGCGATGCTCGCGCTCCTCACCGACTGCGCCGAGCGCGCCGAGCGGCTGCGGCGGCGCGGCGCCGAGGTGGTGTTCGTCACCGGCGCCGAACTCAGCCTGATGAACCCGGGATTCCTGCCCGGCTCCGGCATCGGCGAGCGCCTCGCCCTGCTCGCCCGGCCCGAGCAGGTGCGCGAACACCTCGGTGCGGTGAGCGGCCGGGTCAACGCGTTCCTCGCCGAGGCGGTGGCCGCCGTCCGGGCCCGCTTCGGCGGGCGCGTCACGTACGCCGCCGTACCGCTGGAGCGCGTCGACTGGGAGCCCTTCGACCTGGTCTCCCTGGACCTGTACCGCTCCGCCGAGACCGCCGACCGCTTCGCCGGCGGCGTCCGCGAGCTGACCGCCCAGGGCAAGCCGGTCGCCGTCACCGAGTTCGGCTCCGCCACCTTCCGCGGCGCCGGCGACCGGGGCGCGAACGGCCTGGACATCGTCGAGTACGCCGACGGGGGCCCGGTCCGGCTGGACGGCGTCTACGAGCGGGACGAGGCCGGGCAGGCCGCGTACGTCCGGGAACTGCTGGAGGCCTTCGACGCCGGCGGCATCGACGCCGCCTTCGTCTTCACCTTCGCCCTCTACGACCACGTCCACCGCCCGGACGGGGACCCCCGCGACGACCTCGACCTCGCCAGCTACGGCGTCGTCAGGACCTACGAGGACCGCACGGGCATCACCTACCCCGGCCTGCCCTGGGACCCGAAGGAGGCGTTCTCCGCCGTCGCCGAGTACTACCGCACCCACTGAGCCGCCCGCCGCGGAAGCGCGGGAAGTCGGCCGGGCCGACTTCCCGCGCACGGCGGCCCGCCCGCGGCCGGGCGTCAACGGGCCGGAGCGGCGGCGGGGCGACGGCGGCGGTGGTAGGCCCAGGCCAGGGCGAGGGTGATCGGGCCCCAGAACATCGCCGTCGAGGTGCAGACCCGCCCCAGGAGCAGCCACCAGCCGTTGCTGTAGCCCACCTCCTCGAACACCCCCAGCCAGCCGAGCGGCATCCCGTCGAACAGGGCCGCCAGGACCAGCCCCCCGAGCACGGCCGGGACGACCGCCGCGAGCGGCGGCACCCGGCGGCCCCGCAGCACGGGCACCCAGCGCGGGAACACCTCGCCCCAACCGCTGACCAGCCCCAGGGTCAGGAGCGTCAGCGCCTCGGTGAGCACGCTCAGACCGATCACGTACGGGGCGGCCCACCAGACGTAGGCCGGGGCCTGCGGGTCGACGGTGCCCATCCGGAAGTCGAACGCGAACGGCAGCCGCCACAGGCAGTGCGGCAGCACGATGAACGGGAGGGCCTTGGCGAGCCGCAGGGCCCACCGGGGAACGGGGCGCTCGGTGTCGCCCACCGGGATGGTCTTCAGCATGCGTCCACGCTCCCGGACACCGCCCCCGCCGCACGTCCACCGCTCGGCCCGTCCCCCTCCCCCGCGCGAGCCAGCCGCCCGTCCGCCCAAGGTCGGAGACGGGCCGTCAGCTGATGGACCCCAACCCGAAGGCGGACTTCAGCAGCCCGAGGGCGTACGGGGTCTCGGTGCCCTTCAGCGTGGTCGGGTCGACCGAGTACACGACCGTCCGGGAGAGGTCGCGGGTGGCGAAGACGCCGCTGGTGGAACCGGGCCGGGAGCCGGTCTTGCCCCAGGCCACGACGCCGCCGGAGGCGAGGCGCACGAGGCCCATGCTCAGGCACGCCGTGTCGTCCGGGCAGTAGCGGTTGCCCGGAGCGACGGGCACCTCCGGGACGGTGAACAGCTCCTCCTGCTGGGCCGGCGGGAGGAGGCGGCCCCGGAACAGGGCGGTCATGAAGCGGTCCAGGTCGGGGGCGCTGGAGATCATGCCGCCCTCGGCCCAGGGCCACGGGCTCTGCTCGGTGACGTCCACGCGGTGCGAGCCGCCGTCGGCGTCGGGGACGGTCAGGTACGGGCGGGTCGCGGGGCGCCGCAGCGCCGGGTCGTCGGCGTCCGGGAGGGAGGTGTCGCGCAGGCCGAGCGGGCCGATGATCCGCCGGCGCAGCTCCTCGGCGTAGCGGTGGCCGGTGACCTTCTCGACGACCAGCCCGGCGACGAAGGTGTTCATGCCGTTGTACTGCTGGGCGGTGCCGGGGTCGAAGGCCAACGACTGCCCGGCCGTCGAGGCGACGATCTCCTCGGGGGTGGGTGCGTCGAGCCGGTGCTCGGCGAACCAGCCGGTGGTGCCGTCGCCCCAGTACGTGTTGTCGCCGGTGGGCAGTCCGCTGGTGTGGTTGAGCAGCTGCCCGACCGTGACCGCCCCGAACTGGGCGGGGAGGTCCGGGAGGTACCGCCGGACGCTGCCGTCGAGGTCGATCCGGCCCTCGGCGGCGAGTTGGAGGACGACGGTGGCGGTGAAGACCTTCGAGATCGACCCGATCCGGAACCTCCCGCGCGCGTCCACGGCCGCCCCGCCCTCCGCCGAGCTGCCCTCGAACCTCCCGCCGGAGCCGGTGACCCGCACGAACCCGGCGGAGACGTCGGCGGCGGGCCGCTGGGCGAGGGCGGCCCGGAGCGCCGCCGGGTCCAACGGCGACAGCGCGGACGGGCTCGCCGCCGTCGCCGACACGGTGGCGGCGGAGGTGGTGGCGAGGGCGGGCGTGCCCGCCCCGACCGTCAGCGCGGCCGTCAGCGCGGCCGCCAGGGCGGCGGAGGCGGCCACGACGGCCCAACGGTTGCGGTTCGTGTGCGCGTTCACGTGCGGTCCGGCTCCAGACTGGTCGTCGTCCGGGCCAGTGGTTCCCGGCCCGGACGACGAGTCTTCCGATCCCGCTCGCCCGGGGCATCAGGGGCGGGGAGCCGCCGTCCCCTGATCTTCCGTCAGGGTTCACCCGGAGGCGCGACACAGGAGGCTGTGGGCGGAGTCCGACTCGAACATCTGAGGACCCGACCGATCACTCCGCAGGACGGGAGCACCGATCACACCGATCACCCGCTCATCGGCGTGACTTCACGGCGATCGGATCGGTTGCCTCTCCAGCGGCGCGTCGGGGCCACCCTCGTCGCATTCGTACGCTCCGTCCGCACCGCGCGGCCGGGGCTCCGAAGCCGTGCCGTCGCTCCCGGGAGGTCGGGAATGCCATCGCCGGACACGTGCTTCCCGATCCGCCAAGCCGTGATCCTGGCAGGCGGACGCGGCAGACGGCTCGCCCCGCACACGGACCTGCGCCCCAAGGCGATGGTCGAGGTCGACGGCGCACCGCTGCTGCGCCACCAGCTCGACCGGTTCGCCGACGCGGGCGTGGAGACGGTGGTCGTCTCGGCCGGCTACCGCTCCCAGGTGATCACCGACTACGTCCGCACGGCGCCCCTGCCCGTCCGCACCACCGTGGTCGTGGAGTCCACCCCGCTGGGCCGGGGCGGCGGGCTGAAGCTCGCCGCCCGCGCGCTACCGGCGCCGCGGGAACCGTGGTTCGCCGTCTACGGCGACATCTGGGCCGACTTCCCGCTCACCCCGCTGGGCACCCACCACCTGCGCTGCGGGGCGCTGGCCACGGTCGCCCTGGTCCCGCCCCGGCTGCCCCGGGGCACGGTCCGCTGCGACGCCCTGGGCCGGGTCGCCGAACTCGCCGCACCGCCCCCACCCGCCTGCACGGTCAACGGCGGCGTGTACGCCTTCGCGCCCGGGGTCGTCCCCCTGCTGCCGGACCGGGGAGACCACGCGACCACGACCCTGCCGCACCTGGTGCGGCTGCGGCAGCTGGCGGGGTACCGCGCCGAGGGCTACTGGTGCGCGGTCAACACCCCGGCGGACCTGCGAGAACTACGGGAGCGCGTGGCACCGACCGCGCCACCCGGAAACGGACCCGGCCCCAGCGGTACGACCGGGGACCGACACCCGCCGGCCTGAGACCTCCCCGGTCCACGATCGTCCTCAGCACGAGCGACGCAGCGCTCCACGGCCGGGGAGTGGCGCCGGGGCGGTGGCTCAGGAGAGCCGTCTCCCGGGGTACGGAGGCAGGGCGGGGCCCGGCAGCCGGACCTGGCGCGAGTACACCGGCGGGGTGCCCTCCGTGGGGGCGGGCTCCGTGAAGCACTCCAGGAGCAGGTCGCCACGCAGGTCGTCGAGCTCGTCGGGCGCCTCCTCCAGCAGGGCGTCCGCCCACACCTCCAGGGGCACGTTCCTCAGCGCGTCGTTCGGAACCCGGCTGACCGGCTCGGGCCCCAGCACCGCGAACTCCGGCTCGCCGTCCGCACGGAACCGCAGCCGCCACCAGTACGGCTGCCAATGAGGGCGCTTCACCGGGAACCGCCTCCCGTCCGCGGTGCGCGTGCGTGCGGCGCCCTCACGTCCTGACCCAGGGCATCTCCGTCGACCCGGGCGCCGTGAGGAATCCGTCGATCCCCCACTCGGCGCCCCAGTTCCTGCCCGCCCAGTCCCCCTTCGGCGACCAGAGGGGCCGGGCCGGCTGCGGCCCCCACACGGCAGGGTCCGCGCGCACCAGCAACTCGTCCTCCGCCGCGTAGCCGCCGGTCAGCACGGTGACCAGGAACTCCGCGAAACCACCGTCGAAGTGGTCGAGCCGGTCCTCGTAGAACACCGCCACCGGCCACTGCTCGGGGTCCGGACCGGTGGTCAGCCAGCAGCACTGGTTGTGGTTGCTGTTCCAGCCCCAGGGCAGCAGGCCGCCCGGGTCCGGGAACACCGGGGTGGGGCCCGGCAGCTCCCACCACACCTCTTCGCCTTCGAGCTGATCGCGGAGATCGGTGTCGGTCCTGAAGCGCCATCCCGCCAGACCGGTCGGCTCGCCGGCGTGGACCGGCGTCTCCGTCGGCGTGTACACACCCCACTCGCCGTTCAGGTTCACCCCGCCGTACAGGTCGATGAACGCCCGGTAGTCCGAGGGCAGTTGGACCCCCAGCTCGGCAGGCGCCAACTCCCACGGAACCCGCGCCGGGGCGTACACAGGCTCCCCCATGATCGCCCGCAGTCGGTCCCACGCCTCGGCCATCGCCCGCCCTCTCACCGATTGCCAGCCCACCGGATGCCGCCTCTACGCGGTCGGGTCCCACTCCGCGAGCTGCTCCATCGGCTCGGTGGTGCCGGAGTTGTCCAGGCTGTCGAGCGGGATGCGGTCGTAGAAGTAGAGGACCAGGTCGCTCGCCGCCCCGCGCATCACCATGTCGCCCGGCTCCGCGTCGGCGGCGAGGCCGTCACAGCGGACGCCGTCGGCGTCGAGGGTCAGGCGCCAGGAGCGGCCCTCGGTCGCGTGCAGGTCGATGGTCGCCGGCTTGAACGGCCAGGGGACGGTCGTCGCCGAGACGGTCGTCAGGAACTCGTCGACGCCCTCGACCGCGACGTCCGCCGGCAGCGGCTGTGCGGCGCCCAGGATGAGCTGGACGTCGTAGGTGTGGACGGCGATCTCCTGGATCTGGTGCCGGGCCAGGGCTCCGCTGGTCTCCGGGGCCTGCGAACGGCCCCACCAGGTCCAGCAGCCGCGGTCCGGACCGGCCTCGCGCAGAGCGTCGAGCATGAGCCCGGTCGACTCGGCGAGCCAGGCGTCCAGGGCTTCGCGGTCACGGGGCGCGGTCGGGGCGCCCTTCGGGGACGTCTTCGCCGGGGGCTCGGCACCCGGGCCCGCCGCGACGATGGCGGCCTGGCGGCGGCGGCCGTCGCCGAGGTGCTGCGCCAGTTCACGCAGCGTCCAGTCCGGGCAGGTCGGGACCTGGACGTCGAGGTCGGGGGCGGCCGCGATCGCGGCGCGGAAAGCGGCCGACCGGTCCTCGATCAGCCTCAGGACCTCGGGAAACTCCACTATGTTCTGCACGCCGGATTGTGTATCACGGCACTCCGGCCACCGGACAGCGAATTTGTCGGGCTGGTCCCCGCGGTGGACCGGAGCACGGGGGCGCCGGCGTCACCGATACACCGGACGACAGCGGCCGGTGGGTCGCGGCCCCCGGCCGGGGCCGGGGGCCGCGGGAGACGGTCAGCCCGCCATACAGGCGGCCCACTGGCCGCGAGCGAAGGACGCGCCGCCGGACCAGTAGTTGACGTTCCACGCCGCGGTGCACTGCTCCCTCTTCGACAGCTGCCGCGGGTAGGCGTTCGCCTGGGTCCCGGTGGCCAGGACGAGCACCGGGGCCAGCACGGCGGCAACGGCCGAGGCGGCGACAAGTCGGCGGATCTTCATGGGTGTGGATCCCTCTTTCGAGACGGCCGGACGCTCCGACGGAGCCCGGCCGGAGTGGTCGGCTCCGTGCGCCACATCCTGGCAATGCCCCTCGACCTGGGGGTATCCCACAAACCTGGGATGTCCCCGGACCGGCGGTGGGCGTCGGCGAGGAAGGGAGAGGAGTGGGAAGTCGGAGGGGTCGACTTCCCACTCCTGTTGGTTCAGTGGGGTGTTGGGCTATCGCGGGGTTCAGGGGACATCGGGGGCATCGGGGACATCGGGCGCGGCGGGCGCGACGAGGTCGAGTTCGGCCCACACGGTCTTGGAGTTGGGGTGGCGGGGGATGGTGCCCCAGCGGTGGCTGAGGGCGTCGATGAGGGTGAGGCCGCGCCCGGTCTGGGCACTGGGGGTGTGGACGGTGGGGAGGACGGGGAGTCTGTCACCCCGGGGGTCGCTGATCTCGATGCGAAGGGTGGTGCCCCGGCGCACGGAGGTGGTGAGGGAGAGGTGAAGCTCGAACCCGCGCCCCGGAACGCGTCCGTGCGTGATCGCGTTGGCGGCCAGCTCCGTGACGATCAGCAGCGCGCAGTGGAACGGCTCGGTGTGCGTGGAGTCCAGCCCCCAGTGGGTGAGTTGACGCCTCGCCAGGCGTCGACAGATGGCGGCGCCCTTGGGGGTGGCGGCGAAGAGGGCGGTACGGGACCGGGGGTCTTCGAGGGGGGTTTCGGTCGTCATGGGAGTAAAGCGTGGTCGGGCGGACGTACGCTGGCCAGCAGCCCGGCGGACACAGAGAGTATCTGTACGGGTGCACATAGTTGGCCTGCCGGTCGACCCAAGATCGAAAGAGATGGACTGCGATGAGCCTTGAGGGAACCGTCTTCGAGGACGGCGAGACGGCGGAGGGCTTCGACGGCGTCGCGGAGTTCTACAGCGCGGTCGGGAAGATGATCAAACTCCTCCGCGAGCGGGCGGGAATCACGCAGAAGCAGCTGGCCAAGACCACCGGCTACAGCGAAGACCACGTCGGGGCCGTGGAGCGGGGCGTGCGGACCCCGAGGATCGAGTACCTGACGGTGGTGGACGACGCCCTTGACGCAGGCGGGCTGCTCAAGGTCGTCGCGGACGACGTGATGAAGGCGAAGGTGCGCGTGTCCGAGAGGCACCCCGCCTACAACAAGGCCTTCACCCAGGAGGAAGGCAGGGCCCTGGAGATCCACAGTTACAGCACCCTGCTCATTCCTGGACTGCTTCAGACCGAAGCTCACATGCGGGCGCTCTACGAGATGCGCAGGCCGTGGCTCTCGGTGGGGCAGATCGACACGTGGGTTGCGGCACGGCTCGCTCGCCAGGAAATCCTCACCCGGTGGCCCTTGCCAACCATGAGCTGGGTAATCGACGAAAGCGTCCTCCGGCGCCCGATCGGAGGTTGGGATGTGCATCGAGAGCAGCTCGAACGACTTCTCAAAGTAGCGGAAATCCGCGGCCTTGAGCTGCAGATCATGCCGCTCGACGCACCCGAGAACGCGGGCATGGGCGGGCCCTTCACGCTCCTCACCCCTCCCGGACGGCCGCCGATCGCGTATGTGGAAGTCCAGCACGTCAACAGGCTGATCACGGAGCCGGAAGAAGTCCGTAAGATGGCTGCACGGTACGGCACCCTCAGGGGGCAGGCGCTCAACATGAGGGCGTCATTGGCCTTGATCGAAATGATCCTGGGAGAGCGATGAACATGGCCGAGCTGGCTTGGTTCAAGAGCAGCTACAGCAGCAACGAGGGCGCAGAGTGCATCGAGGTCGCCGAGACCCCCAGCACCGTCCACGTGCGTGACTCCAAGGACAAGAGCGGCCCCCAGCTGGCCTTCGAGCCGGCCACGTGGGCGGCCTTCGTGAAGTTCGCCGCCACCACCGAGGTCTGACCGACCAGAGCTCCCCCAAACGGCCCACCGCCTTCCCGGCGGCGGGCCGTTGGCGTACCCGCTGCCTCCTGGCCCCACCCGACAGATCCACTCTGTACGGGTCCAATCCGGCGTGTGTCAGCCGCCGACGCTCTCCCTGGTCCGGCGGGCCGCGCCGATGTCCGGGCTCAGCGCCGGCCGGGCGCCTGGGCCAGCAGACAGGCGTGGGACCGGTTTTCCCGCTGCGGGTGCGGCTGTTCGAGGCGGGTCGTGACGGTGAAGCCGGCCTGTTCGAGGAGTTCGGCGAGGCGCCCGGTCGGGACGAGGTGCGAGGCGTACGACACCGGGTGGCCGTACGCCTGGGTCGGGCGCAGCAGTTGGGCCTCGCCGACGTGGCCGCCGAGGAGGAGGTGGCCGCCGGGTGCGAGGACGCGGGCGAACTCGGCGAAGAGGCGGGGAAGTTGCGCGGCCGGGGTGTGGTGGACGGAGTACCAGGCGAGGATGCCGCCGAGGGCACCGTCGGGGAGGTCGAGGGCGTCCATCGAGCCGTGCAGGAAGCGCAGTCGGGGGTAGACCCGGCGGGCGAGCGCGACCATCTCGCCCGACACGTCCACCCCGAAGGCCCGCAGCCCCAGGCCGGACAGGTACGCCGTCACCCGCCCGGGGCCGCAGCCGAGGTCCGCGACCTCGCCGCCGCCCGACTCCCGTACCAGCTCCGCGAAGGCGGCGAGCATGGCGCGGGACACCGGGTCCATGCCCTCCGGCGGGACGACGAGGCGGAGGTAGTCGGCGGCGACGGCGTCGTACGAGGCGCGGACGGCGGCGAGGTGCGCGGGTTCGTTCACCGCGCCATCTTGGCAGCCCTGGTGGCGCGTTCGGCGAAGACCTTCTCCCGGCGGTCGGCGGTCTGCTTCAGCATGCGCTTGCGGTCGCGGGCGGAGAGGCGGTCGATGTAGAGGCCGCCGTTCAGGTGGTCGGTCTCGTGCTGGAGGCAGCGGGCGAAGTAGCCGGTGCCCTCGATCACGACGGGGTCGCCGTGCTGGTCGACGCCGCGCACCACGGTGCGGGCGGGGCGGGCGAGTTTGGTGTTCGCGCCGGGGACGGAGAGGCAGCCCTCGGTCTCCTCGATCAGTGCGCGGCCGGGCTCCTGCTCGTCGACCACCGGGTTGAGCACGTGGCCGGTGTGTCGGACGCCGTCGTCGTCGGGGCAGTCGTAGACGAACAGGCGCAGGTCGACGTCCACCTGGTTGGCGGCGAGGCCGCAGCCGTCGGCGACGTGCATGGTGGCGAACATGTCGTCGATGAGCCGGGCCAGGCGCTCGCTGCCGAAGTCCTCCTCGGTGGCGGTCCGGCAGGTGCGGCTCAGGATCTCCTCCCCCACCTCGGTGATCCGCAGGACGGTCGGCCGTTCGCGCAGCTCGGACACGGGAGGGCACTCCTTCGAGAGACGGTACTTGCGGTCTGACTTTGCAAAGTAGCAGACTTTGCAAAGTGACCGAAGACCTCGTCAGAACCGGCCCCCTCCCCGAGCACGCCGTCCGCACCGCACTGCTGGACCTGCTCGCCGAGCGCGAGCACGGCACCGTCACCTCCACCGAGGCCGCCGCCCGGCTCGGCCTCAGCTCCGGCCTCTGCTCGTTCCACCTGCGGCAGTTGGCCCGGTACGGGCTGATCGAGGAGGCCCCGGCCACCGACGGGCGGGCCCGGCCCTGGCGGCTGCCGACGACCCAACCGGAGGCCGTGGAAGGCGGGTTCGGAGAGCTGGCGCGCGGCCTGGAGGACGAGAGCTACCAGCGCTGGCTCGCCCGGCGCGCCGAGGCCCCGGCCGAGTGGCGGCAGGACGAGGCCTTCAGCGCCGTCGTCTACCTGACGCCCGAGGAACTGGCCGCCGTCGGCGAGGAGGTCCGCCGGATGCTGGCCCGCTACCGGGGCCGCGAGACCGACCCGGCCGCCCGCCCCGCCGGGGCCCGCCCGGTCGCCGCCGTCACCCGGCTCTTCCCGCTCCTCGACCAGTAGACCGCCGGATGGACAGGCCGTCAGACGGCCCGCGAACGCGCCCGCACCGCCCGCACCAGCGGCCCGGCCGCCAACCCCGCCGCCGCTCCGAAGGCGACCCCCTGCACCCCGTCCCAGACGTCCTGCACGTCGCAGGCCCGCCCGATCGCCGGCAGCGCGTAGTGCACCGCCGACACCGCGAACGGCAGCACCGCCGCACCCAGCAGCGCCGCCGCCCGCCGCCGGGGGCCCGCCAGCGCCGCCGCGAAGCCGACCGGGGCGTAGGTCGCCAGCTTGAGCTCGATGTGCCGGACGTGCAGCAGCTCGTACGGCGACCGCGGCCGGCCGCCCGCCACGGCGCAGTGCCGGACGGCGCCCTCCGAGAGCCGGAACGCCTCCGGCAGCAGGGTCGCCACGACCACCCCGCCGAGCCCGAGCAGCAGGACGAAGCCCACCACCCAGTGGGCCCGCAGCAACCGCCCCACCGGCCGGTTCAACAGGGCCGCGGGCACCAGCGAGAGCAGCAACCCGGGCCAGAACATCGGCATCCCGCCGAGCACCGCACTGATCACGCCTCAAACGGACGCCCCGCGCACCCGGCCGGTTCTCACCCGGAGGAGAAAAACCTCCGGAGCGTCACCATCCGCTCACCGCGCGGACCGTCAGGCGACCGCGCGGAAGCCGACGCGGCCCCGACCCGACGGCCGCGCGAAAGCCGACGCGTCCTGGTCTACTGGGTCGGTCCCCGACGAGGACCCCCTTGACCAGCACCCGAGGAACAGGAGCCGGCCGTGCCCGAGCAGGAGATCCCGCGCGTCCCCATGACCACCGAGGAGATCGAGGCGGCCAACCTGGGTGCGCCCACCAGGCCCGACGGCCGGATCGTCCTGCGCGACCACGACCCGCGGTGGCCCGCGGCCTACGAGCGGGAGGCCGCGGGCATGGCGGAGTCCCTGGCCCACCTCGACCACCGGATCGAGCACGTCGGCTCCACCTCCGTGCCCGACCTCCCCGCCAAACCGGTCGTCGACATGCTGCTGATCGTGCCCGACTCCGCCGACGAGGCGGCCTACGTGCCCGCCCTCGAAGCCCTGGGCTACCGGCTCGCCGTCCGCGAACCCGACTGGTACGAGCACCGCGTCCTGCGCCGGTACGCCATCGACCCCAGCGCCGACTACGCCAACCTGCACGTGCTGTCCGCCGGATGCCCCGAGATCGGGCGCATGCTGCGCTTCCGCGACCGGCTGCGCCGCCACCGCGGCGACCGCGAGCTGTACGCCGACGCCAAGCGGGCCCTGGCCGAGCAGTCCTGGGAGTACCTGCAGAACTACGCCGACGCCAAGACCGAGGTGATCGCCGGCATCATCGAACGGGCCGCGGCCGAAGCGGAATAGCCGCTCAGTGCGGGATCGAGGAGATCAGCTCCTGCGCGCCCTGCCGCTTGAGCGCCAGCGCCACCGACGTCCCGAGGTCCTCCGGGCTGAGCGCGCCCGCCCACTCGTGGGCGTCCAGCACCTGCTTGCCGTCCGGGGTGAAGACCCGGCCGCGCAGCGAGAGGCGGCCGTCCCGCTCGGCCCTGGCGTACCCGGCGATCGGGCTGTTGCAGTGGCCCTGGAGCGCGTGCAGGAACATCCGCTCGGCCGCCGCCTCGCGCCAGGTGTCGTGGTGGCCGAGGCCGGTGACCGCCTCGATGGTCGCGGTGTCGCCCTCGCGGCACTGCAGGACGAGGATGCCGGCGCCGATCGGCGGGCACATCGCCTCGATGCCGAGCACCTCGGTGATCCGCGCCTGCTCGCCGATCCGCTCCAGGCCGGAGAGGGCGAGCAGCAGCGCGTCGACGTCCCCGGCGTCCAGCTTGGCGAGCCGGCTGTTGGCGTTGCCGCGGATCGGGAGGCACTCCAGGTGCGGGTGGGAGGCGGCGAGTTGGGCGACCCGGCGGACGGAGGAGGTGCCGATCCGGGTGCCGGGCGGGAGGGCGGCCAGCGGCAGGCCGCCGGGGTGGACGAGGGCGTCGCGGATGTCGTCGCGGCGCAGGTAGGCGGCGAAGACGGTGCCCGCCGGCAGCGGTCGGTCGGCGGGCACGTCCTTGAGGCAGTGGACGGCGACGTCGGCCTCCCCGGCGAGCAGCGCGGCGTCGACCTCCTTGGTGAAGGCGCCCTTGCCGCCGAGGGCGGCGAGATCACCCGTCCAGCGGTCGCCCGAGGTGGTGACGGGCACCACCTGGGTGCGCAGCCCCGGGTGCAGGGCGGCGAGTTCGGTGCGGACCCGCTCGACCTGGGCCAGTGCCATGGGCGAGGAGCGGGAGACGATGCGGATCAGCTCAGCGGTGGCCATGGCGCAGATGATAGGCGTCCTCACGGCACGGACTGAGCATGCGTCAGTTCCGTGACGGGAACGCGGCGGACCCGCGCACGGCGGAGGGCCGGTCGGATGATCCGACCAGCCCTCCGCCCACCCCGGACTCACTCGTTGTGCAGCACCTCGGCGATCGGCAGCCGGGCGGCCGAACGGGCCGGGACGAGCGCGCCGAGGACGGCGATGGCGACGCCCGCGACGCCGACGCCGGTGAGCAGCGGGGCGCTCCAGACGTCCATCGTCCACTCCGGGAAGAGGATGCTCCCGACGTTCTCGATGAGCAGCCGGTGCGCCAGGATGCCGGCCGGGACGCCGATGAGCGCGCTGACCACGCCCTGCCAGGCCACCGAGGTGATCGTCATCGTCACCACCTGGCGGGGTGTCATGCCGATCGACTTGAGCATGCCGAGGTCCCGGCGGCGCTCGCGGATGGTGAGCAGCAGGGTGTTGAAGACGCCCAGTGCGGCGACCACCGACAGCAGGACGGTGAAGATCGTGGCGAAGCTGATCACCGCGACGATCGGGCCGGACGGGTCGGGCGCGAACACCTGGGCCGAGAGGCTCGGGTCGGCGGCCGTCACGGCCCGCTGGTACGCCTGGGCGTCGGCGCCCTCGGCGAGGCTGATGTCGTACTCGACCGCGTGCGGGTCGTCGGTGAGCGCGGCCCGGGTGAGGTCGTTGGACGTGAAGGCCCGGGCGTTGCCCTGGACCACCTCGCCGACGACGGTGACGGTCAGCCGGCGGCCGTCGAGGTCGAGGGTGAGCCGGTCGCCGAGCCTGAGTCCGTGCTCCCGGAGGAAGGAGGGCCCGGCCTCGATCTCGTTCGGCCCGGTCGCCGCGCGGCCCCTGACCACCTCGCGCTGCAGCTGGTCCGTGATCCCGTCGCCGCTGAGGAAGTCGGCGAAGACCGGCTGGGTGAAGCCGACCAGCCCGACCTTGACCAGCCCGCGGACGTGGACCTGGTCGGCGCCGGGGGTGGTCCGCAGCATCGTCTCGGTCTGGGCGGGGGTGAGCCGGGGCTCGGTCTTGTTGCCCGCGAAGTGGGCGGTCTGCACCCTGACGTGGGTGTGGCCGTCGTTGTGGCCCACCAGCCTGGTCAGGGTGGTGCCCAGTCCCGACGTCACGGTCACGGTGAGCACGCCGAGCACGATCGCCGACATGGTGAGCGCGGTGCGGCCGGGGCGGGCGAAGGGCTGGCCGAGACCGAGGCTGACGGCGCGCGGCAGGCGGGTGCCGCTCAGCAGGCGCTGGACCTTCAGTCCGCGCCCGGCGCGCGGTGCGCTGCCGGCCGAGATGGCCTGGGCGGCGGACAGCCGGTGGGCGCGCGAGGCGGGGAGGAGGGCGGCGAGAACCACCAGCAGCGGGACGCTGACCAGGGTGGCGGCGGGCAGCCAGCCGGCCGGTTCGATCACGGCGGTGCCGGTGGTGATCCCGGAGAAGGCGGACTGGAGGATCGGGTGGGCCGCCACCCAGCCGGCCGCGGTGCCGAGGACGGTGCCGGCGACGGCGGGTACCGAGACCATGGTCAGGTAGACGGTGACCACCTGGCGCGGGGTGAAGCCGATCGCCTTCAGCACGCCGATGTGCCGGTAGCCGGAGACGACCGCGCCGCTCACCACGTTGCCGACGATCAGCGCGGCGACGACCAGGCCGAGCACGCCGAAGACCGTCATCAGCGGCAGGTAGGCGTCGGCGCCCGCGGAGAAGGCGTCCTTGAGCACCAGGTAGGACTGGACGTTGGTGAGCGCGTCCTTCGGCAGGCCCTCGGTGGCGGTGGCCAGGGCGGAGGTGAGCCGCTGTTCGTCGGAGGCGTCGGAGAACCGGTAGAGCATCTGCCGGGCGCTGGGGTGCAGGTCGGCGGCCTGTTCGGGGGTGACCCAGCCGCCCGCGCTCTGGCTCATGCTGGTGGCGTAGCCGACGATGGTCAGCGTCCGGCCGCCGCTGAGGGGCAGCGGGTAGTCCAGGTTGGCGGGCGAGAAGCCGCCGAACGGCTCGTTGATGACGACCTCGCCGGGCTTGCTCGCCCAGCGGCCGCCCAGCAGTTGCACCCGGTCCACCGGGCCGGCCGGGTCGGAGCGGCCGACCAGGGTGAGCGCTCCGGGCGGGCTGCCGACCCAGTCGGTGGGGATCTCCACCACGGCCTGGTCGAACGGCCCGGCGGCGGCCTCGACGCCGGGCCGGTGGGCGGTGGCGGCCAGTTGTTCCGGCGTGGCCCCGGCCGGGTCGAAGGTCGCGACGACGTGGGCGCCGCGCTGCTGGGAGAAGGCGTCGTCGAAGGGGGCCCGGGCGGCGCTGATCACCGCGAGGGCGAGCAGCACGGTCGTGGTGGAGCAGAAGACGACCAGACCGATCACGATGGTCTGCACCCGGCGGCGCTTCACGGCCGCCCGGGAGGCACGCCAGACGGCGCCGGTCATGCGGACGCCTCCAGCATCCGGTCGCCGGCCACCCGGCCGTCCGCGACCTCGACCAGCCGGCTGGCGCAGCGGGTGGCCAGGGCGGGGTCGTGGGTGACGATCAGCAGAGTCTGGCCGATCTGGTTGAGGTCGATCAGGAGGTCCATCACCTGCTCTCCGGAGCGGCTGTCCAGGGCGCCGGTGGGCTCGTCGGCGAGCAGCAGGGCCGGGCGGTTCATCAGGGCGCGGGCCACCGCGACGCGCTGGCGCTCGCCGCCGCTGAGCGTGGCCGGGTAGACGTCCTTGCGGTGCGCGACGCCGAGTTCGTCCAGCAGCTCCAGCGCCCGGCGGCGGGCCTGGCGGGCGCCGGTGCCGGTCAGCTGGGCGGCCAGGGCGACGTTGTCGAGGGCCGGGAGGTCGTCGATCAGGTTGAAGAACTGGAAGATCATGCCGACGTGCCGGCGGCGGAACAGGGCCAGCCCGTTCTCGTTCAGCCGCCCGAGGTCCTGGCCCTGCACCCGGACGGTGCCGGCGGTGGGCCGGTCCAGTCCGGCCACCATGTTCAGCAGGGTGGACTTGCCGCACCCCGAGGGGCCCATCACGGCGACCGCCTCGCCGGCGCGGATCCGCAGGTCGACGCCGTCGAGCGCCTTGGCGTCGCCGAACTCCTTGTGCACCCCGGACAGCTCGACGACGACCTGCGCGTCGTCCGGCCGGGAGGTCCCGTCGTGGTCGTTGCTCATGGTGGACGACCGTAGGCGCGGGGCCGCCGCCGGCACGTCCCACCCCGGGTGTAACCGCGGCGGCCGTAGTACCCGGGATGTACGGGGGCGGCACCCCCGGATGATGTGGATCATGCGGTGACCTGGGAGGCTGTCGCCGTGTGGGGAACGGGGTGGGAGTGGGCGGCCGTCGCGACGGCCGCTGCGGCGGGCACGGCGGCCGGCTGGCTGGCGGTGGCGCTCGCCCGCGCGCGGCGGCTGCACCGGGCGGCCATCGGCGAGCGCGGCTGGCTGCTGGAACGGGAGCGGGAGAGCGCCGCCCGGACCGCCGTGGAGGCCGAACGGTCGCGGATCGCCGCCGAGTTGCACGACATCGTGAGCCACAACGTGAGCCTGATGGTGGTGCAGGCCGGGGCCGCGCGCGAGGTGCTGGCCACCATGCCCGCGGAGGCGGCGGCCGCGATGGCCGCGGTCGAGGCGGCCGGGCGGGACACGATGACCGAGCTGCGGCACCTGCTCGGCCTGCTGGCCCCCGCCGCGGACGGCAGCGAGGAGCCCGCGCCGGACGGCTTCGCGCCGCAGCCCAGCCTGAGCCGGCTGAGCCCGCTGATCGACCGGTTCGCCTTCGCCGGGCTGCCGGTCGAGGTGCGGGTCTCGGGCGAGCCGAGACCGCTGCCGGGCGGGATCGACGTGACGGCGTACCGGATCATCCAGGAGGCGCTGACCAATGCGCTCAAGCACGGGGACGGGGTGACGGCGGAGGTGACGGTGCGCTACGCGGACCACTACCTGCGGGTGGAGGTGCTCAACAGCGGTCCGAGCGTGCTCTCCGGGGCGGCCGCCGCGTCAGGGGGACGAGCCGCACCGGACGGGCCGAGGCCGGACGGCGCCGGGCGCGGGCTGATCGGCCTGCGCGAGCGCGTCGCGGTGTACGGCGGGGACCTGGACGCCCGGCGCCGGCTCGGCGGCGGCTTCCGGGTCCGCGCCCGCATCCCGCTGGACCGGCCGTGACGGAGGAGAACGTGCCCCAGGACCAGGAGCGCCGCCCCCGGGTGGTGATCGCCGACGACCAGGAGCTGGTCCGCACCGGCTTCCGGATGATCCTCACCGCGCGCGGCATCGACGTGGTCGCCGAGGCATCGGACGGCGCCGAGGCGGTGGCCGCCGCCGTCCTGCACCGCCCGGACGTGGCGCTGCTGGACATCCGGATGCCCGGCACGGACGGCCTGGAGGCCGCCCGGCGCATCCTGGCCCAGGTGCCCGGCTGCCGGGTGATCATGCTGACCACCTTCGACCTGGACCACTACGTCTACGCCGCGCTGTCCGCCGGGGCCAGCGGCTTCCTGCTCAAGGACGTCACCTCCGCCCACCTCGCCGCCGCCGTACGGCTGGTGGACACCGGGGACGCGCTGCTCGCCCCCTCGATCACCCGGCGCCTGGTCGAGCGGTTCGCGGCCGGCGCCCCGCGCCCGGCCCCGGGCGCCGACGGCCCGGCGCTGCACCGCGACCTCGCGCCGCTCACCCCGCGCGAGGCGGAGGTGCTGACGCTGCTCGGGCGCGGGCTGTCCAACACCGAGCTGGCCCGCGAACTGACGCTCAGCGAGTCGACGGTGAAGACCCATGTGGCCCGGATCTTCGCCAAGCTGAACCTGCGGGACCGGGCGCAGGCGGTGGTGCTCGCCTATGAGACCGGGCTGGTCGCGCCGGGCGGCGCCGACTGAACGTCAACTTCCCTTGACCTCATGCTGATTGGCATGAATATCAGCCCAATCTCACTCCTTGGAGTTAACTCTCTTCACCACGTTCTCCTTTTTGCCAGTTCATGGGGCACCATCTGCATGTCCACGCCCGAACGTGACCACCACCTCGGGCGCCACCCCCCGGCATGACGAGAACACTTGGACCGGCCCGTGACCACCACCGCCCCCGTGTGGGACTGCCCCTTCCACCACACCGACGGCCTGGAGTTCGACCCCCTCCTGAAGCGACTGCTCACCGAGGCCCCGGTCGCCAGGATCCGGCTGCCGCACGGCGAGGGCGAGGCCTGGCTGGCCACCCGCTACGAGGACGTCAAGGTGGTCACCAGCGACCGCCGGTTCAGCCGCGCCGCCGGCATCGGCCGCGACCTGCCCCGGATGACGCCCGCCCCGATCGCCCAGGCCGAGGCGATCAACCTGATGGACCCGCCCGCCCACAACCGGCTGCGCCGGCTCGTCGCCCAGGGCTTCACCAACCGCCAGGTCGAACGGATGCGCCCGGCCACCCAGCGGACCGTCGACGGCTACTTCGACGAGATGACCGAGCACGGCGCCCCCGCCGACCTGATGCACTTCCTGGCCGGCCGCCTTCCCCTCACCACCATCTGCGAACTGCTCGGCATCCCCGCCGCCGACCGCGCCGAACTGCGCGGCCACGCCGTGGCGATGATGCGGATGGGCCCCGGCAGCCGGGACGGCCAGGAGGCCGCCAAGAGCGCGCTGCGCGACTACTTCACCGGGCTGACGGCCGAGCGCCGCGCCCGCCCCGGCGAGGACCTGATCAGCGCCCTGGCCACCGCCCGCGACGGCGACGAACTGCTGGCCCCGGACGAGCTGACCGTCATGGCGATGGTCCTGCTGGTCACCGGCCACGACACCAGCACCTACCAGCTCGGCAACCTCACCTACACCCTGCTCACCCACCCCGAGCAGCTCGCCAAGCTGCGCGCCCGGCCCGAGACGCTGCCCCGCGCCCTGGAGGAGCTGCTGCGCTTCATCCCGTTCCGCCAGGGCGTCGGCATCGCCCGGGTCGCCACCGAGGACGTCGAACTGGGCGGCGTGCTGATCCGGGCCGGCGAGGCCGTGCACGTCTCCTACCTGACCGCCAACCGGGACCCGGCGGCCTACGAGCGCCCCGACGAACTCGACCTCGACCGCGACGCCGGGCCCGTCAACATGACCTTCGGGTACGGCCAGCACCGCTGCCTCGGCTCGCACCTGGCCCTGATGGAGCTGCAGGTCGCCATCGGCACCCTGCTGCGCCGCTTCCCCGGCCTGCGGCTGGCCGTCGAGCCGTCCGAACTCGACTGGAACTCCGGCTCGATCTGGCGCTTCCCGCGCACCCTGCCGGTGGCCTGGTAGCCGACTCCCCGCCTGCCGCCGCCACCCGTCACCACCACCCGCCGCCGCCCGCCGCCCACGGCCGCCGCGGCGTCCGCACCGCTCCACGCATCCACCATGCCTGCCACCAGGCCCCCAGGGGAGACCCGTACCCATGGCAACACTCTGCCGCCCCGCCATCGCCGTACCCGAGCACGTCATCACCCTCGACGAGACCCTCGCCCTGGCCCGCACCCTGCACGCCGACCACCCCCGACTCGGCCTGGCACTGCGGCTGATCGAGAACACCGGGGTGCGCACCCGGCACCTGGTCCAGCCGATCGAGCGGACCCTCGCCCACCCGGGCTTCACCGTCCGCAACGAGGTGTACGAGCGCGAGGCCAAGCGGCGCGTCCCCGAGGTGGTCGAACGCGCCCTAGCCCACGGCGAGTTGACCGCCCGGGACATCGACCTGATCGTCTACGTGTCCTGCACCGGCTTCATGATGCCGTCGATGACCGCCTGGCTGATCAACACCATGGGCTTCCGCTCCGACACCCGCCAGGTGCCGATCGCCCAGCTCGGCTGCGCGGCCGGCGGCGCCGCCGTCAACCGGGCGCACGACTTCTGCCGCGCCTACCCGGGCGCCAACGTGCTGATCGTCGCCTGCGAGTTCTGCTCGCTCTGCTACCAGCCGACCGACCTCGACGTCGGCTCGCTGCTCTCCAACGGGCTGTTCGGCGACGCGGTCGCCGCCGTGGTGATGCGCGGGAACGGCGGGCACGGCGTGCAGGTCGAGCGCAACGGCTCGCACCTCGTCCCGCACACCGAGGACTGGATCTCGTACGGGGTGAAGGACACCGGCTTCCACTTCCAGCTGGACCGGCGGGTGCCCGGCACCATGGAGCTGCTCGCGCCCGCGCTGCGCGGCCTGGCCGGGGAACACGGCTGGGACGTCTCCGGGCTCGGCTTCTACATCGTGCACGCGGGCGGCCCGCGCATCCTGGACGACCTGTGCCGCTTCCTCAGCCTGGAGCCGGCCACCTTCCGCTACAGCCGGGCGACGCTCACCGAGCGCGGCAACATCGCCAGCGCCGTCGTCTTCGACGCCCTGGCCCGGCTGTTCGCCGACGGCGGCGTGCCCGAGGGCACCACCGGGCTGATCGCGGGCTTCGGACCGGGCATCACCGCCGAGATCTCGCTGGGCAGTTGGGTCGGAGCACCGGCCGAAGGGGCGCGTCCGCGCCGGCCGCGCGCCATCTCCACCTCCGACATCGCGCTCGTCCATCCGACCGTCCCCCGCCGTTTCCCGACCGGCACTACGATCTCCTGATGACCGATACCACGGAGCGCACCGACACCTCTGCCAGATCAGCCGAACTCGCCGCCCTGTTCCCGGCGTTGCACGCGCCGCAGTACTGGAGCTGGGGCCGCTTCGACGCGCAGTTCTCCACCGAGCCGCCGCCGGACGCCCTGGTCACCAACATCCACCTGGTCGGCTTCGCGGACGGTCAGGTCGTGCTCTGCCGGGACGACCGGGACCACTGGTTCCTGCCCGGCGGCACCCGGGAGCAGGACGAGGGCATCGTCGCCTGCCTGGCCCGGGAGCTGCGCGAGGAGGCCGGCGCCCGGCTGCTCGGCGAGCCGCACTGGCTGGGCGCGCACCGCTGCCGCACCGAGGACCCGGTGCCGTACCGGCCGTGGCAGCCGCACCCGGAGAAGGCCTGGCTGTGGGGCTGGGGCGAGGTCGCGCTGGACTCCGCGCCGACCAACCCGGCGGACGGCGAGCAGGTGGTCGAGGTCCGTCCGGTGCCGCCCGCGGAGGCCCAGCGGCTGCTGCTGGCCGGGCACGACGCCTGGTGGGGCGAGCTGGTCGCGCTGGCGGTGGAGCTGCGCCGACGGGCCGGGCTGGGCTGAAACCGCTCCCCGCCGGGATATTCCCACTGGGACGGAAGACCACCGGAACAGCCGAACAGCAGCAGGCCATGTCCGTTTTGCGGTGATATGACTCGGCCATGGACACCAAACTGCTGGCCGTGGACTACCCGGCACTCCACATCTTCTGGACGATGCTGGAGCTGTTCCTCTGGATCCTCTGGTTCTTCCTGCTGTTCAAGATCATCACGGACATCTTCCGCAGCCACGACCTCGGCGGCTGGGCCAAGGCCGGCTGGCTGGTCCTGGTGATCATCCTGCCGCTGATCGGCGTCCTCGCCTACCTGATCGCCCGCGGGCAGTCGATGGGCAAGCGGGACGTCGAACAGGCGGAGCGGTCCGAGGCCGCGTTCAAGTCCTACATCCGGGACGCCGCCGGAACGGCACCGGCGGGCGGCGGAGGCGGTGGCGGCAGCCACGTCGACGACCTGGCGAAACTGGCGGCCCTGAAGGAGAAGGGCGCCATCTCCGACGAGGAGTACCAGAAGGCCAAGGACAAGCTCCTGGCCTGACCCGCACGGACGGCCGGGGCCGGTGGACGCACCGTGACGTCCACCGGCCCCGGCCGCTGCCGCTGTCGGGTTCCGGGTGCCGGTTCGGCTCCGCTCAGCCGCTCAGCGCCGCCCGGAGCGCCGGTCGCCGCGGCCGCCGTCGCCGCCGGTCAGGCCCGCGCGGCGCAGCGCGTCCGCCATGGCACTGTTGGCCGGCGCACCGCCGCCGGAGCCGCCGCGGTCACCGCCGCCGCCCTGACCGCCGCCGCGCCGGTCCTGGCCGCCGCGACCGCCCTGGCCCTGACCGCCCTGGCCGCCCTGGCCGGCGCCCCGGCGCTCCTGGCGCGGCGGGCGGGCCTGGCGGTCGCCGCGGTCGCCGCGGTCCCCGCCGCGCTCGCGCCCGACCTCGTCGTCCAGCCGCAGGGTCAGCCCGATCCGCTTGCGCGGCACGTCCACCGTGAGCACCCGGACCTTGACGATGTCGCCGGGCTTGACCACCTCACGCGGGTCCTTGACGAAGTTCCTCGACAGCGCCGAGACGTGCACCAGCCCGTCCTGGTGGACGCCCACGTCCACGAAGGCGCCGAAGGCGGCGACATTGGTGACCACGCCCTCCAGCACCATGCCGACCTCCAGGTCGCCGATCTTGTCGACGCCCTCCTTGAAGGTCGCGGTGCGGAAGGCCGGGCGCGGGTCGCGGCCCGGCTTGTCCAGCTCGCCGAGGATGTCGGTGACGGTCGGCACGCCGAAGGTGTCGTCGGCGAAGTCCGCCGGGCGCAGCGCCCGCAGCCGCTCGCCGTTGCCGATCAGCTCGCGCAGCTCCCCGCCGGTCGCGGCCAGGATGCGGCGCACCACCGGGTAGGCCTCGGGGTGCACGCTGGAGGCGTCCAGCGGGTCCTCGCCGCCGGGGATGCGCAGGAAGCCCGCGCACTGCTCGAAGGCCTTGGGGCCGAGCCGGGAGACGTCCTTGAGCTGCCGGCGGGTGCGGAACGGGCCGTTGGCGTCGCGGTGCGCGACGATGTTGTCGGCCAGCGTGCCGGTGACCCCGGAGACCCGGGTGAGCAGCGGCGCCGAGGCGGTGTTGACGTCCACCCCGACGGCGTTGACGCAGTCCTCGACCACGGCGTCCAGCGAGCGGGAGAGCTTCACCTCGCTCAGGTCGTGCTGGTACTGGCCGACGCCGATCGACTTGGGGTCGATCTTGACCAGCTCGGCCAGCGGGTCCTGGAGCCGGCGGGCGATCGAGACCGCGCCGCGGATCGACACGTCCAGGTCCGGCAGCTCCTGCGAGGCGAACGCGGAGGCCGAGTAGACCGAGGCGCCGGCCTCGCTGACCATCGCCTTGGTGAGCTTCAGCTCGGGGTGGCGCCCCAGCAGGTCCTCGGCGAGCTTGTCGGTCTCCCGGGAGGCGGTGCCGTTGCCGATCGCGACCAGGTCGACGTCGTGCTTCTTCGCCAGGGCCGCCAGCGTCGCCAGGGCCGCGTCCCACTTGTTGGCGGGCTGGTGCGGGTAGATCGTGTCGTACGCGACGACCTTGCCGGTGGCGTCCACCACGGCGACCTTCACGCCGGTGCGGAAGCCCGGGTCCAGGCCCATGGTGGCGCGGGTGCCGGCCGGGGCGGCGAGCAGCAGGTCGCGCAGGTTGGCGGCGAAGACCCGCACCGCCTCCTCCTCGGCCTCGGCGCGCAGCCGGGCGCGCAGGTCGATGCCGAGCCGGACCAGCACGCGGGTGCGCCAGGCCCAGCGGACGGTGTCGCCCAGCCACTTGTCGGCCGGGCGGCCGCGGTCGGCGATGCCGAAGCGGGCGGCGATCCGCTGCTCGTAGTCGTTCTCGCCCGGAAGGTCGCCCTCGGACTCGCCGTCGTACGGGGAGAGGTCGAGGTCGAGCACCTCCTCCTTCTCGCCGCGCAGCATCGCCAGGATGCGGTGCGAGGGGAGCCGGGTGTACGGCTCGGCGAAGTCGAAGTAGTCGGCGAACTTGGCGCCGTCGCCCTCCTTGCCGTCGCGGACCTTCGCGACCAGCCGGCCGCGGGTCCACATCCGCTCGCGCAGCGAGCCGACCAGGTCGGCGTCCTCGCCGAAGCGCTCGACCAGGATCGCCCGGGCGCCCTCCAGGGCCGCGGCGCCGTCCGCCACCGACTCGTTGAGGTACTGGGCGGCCAGCGCGGCCGGGTCCTGCCCCGGGTCGGCCAGCAGGGTGTCCGCCAGCGGCTCCAGGCCCGCCTCGCGGGCGATCTGCGCCTTGGTGCGCCGCTTCGGCTTGAACGGCAGGTAGATGTCCTCCAGGCGGGCCTTGGAGTCCGCGGCGAGCACCCGGGCGCGCAGCGCGTCGTCCAGCTTGCCCTGGGCCTCGATCGACTCCAGCACGGCCGCCCGGCGGTCCTCCAGCTCGCGCAGGTAGCGCAGCCGTTCCTCCAGGGCACGCAGCTGGGCGTCGTCGAGGGAGCCGGTGACCTCCTTGCGGTAGCGGGCCACGAAGGGCACGGTCGAGCCGCCGTCGAGCAGATCGACGGCCGCCTTCACCTGCCCCTCGCGGACACCCAGCTCCTCGGCGATCTTCCGCTCGATCGCCTGCTGGGCCTGCCGGGCCACCTGTTCGACTGGCGTGGTCACGAAGCCGGTCACCTTCTCCATCAGTGCTTGCGCCGTACGCCCTGCATTCTGGCAGGTGCCGACGACACCGACCGGCCGCCCCCGGGACGGCCGGGCGTGGCGCGCGCCTCCGGCTGACGGCCCCGGGGCTCCACCGAGGCTTGAGCGGGGCCCAGTTGCGGCTTCCTAGGCTGGCGGGCATGGACACTCTGGATGCCGCCGCCGAGTTGGAGCGGCTCGCCGCCGCCAAGTACCTGCTGTTCACCACCTACCGGAGGAACGGCACTCCGGTCGCCACCCCGGTGTGGGTCGCGCGCGACGGGGACGCGCTGGTCTTCACCACCGTCACCAAGACCGGCAAGGTCAAGCGCCTGCGCAACCGTTCGGACGTGCTGGTCGGGCCCAGCGACATCCGCGGGAACCTGCTCGGCGCCCAGGTGCCGGCCACCGCGGTGCTGGACCCCGACCGGGCGCCCGCCTACCGGAAGCTGCTGCGGCGCAAGTACGGCCTGCTGTGCGCGGTGGCGCTGACCGCCAACGTGCTGCGCTTCGGCAAGGGCGGCACCATCGGGGTGCGGATCACCTTCGGGTGACCGTCGGGGCCGTCGGGGCCGTCAGGGCCGTCAGGGCCGTCGCCGGGTGGCCGAAATCGCGCGTTCCGGTTCGAACGACCGTCGGAATGTGAGCAGTTCGGCAATCCGGCTGAACGGCGACGACCGGAGCTGTACGCTGCCGGGCATGTGCGCTGCCACCCGGATCCACCCCGACGGGCCGGTGGTCGACGCGGCCCTGGTGCGGCGGCTGATCGCCGCCCAGTTCCCGCAGTGGGAGCGCCTCCCGGTCACCCCCGCCGCCACCTCCGGGGCGGACAACGCGATGTTCCGCCTCGGGCCCGAACTCGCCGTCCGACTGCCCCGGGTGGAGTGGGCCGCCGGGGGCCTGCGGCGGGAGCAGCAGTGGCTCTCCCGGCTGGCCCCGCGGCTGCCGCTGCCCGTCCCGGCACCGCTCGCGGTCGGCCGGCCCGCCGCCGGCTACCCGTGGGAGTGGTCCGTCCTGCACTGGCTGGACGGCGCCAACCCGGTCGTCCACGCCCTGGCCGCACCCCAGGCGCTGGCCCGCGACCTGGCCGGCTTCGTCAACGCCCTGCGCGCCGTCGACCCGGCCGACGCCCCCGTCTCCCAGCGCAGCGTCCCGCTCGCCTCCCGCGACGGCGCCACCCGCGCGGCCATCGCCCAGCTCTCCGGCTCGATCGACACCGAGGCCGCGACCGCCCTGTGGGACAAGGCACTTCGACTGCCCGACTACGCCGGCCCGCCGGTCTGGCTGCACGGCGACCTCACCCCCGGCAACCTGCTGCTCACCGGCGCCGGCCGGCTCGCCGCCGTCATCGACTTCGCCCTGATGGGCGTCGGCGACCCGACCGCCGACCTGATCGCCGCCTGGAACCTGCTGCCCGCCACCGCCCGCCCCGCCTTCCGCGCCGCCCTCCACGCGGACGAGGCCATGTGGGCCCGCGGCCGCGCCTGGGCGTTCTCCCTCGCCCTGGTGACGATCCCGTACTACCGCCACACCGACCAGGCCCTGACCGCCAACGCCCGCCACGTCGTCCGCGAGGTCCTCGCCGACCGCAGCGTGTAGGGCCGGGCGGTGCCCGTCACCACTCCCGGGTCGCGATCAGCTCCTCGGAATCCGCGTCCGTGAACCCGTAGGCCAGCGCGACGGCCCAGAAGGCCTCGCCGATCTCCTCCCGCGCACACGTCTCGATCTCGCTCCCGGCCGCCTCGAACTCCGCCTCCAGGAGGTTGAACTCCTCCGTCGCGGCGTGGGTGAGCACGTACAGGGCCGCCAGGTCCGCCGGCCGCTCGGCCTCGATCCGCTCGCACAGCAGCACCAGGATCGCCTTGCCCCGGTCGAGGACGTGATCGGGGAAGTACGGGTCCTCGTACAGCCCTATCAGGAACTCGTGCTCCGCCACCCGCTGGTTCGTGATCGCCATGGTGCCCCTTCCGTCCCGCCGACGTGCCGACGTGCCGATCCTGCCCGACGCCACTGACAGTCGACGGCGCCCGGGCCGGCCGCCGCCGCTCCCCCGGCCCGGCGGCGCTTGACGCGCTGGTTAGAGTGCCGCGCATGACCACACGTCACATCGAGTTCGAGGCCCTGCACAACTTCCGCGACCTGGGCGGCTACCCGGGCGCCGGCGGGCGGTCCGTCCGGTGGGGGCTGGTGTACCGCTCCGACTCGCTCGGCAAGCTCGGCTCCCCCGCCGACCTGGACCGGCTCCGGGCGCTCGGCGTGCGGACCGTGATCGACCTCCGCTACCCCTGGGAGATCGACGCCAAGGGCCGGGTGCCCGGGTTCGAGGGCCTGGAGTACCACAACCTCTCGATCGAGCACCGCCCCTACGACCAGGCCGAGATCGACCCGGAGGTCGACCCCTGGCGCCACCTCGCCGACCGCTTCGCCGAGGTCGCCGAGGACGGGGTGAAGGAGATCCGCCAGGCGCTGGACGTGATCACGGCCGCCGAGGCCCCGGTGGTCTTCCACTGCGCCTCCGGCAAGGACCGCACCGGGCTGATCGCCGCCCTGCTGCTCACCCTGCTCGGCGTCGGCGAGGACGACATCGCCGCCGACTTCGCCCTCACCGAGCTCGCCACCGCGCACTTCGTCGCCGAGTGGCACGCCGCCCACCCCGGCCGCACCCTGCGCTGGCCCGGTTACGGGCGCGCCCCGGAGGCCGTCATCCGGCTCACCCTCGCCGACCTCGCCGACCGCCACGGCTCGGTCGGGGCCTACCTCACCGGCGTCCTCGGCATCGACCGCGCGCAGATCGACACCCTGCGCGCCCGTCTGCTGACCGCCTGAGCCCCGCCACCCCGCACGGGAGGTCGGCCGGTCCGACGTCCCGTGCGCGGACGCCCCCGAAAACGCCCTCGCCCGGCGGGAGCGGCGCCTGGCAGCATGCCCACCATGCCCGCGCCGAGCCCCGATCCGGACTACAGCGTCACCACCGGGTACGACCCGTCCGACGACGCCTACTTCCTGGAGCTGCGGCTCAGGGCGGTCCCGCGGGCCCTGGTCGCCGCGGTCGTCCCCGACGAGGACCAGGCGCGGGAGCCGACGATCAGCCTCGACCCGCGGGGGCGGGCCGTCGACATCCCGTACGAGGTGATGCGCTGGTTCCTGCGGCTGGTCGAGGAGGAGGTCGACGCCGTCCGCGTCTGGATGCGGCTGCGCCCCGAACTCGTCGCGCTGGTCCGCCGGTTGCGCCGGGAGCACCAGGGCGTGATCGACGACGAGGGGTTCCCGGGCGTCCTGGCGGAGGTCCGCGCCGCCGTGCCGGAGGCCGACGTCGCCACCGTGCTCCGGGCCGTCTTCGGGGCGGAGGGCGAGCGGCTGCTCCGGGGGCCGGGGGTGCGATAACCCGGTGGCGGCCGGGGGTGGTTGCGAAGGAGGATGCCGGGCATGACCGAGCAACCCGTGCGATGGACCGAGGCGACCGTCTACCCCGACATGTGGGCCGACCCGGACGACGACCCCCGCAACAGTGAGGGCCCGAGCCCGGACGGCGAACTCGCCACCCTCCAGGACTACCTGACGAACTACCGGCTGACCCTGCGGATGAAGTGCGACGGCCTGGCCCCGGAGCAGCTGGCCCGCCGCTCGGTGCCGCCGTCCACGATGTCGCTGCTCGGCCTGGTCCGGCACCTGGCCCGGGTGGAACGGGACTGGCGGAACTGGATCACCGACGGCGAGCCGCTGCCCAAGCTGTACGGCGGGCGGGACGCGGACTTCGACGGGGCCGTCGGCGAGCAGGCCGTGGTGGACGCCGCGTTCCACGACCTGGAGCGCGAACAGGCCGCGCTGGACGCCGCGTTGGCCGGGTACCAGGACCTGGGCGAGCGGGTCGGGAAGGACCGGCTCTCGATCCGGGAGCTGCAGGTGCACCGGATCGAGGAGTACGCCCGCCACTGCGGCCACGCCGACCTGCTGCGCGAGTGCGTGGACGGCCGGGTGGGCCAGTAGCGCCTCAGCGCCGGCGGCCGCTCCGACCGGGGCGGCCGCCGCCCTTGCCCGCACGGGGCCCGGCCCCGGCGCCCGCGGCGGGAGCCGGGGCGGTCTCGGGCCAGTGGGCGGGCCGGGTGAGGCCGGCCGGGAGGCGGGTGGTGGCGTCGCCGCGGGCGGCGTCGAGCTGGGCCTGGGTGAGGAAGAGGGCCGTGCTGAGGTCCGCGCCGGCCAGGGCGGCGTCCCGCAGGTCGGCGCCGACCAGGTCGGCGAGGCGCAGGTCCGCGCCGGAGAGGTCGGCCGCGACGAGCAGGGCGCCGCGCAGGTTGGCGCCCCGCAGGTCGGCGCCGCGCAGGCGGGCGCCGAAGAGGTCGGCGCCGCGGAGCTCGCGGCGGCGCGGGACGGCCGCGCGGACCAGTTCGCCGGCCCGCAGCAGCAGCTCGCTGACCCGCTGCCGGTGGGCCGGGACGTCGACGGCGAGGATCTCCTCGGGGGTGCCGCCGGCCAGCCGGTCGGTCTCCGCCAGCGCCTGCCGCAGTTCGTCGTGGACGGGCTGGGCGGGGGCGAAGGTGAGCGCCTCGGTGAGGTACCGGAGCAGCTCGTGCAGCTGCCGCACGACCGGGAAGACGTCGAACATCGCCTTGGCGCTGTCCGGCTCCTCGCGCCAGCTGCGGCCGCCGAAGGTCACCTGGGAGACCCGCTGCCCGGCACCGAAGCAGTCGTAGACGGTGCAGCCCTGGAAGCCCTTGTCGCGCAGCCGCACGTGGATGCCGCAGCTGAAGTCGGTCTGGAGGTTGTGGCAGGGGCTGCCGGCCTGCTTGTTCATGGCGAAGTCGGACCCGGCGGCGAACGGCAGGGCGACGCAGCAGAGCCCGAAGCAGCTGCCGCAGTCGGCCCGGAGCGCGGTCGGCTGCGGGGTCGGTGGCGGGGTCGGCGCGGCCGCCGTCTGGTCCTGCGGCGACTCGGTCTCGCGCACGTTCCGGGGTCCTTCCAGCAGCGGGGCGCCGGTCGGCGCGGTGAACCCCGGAATCCTACTGGGCAGACGGCCCTCGGCGCCGGTAAGCTGCCCAGCACATTAGAGACCATTACACACGGGGGTGGGCGCCATGCGGGAACCGGACATCAGGGAACTGGTCCGGATGTGGATCTCGGGCTGGGCCGTCTCGCGCGGCTCCGCCGAGCCGGTGGACCAGCCCTGGGGCTGGAGCATCGACGTCGGCGCGCCGGTCGGCGAGGTCGGCCGGCACGTGCTGCCGGAGCCGACCGAGGCCGAGGTCCGCAAGCTCGGCGAGACCGTCACCGCGCCGACCACCTGGCTGAAGCTGTTCGCCGAGGACGCCACCGTGCGCCCCTGGTTGGACGAACGGTGGCGGCTGGACGCGCCGGGCTTCCTGATGAGCGTCCCGCTCGTCCCCGAGCGGCCCGAGGCCCCGGCCGGGTACACCGTGACCACCTGGGAGCGGGGCGGGATCCTCCGGGCACTGGTGCGCACCGGGGACGGGCACCTCGCCGCCCGCGGCCAGGCGGGCCTGGCCGGCCCCGTGGCCGTACCGGACCAGATCACCACCGCGCCGGAGCACCGCCGCCGGGGCCTGGGCGCCCTGGTGATGCGGACGCTCCAGTCCGCCGCGCACGAGCGGGGCGCGCGCACCGGCGTGCTGGTCGGCACCCCGGAGGGGCAGGCGCTCTACACGGCGCTCGGCTGGGCCACCCACGCCCCGATGGCGAGCCTGGTCCTCGACGCGCCAGGCGTCTACGACACCGAGTAGGCCGGGGCCCGTGGCACCCGGGCGGCGGGCCTCAGCGGTACGGCAGCAGCTCCGGCCGCTTCGCCGGGCGGCCGTCGCCCGAGGAGCGGCCGGTGAGGCGGCGGCCGATCCACGGGCCGACGTGGGTGCCCAGCCAGCGGGCGTCCTCGCGCAGCCGCTCGCCGCGGCCGGCCGGGGCGGCGGCGGGCAACGGGGCGCGCCAGTCGAAGGCGGCGGGGCGGCCGAGCGCCTCCAGCACGCCCTCGGCGACCCGGCGGTGCCCCTCGGGCGACAGGTGCAGGCGGTCCTCGGCCCACAGCCGGCGGTCGTCGAAGCAGGGCGCGGAGAACAGGTCGACCACGACGAAGCCGTCCTGCCGGCCCAGTTCCTGGACGAAGGCCTTCATCCGCAGGATCGCGGGCAGCAGCCGGGCGCCGCCCGCCATCCTGCGGGTCGGGTCGGTGCTGGTGAACAGCACGACGGTCGCGCCGGTGGCGCGCAGCCCGTCGGCGCAGCGGCCGAGCAGCCGCTCGACGGCGTCGATGTCGCAGCCGGGGCGCAGCACGTCGTTGAGGCCGCCGGCCAGGGTGACCAGCTCGGCGCCCATCGCGGCGGCGGGGGCGAGCTGCTCGTCGTGGATCTGGCCGATGAGCTTGCCGCGGACGGCGAGGTTGGCGTACCGGAAGCCGGTGCCCGCGGACTCCGGCTCGGCGCGCTCGGCCTGCTCAGAGCCTTCGGCGTGCCCAGAGCGTTCGGCGTGCTCCGCGTGCTCGGCGGCCAGTGCCGAGGCGACCCGGTCGGCCCAGCCCCGGTAGTGGCCGTCCGGCAGCAGGTCGTCGCACATGCCCTCGGTGAAGGAGTCGCCGAGGGCGACGTAGCTGCGGTAGGGGGTGGGCACGGGCTGGCCTCCGCTCTCCCGGGATGACTCCGGCGGTTCGACGATCCGACGATCGTACGTGCGTGCCCGTCCGGAACCACAGCGGGCCCCGGCGGCTCCGGCGGACCCCCGACGGTCCCCGGCGACCACCGGCGAACCTCGGCGCTCATCACACGCCGATCGTTCGTTTATCGGCCCGGGCCATCCTGAGCCCACGGGGCGGCGGTCGGCGACGGGGGCCTTGCCGCCGCCCCATTCAGGCAACCGCGACGGTCAGCCCGTCACGGCCACCGCCTCCTCGCCGGCCTCCTCGCCCGCCTCCTCGCCCGCCTCCTCGCCCGCCTTCCGGGGCATGAACCAGTGCTCGCGCACGGCGTCGGTCGGCCGCTGCTCGCCGAGGGCGGCCAGGCCCCACTCCCCCAGCGCCTCGACGACCGGCCGCAGTTCGCGGCCGCGCCCGGTCAGCTCGTAGACGGTCGCGTTGGCGGGCCGCTCCAGTCGGCGGCGGGCGATCAGTCCGTCGCCCTCCAGCTGCTTGAGCCGGGCGGCCAGGATGTCGGTGGAGACGCCGGGCAGGTCGGCGTGCAGGTCGGTGTAGCGGCGCGGGCCGCCGAGGAGCTCACGGACGATCAGGAGGCTCCAGCGCTCCCCCACCGCGTCCAGGGCGCGGGCGACGGCGCAGTACTGGTCGTAGCTTCGGCGTGACATGCGGATCAGCATAGCCAAGAGGTTGGACTTTCCAAGTACTCACTTGGTAGAACAAAGCTGAAGCAACGGAGCGGTGGTGACGGTCGGGAGGCCGCAGATGGAGTTTCGACAGTCCAGCAAGCTGAATGACGTGTGCTACGAGATCCGGGGCCCGGTGGTCGACCAGGCCAACGCCCTGGAGGAGGCCGGGCACAGCGTGCTGCGGCTGAACACCGGCAACCCCGCCCCCTTCGGCTTCGAGGCGCCCGAGGAGATCCTCCAGGACATCATCCGCAACCTGCCCAAGGCGCACGGCTACAGCGACTCGCGCGGCATCCTGCCGGCCCGTCGCGCGGTGGTGCAGTACTACCAGCAGCGCGGGGTCGAGGGCGTCACCGTCAACGACGTCTACCTCGGCAACGGCGTCTCCGAGCTGATCCAGATGGCCGTCACCGCGCTCGTGGACGACGGCGACGAGGTGCTCGTGCCGATGCCCGACTACCCGCTCTGGACGGCCGTGGTCCGGCTGGCCGGCGGCAAGGCCGTGCACTACCTGTGCGACGAGCAGGCCGAGTGGTACCCGGACCTGGACGACATCGCCGCCAAGATCACCGCCCGCACCAAGGCGATCGTCGTCATCAACCCCAACAACCCCACCGGCGCGGTCTACCCGAAGGAACTGCTGGAGGGCATCCTCGACCTGGCCCGCCGCCACCACCTGATGGTGCTGGCCGACGAGATCTACGACAAGATCCTCTACGACGACACCGAGCACCACTGCCTGGCCGCCCTCGCCGACGACGTGCTCACCCTCACCTTCAACGGCCTCTCCAAGGCCTACCGGGTGGCCGGCTTCCGCAGCGGCTGGCTGGTCGTCTCCGGGCCCCGGCAGCACGCCACCGACTACCTGGAGGGCCTGACCATGCTCTCCGGCATGCGGCTGTGCCCCAACGTGCCCGCCCAGTACGCCGTGCAGGCCGCGCTCGGCGGCCACCAGTCCATCAACGACCTGGTGCTGCCCGGCGGCCGGCTCACCGAGCAGCGCGACATCGCGGTCAAGGCGCTCAACGAGATCCCCGGCGTCAGCTGCGTCAAGCCCAAGGGCGCGCTGTACGCCTTCGCCAGGCTGGACCCGGCGGTGCACCGGATCGTCGACGACGAGCGGTTCGTGCTGGACCTGCTGCTGCGCGAGAAGATCCACGTCGTCCAGGGCACCGGCTTCAACTGGCCCCGCCCGGACCACTTCCGCTTCGTCACCCTGCCCCGGGCCGACGACCTGGAGACGGCCATCAACCGGATCGGGCGCTTCCTCGCGACGTACCGGCAGAGCTGACCGCCTAGGCTCTGGGTCGTGACCGTCCTGCGCTCCATCGCCCTGTTCGTCCTCGCCGCCCTCGCCGAGATCGGCGGCTGCTGGCTGGTCTGGCAGAGCGTGCGCGAGCAACGGCCGTGGTGGCTGGCCGGGGTGGGCGTGGTGGTGCTCGGCGCGTACGGCTTCGTCGCGGCCCTGCAGCCGGACAGCCACTTCGGCCGGGTGCTGGCCGCGTACGGCGGGGTGTTCGTGGCCGGCTCGCTGCTGTGGGGCATGGCCGTGGACGGCTTCCGGCCGACCCGCTACGACGTGCTGGGCGCGCTGATCTGCCTGGCCGGGGTCGCCGTCATCATGTACGGCCCCCGGCGCTGAACGCACCGGTGCCCCGGTGTCGGACCCACGTCCGACACCGGGGCACCGTCACGACCGCCGGGCCCCGTCACCCTCGCCGGGGCACCGTCGCGACCGGCGGGGACTACCAGCCCCAACCGCCGCCCTGGCCGTCGTCGTCCCGGTCCGAGTCCCAGCCCTCGCCGACCGTGCGCAGGATCGTGTAGTTGTCGATCTGCGTGCCGTCCTCGGCCAGCGCGGTGACCTTCATGACCGACTTCTGGCCCAGGTGCTTCGGGGTGACGTCGACCTTGATGAAGGAGTAGCCGGTGTAGCGCACCCGCGACCACTGGATGGTCTCGGGGGTCTTCACCTTGCCCTTGCTCCAGTAGTAGGTCTTGACCTCGTCCTGGTGGTTCTCGTGCCCCTCGTAGGTGTCCGGCACGTCGAACTTGTACAGGCTGCGGCCGGCCGCGCCCGCGGTGACGTAGACCACGCCGTCCTTGGCCGGCTCGATGGTGGCGCCGCTCGGCACCTGCTTCGAGACCTTGTTGCCGAGGATCGCGTCGGTGCGCTCGTAGATGTGGTTGTGGCCGTTGATGACCAGGTCCACCCGGTACTTCTCGAACAGCGGCACCCAGGCCTCGCGGACACCGCCCTCGGAGGCGTGCGCGACGGTGGTGGAGAAGGCGCAGTGGTGGAAGAAGACCACGACGAAGTCGATGGTCTCGTCGTTGCGCAGGTCCTTGAGGGTGCGCTCCAGCCACTTGGTCTGCTTGTTCGCCGAGATGCCCAGGTTGGCCGGGATCTCGTAGGAGACGTCGTTGGCGTCCAGCGAGATGACGCCGACGTTCTTGTAGCGGAAGGTGTAGACGCCGGGCACCTGGCGCGGGTCCGGGCCGTTGTTCGGCAGGAAGAAGCGGGCGTTCTCGCCGCCGTAGCCGTTCGGCGAGTACCAGGCCTCGATGTCGTGGTTGCCGTACGCGACCATCCACGGGATCTCGGCGGCGACCGTCTCGGTCTGCACCAGGAAGTCGTCCCAGGTCTTCGCGTTGAAGACGGACTTGTCCGGGTCGGTGCCGGAACCGGCCGGGTCGGCGTAGCAGATGTCGCCGGCGTGCAGGTGGAAGGCCGGGTTCTGCGCCTTGATGATGTGGTCGTTGCCGGCCGCGTGCGCGCTGACGCCCTGGTCGCCGAAGGCGGTGAAGGTGAACGGCTCGTACACCTTGCCCCAGCGGTGGTCGCGGGACGGCGCGGTGCGGAAGGTGTGCAGGGTGGAGATCTGCTGCTGCGCGGCCGGGTCGAAGCCCTCGTGGCCGACACCGTAGTAGTAGGTGGTGTCGGGGCGCAGGTCCTCCAGCGCCACGTGCAGGTAGTACTGGTCCACCGGCTGGCTGTTCGGGGTCAGCGCCGGGGTGTGCAGGGCGCGGACCTCGGCCTGGACCTTGTGGCTCAGCTCCCACGGGGTCTTGCCGAAGCGCAGGAACGGCTTCTTGACCGGGGCCGGGACCTGCCAGGAGATGCGGAACTGGGTGTCCGGCTCCGGGCCGAACTGGAGGTGACGGCCGATCGGCGCGACCAGCGAGCCGTCGATGCCACTGGTCGTGCCACCGGTCAGCAGCTGCGGGCCGGCCGGGGCGGCGAAGGCCGTGCCGCTGCCCAGCGCGCCACCGACGGCGACGGCGCCCACGGTCACGGCACCGGCGCGCAGCATCCGGCGGCGGGAGAAGCGGGCCCGCAGGTACTCGTGCTGCTCGGCCATGCTCATGCGGTCGGCAAGCTTGGCCGGCACGCCCATGTTGGGGATATCCATGCGCGGGACTCTTCCAGCGGCGCGTTGATCGCGCACGGACGCCGGGTGAACGGGTCGCAGCGTACCGCCCATTCGAACACCAATGTTCGACCATGGTTTGGCAAAGGCCGTGTCCGCACCGTTCCGACGCCGCATCATGGCCCCCATCCGCCCCGTGGCCTGAGCGGGCGTCGGCGGAAGCGCGGACAGCGTTCGGGCCTGGTCAGCCGGAGCGCTCGTCCCACTGGGTGGCGGTCCGGTTGCCGGTGCCGTCGCAGGTGCGGCAGATCTCGTCCCGGTAGGCGTGCTTGGCGCCGGTCGCGTCGACCCGGTAGCGCACGTACACGCCGGTGCCGTCGCAGAGGAAGCAGTTGCCGCCCCCGCCGCCCACCTCGGTGGTGCCGGTGCCCTGGCAGGTCCGGCAGCTGAGGCCGGCGGTCCGGCCGGTGCCCGCGCAGATGCGGCAGACCGTCGTCATCGGCTTCCTCCCTCGCGCGGAAACGGCTCGGCGCCGTCCGGAAGGGCCCGACACCACCGGTCATGGTAGTGGTGAAGGCACCCGGGCCGACCCGGGTTCGGCCCGGGTAGACATGATCCGACGATCATCCTGTAGGACCAACGGCTGACCTCAGCCGGGGCCCGACCTCACTCCGGCAGACCCGTCCTCACTCCGGCAGGCCCTCGCGGACCCGCCGGGACACCGAGATCAGCTGGAGGTCCAGCAGCCCCGGCGGATCGGCCAGGCCCGGGCCGCCCGCGCGCACCCAGGCGCCGATCTCGTCGATCATGTCGTCCATCAGCACGAAGCCCAGCCAGACCGGCCGGCCGCCCGCCGCCCGGCCCTCCGCCGAGGGGCCGACCACCACCACGTTCGACTGGGTGCACACGTCCAGGCACTTGACCGCCCGGACCCGGCCCGCCGAACCCACCGCCGTCCGCAGCCGCTCGTACTGGCCCGCGTGGTCCACCCCGGGGTGCTTGGCCTCGGTGCCACAGCAGCAGCCCCGGCAGACCGTCACGGTCACGGGGGCACCGGCGCCCCGCTTGCGGTCCCGGGCACCGTCGCGCTCTCGGCGGCTCATCGGCTCTGCTCCCCCTCGTGGTCGGCGGCGCGCTCCGCACCGGCCCCCGCACTGTACCCGCAGGCCAGCGGGCATCCCAGACCCTTAGGATGCGCACGGCCCACGGGCCACCACACGACTCACGAACAACAAGGGGAGGACGGCCTGATGCCGAAGCGAAGGGGCCGCCGCGGTACATGGATATCGGTGGCCGTGGGGGTGGTCGGGGTCCTGTGCGCCGTGCTCGGGTTCGCCGTGGTCGGCTCCGGCTACGGCTACCACCGCATGACGGGCGACACGATGTCGCCGGAGCTGCGGTCGGGCACCGGGCTCTGGACCGAACGGGTCCAGCCCGCGGACGTGCGCCACGGCGAGGTCTACGCCGTCGACTCCCCCTGGACGCTGCAGGGCATCGTCATCCAGCGGGCCATGGCCCTGGGCGGCGACCGCATCGCCTGCGTGAACGGGCAGTTCAGCCTCAACGGGAAGCCGGTCGACGAGCCGCCGGCCCGGCAGGTCCACACCTGCTACCTCGACTTCGACGTCACCGTCCCGCCGGGCCGGGCCTTCCTGATGGGGGACGTCCGCGGCGACGCCTTCGACTCCCGGATCAACCTGGCCGACCAGCAGGGCACCGTCGACCTCGCCAAGGTCGGCGAGCGGGTGGTGTGGCACAGCGGCGCCGACTCCGAGGCCCTGCCCGGCAAGCTCGCCGGCGCGCTCGTCGTGGCCGCGCTCGGGCTGCTGCTGGCCGTCATCGGCCTGATCGCGGCGATCGTCTTCGCCGTCCGCGGCCGGGCCGCCCGGCCGCTGGGGCTGGAGCCGCCGGCCACCTTCTGACGCCGTCGCCACCCGTCGGCGCCCGGTCGACCAGCACTACGCAGCCAGGCCCTGACCGCCGGTTCCCGACCGGCCGGCCCTCGGTCTCGCCGACGGCGGGCCGGTCAGTCCGCTCGCAGGACACGGGAGACGTAGACCCGGGGCGGGTCCGCGTCCTCGTTCACCGCGTACTCCACCAGCCCGAGGTCCCGGCGCAGCGGGGCCGAGTGCATCCCGGGCCGGCCGGGCACCGGCATGCTCAGGCGGGGGAACGGATCCTCCCGCAGGTCGACCAGGAAGGCCACCACCGCCGAGAACACGTCGGCCGGCGTGCCAGGGTCGCCGAGGAACTCCTCCACGGCCGGGGAGACGGTGATCGGGTCGTCGTCGTCCGGGAACTCGTCGTAGCCGCTCACCGGGCCCCGAGCCGGCGCAGGACCGCGGAAGCGGAGGTGCCGGGAGCGGTGCCGGCCTGGACGGCGGCGTGGATCCGGTCGCCCTCCGGGTCGCGGTACAGCTCCGCCCGCAGCCACCACCGCTTCAGTACGCCGCCGATCGTCTCGATGTCGGCTTCGCCCATCTCCCGGTAGAACTCCATGCGCTGCGCGGGCGGCAGGGCCGCGGCCACGCCGTCCTGGGTGCGGGGGACGGGCTGGCGGCTGTCGTGGTGACCGTGCAGGGGTGCTGCGCTCACCGTTCCTCCGAACGTCTCGTGCGGGCGGGACCGCTACCAGTGTCCTCCCCCAGGGGCCGGTCCGGTACCGCCTTCCGACCGCCGGGGCCCTCCCCTGTCCGGCTGAGGGACATGCCGCAGGCCCGGTAGCAGGGGCCGGGGGGCGCCGCTACCCGACCGCCTGCGCCGCCGCCCGGCCCGCCGTGCGGCCCGAGAACAGGCAGCCGCCCAGGAAGGTGCCCTCCAGCGAGCGGTACCCGTGCACACCCCCGCCGCCGAACCCGGCGGCCTCGCCGGCCGCGTACACCCCGGGCAGCACCTCGCCGTCGGGGCGCAGCACCCGGGAGGAGAGGTCGGTCTCCAGGCCGCCCAGCGACTTGCGGGTCAGGATGTTCAGCCGGACGGCGATCAGCGGGGCGGCGCCCGGGTCGAGGATGCGGTGCGGGGCGGCGGTGCGGATGAGCCGGTCGCCGAGGTGGCGGCGGGCGCCGTGGATGGCGGTGACCTGGAGGTCCTTGGCGAAGGGGTTGGCCAGCTGCCGGTCGCGGTCCTCGACGGTGCGGCGCAGTTCGTCCGGGTCGATCAGCGGCTCGGCGGTCCTGGCGTTCATGCCCCGGGCGAGGTCGGCGAGGTTCCCGGCGACCACGAAGTCCCGTCCGTGCCGCAGGTGTCCCTGGACCGGGCCGGGGGCGCCGGGCAGCGCGCGTCCGAGCACGCCGCGCACCGACTTCCCGGTCAGGTCGGGGTTCTGCTCGGAGCCGGAGAGGGTGAACTCCTTCTCGACGATGCGCTGGTTGAGCACGAACCAGGTGTACTCGTACCCGGTGGTCATGATGTGTTCGAGCGTTCCGAGGGTGTCGAAGCCGGGGAACAGCGGGACGGGCAGCCGCCGGCCGCGGGCGTCCAGCCAGAGCGAGGACGGGCCGGGCAGGATGCGGATGCCGTGCCGGGCCCAGATCGGGTCCCAGTTCTCGATGCCCTCGGTGTAGTGCCACATCCGGTCGCCGTTGATCAGGCTGCCGCCGGCCCGGCCGACGACGTCCAGCATCAGTCCGTCCACGTGCGCGGGCACCCCGGAGAGCAGCCTGGCGGGCGGGGTGCCGAGCCGGGCCGGCCAGGCCTTGCGGACCAGGTCGTGGTTGCCGCCGATGCCGCCGGAGGTGACGATCACGGCCTGGGCGCGCAGTTCGAAGCCGCCGGCCGCCTCGCGCGAGCTGGCCTCGCCCCGGCCCGCCGGGCTGGGCACCAGCACCTCGCCGGTGACGGTGTCGACGGCGCCCGCGGTGGCGGACAGCCCGGTGACCCGGTGCCGGAAGCGCAGGTCCACCAGGCCGCGGGCGGCGGCCGCGCGGACCCGCCGGACGAAGGGAGCGAGCAGTCCCGGTCCGGTGCCCCAGGTGATGTGGAAGCGCGGCACCGAGTTGCCCGGCCCGTCGGCGAGTTGACCGCCGCGCTCGGCCCAGCCGACCACCGGGAAGAACCGCACGCCCATGCCGTGCAGCCAGGAGCGCTTCTCGCCCGCCGCGAAGTCCACGTACGCCTCGGCCCAGCGGCGCGGCCAGGCGTCCTCGGGGCGGTCGAAGCCGGCCGTGCCGAACCAGTCCTGCCGGGCGAGGGCGTGCGAGTCGTGGATCCGCATCCGGCGCTGCTCGGGCGAGTCGACCAGGAAGAGCCCGCCGAAGGACCAGTGCGCCTGGCCGCCGAGGGAGGCCGCGGGCTCCTGGTCGAGCAGGATCACCTTCCGTCCGGCGTCGGCGAGTTCGGCGGTGGCGGCGAGGCCCGCGAGGCCCGCCCCGATGACGATGACGTCGGCGTCCAGGGCCATGCGCAGTCCTCCGTGGCGGCTCGCGGTGGCGGCGCGCCCGGGACGCGCCGTCGCTGTGCGCCCGATACTGCGGCCTGCGGTGACGTCCGGTCAACCGGCGGGTAACAACCGCCGGCGTGAATTCCGCTCCACGCCGTTTCGGAATTGCCGTCGACGGCCGGGCGATACCCGCGCGATTGCCGAGCGATACCCGGTGGAGCGAAATGCGAAATGCCGTTCGACACCGTTCGACCACATCTGACGGAATGTCGGCGATTTCCGCGCGAACCATGGACGTCCGGGAAACACGGCAGTAACTTACCTGCGAGTAGCCGTAGTCCGGCTCCGCACGAACCCCCACCCGTCGTTTCTCTCCCCCAGGAGGAACCGTGCTCCGTCCTGCCCGGAAATCCCGGCACCTCCGGAATTCCACCACCCTCGCCGCCGTCGCCCTCGGCGCCGCGCTCGCGCTCACCTCCACCACCGCCCAAGCCGCCACCCAGGCGCCCGGGCACTACGTGGCGCTCGGCGACTCCTACGCCGCCGGCGCCGGAGTGCCGGGCCAGTCGGCCGGCCTGTGCCTGCGCTCCGACCGCAACTACGGCCACCTGGTCGCCGGCGCCCTCAAGGCCGGCCGGTACACCGACGTCACCTGTGCCGCGGCCAAGATCAAGGCGATGACGCAGCCCCAGTACGACGCCTTCATCCGGGTCAACGACCCGCAGCTGG
Source organism: Kitasatospora sp. NPDC001261 (assembly GCF_042896795.1). Taxonomy (NCBI): domain Bacteria; kingdom Bacillati; phylum Actinomycetota; class Actinomycetes; order Kitasatosporales; family Streptomycetaceae; genus Kitasatospora; species Kitasatospora sp. NPDC001261. The sequence goes on from NZ_JBIAXP010000002.1 coordinate 317,433, forward strand.
ACGCGGTGACCGCCGACACCGACCTGGTCACCCTGGGGATCGGCGGCAACGACCTCGCGGCCAGCGACCTCGGCCTCGGCGAACTGGTCGCCACCTGCATCGCCGGCGCCGTCGTCAACCCGTTCGGCACGCCCTGCAAGGACGTCTACCACCACGGCCACTGGGACTGGAGCACCATGTCCTGGCAGTACGGCACCGACGACCTCGCCGAGCGGATCCGCACCACCATCACCCCGCAGCTGACCGACACCCTCAAGCGCATCCACACCAAGGCGCCCGGGGCCCGGGTGCTGCTGGTCGGCTACCCGTCCGTACTGCCCGCCGACGGCTCGACCTGCGTGCTGCGCCAGCCCGTCACCCCGGGCGACGTCGAGTACATGCACGGGGTGCTCGACAAGCTGAACGCCGCCCTGAAGTCCACCGCGGCCGCGAACGGCGCGACCTACGTGGACACCGCGACGCCGACCCTCGGGCACGACGTCTGCTCGGACGACCGCTGGATCGAGGGCGCGCTGCCCGGCTCGCCCGCCGTGCCGTTCCACCCGAACGCGACCGGCGAGCAGGTGATGGCGCAGGCGGTGCTCGCCGCGCTGAAGTAGCGGCGGGGCGGCGCGGGGAACGGTGCCGTCGGAAAAGCCCCGAGGGGCCGGTGACCAGACCCCGGTCACCGGCCCCTCGGTTCTCGTGCGCGCGCTACTCGGACTTCGCGGAGGCGGAGCCGGAGGCCGAGCCGGAGCCGGTGGCCGAGGCGGCGGCCAGCCCGGCCGACCACTTCTCCTCGACGTTGCCGAGCTTCCAGTAGGCGATCGCCGCGGCCCAGGTGAGCACGAACAGTCCGACGATCGCGTAACCGACGAAGTTGAGGTCCAGCCCGCCGATCCAGGCGATCGGGCCGCTGGTGATGTCCAGCTTCTCGCCGAGCAGGCCGATCAGCTCGATCGAGCCGATCACCAGCGCGACGAGCACCGACAGCCCGGTGACGGTCAGGTTGTAGTAGATCTTGCGGACCGGCTTGGAGAAGGCCCACTCGTACGCGAAGTTCATGAACGAGCCGTCGATGGTGTCCAGCAGGCTCATCCCGGCCGCGAACAGGATCGGCAGGGTGAGCAGCGCGTACCAGGGCAGCGAGAAGGCCGCCGCGCCGCCCGCCAGCACCAGCAGGGACACCTCGGTGGCGGTGTCGAAGCCCAGGCCGAACAGCAGGCCCACCGGATACATGTGCCAGGGCTTGGTGACGGCCCTGGTGACCCTGCCGAGGATGCGGTTCATCAGCCCGCGCCGCTCCAGCTGGCGCTCCAGCTCCGCCTCGTCGTAGTCGCCCAGGCGCATCCGGCGGAAGACCTTGAGGATGCCGTTGAAGGCGCCCAGGTTGATCAGGCCGAGCAGCAGCAGGAAGGTGCCGGAGACGGTGACGCCGATCAGGCCGGTCATCTCGTGCAGCGTCGAGTCGTCGGACTCCACCTGGCCGGCCAGCGAGCGGATGCCGAAGGCCAGCAGCGCGCAGAGGCCGAAGACGATCGAGGAGTGCCCGAGCGAGAACCAGAAGCCGACCGACAGCGGCCGCTTGCCCTGGCCCATCAGCTTGCGGGTGGTGTTGTCGATGGCGGCGATGTGGTCGGCGTCGAAGGCGTGCCGCATGCCGAGGGTGTAGGCGGTCAGGCCCATGCCCGCGCCGAACACCTGGCCGCCGACGGTGTAGTGCTCGGGCTCGACCAGCGCGAGCAGGGTGAACCAGCCGACGACGTGCAGCGCGAGGATGAATCCGCCCATTCCGGCCAGGCGGATCCACTCCTCACGGGTGAGCCGGTCGCGCCAGCGGGGGGCGGTCATCGTCGTGTCCTTTCGGTCGGGCGGTCGAAGCTGGGCCATCTTTCCGCCTTGACGCGCGCAGTTGCAAGTCATGCGCAATTACGGATTCGTCTCCCCCCGCTTCCGCACCGTTTCCGCCCCGCTTTCACACCGCTTCCCCCCGGCTTCCCCCGACTTCCGATCGACCCCCGGAGATCGTCACCACCCGTACAAGGCTTCGTAACCTCCCAGGGCTTTCACCGTGCGCTCTACGCGCGGATACTCCCGTTCTACGCGCGAAAACCTGCGCGCCGACCCCTCAACTCCCCACGGAGGAACGGCTCATGACGATCCGTATTCGAACCGCCGCGGCCCTGCCCGGTGCGGCGCTGCTCGCGGCCGGTCTCACCACCCCCGTCGCCACCGCCGCACCGGGCCCCACCGCCCCCACCACCCGAGCCGGCGCCACCCCGCACCGGGTGCTGTTCGACAACAGCAAGGCCGAGACCGCGGGCAACGCCGACTGGATCATCAGCACCAGCCAGCCCGACCCGCTGGCCCAGAACGCCAACCCCACCACCGAGAAGAGCTGGACCGGCGCCCTCTCCGCCTGGGGCGTCGCCCTCCAGAAGACCGGCCAGTACAGCCTGAAGACCCTCCCGGCCGGCTCCACCATCAGCTACGGCACCGGCGCCGCGCTCGACCTCGCCAACTTCGACACCTTCGTGATCCCGGAGCCCAACATCCGGTTCAGCGCGAGCGAGAAGACCGCGATCATGAAGTTCGTCCAGAACGGCGGCGGGCTCTTCCTGGTCTCCGACCACGTCAACAGCGACCGCAACAACGACGGCTGGGACTCCCCGAAGATCATCAACGACCTGCTGACCAGCAACGGGGTGAACAACAACGACCCCTTCGGCTTCTCGGTCGACCTGCTCAACATCACCACCGACAACCCGCGCGCGGTCAACGACGCGACCGACCCGGTGCTGCACGGCCCCTTCGGCACCGTCACCGGCTCGATCCTGCGCAACGGCACCACCTTCACCCTCAAGCCCGCCGACAACCCGAACGTCAAGGGCCTGGTCTACCGGACCGGCTACAGCGGCAACACCGGCGCCTTCTTCGTCACCAGCACCTTCGGCTCCGGCCGGGTCGCGGTCTGGGGCGACAGCTCCCCGATCGACGACGGCACCGGCCAGTCCGGCAACACCCTGTACAACGGCTGGGACGACCCGGCGGGCACCGACGCCGCCCTCGCCCTCAACGCCACCGCCTGGCTCAGCAAGGCCTGACCGGCCGCGCCCCGGGTCGGGGCGGCTCGGCCCCGGGGTGCCCCCGCCAGGGCTGCTCGCCAGGAAAAGGGCCGCTGCCTCCCCTACTGTCGGAGTACCGACGCCCGCGGCGCGCTCGTACGGAGCGGCACCCCGTCCGTACGCGCCGCGGGCCCGCCGGTGCTCCACCGGCCCGGGACCGACAGGAGCGGCCGATGCCGTCCTACCCCTTCCACACCACCCGCGAGGACCTGCGCGTCCCGCTGCCCGACGGCACGCGGCTGGCCGCCCGGCTGTGGCGGCCGGTCGGCGACGAGCCCGGCCCCGCCCTGCTGGAGTACTCCGGCGGCCGCCTCACCGACCGGACCGCCGCCGAGGACGCCCGCCGCCACCCCTGGTACGCGGGCCACGGCTACACCGCCGTCCGGGTCGACACCCGCGGGCACGGCAACTCCGAGGGCGTCCCCGGCGAACCCGGCGGCGACCAGGAGCTGGCCGACGGCGCCGCCGTGGTCCACTGGCTCGCCCGCCGCCCCTGGTGCAACGGACGGCTCGGCCTGCTCGGCGTCGGCACGGCCGGCACCACCGCGCTGCGGCTCGCCGCCCGGACCCCCGAGACCGTCGGCGCCGTGGTCACCGCCTGCCCCGAGGGCGGGCACCGGACCGGCGGCGCCGTACTCGCCGCCGACCTGCAGACCCGGCTCACCGCCCTGGTCGCCGACGCCGCCCTGCCGCCCGACCCGCGGTACGTCGGCGATGCCTGGCGGGCCGCCTGGCTGGCCCGGCTGGAGTCCCTGAACCCGCCCGTCGACGACTGGCTCGCGGCCGGCGAGAGCACCGTCCCGGTGTCCGTGCCCACCCTCGCGGTGGCCGGCTGGGGCGACCCGTCCTGCTCCTTCGTGCTGCGGCTGCTCGCCGAGTCCCCCACCGCGCGCGCCCTGATCGGCCCCTGGCCGCACGGCCTGCCCGAGGCCGCCCTGCCCGACACCCTGCGCTGGTGGGACCACTGGCTGCGCGGCGTCGACACCGACGCCCTCCAGGAACCCGCCCTGCGCAGCTGGCTCACCACCCGCTGGACCGGCGACGAGGCCTGGCCCTCCCCCGACGTCCGCGCGATCCACTACGGCCTGGACGGACCGCTGCGCACCGCCGGCACCGCCTCCGACGAGCGGTACGTCCGGGTCCGCTCCCCGCAGCACACCGGCCTCAACGCCGGCGCCTACGTCCCGCACGGCCGCCCCGCCGACCAGCCGCCCGACCAGCGGGAGGAGGACGGCCGCTCGGTCTGCTTCGACTCCCAGCCGCTGCCCGAACCGGTCGAACTGCTCGGCACCCCGACCGTACGGCTGCGGCTGCGCGAGGACGACGCGCCCGCCCAGGTGGCCGTCCGGCTGTGCGCGGTCGGCCCGGACGGCACCTCGGACCTGGTCACCCGGGGCGTCCTCGCCGCCGGGGGCCCGGACGCCGAGGTCGAACTCGCGGCCTGCGCCTCGACCATCCCGGCCGGGCACCGGCTGCGGCTCGCCCTCTCCTCCGTCTACTGGCCCTGGGTGTGGCCCCCGGCCGAGGACACCGGGTACGGCGTCGACCCGTCACGCTCCACCCTCAGCCTGCCGGTGCGCCACCTCGCCGCCGACGTCGGCACCCGGCCCGTCACCTTCGAACCCCCGATACTGCCCGAACCGCTCGCCGTCCACCTCACCGAACCGCTCACCGCCCGGCCCGAGCACCTCACCGTGCACGACATCGGCCGCCACGAGTGGCGCGCCGAGTTCTCCCCCGCCACCGACGGCACCCGCACCCACCCCGACGGCCTGGTCCGCGACGAACACACCGTCACCGCCTACCGCGTGCTCACCGGCGCCCCGCTCAGCGCCCAGGCCCGCACCGACCACACCGTCCGCCTGGAGCGCCCCGACATCGGCTGGGACGTCACCGTCCAGACCCGTACCCAACTGCGCTGCGACGCCGGGCACTTCCTCAGCATCGTCCAACTGCGGGCGCTGGAGGGCGGATCGGAGGTGTTCGCCCGGGAGTGGCAGCACCGGGTGCCCCGGGAGAGCTGATCAAAGATTTACTTATGCACTTGCCTTGTATTTCGATTCCGACTTATAAATGGCCCCATGAAGACCATCGGCCTGATCGGCGGCATGAGCTGGGAATCCACCGCCGAGTACTACCGCCTGCTGAACCGACTCACCCGCGAGCGCCTCGGCGGACTGCACTCCGCCCGACTCGTGCTCTACTCCGTCGACTTCGCGCAGATCGAGCGACTGCAGACGGCCGGCCGGTGGGAGGAGGCCGGCCAGGTCCTCGCCGACGCGGCCCGGTCACTGGAGGCGGCCGGCGCCGACCTGCTGCTGATCTGCACCAACACCATGCACAAGGTCGCCGACCAGGTCGCGGCGGCGGTCTCCGTCCCCCTGCTGCACCTGGCCGACACCACGGCGGCGGCCGTCCGGGCAGCGGGCCTGCGGCGGGTCGGGCTGCTCGGGACGGCCTTCACCATGGAACAGGACTTCTACCGCGGCCGGTTGGCGGCGGGCGGCCTGGACGTCCAGGTGCCGCAAGCCGACTCGCGCGCCCTGGTCCACCGGGTGATCTACGAGGAACTGTGCGTCGGACTGGTCCGCGAGGAGTCCCGGGCGGCCTACCGGCGGGTGATCGGAGAACTGGTGGCCGGGGGCGCGGAAGGGATCGTCCTCGGCTGCACCGAGATCGAACTGCTCGTCCGACCGGAGGACAGCCCGGTCCCCGTCTTCCCCACCACCCGGCTGCACGCCGAAGCGGCGGTCGACGCCGCCCTGGCCGGCCCCTGAACCCCGACCGCCGCCCTGAGGTGCGCGGTCGGCGGGCACCGGGACAATGGTGAGCGGACCGGTTTCTCCAGCACTCCGCCCCGCGCCGCCCACCCCGAAACCGGGGGCCACGGGGCGCGAACGAGAGGGACGACCATGGCCGTTTCCAGCACCCCGATCAACCTCACCCTCGCCGCCCACGTCGGCATCTCGGTCTCCGACCTGGACGCGTCGATCGCCTTCTACACGGCCCTCACCGGGCGGGAGCCCGTCGCACAGGGCACCATGCACAGCGTGCCGTTCGGGAAGTCGCAGGGCCTGCCCGTGGCGAAGCTGCGCTACGCCACGATCAACCTGGACAACAGCCTCGGCATCGACCTCATCCAGTTCCAGGAGCCGGTCGGCGAGCGGACCGGCGGCGTGGCCAACCGGCCCGGCTCGATGCACCTCTGCCTGCGGGTCGACGACTTCGACGCCGTGTACACGCGGATGAAGGACGCCGGCTACGACTTCCTCGGCGACGACTACACCTTCATCGAGGGCGAGGTCACCCCGGACGCCGCGCTCGGCACCCGGGTCGCCTACTTCAACGACCCGGACGGCACCAACCTGGAGATCATCCGCCCCGAAGGCGGCTTCGCCAGCTAGGAGTTCGCGGCGACCGGCCGCCCGGGCCACCCGCGCAGAGCGGCGCGGGCGCGGGCGACGCCTCCGGGGGTGGCCCCGGCCCCGGTGCCGACGGCGACGGTTCTCGTGCCCAAGCCCGCGCAGGCACGGCAAATGCCTTGGCGGGGCACCGGGTCGTGGCAGCGACCGCACTCGGCGTACGAGGCCGGTGGGATTTCAGGGCGTTCCGGTGGCAGCTTCCGTTGCAGGCGGTCCCGGAGGATCGCCACCGGGGAGTGCACTGGCTGCGGCAGTCCGGGGAGCAGGGCGTGGGCCAACTCGGCTTCGTCGCAGCCCCGTTCCAGCCACTGCGTGACGAGTGGTGCCAGCGCGCGGGCCTCGGCCTCGCCGAGGCGCAGGCGGGGTTCGGGCCGGATCACCCGGAACAGGGTGGCCACGGCGGCCCGCGTCCGTTCATCCGGGAGGGTGGGTTCTTGCCCCGGGTCCTTTACGGGAGGGGTGACAGCGCGGCCGGAACTCCCTCCACCGGAGGCCGGGCGGGGGACAGCCGGTGCCGACTGCGGGGTGTCGAAGACGTGGGCCTCGGACCGGACCGTCCCGTCGGCCATCCGGACCCTGTCGACCCGGTAGTACCCGGCGTCCTTCAGCTCCTTGAGGGCCCGCCGGACGGCGCCCCGCCCCTGCGGACTGCTGTCCGCCATCTGCCGCCCGTCCTCCCGCCACCCGTCGGGGCGGGAGAGCAGGTCGGCGAGGAGGCCACGAGCGGTATAGCTGAGCCGCCGGTCCTGCAACAGGCCGTTTGGAAGCACGCTGAACGCGCGCGAATGAACGCTACGATGAATCCGCATCTGGAGTCCTTGCTCCTGGTGCCAGACCCCGGGGTGTTACAGCACCGCCGGGGTCTCCTATGTTCTGTTGATGATGCGGAAAGTAGCACAGCGACTACGAAGAGTGCGAACCGTTCGAGCGTGAAGCCCAAGCCCCCACATCACGCACGCCCCTACCTTCTGCGTGGGAAGTCGGCGGGGCCGACTTCCCACGCCGAGCACGGTGTTCAGGAATGGGCGCGTTCGATCGCTTCGAAGATGTCCGCATCGGTCTCCTGCTGCCACGACGGCAGGTCGACCCAGTCGGCGACATAGCCCGGCTTCGGGTTCTCGATGTGCTTGTGGATCTGAGCGATCCAGCACGTCGCGACGAAGCGGCCCTTCTGCTCCCGGGAGAGCTTGGACGTGTTGCCGCCGCTCACACTGATGAAGTCCCGGACCTGGCCGAACACGGCAGCGGCGCACTCCCGCTCCCACTCGGGAGTCTCCTCCCACGGGGCGACATAGCCCGCCTTCGGCTCACCCGGGTAGTGCTTCGACACGCCCGCGATCCAAGCTTCGCGGAAGATCCGCCCATCAGTCGACATGCGTAACTCCTTTGTCAGATGGCACTGTCAAGCGCCGAGAAGCGGTCGAAGACGAGTGTCGGTGGCGTCACGCGAGGTAGACCTTCTGCCACTCCAGGGACGTCATGGTCAGCGCGGCTTCGGCGAGGGCGTGGGCCGATTCGGTCTTGAGGCTGCCGAGGCTGCTGTCGATCCACGGCTGCACATTCCGGTAGCCCTGCTCGCGGTACTCCACGGCCTGGATCAGGCACTCCAGCTTGTCCGCGTCGTGGGCGACGGTGACTTCCAGGTTCTCGGCGTTCTCGTACTCCTCCACGAGGGCCTGGAGTCCGGCAACGACGGCCGGGTGAGCGGCGCTGACCTGGTCGGCGGTCACCCGCTCGTTCGACGCGGCGGTGAGGTAGCGCCGACTGATGTGCGGGATATCGCTGACCCGGGTCTCCTGGGTGTCGTGGAACAGGCACAGCAGGGCGACCTTGGCCGGGTCGGCACCCTCCATCATCGCGAGCACCGCGCCGATGACACCCGTCCGAAACGAGTGCTCGGCGATCGACTCGGGATCCTTGACGCCGGCGATCCACCAGCCCTGGCGCTTCGCCCGCTTGAGCATGCCCGCCTCGAACAGGTAGCTCGCGGTGCCCCTCGCCTGCTTGTCGTCCGTCATGACTGCCCTTCGCTGCCGGATCGGCTGCTGCGGTAACCGCCTACCCACAGACCGTAGTGCACAGACTCCGACTCTCGACGGGCCACCGCGAAAGGCCGTCACCATCAAATCGACACAGGGGCTCGCCATACCAGCGTGGTGAGGCGCGCTACGCCTCCGGCGGCACGCTGTAGCGACTCAAGACCTCATCCGCCATGGACTTCTCCAGTAGGCGCAGCTCCCAGGGCCCGGTGTTGACGTCGAACTCCTTGCCGAAGCCGACCCACTTGCCGGCCATGCGGCGCCCGGTCGGGTCGACCAGCAGCTGAATGGCGCCGTGGTACCTGGCCCCCTGGTAGTAGCCGTCCTGTGCGGTCTGCTCCACCCACGAGCCCGTCACGACGTTCCGGTCGACGGTGAGGTCGAACGACAGCGGCGAGTCGGGATTGGACGACGCACCGGGGAGCGACCGGCCGGTGATCCGGTTCCCGCTCTGGGACAGGACGACGTGGTGCAGGCCGGTGAACGTGTTCTCCCGGCTGCTGCTGAAGAACTCGTAATGGCTGACCCAGACCCCCGAGTAGTCCTCACCCGTGGGAGCGGGTGCGGCCTGCACGGGCACGCCCGGTTCGTCGCTGCTCATGTCATGGCCTCCCGTACCGTTCGCGGTACCTGCGGGCGGACGCCGGTGAGGACGTCCGCAACTGGTCGTCCAGGACCCTGATCCGTTCGGTCATCGCCGCGACGGACTGGGCCGCCGAGGCTCCCCACGTCGATCAGTCCTGACACCGTATCCGTCGACTGGCCGGCGGAAGTAGCTATCTCATGGAACCCGGCCGCGCACCAGCCGACCAACGTCAACGTTGTTTGACCGAATGATCTGTGACCAGGCGAGTTCGAGGGTACGGTCCCCTATGCAGGGTTCAAGGAATTCACGAGATGGGGCCAGCGTGGCACCTCCGGACGGAATCAGCACCGGCCAGCGCATCGCCGCCTACGAAGATGTGAGAGGCCTGAGCCATCGGCAACTCGCTGATCGTGCTCACGTCTCGTACAGCCTGCTCACGAAGGTGGTGGCCGGGCACAAGCCGGCGACGCCGGAGTTCGTGGCAGCGGTGGCCAGGGCTTTGGGAGTTGAGCCCGGCGACCTCCAACCGCCCCCGTACAGCGACGGGACGGCAGATGACCCGTTGGTCCCGCTGATGGGCCCGATCCGTACGGTGCTCGATCTGTACGACCTGCCGCCGCAGGAGGCCGTTCGGCCTCGCGCCCTGCCCGCGCTTCGGGCAGCGGTACGACAGGTGAACACGCTGGCCCAGGCCGCGAAGTACAAGCCGATGGTGGCGATGCTGCCGGGCCTGCTGGTCGAACTGCACACGGCCGCGCACGAGTTCACCGGTGAGCAGCAGCGGCAGGCGTGGGGCCTGCTGGCGGAGGCCTACCGGTGCGGGCACTCGGTCGGGATCGCCATCGGGCTGAGCGACCTGTCCGCGACCGCACTGGCCCGGATGGACTGGGCCGCGGAGCGGGCCGGCGACCAGGCACCCGCGCTACGGGCCGCCCGCGAGTACCTGCGGGTCACCGCCTACCTGCGCGTCGGCGACCTCGCGGCCTGCCGGTGCCTCCAGGAGTCCGGCCGCGGCCACCTGGAGGGGACCGACGCCAAGACTCCGAGCGCACTGGTCACCACCGGGCAACTGCACCTCGGCTCGGCCGTGGTCGCCGCCCGCGCCCGACAGAAGGACCTGATGCAGCACCATCTGGACGAGGCTGAACACGTAGCCGCCCGGACCGGCGAGCAGCCGGACCTGTCGCTGCACTTCGGGCCCACCAACGTGCGGGTGCACCGGGTGATGACCCTGGTGGAGGCCGGCGAGCACGACCGGGCGGTGGCCGCCGCGAAGGGGCTGCGCTTCCCCGCCGGATGGGCCCCGACCAGGATCGGGCACCACCACATCGACCTGGCCCGTGCCTACCGATGGATGGCCCGACCGGAGGCCGCACTCGACCAGCTCGACGCCGCGTACGCGGTCGCACCCGACCAGGTATCCCGGCATCCGCTCGCCCGCGAGACCGTGACCGCACTGTCACGCTCCGCTAGCCGCCGGAGTCTGCGGCTGTCAACCTGGATCACCCGAACGGGCATATGACGATCTTTCACTTCTGGTGAAATTCAAGGCCTTCCAGCAGCGGCATCGTGGTGCTCAGCACCCCGAGAAGCGACGCCTCGGGGTGCAAGCCCGGTCGGGTCCGGGCTCGCACACACCACTGCCGCATCCCTTGGAGCCCGCGATGGCCGCCGCACCCCGCCCTTCGTGTCCTGCCCAGACGCCGACACCCGGGCCGCGCAGATCCGCCGAGGACCGCCTCCGACGGAACGCCCTGGCCACCGCAGCGGCCGGCTGGGCAGAGTTCGCCCCGACCGCCGACCCCCGGGCCCGCCGGGCCTCGTGAGTTCGGAGACGGCTCTCTCCCCGCTTGCAGCACGCCCCGCCCCGGTCGGGTGTCCAAACCCCCGATCGGCGGCAGGCCTGGCGTACGTCGCACTTCCTTCGCATGCTCCCGCCCCGCCCCTCCGAGGTACCCCCATGTTCACGTCCCGTCGTCCTCGCATGTTCGTCGCCCGGCTCTCCTCTCGGGCCGAATCCACTCCCCTGGCCCGGTACTTGCTCCAGGCCTACCTCTCCGGGCTGCCCTCCGGGGACCGCTACCGCGACACCGCCGAACTGCTCCTCGGCGAGCTGTTCGCCAACGCCGTCCAGCACTCCGACGGACCCGACGACTGCCACATCGAAGTCCGCTTCGCCCTCACCGGCTCCCGGCTACGGCTGGAGGTACACGACGCCGGTAGCAGCCGCCCGTCGGTCCGCACCGCCGCGCCTGACGACGAGCACGGGCGTGGCCTCTACCTCGTCAACGAGCTGGCCGAACGCTGGGGCTGCGCCTCCCGCCCGTACGGCATCGGCAAGTTCCTCTGGGCCCACATCGCCCCCGCCGCCGCCTGAAAGCCCGACTCCCCATGCACCTCACGACCCTCACCCGGCACACCCTCTCCCGTGGCACCACCCCCGCCGCCACCTACGCCCATGGCAGCCTCCGCTCCGGCCACCACCACGGCCCCACCCGCTGGTTCACCACCGGAACCCTCACCATCACCCACTGCCGCACCCGCGCAACCCACCCGTAAGCGCAGGAAGTCGGCCTGGCCGACTTCCTGCGCAGCAGACATCGAGAGGCCAAGATGACCACGATCCAGCGCGCCACTGCACACGCCACCACCGGCTGGCTCCAGGGCCGCTCGGTCTCCTCGCGTGCGAGAACGTCGTGCTGCGCGGGCACTGCGAAGGCGCGGACCACCGCGAGCTGATGGCCTGGCCGCACTGGGCGTTGAAGCACCTGTACGCCCCGGTCGGGGTCATGTTCGGCAAGTTCCCCCAAGGCGCCGTCGAGTCCGGCCAGCGCGGGCAGCGGATCCCGCCGCCGCCCTTCTCGTTCCTCCCGGTACGGGCGGGCGTACGGCCGCTGGACCCGCGATTCCTGGAGACCACCCCCGACCTCGCGGCGGCGCTGGCGGTCTCGGCCGACGACGGCCGCGACGTGTTCGAGCACATCCCTTGTGAATGGAAGGCAGTTCGAGAATGGGCGAGTTCCTTGCCGAGGCCCGCGAAGCGCTGAGGGCGGCGGAGGCCTTCTGTGGGCCGGTCGAGCTGACGGAGGTCAGCAACCGCCGGGGATCGGCGGTGTGGAAGGCCAGCGGTCCGCGCGGCTCCGCGAGCATCAAGCTCGGCACCGGCGGGGCCGCCGAGGTCACCGCCCGCGAAGCCTCCGTGCTGGACCAGCTCCCCGGCTACACCGTGACCGCCGGCCGCTTCGCCGACGGCATCTGGTACGTCACCCCTTGGCTGACCGGCCCCTCCACCTGGCAGGTCTTCCGCCCCGTGCGCAAGGGCGACGGCGGAAAGGACGAAGCCCTCGCCGCCGCCGTCGAACTGTGCCGCGCCGTCGCGGACCTCCACGCCGACGGGTGGGTGCACGGCGACCTTCAGCCCGCGCACGGCATCCACGGCGAAGACAAGGTGCGCCTCATTGACTTCGCCTGGTCCCGCAGGATCGACAGCACCCCGTGGCCGACGTTCGAGGGCACGATGATCCACCTCACCGCGCCCGAACTGGCCGCCCGGATCATCAACGGCCCCCAGCCCGTCACCACGACCCAGACCGCCGACGTCTACGCCCTCGCCGGAACTCTGTGGACCTGCACCACCGGCACGTGGCCGCTGGACTACGACACCGCAGGCCTCCCCAAGGGCACGCCCGTGGAGGAGATCCGCAAGGCCATCGCCCACCGGGCCATCCCGATGTCCACCGCGATGCCCTGGCCCGCCCTCCAGGCCCGGCTGCGCTGCGTCCTGCTGGCCGCCCCCGACGAGCGGCCCACCGCCGCCGAACTGGCCGAGCTCATCGAATCGGTGGACGGATGATCGAGCTGCGGGAGCTGGGCCCCGGCGACGAGGAAGCCCTGCTCCGGATCTACAGCGCGGAGTCGACGAAGTACCTGGGCCGGGCACCCATACAATCCCGCCTCCGGTCACGTCCTCCGCAAAACGGGGTTCATCCCGACCGGCGAGCGCGCCGGCTTCAGACCTACGCCCTCGGATCGCCCGAACCGGGACACGAGCAGATCAGACAACCGCCCGGTGGCGAACCTGCTACTGCCATGGGCAATTGACTGTCTATCGCTGGCAGATCACCAACGATGACGTGGATGACCCCCTCTCCTTTGCTTCCAAGGTGCTCCCTCATGCCCACTTCCCGTCGCCCCCGGGCTTTCGTCGCCCGGCTCTCCTCCCGGGCCGAATCCGCGCCCCTGGCCCGGTACTTGATCCGTGCCTACCTCTCCGGTCTGCCCTCCGGGGACCGCTACCGCGACACCGCCGAACTGCTCCTCGGCGAACTCTTCGCCAACGCCGTCCAGCACTCCGACGGACCCGACGACTGCCACATCGAAGTCCGCTTCGCCCTCACCGGCTCCCGGCTGCGACTGGAGGTACACGACGCCGGTAGCAGCCGCCCCTCGGTCCGCACCGCCGCGCCTGACGACGAGCACGGGCGCGGCCTCTACCTCGTCAACGAGCTGGCCGAGCGCTGGGGCTGCGCCTCCCGCCCGTACGGCATCGGCAAGTTCCTCTGGGCCCACATCGCCCCCGCCACCGCCTGAAAGCCCGACTCCCCATGCACCTCGCAACCCTCGCCCGGCACACCCTCTCCCGTGGCGCCACCCCCGCCGCCACCTACGCCCTCATCGCCCGCCTCGGCCACCCGCCCCTGCCCGTCGCGCGCGCCGTCTGCCTCGCCCTCGACATCCCCCACGCCGAAACCACCCGCCGCCTGGCCGAGTGCTACGACGCCCTCCTCGCCGACCACCACCCCGCCAGCGAGACCGACACCGGCGAACTCCTCGAAGCCCTCGGCGTCTTCGACGTCCCCAAGTCCCTCACCGACACCGAACTCGCCGTCGTCGACCACCTCCTCACCGCCGTCGACGCCCACGGCAGCCTCCGCCCCGGTCACCGGCACGGCCTCCAGCGCTGGTTCACCACCGGCAACCTCGCCACCGCCTACCTCTCCCTCACCGCCGCCCACCCCCTTCCCCGCACCGGCGACCCCACCCTCTACTGGAGCACCCTCGTCACCGCCGGCGAACTCCTCGCCACCACGCTCCCCTCCGACCGCCGCATCACCTACGCCCTCACCCACTGCCGCACCCGGGCAACCCACCCGTAAGCACAGGAAGTCGGCCCCGCCGACTTCCTGTGCAGGAGGGGCCCGTCGCCGTTTCGGCCAGGCCGAAACGGCGACGGATGATGGGGTGAAGCGAGTGCTGCTCGGCGGTGGTTTCGGCGGCCCCGGCCATGCGTGGCCGGGGCCGCCGTTGCTCTTGCGGGTTCCTGAAAGGGACGGAAAGCGGGGTGCTTCCCTCGCCTTCTCTTGTCGTCGGGCGGGCCCGCCCGACGACATTGATCGGCCGCCGGACCCGCCCGGCGGATCGCCTCGCCGCGCACAGGAAGTCGGCCCGGCCGACTTCCTACGCAGCCGCAGCGGCGCTGCCTGGTGGGGTGAAGCGCTATTCGGCTGTCGACCATCACCGTCCCCGAGATCCCGCAGGCCGTGGGGGACTTGGCCGCCGTCGGCATCCGTTCGGTGGAGGTGTTCGCCAACAGTCCGCGCCGCGACGAGCGGGCCGCCGGTGCCGTCGCGTCGGACAGCCTGATGGTGCGGGCCATCCGCGCCGTCAAGGACACCGAGCCCGGCATGGCCGTGATGACGGAGAACTGCCTGTGCGGCCACACCGACACCGGCGAGTGCCACCTGACCGTCGGCGCCCGGATCAATCTGGAAACGACGGCCGCGCTGACCGCCGCCCAGGCCGTCATCCAGGCCGGGGCCGGCGCCGACATCGTCGGCCTTGCCGCGATGACCCGGGGTACCACCCGGGCCGTGCGGCAGGCGCTGGACGAGGCCGGTCACCGGGACGTGGCGACCATGCCGCACCTGATCGTCGACTCCGCCCTCTACGAGGGCTACCGCACCACCATGCGGGCCGTCCCCACCCCCGCCGCCCGCCGCCCGTTCCGGATCAGCCCTCGCAGTCCGGAGACCGCCGTCGACACCGGACTCGCCCTCCTCGACGAGGGGGCGGACATGCTGCTGCTGGAGCCGGGGATGCCGTCAGTTCAAGCGCCTGCGCATCCGCTACGAACGCCGCGCGGATCTCCACCAGGGCCTACTCGAACTGGCCTGCAGTCTCATCTGCCTCCGACGCCTCCGTGCAGCTTGAGCAGCTACGCATCCAGACCGCGTCAGCTTGGGACCACGCTCGTCGCCCACGTCCGATACCAGTCCCCGAAGGCTGGGCCGGGGGTCAACCTGTCGTCTATCCCCAGGGTGTCGAACCAGACCTGGCCACTGGCCGCTCCGGTGACCACCAGTCGGACGAACGCGCCGCACCCCATGTCCGAGATGATCATTGAGCCCGGAACGATCCCGTCCTCGTCGTAGTCGTCTTCGAGGTCGTCCGGGCCCACCGCCCGGGTGAACGGGAACGGCGTCGAAAGGTATCCCGGCCACCAGGCTTCGTCCTTCGGGCCGTACGACCTGCTCAGCGCCCAGATGCCGTGGTAGGGCCCCGGGCCACCGTCGCCGATGGTCATCAAGAACGTTCGGTAATCCGCGGGGAGGGCCACCCCGTAGTCACGCTCGAAGGACCGAACTTCCGCCTCCGAAAGGACACTCCTCAGCGGACCACCAGGCACACGGTCCATCTCGTCCCCCATCACCCAGTTCTGCCGTCTCCGCGAGCATAGGGCTCCCACGACAAGTGAACAGGTGCCTCCACCCGGGACATCGAGCAGGCCGGGCCTCACTTTGAAACGATCAGTAAGCGGCGGCAGTGGGCCGGACCTCCGCCAGGATGCCCTCCGCGCCTTGGTCCAGCAGGAGGCCTGCCACCAGCGCGCCCAGCTTCTCCGGCTCGCTCACCGGGCCGGAGAGCCGGGCCTCCACCTGCCGCCCGCCGTCCACGGAGGTGACCTGCCCGTGCAGGGTCAGCACGTCGCCGTCGGCCTTGCCGAACGCACCGACCGGCACCGAGCATCCGCCGTGGAGCTCCGCCAGCATCGCCCGCTCGGCCCGGACCTCCGCGTCGGTCACCGGGTCACCGGAACCGGCCAGGACCTCGCGGGCCCACTCGTTGTCCTCCCGGATCTGGATGCCCAGCGCGCCCTGCCCGGGAGACGGCGGAAACAGCCCGACCGGCAGGATCTCGCTGATCTCGTCGCCGCGGCCGAGCCGCTTGATCCCGGCGGCCGCCAGGACGACAGCGTCCAGCTGTTGGGTCCTGAGCTTGCCGAGCCTGGTCGGGACGTTCCCTCGGATCTCCACCGGCACCAAGTCCGGACGGACGTGCAGCAGCTGGGCGATCCGGCGCGACGCCGACGTCCCGATCCTGCCCCCGTACGGAAGGTCCGCCAGCGTCGAGCCGCACAGGGCGTCGTGCACGTCCGCACGGGTGGGTGGGGGCAGGAGGATCAGGCCGGGCGGGTTCGCAGTGGGCAGGTCCTTGAGCGAGTGCACGATCACGTCGACCTCACCGGACACCAGCGCTTTCACCTGGTTCACCGAGAACGCCGAGCCGCCGCCACGCTCCGAGACGTCCCTCAGGGCCGACCTGCGGTCCTGATCACCGGCCTCCGTGATCACTCGCCGGCGGAACACCACGCCGGGGAAGCGCTCCCGCAGCGGCGCCAGGAACTCCCTGACCTGAGCCCGTGCCAGGTGACTGGCCCGCGACCCCACCACCAGTGTGCTCATAAGCCAACTCCCGGTATCAGACAAGGCGTTGGCCGCATGCTACCCGCATCGAACACGCCCGGTTTCCGACGTTATGTCGGAAACCGGGAAAGAGTCACGGGAGACGTACACCACCCGAACCGTCGTCGGCCGAGTGCCGCATCAAGCAACGTTCGCCCTGTGTGACGCGCCGTCCGGATGGTGATCCGGGCGGCGCGTTGTGCGTCATGCCGACTCTCGCGATCAGGGCCAACGCAGCCTGGCTGTCGACGATTTCTCGAAGACCGGCTCTCCACGCCCCGGTACGGAGCATCGCTGACATCGCGGTCGCGGACAGCCGTGGCTGACGGTCTCCTCCAGAACGCGTACTTCGCTCTGACAGGATGCGCCGGTGATCAACTACAGCACCGATCTCTCCGGTCTTGCGGAGCAGGACCTTTCCGGGTTCTTCGTAGGCTGGCCCGCACCGCCGACGGCCGCGCAGCACCTTGCCGTGCTCAAGGGCAGTTACCGGGTCGTGGTTGCCCTGGATGCCGGGACGGGGCGCGTCGTGGGCTTCGTCAACATGATCAGCGACGGAGTCCTCACGGGCTTCATCCCGTGGCTGGAGGTCCTGCCCGAATACCAGGGGAAAGGCATCGGCGGGCAGTTGGTCCGGCGGGTCCTCGCCGAGGCGGAACATCTGTACTCCGTGGACCTGACCTGCGACGAGCCGCTGCGCGCGTATTACGAGAAGCTCGGAATGCTGCCGCTGAGAGGCATGGCCGTCCGACGGTGGCAGGTACTGGCCCCGGAGCGCCGAGTTCCGGCGGAGTCCTGAAAGCCACGGTTGACTTCGGCCCCGCCGACTTCCTGCACAGGTGTGGTGGTGCCGTTGCCGCTTCGGCCAGGCCGAAGCGGCAACGGGCTCAGCTGGTCATCCCGTAGCGAAGCGATCCCGCATGCATGCCGCCGACTCTGGATTCACTGAACTCCGGTCAGATCATCGATTCTGGCGATTTCTCACGTTCGCCGAGGTTCCGACCTCGGCCTTGACTTGGTTCGCTCATCGTCTGCGCAGGAAGTCGGTGGGGCCGACTTCCTGCGCAGCGGTAGCGGCGCCGGATGGTGGGGTGAAGCGCTGCTCGGCTGCCGACCTGCCGATGTCGACCGTCACCGTCGCCGAGATCCCGCAGGCCGTGCGGGAGTTGGCCGCCGGCTGTTGCCGCTCTTCAGGCCTGCTCTCTTCGGGCGGCCCCGCCGGCCGCTCCCCTCCTTCCCCGGGCCGGATCCGTCGGCGGTGTGAGAATGCCGGGACGGGGAAGGCGAGCCAGGGGAGGGCGAGCATGCTGACCGAGTCGGTGTACCGGACCGAGGACGTGGAACCGCGGGACCGCTTCGAGTACTGGCAGCAGCAACTCGTCCGGCTGATCGCGCCGTTCGACGTCCGCACCGAGCACAGGGCCGACTTCCGGTCCGAGGTGCACATCCTGCCGCTCGGCGACGTGGCGCTCTGGACGATGGAGCACCCGCCGCTCGCCGCGAGGCGGTCACCACGCCTGATCCGCTCGTCCACCGACCCCGAGCTGTACCTGTTCTCGCTCCCGTTCGGCGACTCCGCCACCGCGGTCCGCTCCGACGGCCTCGGCGCCTACCGCCCGCACGACGTGGTCCTGCAGGACAGCGCCCGGCCCCTCCTCCTCCAGGCGAGCACCGACGATCCGCGCCAGCGGGTCCGCGGGGGCTGGCTGACCGTGCCCCGGCAGGCGCTGCCGCTGTCGCCGGACCGGATCGGCACGCTCACGGCCCGCCGGATGCCCGGGGGCACGGGCGTGGGCGCCCTGCTCGTCCAACTGCTCGCCGGCATCGCCGCCGACCCCGGCGCCTACCGGGCCGGCGACGCACCCCGGCTGGGCACCGTCGCCCTCGACCTGGTGTCGGCGCTGCTCGCCCACCACCTCGACGCCGAGGACGCCGTACCGCCGGAGAGCCGGCGCCGGGCGCTGGTCCAGCGGATCCGGGCCTTCATCCGCGCCCACCTGCACGAGCCGAACCTCGACCCCGGCGCCGTCGCCGCCGCGCACCACATCTCGGTCAGCTACCTGCACCGCCTCTTCGAGGGCGAGGAGGAGACCGTCGCCGCCTGGATCCGCCACCAGCGCCTCGAACGGGCCCGCCGCGACCTCGCCGACCCGGCCCTGGCCGCCACCCCCGTCCACGTCATCGCGGCCCGCTGCGGGTTCCCCCGCGCCGCCGACTTCAGCCGCGCCTTCCGCGGCGCGTACGGGCTGCCGCCCCGCGACTTCCGGCACGGCGCCGCCGCGACGGCCGCGGGTGGACGCTGAGCGAAGCGGACGTGGACCGGCTGCTAACGACAACCCCCCTGGGGTCTCGGCAAGCTGATGCTGTGTCCACCGCGGGGGATCAGGTGGTGGACGCGAACACACCGACACCCTCGAAGGGGGACCATCCATGTCCAGCAACGGACTCCGCAGGAACCCGCGCTCCGCCGCCGTCATCGGCCTCGCCGCCCTGGCGCTCGCGCTGACCGGCCTCGGCGGCGGTCAGGCCGTCGCCGCGCCGCAGGACGACCCGCGCACGATCGGGACGCCCGTCACCATGTCGGAGTCCGCGATCACGGCGGCCAGCCTGCCGTGCATCACCAGCCCCGGGGTCAAGACCTGCTTCGACAAGGCCGGCGACAAGGTGCTCGTGCTCGACACCGCAAAGGACGGCTTCTCCGCCGTCGGCCGGTGGAGCACCGACTACGGCCGCACCGGCGCGTGCCGCAACGCCCTCGGCGTCGGCCACTGGGCGGAGTGCAACTACGACATGCGCGAGACGGGGCACATCCAGCTGAACAACGCCCTCTACGACGGCGACACCGGGCTGTTGGTGCTGACCGACACGTACTCGGGCTGGCTGTCGATCGGCTGACCTGCTGGCGGCCCGGCCCGCTCCCCACCCGTCGCCTCGCGGGCGGGGAGCGGCCCGTACGCCTACGCGTGGTCGGCCAGCACCTCGGCGATGACGTGGCGGGCGATGGCGGTCATCCGCGGGTCGCTGTCCCGGTAGTAGGAGACTTCCATCAGCGCGACGGACAGGGCCCAGCCGCGGGCGCGGTCCCAGGCCGCGTCGTCGGGGGCCGCAGCCTCGCGGAACGTCTCACGGGCGGCGGCGGGCAGGACGTACCAGGCGGGGATCAGGTCGACGGCCGGTTCGCCGAGGCCCGCGCAGCCGAAGTCGATGACGGCGCTCAGCCGGCCGTCCGGGGACACCAGCAGGTTGCCGGGCTGGAGGTCCCCGTGGAGCCAGACCGGCGGGCCGGTGGGCGCGGGGGCCGCCAGGGCCCGCTCCCAGGCGGCGGTCGCGGCAGCAGCGTCGACGAGGTCCGGCACGGCCGCGATCGCCTTCCTCGTCCCGGCGTCCCGGTCCGCCAGCGACTCGCTGCGGTAGGCGGCGGGGGCGCCGGCCGGGTCGATCCCGCGCATCGCGGTCACGAAGTCCGCCAAATCCCGCGCCAGCGCCCCGGGTTCGGCGATCCGGCCGGGCACCGGTGTGGTGCCGTCGAGCCAGCGCAGCACCGACCAGGGCCAGGGGCAACCGTCGACCGGTCCGCCCACGGCCAGCGGGACCGGCACCGGGACCGGCAGCCGCGGGGCCAGCCGCCGCAGCCAGACGTCCTCCTTGGCGATCTCCTCGACCACCCCGGGGATCCGCGGGACGCGCACCACCAGCTCCGCCCCGAGCCGGTACATCGCGTTGCTGGTCCCGGCCGGTTCCACCGGCTCGACCGGCAGACCGGCCCACTGCGGGAAGCACTCGGCGACCATCCGGCGCACCAGCGCCTCGTCGATGTCCAGTTCGTCGGCGTGCAACTTGTGGGAGGAGGCCATAGCGACCGACCCTGCCAGCCACGGGCCGCGCCCGGCAACCGATTTGCCGCCGGACCGACGGCCGCCCGGAGGGCGGCGGCTAGCCCTGGCGGACCGCGCCCGCCGCGATCAGGGCGGGCAGCTCGCGCATGTCGTCGAAGACCACGGTGCCCGGCCCGGCCAGCCGTTCCGCGGCGGTGACGCCGCCCGCGTAGCCGAGTGCGCGCATCCCGGCGGCGCGGGCGGCCTCGACGCCGGGGCGGCTGTCCTCGACCACCACGCAGGCGGCCGGGTCGACGCCCATCGAGCGGGCGGCGTGCAGGAAGAGGTCGGGTGCGGGCTTGCCGCGCTCGACCTCGGTGGCGCTGAAGATCCGCCCGGCGAAGTGGTCGTGGAGGCCGGTCCGGCCCAGGGTGTGGCGCATCTTCTCGTGGGTGCCGCTGGAGGCCACGCAGGTGGGCAGGGTGATCGCGGCCAGCGCCTCCGGCAGGCCGTCCACGGGGGTCAGTCCGGCGTCCACCGCCTCGGCGTGCAGTTCGACGAAGCGCTTGCTCCACACCGTCGCCGTCTCGCCGCCGAGCCGTTCGGTGACCGTGGCCCGGTTGGCCGCCTCGGACCGTCCGACGAAGAGCTCGATCGCCTCCGCCTCGGTCAGCGGCCAGCCGTACTCCTCGCCGAGCCGCACCAGCACCCGGACGGCGATCACCTCGCTGTCCACCAGGACGCCGTCGCAGTCGAAAATCACCAGCTCAATCGGCTTGATCATCCCACCAGCATAGGCCGGTGCCCGTGCCCGGAGGCCGGTGGCCGTCGAACTGGCCACCGGCGCCCGGGCGTTGGCGTCAGCTGGTCTGGATGGAGGTGTCGTCGATCACGAAGCTGGTCTGGAGCGAGGCATCCTCGGTCCCGGCGAACTTCACGGTGACCGTCTGGCCCGCGTAGGCCGACAGGTCGAAGGTGCGCTGCTGGTAGCCGGCCGCGGCGTCCACGTTGGAGTAGGTCTTCAGCGCGGTGCCGTTCACCGACAGAGTCAGCTTGTCGTACGCGGTGGTGCCCGACTCGGCGGTGTCGATGTGTAGCCAGAAGCTCAGCGTCGCCTTGCAGCCCGCCGGGATGCTCACCGTCTGCGACAGCGAGTCCGAGTGGGTGGAGCCGTAGCCGTTCAGCCACGCCTTCCAGGAGCCGCTGTGGGCCGCCTGCGAGGCGCTGCTGTCCACCACACCGCTCGACGTCGTCCACGGCGTGGCCGTGCCCGACTCGAAGCCCTCGTTGCCCAGCAGCTGGGCCGGGGTGCAGCCGCCGCCACCGGTGGAGACGGCCCAGGTGAAGCTGGTGGAGGCCGACTTGCCGGCGGCGTCCGTCACGGTGACGGTGACGGTGGAGCTGCCCGCCGTGGAGACGGTGCCGGTGATCGCGC
Source organism: Kitasatospora sp. NPDC001261 (assembly GCF_042896795.1). Lineage (NCBI taxonomy): Bacteria > Bacillati > Actinomycetota > Actinomycetes > Kitasatosporales > Streptomycetaceae > Kitasatospora > Kitasatospora sp. NPDC001261. Next base: position 339,576 of record NZ_JBIAXP010000002.1, read on the forward strand.
CGGTGGAGGAGTTGATCGACAGCCCGGCGGGCAGGCCGCTCGCGGCGTAGGACAGCGGGGCGGTGCCACCGGAGGCGTTGATCTGGAGGCTCACCGCGCCGCCGACGGCGGTGGACTGGTTGCCCGGGTTGGTCACCGAGACGGCGCTGCCGGCCGGCTTGGTGAGCAGGCAGCCGGCCACGTTGAGGTCGATGGCCCGGGTGGAGGAGTTCAGGCAGGTGGTGAACCAGTACGTCTCCTCGCCGTAGCTCTGGCCCTTGTAGGCCTTGGTGGTGCCGTCGGCGGCCACCTCGCACGGGTTGTTGAGGGTGCACATGCCGCCGTCGTCGTTGCCGGTGTTGTTGATGCCGATGATCCGCCCGCTGGCGGAGTCGACGATCGGCGAGCCGGAGGTGCCGTGCGTGGTGTTGCAGCCGGAGCTGTAGCGCAGCGAGTCGTGCCAGGTCCAGGCGTCCTCGCGCAGGGTCGGCACGAAGCCGTTGACGGAGCAGTTCCAGACCTGCTTCCAGTACGACGAGGGTATGTACATCGACGCGCCGTCGGTCGGGTGGGCGTCGCTGATCGTCAGCGCGGTGGCGCCGTACTTCGAGCTGATCGACCCGTAGGTGTCGGTGAGTTGGTAGAGGGCGACGTCGGTGCCGGTCATGGTCGCGTAGAGCAGCTTGTCGGCCTGGACGGTGCCCAGGCTGTTGCCCGCGCCGTCCAGCAGGGTGCCGCTGCGGCTGGCGGTGGTGTTCTGGATGACCTGGCCGGCCGAGGGCATGGTCGGCAGGCAGTGTCCGTTGGTGAGCATCAGCGCCCGGTCGCCGGCCGCCGAGGTGGGGTAACGGACCAGCGAGGCCGAGCAGTTGCTCAGGGCGATGGTGGACGTCAGGTCGGCCGCCTGGACGGCGTGCGCGGGGGCGGCGGCGAAGGCCAGCCCGCCCGCGACGACGGCACTCGTACCGGCCACCGCGACAAGTCTCTTGAACATGGCTCTCCTTGTGGGGGATCGCGGGGTGTACGACTGGTCGCCGACGCCCGCGCCGCATGAAAGTGCCATGGCCACTTCAAGAGGTCAAGGAGTGTGACCGAACTCGCCACTGCCCGGCACGGGCCGTGCCATCCGACGGCAACGACCCGTCCCGGTATGCCCGTTACGGGCCGGGGCAGTGGATACGGCTGCGGCTGCGGTTGCGGTTGCGGGTACGGCTGCGGCTACGGCTACGGCTGCGGGAAGGCGTTCGGGTCCACGTCGTTGGTCTTGGCGTTGCCGTCGGCCACCGGCTGGAGGGTGATCTCCCAGGAGGTCGCGGTCCGGCCGGTCTCGAACGGGAAGGTGTCCTCGAACTTGGTGAACTGGCAGTTCTGGGTGAAGCCCTTGGCGTCGGAGTCCCAGTCCGCACCCCCGGAGACGTAGACCTCGTACGTCCCGTCCTCCACGCCGTCGACACTGGCGTGCTGCCCCTTGCCGACGAACACCGAGTGCACGGCCTTGCCGTTCAGCGCGAGCGACACCACGGCGTCCACCTTGCCGCCGTTCTCGACCTTGAACACGCCCTCGCCGCGCAGCTTCCCCTTCCGGACCATGGTGCCGTTGTCCAGCGCGCGGGACTGCTGCTGGGGCAGCGGCGGGACGGCGAAGGTGGTCTGGTAGCCGGCCGCGGTCATCGTGACGAGGGCCGCCGACACCGCCGCCAGCCCCTGGGAGGCTCCCAGTTCGGCCTCGGCCGAGCTCAGCGCGCAGACGTCGTGGAACTTGATGTCGCTGCGGACCTTGCCGGCGTCGGTGGCGAGCGAGGTCAGCGCCGCCACCAGTTCCTTCCGCGCCGCCGTCACCCCGGGCGGCTCGTCCGCCACGCTCAGGGACTTGGCGGCGCCCTGCGCGCTGGTGACGATGCCGCCGAGCACGGTGTCGAGGTCGCCCAGGTCCTTGGCGCCGGCCACCTGGGCGAGCGCGACGGTGACCGGGTCGACGCTCGCGCTGAGCACCGGGCCGTACGGCGCCCGGGTCGGGGTCGGCGTCGGCGTCGCGGTCGGCTTCGCCGAGACCCCCGTCCCCGCCGCCCCGGGCGCGGACGAGCCACCCGCCGAACCACCACCCCCGCCACCGGAGCAGGCCGCCAGCACCAGCGCCGTGCCGACGGCCAGACCGGCCTTCCCCACGAACCTCTCGGACCCCGTGAACCTCATGCCCCACCCCCGGGTAGCCGGACCGCGCGCACACCGCGCAGCCGTGCGGTCACACATGGTCCCGAGCACGAACGACCCCGTCAACCCATTACCCGGCGGTCACCTCCGAGGGGCCCTCCGAGGCCGTCTCCGGAGGTCAACTACGATCGGGCCCGTGCTCAGTCTCACCGGACTCCCCCTCCAGATCATCGCCTCGCTCCTCGCGATCGCCGTCTTCGCCGCCACCATGTGGCTCTGGCCGCGGTTCGGCGGGAAGGGCTGGAAGGCGTGGCTGGGCCGGCTCGGGGCGTTCCTGGCCACCCAGGTGTCGGTGCTGGCCGCGATGGGCCTGATCGCCAACAGCTACTTCGGCTTCTACAGCTCCTGGACGGACCTGCTCGGCACCAGCGGCGGGCTCGGCACGGTGGTCGACCACCAGCCCAACGCCTCCGGGGTGGCCGTCACCGGCGAGCAGAAGTTCTACTCCGCGCAGGGCTCGGACCCGGAGCGCTCCGGCCTGATCCAGAAGGTCGACGTCAAAGGAGCCGGCAGCGGCCTGACCACCGAGGCGTACGTCTACCTGCCGCCGCAGTACTTCCAGCCGGACTACGCCAAGCAGCGCTTCCCGATGGCCCTGGTGCTCACCGGCTACCCGGGCACCCCGGAGAAGCTGATCTCGCTGATGCAGTACCCGGCGTCCACGCTGAACGCGATCGAGCAGAAGAAGCTGCCGCCGACCGTCCTGGTGATGACCCGCCCCACCCTGGTCGGCGACCGGGACACCGAGTGCGTGGACGTGCCGAACGGCCCCCAGGTGGAGACCTTCTTCACCAGCGACCTGCCCAAGGCCCTCGCCACCACCTACCGGATCGGCACCGACCCGGCCAGCCGGGCGGTCATCGGCAACTCCACCGGCGGCTACTGCGCGCTCAAGTTCGCGCTGCGCAAGCCCGACGCCTACCGTTCGGCGGTCGCGCTCTCCGGCTACTACGACGCGGCCCACGACGCGACCACCGGCGACCTGTTCGGCGGCAACGACCGGCTGAAGCAGGAGAACGACCTGCTGTGGCGGCTGAAGAACCAGCCGCCCGCCCCGGTCAACCTGCTGCTGACCACCGCGTACGACGAGAACAACTACGACGAGACCAAGGCCATGATCGCGGCCTTCAAGGCCCCCACCACGATGTCCTCCATCACCCTGGACACCGCCGGCCACAACTTCCACACCTGGACCAGGGAGATCCCCCCGGCCCTGGAGTGGCTGGGCAAGCACCTCGCCGTACCGCCATCCGCCTGACGTTCCAGATCACACGCGCCTCACACTCCCGTCTCACGGTTCTCTCAGGCACGCCACCGACGGTATGGCGCATGACCACGAGCAGCTACTCCCCTCCGGCCGGCGAACCGTGGCCCGAGGCCGCGCACTACCCGCCGCCGGAGGTGCCGCGGCCGGACCCGGTCCGGCCGGACCCGGCGCCGCTCTTCCCCGAACAGCCCCTGCCGCCCGCCGGCCCCAAGGGGTTCGCCACCTGGCCCGACCGGCTGCGCACCCTCCCCGCCCGCGCCTGGCGCGGGCGCGCTGACGACCCGCGCTGGGTGCGCCCGGCCCTGCTGGCGCTGCTGGCCGCGACCGCCGTCCTCTACCTGTGGGGCCTGAGCGCCTCCGGCTGGGCCAACTCCTTCTACTCGGCCGCCGTGCAGGCCGGCTCGCAGAGCTGGAAGGCCTTCTTCTTCGGCTCCTCGGACGCGGCGAACTTCATCACCGTCGACAAGCCCCCGGCCTCGCTGTGGCCGATGGCGCTCTCGGCGCGGATCTTCGGCCTCTCCTCCTGGTCGGTGCTGGCCCCGCAGGCGCTGATGGGCGCGGCCACCGTCGGCGTGCTGTACGCGACGGTGCGCCGGCGCTTCTCCCCGCTCGGCGGCCTGCTGGCGGGCGCCGCGCTGGCGCTCACCCCGGTCGCGGCGCTGATGTTCCGCTTCAACAACCCGGACGCGCTGCTGGTGCTGCTGCTGACGCTGGCCGCGTACGGGATGGTCCGGGCCGTCGAGGCGGCGGGCACCCGGTGGCTGGTGTTCACCGGGGTGATGTTCGGCCTCGCCTTCCTCACCAAGACCCTGGCGGCCTTCCTGGTGCTGCCCGCCTTCGCGGTGATCTACCTGGTGGTGGCACCCACCGGCCTCTGGCGGCGGGTGCGGCAGACCCTGCTCGCGGGCGCGGCACTGCTGGTCTCGGGCGGCTGGTGGGTGGCGGTCGTCGAGCTGATGCCCGCCTCGGCCCGCCCGTACATCGGCGGCTCGCAGGACAACAGCTTCCTCTCGCTCACCTTCGGCTACAACGGCCTCGGCCGGGTCGACGGCAACGAGCGCGGCAGCGTGGGCGGCGGCGCCCGGATGCCGGCCGGGGTCGACCTGCCGGGCGGCGCGGCTCCCGGCGGCGGTCGCGGCTGGGGCCAGACCGGCCTGACCCGGATGTTCGGCACCGACATCGGCGGGCAGATCGCCTGGCTGCTGCCGGCCGCGCTGATCCTGCTGCTGGCCGGCCTCTGGGCGACCCGCCGCTACGGCCGCGCCGACACCGCCCGCGCGGCCTTCCTGGTCTGGGGCGGCTGGCTGCTCTCCACCGCGCTGGTCTTCAGCTTCATGTCCGGGATCTTCCACCAGTACTACACGGTGGCGCTGGCCCCGGCCGTCGCGGCACTGGTCGGCATGGGCGTGGACGGGCTGTGGCGGGCGCGGCACCGGGTGCCCTGGGCGCTGGTGCTGGCCGGGACGCTCGCGGTGACGGCGGTCTGGGCGTTCGTGCTGCTCGGCCGCAGCTCCGGCTTCCTGCCGTGGCTGCGCTGGGCGGTGCTGGCCGGCGGACTGCTCGCGGCGGCCGCGCTGGCGGCCGGGCCGTTCGTCGGGCGGGTCTCCGGCCGGGCCGGCGCGCGGATCGCCTCGGTGGCGGGCCTGGTGGGCCTGGCGGCGGCGCTCGGCGGTCCGGCCGCGTACGCGGTGGACACCGTGGACTCCCCGCACACCGGCTCGATCGTGACCGCCGGGCCGGGCGTGAAGGGCGGGTCCGGGCCGGGCGGCATGGGGCACCGAGGCGGCAAGGGCTTCCCGGGCGGCACCGGCAACGGCAACGGGCACTGGTTCGGCCAGGGCGGCCCGGGTGCTCCGGGTGGCCAGGGGGCCTTCGCGGGCGGTCAGGGCGGTCAGGGCGGTCAGGGCGGTCAGCAGGGCTTCGCGCCCGGGCAGGGCTTCCCGGGCGGCGGCACCGGCAACGGCGGCGACCGCGCCAACGGCCGCCACGAGCGCGGCACCGGCGGCGGCACCGGCCTCCCCGGCACCCAGGATCCCGAGGGCACCGGCACCGACGGCACGAACAGCCCCGGCGGCACGGCCGGCGGCCCGCCCCCCGGCGGCATGGGCGGCCTGCTCGACGGCCCCAAGGTGACCGACGAGGTCGCCGCCATGCTCAAGCAGAACGCCGACCACTACACCTGGGCGGCCGCCGCGATCGGCTCGCAGACCGCGGCCGGCTACCAACTCGCCACCGGCGAACCGGTGATGGCCCTCGGCGGCTTCAACGGCACCGACCCCTCGCTGACCCTGGCCGGCTTCCAGAAGTACGTCCAGGAGGGCAAGGTGCACTGGTTCATCGGCGCGGGCGGCTCCCGCCGCGGCTTCGGCGGCGGCGCGGGCGGCGAGGGCGGGCAGCAGAGCGAGTCCGCCCAGATCGAGTCCTGGGTGACCGCCCACTTCACCGCGAAGACCATCGGCTCGACCACCTTCTACGACCTGACGGCCCCCACCTCCTGACCGGGGGGCCGCGACCCCGGAGGGGGCGTGCCGCGCGAAAGCGGCACGCCCCCTCCGCGTTGTCCCCGGCCGACCCCCGCCGAGCTCAGCCGGACCCTGGCGCCCTCAGTCCGACCCGCAGTGGGTGCCCGCCGCCGGCAGCCGCCCGTCCACCAGGAACGCCGTCACGGCCGCCCGGACGCAGCCGCTCTTGTCGTACGCGGTGTGCCCGTCGCCCTCCCGGGTGAGCAGCACGCCGTGCTCCAACCCGGCGGAGAGCCGCTCGGCCCAGGCGTACGGGGTGACCGGGTCGGCGGTGGAGCCGATCACCAGGAGCGGGGCGCTGCCCGGCGCCCGGACCGGTCGCGGCGGCTCGGCCGGACGGTACGGCCAGGAGCGGCAGTCCGCTTCGAGCAGGGTGCCGACCGGGTCGTGCCCGCTGGTCAGCGGGGCGCGGGCGGCGAGTTCGGCGAGGGCCGGGCGCAGTTCCGCCTCGGTGGGCGGCGGCGGGCCGTCCGCGCAGGAGATGGCGGCGAAGGCGTCGGCCGGGGTCCGGTAGCGGCCGTCCTCACCGCGGCCGTCGGCGCCGTCGGCGAGGGCGAGCAGGCCGTCGGCGTCGCCCCGGGTGACGGCCGGTTCGAGGGCCTCGCGCAGCCGGGGCCAGGAGCGGCGGCCGTCGGAGAGGACGTCCAGGGCGGCGACCCAGCCGAGCGCGGCGGTGAGGGTCCGGCCGTCGGCGGCGCGCAGCGGGTGGTCGCGCAGGCCGTCGAGGAAGCGGGCGAGGCGCTGCGGGGCGGCGGCCGGGTCGGCGCCGAGCGGGCAGGCCGCCCCGTCCTCGGTGGCGCAGGCGGCGGCGAAGGCCCGGAGCCCGGTCTCGGCGGCGACGGCGGCTTCGATGCCGAGCCGCGCCGCGGGGGCGCTGTGGTCGACGGCGCCGTCGAGGACGAGCCGGCCGGTGCGGTCGGGGAACTCCTCGGCGTAGCGGGCGCCGAGGTGGGTGCCGTAGGAGAAGCCGAGGAAGTCCAGCCGGCGTTCGCCGAGGGCGCCGCGCAGCACGTCGAGGTCGCGGGCGGTGTCGCGGGTGCCGAGGTGCGGGAGCAGGTCGGCATACCGGGCGCGGCAGGCCTCGGCGAGGATCCGGGCGTGGTCGTAGGCCGGGTCGTCGGTGGCGTTCCACTGGTCGCGGGTGCGGTCGTCCAGGCAGTGGACGGGGGTGGTGTCGCCGGCGCCGCGCGGGTCGAAGCCGACCAGGTCGTACCGGTCGTGCAGCGGCCCCTGGTAGCTCTGCCAGCCCCAACGGACCATGTCGACACCGGAGTTGCCGGGGCCGCCGGGGTTGAGCAGCAGGGCGCCGAGCCGCCGCTTCGGGTCGGCGGCGGCCACCTTGGCGAGGGCGACGTCGACGGTGCGGCCGCCCGGGTCGGCGTAGTCCAGCGGGACCTTGAGGGTGGCGCACCGCACGGCGGCCGCGTCCTGGTCGCCGTCGTCCTCGCCGGGGCAGCTCCGCCAGTCGATCCGCTGGTCGTAGAGCGCGCGCAGGGCGGGGGCCGCGGTGGCCGCGACCCGTTCGTCCAGCGGCGGCCGGACGGCCGGACGGGCGGAGCCCGTGCAGCCGCTCGACAGCGCGAGGGCGAGGGCGGCGGCGAGGGCGGGCACGGCGCGCCCGGCCGACCGGGGGAGCGGGGAGATCATCGGGGCCACCGCCCACGAATACCACCCGGCCCGCGCCCGGCCGTCACCGGGGGCACACCGCGCCCGCCCTTCGAGGCCTGGGATTGACGCTTCGTCAGCCGCCGCACAGCTGGAGCATGGTCTTCTTGTCCGCCTCGGTGACGGGCAGCTGGTACTTCAGCGAGACCTGGGCGAAGCGCACCGCGTAGGAGCAGCGGATCTCGGTGTTGGCGGGCAGCCAGGAGGCCGGGCCGGAGTCGCCCTTGGAGGCGTTCTGCGAGCCGTCGGCGGGGATCAGGTTCAGCGGGTCGTTGGCGATCTGGACGCGCTTGGCCTTGTCCCACTTGCTGGCGCCCATCTGCCAGTCGTAGGAGAGCGGCATCACGTGGTCGATCTGGATCTTGGAGGCCTGCTGCTTGGTCCACTGGACGCTCTTGCCGGTGTACGGGTCCCAGATGGTCATCGCGGTGACCGTGCAGTCCGAGCCGTCCTTGTGCTCGACGGCGGTGCCGTCGCGGGCCAGCAGGTCGTTGCGTGTGTCGCACTTGTTGCCGCCGAACGGGACGCCCTCGACGTTGTCCGTCCAGGCGGGGCCGAACTCGTTGCGGTCGTAGCCGTCCTTGGTGCCGACGGCGGCGGTGGTGACCTTGGCGATGACGTCCCGCCCGGCCTTCTGCTCCTCGGGGGTGGTCAGCGGCGCCAGGCCGGGCTTGGTGCCGTCCGGGTTCTGCAGCGGGCTGGTGCCGGTGGCCCCGGCAGCGGCGGTGCCGCCGTTGGCCTTGGGGCCGGTCGACTTGTGGTCGCGGCCGCCGATCAGCCAGCCGACCAGCGCGAGCGCGCATATCAGGAACACGGTGGCGGCGGACAGGGTGGAGCGGCGGGCGGGCACGGGGAACTCCGGAGGTCAGGGGCGGGTTGACGGCAAGCCAGCAGACCAGCCGCCCGGGGGCAGGTCAAGCCGACGCCACGCGATCCCGCCGAGCATGTCGAAGCTCACACCCGCTCATGCCCTGGTCCGGGCCCCAGCCCCGGCCGCGCCGTCAGCCGCCGATGGCGGACATCGGGCGGTCGGGCCGGACGAACTCCGCGCTGCCGACGGCGTGTCCGGGCCCCTTGCCCGCCACCGCGGCCCGCCAGGCCGCCTCGATCGCCGCGTCGTCCGCCCCGCCGCGCAGCAGCGCCCGCAGGTCCGACTCCTCCGTCGCGAACAGACAGGCGCGCAGCTGCCCGTCCGCCGTCAGCCGCACCCGGTCGCAGCCGCCGCAGAACGGCCGGGTGACGGAGGCGATCACGCCGACGACCACGTCCGTACCGGCGATCCGCCACTCCTCCGCCGGGGCGTTGCCGGACCGGCCGACGGGGACGAGGTCGAACCGCTCCCCCAGCGCCGCCAGGACCTCCGCCGCCGTCACCATCGCCGAACGGTCCCACGCCCCTTGCGCGTCCAGCGGCATGGACTCGATGAACCGCATCCGGTACCCGTGCCCGACGGCGAACTCCACCAGCTCCACGATCTCGTCGTCGTTGACCCCGCGCACCGGCACCGCGTTCACCTTCACCGGCCCCAGCCCGGCCGCCCTCGCCGCCGCCAGCCCCGCGAGCACGTCACCGATGCGGTCCCGCCGGGTGATCGCGGCGAAGCGCTCCGGACGCAGCGTGTCCAGGCTGACGTTCACCCGCCCCAGCCCCGCCGCCGCCAGCCCGGCCGCCGCGCGCGCCAGCCCGATCCCGTTCGTGGTCAACGACACCTCGGCCCCCAGCGGGGCGATCCGCCCGACCAGCCCCGCCAACCCCCGCCGCAGCAACGGCTCCCCGCCCGTCAGCCGGACCGACCGCACCCCCAGCCGCTCCACCGCGATCCGCACCAGCCGGACCACCTCGTCGTCCCCCAGCAGCCCGGCGCGCCCGAGCCAGGGCAGCCCCTCCGCCGGCATGCAGTAGGTGCAGCGCAGGTTGCAGCGGTCGGTCAGCGAGACCCGCAGATCGGTGTGGACCCGGCCGAAGCGGTCCACCAGCGGGGGCGGGGCGGGGTCGCGGGCCTCGGTGTCGTGCGGTCGCGTGTCGTACGGAGGCGCGGTGCGCGGGGCGGTGTTGTACGGGGCGGTGTTCATCGGCCCAGTACAGGCGGGCCGGGCCCGCCCCGGCCAGCGGCCGAACCGCCGGGGCGCGGCCGCCGCGCACCGCCTCCGCTTGTGGCTTCCCACAATGCGCGCCCCGGCCCCGACCGGGCAGGCTGGCCCCATGCAGACAGCGCCGACACCCGCCGGACCGGGCCCGGTCGCCGCCCTGGTCCTCGCCGCCGGCGGCGGGCGGCGCCTCGGCGGGCGGCCCAAGGCACTGCTCCGGTACCGGGGCCGGCCGCTGGTGGAGCACGCGGTGGCGGTGGTCCGGGCCGGCGGCTGCACGGAGGTCACGGTGGTGCTGGGCGCGGCGGGCGAACGGGTCCGGGCCACCGCGCACCTGCCGGGCTGCCGACTGGTCGGCAACCCGGACTGGGCACAGGGCATGGGCTCCTCGCTGCGGGCCGGCCTGGCCGCGCTGCCGCCGCACGCCTCGGCGGCGCTGGTGATGCTGGTGGACACCCCCGGCGTCACCCCGGCCGCGGTGGCCCGGCTGCTGGCCGCCCACCGGGCGGGCGCCGAACTGGCCGCCGCGGCCTACCAGGGGCGGCGCGGACACCCGGTGCTGATCGGCGCCCGGCACTTCGCCGAGGCGGCGGCGGGCGCCCGCGGCGACGCCGGGGCCCGCGCCCTGCTGGCGGCGCACGCGGCGGAGCTCGTCCTGGTCGAGTGCGCCGACGTCGCCGCCCCGGACGACCTCGACACCCCCGCCGACCTGGCCCGCTGGTCCGCCGGCTGAACGTCCCGGTCCGCCCCGCCGGGCATCCCCCTCCGGAAGGATTCCTTCCCTACCCGAGCAGGCAGGATCCCCTGATCCGTCCCTGAGGATTGCCCCATTCCGCGTCCTGCGCCGGACATTTCGGGGAGCATGGGAGACGTCCCACCCACCCGACACCGACGGACGGAGCCCGCGATGGCCGGACTGCCCGACGACTTCACCGGACACGACCCCGCTCGGACGGGGCCCGGCGGTGGCGCCCGGGCGATCCGCTGCCCCGCCTGCCGCCGCGAGCACCTCTACGAACCGCCCTCCCTCCCCTGTCCGTGCGGGGCCTCGCTCAAGGTGCCGCTGCTGCGCGGCGGAGTGCCGGTGCAGGTGCGCTTCCGGTCCTGGGAGGACTCCTGGCTGAGCATGCGCTGCCCGCACTGCGGCCGCTCCGACCAGTGGCCGCAGCCCGAGTTCACCTGCAACTGCGGCGCCACCGTCCGGCTGCCGGTGGACCGCGCCACCCGCCTGGGCACCGGCACCGCCGCCCCGCTCGCCGCCCCCGGCCCGCAGGCCGCCCGCCCGCTCCCGGCCCACCCGGCGAACGCCCCCGCCCCGGCCCCGCCCGCACCGTCCCCGACCGGCCGCTCCCGCCCGTTCCGCCACCGCGCGCCGTTCCGCCCGCACCCGGTGCGCACCTCGCAGGACGCGGTGTTCACCGCCGCCCGCTACCTGGAGTGGCTCGGCTTCGACGACCTGGAGCTCACCGAGTCCCAGGAGCGCGACGGGGTCACCCTGCTGGGCGGCCGGATGGTCGCCCAGGTGGACACCTGGACCGAGCCCGCCGACGTGAAGTCGGTCGAGTGCCTCTGGCTCCAGACCCTGCACGCCGAGGAGATGGCCGCCGCGATGTTCACCCTCGCGGGCTATTCGCACCAGGCCACCGTACGCGGCGAACAGCTGCTGGTGGCCCTGTTCAGCCTGGACCTGGCGGGCGTGCCGCAGCCCGCGAACGGCGCCGCCGAGGCCCTGATGGAGACCGGCTGGACCTCCTGACCCACCGGGCGGCCCCGCCGGGCCGCCCCACCGGCCCCCTCCGGCCCCTTTCCCTCGCGCACCCCTAGATCATTTCTCTTCCAAAAGCAACAACCTTCGCTCGTGATCTGGTGCACAAGCTCACCCCCGTGTTGAATTGCCGCCACAGCGCGGGCCTTTCGCCCTGTCGTCGCCATGCGTGCGGGTCGTGGCGACAGGGCCTCAGGGGCAGGTCCGTGCCCATGCCGGATGGCGCACACAAGGAGGTGGCGTTGTCGGAGCACGGATGGGACCCGAGCAACCCGGAGGGGCGGGGGCGGGCGGCAGCGGAGGAGCCGGGTGACACCGTGTGGCGGCTGAGGTCCCGGGGGTGCTGGCAGGAGGCCGCCGAACTACTGCGACCGACCGCCGAGCACGACCCGGACGCGGCCCTGGGGCGGGCCGAACTCCTCATCGAGCAGTGCCTGTTCACCGCCGCGAACTGGACCCAGGCGGAACAGGCGCTGCGCCTGGCGGAGGCCCTGGCCTCCGGCACCGAGCAGCGCGCGGCCGCCGCCTGCGCCCGCGGCTTCCTCGCGTACGTGGCGAGCGTCCTCGGCCCGCGCGACCGGCTGGACGAGGCACAGGCGGCGCTCGGCCGCACCTCGGCCCTGCTGCCGCCGGACGCCCCGGGCCGCCCGCTGCTGGACTTCCGGCGCGGACTGGTCGCCGAGAACCTGCTGCGCGACCGCAGCGCCGCCTGGATCGCCTACCGGCGGGCGCACGAGGGCGCCGGCGAGCGCGGGGACGAGCTGCTGCGCTCGTACACCTGGCGGCACCTGGCCGCGCTGGCGCTCTCGCGCGGGGAGCGCGGGAACGCCCGGGAGGGCTTCGACGCCTCCCTGCGGCTGCGCGAGCAACTCGGCTTCACGGTGGGGGTGGCGCCGGCGCTCGCGGCGCTCGCCGAAGTGTCCGAGCCGCCCGAGGCCGCGCGACTGCGGGCCGAGGCGACCCGGCTGGTGGACGCCCTGGGCGGCGTGCCGGTCTGGCTCGCGCGCCAGCTGAACGCCCTCCGCACAACCGGTGCTCCCCCGGACGGGCGCATCACCAGCGAGACCGGGGGGACGATCAGCTAAGGTGAGGCTAACCTGGCCGGGGGGAGCAGTACCCCGGCCAGGTCGCCTTGCCGTTCCCCGGGCACCGCCATGCCCCGGTCCGGCCGCGTCCGGCGCCGCCACCACCCGGCCGGGCACCGCCGGGCGGACCATGGGCGCCCCGGTCGACCCGATGGGGCCGTCCATGACCGCGAGCAGCACCCGGCCCGGCCCCAGGCCGCGCGTCCCCCGCGCCACCGGGGCGCGCACCCCCGCCCCCACCGCCCCGGGCGCCCCCTCGTACCACCGGCTGTCCGGACTCACCCCCGTCCTGACGGTGCGCTGCGCCCCGCCCCGGCGCGGCGGCGGCTGGCTGCCCGTCGCCGACCTCGCCGCCCGCCCCGAGGCGGTGCGCGAGCTGATCGCCCACGACGCCCGGCAGGGCCTCACCCGCTACGGGCAGCCGCTGCGCCCGGACGTCGCGGCCGGCTTCGGGCTGCACCGCTTCGTCTGGCCGGTCTCGCTGCTGTTCACGCTGCCGTGGTTCCTGGAGCGGCGCGTCCCGCTGCTCGGCCTCGGGGACGTCGCGCTGCGCCGGCGCCCCGACGCGGTCGAACTGACCGTCCGCCCGGCGGAGTTCGCCTGCCTTCCGGACGACCCGGCGGCCGGGTCGGGGGCGGGTTCGAAGCCCGGGACGGCCGTCGGCCCGGAGTGGGCCCGGACGGTGCCGGACGAGGCGGCGCTGGCCGCCGCCCTGCGGTCCGCGCTGGGCGCCTTCCTGGCCCCGGTGCTCACCGCCTTCGGCCCGGAGGCGCGGCGCGGGCCCCGGGTGCTGTGGGCGATGGCCACCGACGCGGTGGTGGAGGGGCTCTGCTACGCGGGCGGGCTGCTCGGGGAGCAGGAGCGGGCGCGCGCCGAACTGTCCGCGCTGCTGGCGCCCGGCGGGCCCCCCGACCCCGCGCGCACGCCCGGCGCGGGCGACCGCCCCGCTCCGGCCCCGGCCCCCTTCATCCCGGGCGCCGGATTCGCGCCCCCGGCGCCCGGGGGCGGTGGCGCTCCGGTCCTGGAGCGGTCCCGGGCCAGCTGCTGCCTCGTCTACACCGCCGATCCGAAGGACATGTGCGGCGGCTGTCCGCGCGTCACGCGGCGTTGACGAAAACCTGTCCGATATCAGGTCCGAAAAGCCCGCGATTCCGGGAAAAGCCCGCTTCAAATTCGCATGACAATGCGATGGTAACCGGGTCAGAAATCCCTCTCCTCAGCGCATTGACGGCGAATCGGCCATTTCCTCGCCGCGCGTCCGCCATGATGGTCCCCGCCGTCACGACGCAGAAAAGCGACGCAGGAAAGCGAGGCTGGTTTCGGCGATGAAATTGTCCGACATACCGCTCGGATGGGCGATCACCGTGGTCGTGGGGCTGCTGGTCAGCGCACTCCTGGTGGCCCTGCTCCGCAGCCGGGGGTCCGCCTCCTCCACCGCCGGCACGGATTCCTGGGAACGGTCCGAGGAACGGCGCCGCCGCAAGGAATCCCTGTACGGCGGCGCCTCCTACACCCTGTTGTTCTGCTGCGCGGGCGTCGCGGCCGCCCTCTCCTTCCACGGCCTGGTCGGCTTCGGCGTGCAGAACCTCGGCCTGTCCGGCGGCTGGGAGTACCTCGTCCCGTTCGGCCTGGACGGCGCCGCGATGTTCTGCTCGGTGCTCGCCGTCCGCGAGGCCAGCCACGGCGACGCCGCGCTCGGCTCCCGGCTGCTGGTCTGGCTCTTCGCCGGCGCCTCGGCCTGGTTCAACTGGGTGCACGCCCCGCGCGGCCTGACCCACGCCGGCGCCCCGCAGTTCTTCTCCGGCATGTCCCTCTCCGCGGCGATCCTGTTCGACCGGGCGCTCAAGCAGACCCGCCGGGCCGCGCTGCGCGAGCAGGGCCTGGTGCCGCGCCCGCTGCCGCAGATCCGCATCGTCCGCTGGCTGCGCGCCCCGCGCGAGACCTACGCGGCCTGGTCGCTGATGCTGCTGGAGAACGTCCGCAGCCTGGACGAGGCGGTCGAGGAGGTGCGCGACGACAAGCGGGAGCGCACCGACGAGAAGCAGCGCCGCAAGCTCGCCGGGCGCCGGGAACGGGCCGAGATCCGGGCGATCAACCGCTCCCACAGCGCCTGGCGGCGCGGCGGCGGCACGGCGCGGCGGCTGGGGTCCGGCACGGAGCCCGCGACGGCCGCCGCGGCGGACCGCCCCGGCGTGGAACGCGTCTCGACGGAGCGGGTGTCGGCGGAACGGGTGTCGACGGAACGGGTGCCGGCGGAACGCGTCGGGGCCGAGCGTCCCGAGGTGGAGCGCCCCGCCGGTCCGCGCGAGGTGGAACCGGCCGAGGGCACGGTCGTCCAGCCGGGCCTGCCGGCCCGTCCGGAGCGGCGCACCATCGACCTCACCCTGGAGGAGGACACCGTCACGCTGCCCCGGCTGGACGAGATGGAACGCAAACTGAAGGACCTGGAGCAGCAGTTCGGCTGACCGCTCCCCCGTCGGCGCCCCGACGCCCCCGGAGTACGGAGACGGGGCCTGGGGCTCAGGCCGCCGACGTCCCGCTGAGCTCGAACCACATCCGCTTGCCGGAGCCGCGCGGCTCCACGCCCCAGGAGTCCGCGAGTGCCTCGACCAGCATCAGACCCCGCCCGGAGGAGGCCTGCTCCCCCGGCGTCCGGCGGGTCGGCCAGAGGTCCGACTCGTCCTCCACCTCGACCCGCAGCCGGGCCCGGCCGCCGTCCGCCTCCGGCTCCCGGTAGAGCCGGGCGGTGAACATGGCGTCCCGGTCGGTGTGCCGGATGGCGTTGGTGACCAGCTCGGAGGAGAGCAGCTCGGCGGTGTCGATGAACTCGGCCACGCCCCAGCGGCGAAGCGCGTCGCGCAGCTCGGCCCGGACCTCGGCGACCCGCGCCAGGTCGGCCTGGCCGATCCGGCGGCGCAGCTGCTGGGCGGCCAGCCCGCCGGCCGGGCCGTCCCAGCGCAGGAGCAGCAGCGCTATGTCGTCCTCGCGCTCGCTGGAGTCGGCGGCCTGGGAGGCGATCCGCTCGGCCAGCTCCTCCAGCGGGTCGCGGGCGGCCTGCCCGGCGTCCGGCAGCGGGCGGGCGAGCGCCCGGGCGAGCCGGGCGATGCCCTCGTCCAGGTCCATGCCGCGCGCCTCGACCAGGCCGTCGGTGCAGAGCAGCACGGTCTCGCCCGGGTCCAGGCTGAACCGGGTGACCCGGTACTCCTGGTCCGGGTCGATGCCCAGCGGCAGCCCGCCGGCCACCGGCACCACCGCGGCGGTGCCGTCCGCGCGGCGCACCAGCGGGTCGAGGTGACCGGCCCGGACGGCGTAGACCACGCCGTAGTCCACGTTGACCTCGGCGTAGGTGCAGGTCGCGAAGTGGTCGGTGTCCAGGTCGGCGAGGAAGCGGGAGGCGCGGGCCATCACGGCGGCGGGCGGGTGGCCCTCGGCCGCGTAGGCGCGCAGCGCGATCCGCAGCTGGCCCATGATCCCGGCGGCGTGCACGTCGTGGCCCTGGACGTCGCCGATCACCAGGCCGACGTGTCCGCCGGGCAGCGGCACCACGTCGTACCAGTCGCCGCCGATCTGCAGGCCGGAGCCGGCCGCGATGTAGCGCACGGCGGTGGTCACGCCCGGGACGGACGGGACGGTGCGCGGCAGCATCACCCGCTGGAGGCCGGCCGCGAGCTCGTGCTCGGCGTCGTGCAGCCGGGCCCGGGCCAGCGACTGGGCGACCAGCCCGCCCAGCGTGGTCAGCAGGGTCCGCTCGTCGGCGTCCAGCTCGCGCTCGTCGTCGAAGCTGACCACGCAGACGCCGATCGCCCGGCCGCTGGCCACCAGCGGCAGGTACGCCCAGGAGCCCCGGCCGGTGCGGCTGGTCTGCTCCCACACCTCGGGGTAGCCGTCGCGGAAGTCCTCGCGGGTCGAGACGAAGACCGGCGCGCGGTGGCGCAGCGCCTCGGCGGCCGGGTGGCCGGGCGGCAGCACGGTGCGGTCCCAGACCGCCAGCGAGTCGGAGCGGTAGCCGGAGGCGCCGAGGATCTGCGCCCGTCCGGCCTCGAAGGAGGCCAGCACCAGGCCGTCCGGCGGCAGTCCGGGCAGCGGCAGTTCGGTGAACACCCGGGCCACGTCACGCACGGTGACGGCTTCGGAGAGGGCGCGCGCCGCCTCCTTGATGAACCGGGAGCGCTCCTCGCGCAGCAGGGCCATCCGGTCGGCGTGGTCCCGCTTGTGCAGCTCGACAGTGGCGTCCCAGACGAAGCCGACCATCCGGGAGGCCCGGCCGAAGGCGTCGGCGAGCACCCGGCCGCGGAAGCGCACCGCGCGCATGCCGCCGTTCGCCCCGACCGTCCGGTAGTAGGCGCCGCACTGGCCCAGTTCGGACACCGCGCGCTCGACCCGGCGGCGCACCACGGGCGCGTCCTCGGGGTGCAGCATGGCCAGGAAGGAGGCGGCCGTACGGTCGAAGCGGCTCTGCCCGAGGGCGTCCAGTCCGACGATCGCACAGGCCCGCTGGTCGCCCTCCAGGACGTCGCGGCGGATGTCCCAGTCGAAGGAGCCGATGCCGTTGGCCGCCATCGCGGGCTCCAGCCAGTCCGGCATGGTGTCCGCGGAGGACGGCGGCAGGCCGCCCGACAGCACGGGCGCCAGCCGGGCGGCGGCGAGGCTCGGGGACGGGCGCACCGCGGAGCCGCGGCGCGAGGACTGGGCGGGCGGCCGGGCCCGGCCCGTCCCGGTGGTGGTGGGGCCGGCGGCGGGCTGCGCGGAGGTGCGCGGCTCCGGGGCGCCCGGCTGCTCGGCGACACGCGGCTCGACGGCTCTCGGCCGGGCGGTGCGCGGCTCCACGGTCCTCGGCTCTACGGCTCGCGGCGCCACCGTTCGCGGCTCGACGACGGGCGCCGCGCCGGGAGGAAGCGCCGGCCCCGGCGACTCGGGCTCAGTGGGCATGCTGCTCCTGCCGCTGCCGTGGCGGACCGCGCCGACCGTCCGGACGGGCCGCGTGGCGTTGTGATGGGTCGTGCTGGATAGGACGGTGCGACGGACGGTCGCCAGTCGAGGTTCGGTCTCCCCGCTGCTTCCCGCACGTGGACACACATTCCCACCATCCTGGCCAATGTTCGGCCGAGCGGCAATGCCAACGGGCCGGAAATCTTCCGTTCCGCCTTCTGTTCTGGGCTTCCTTCGACAGCGAATCAATCGACGGCGAACAATCGTACGTCCTGCCGCCGACCCGGAACACACGGCCCGGAACGCACGGCCCGGAGCACGCCGCCCGGAGGCGGGGCTCAGGGCATGGCGAGCTCGAACCAGGTGACCTTGCCGTCGCCGCGCAGCTGCACGCCCCAGGAGTCCGCGAGCGCCTCCACCAGCAGCAGGCCGCGCCCCGAGGTCGCGTACTCGCCCTCCGGATCGCGCCGCCGCCCGGGCAGTCTGCTGGTGCCGTCCTGCACCTCGATGCGCAGCCGGTGGTCCGACCCGAGCTCCGCGTCGAACACCGCGCCCTTGCCCGTGTGCAGCAGCGCGTTGGTGACCAGCTCGGAGGAGAGCAGCTCGGCGGTGTCGGACAGCTCCGGCACCCCCCAGTGGCTCAGCGCCGAGCGCAACCGCCGCCGCACCGCGCCCACCCCGACGAGATCCGCCGGATCGAGCGTGAGGTGCAGTCTCCGGTGCACGGCACACCCCGGTGCCGGCGCACCCGGCAGGGTCGTCCCGGTGCCGGCGACCGGCGCCTGGACCGGCCCGGACCGGTAGGCGTCGCCGGAACTCGTCCGCTGCCGCGGGAATCGCGACTGACCGTCCATCAACACATGCCCCCGCCCTGAAATCCGGGCCCCCGCCTCCGGATCCCCCGCCGGCCGGGTGGCCCCCTCGTTCTGACCACTCATCCTCATGCCCAGTTGACGGCGTTTGCAACAGTGTGCGTCCGATCACGTGGGGTGAAAGGGGCACGGGGTGGTTCGCGTGATCCAACTGCCCGCGCCGGACAGGTTTGCGAAGCGCAGAGGCTGTTTTCGAAGAAGCCCCCACCCGATCCCGCGCACACCCGGCGCCCGTACCGACCGTGCGCCCGACCACGCGCCCCCTGCCCCGCTCCCGCCGCGCGCCGGGGTCCGGGCACCGGCCCACCCGGACCTCTTCGCCCCCGCCCCCCGCTCCCGCCCGCTCACCCCCGCCCCCCGCCCGGCGGGCCGAACGCCCGCGGAGCGGCAACGCTGGACAGGGCGGCCCGCTGCGGGTTCAATGGCCCCGAGGTGTTTGAACGCCGTTCTAACATCGATCCCGACAGCCCCCGAGGACCCGAGCCGACCCCCTTCCCGGCGACCGCGAGCGAGGAACCGTGCGACTGACCCCCACCGAGCGGGACCGGCTGCTGATCTTCACGGCAGCCGAACTGGCCCGCGCCCGCCGCGCCCGGGGCGTGCGCCTCAACATCCCCGAGGCCACCGCCCTGATCGCGGACACCGTCTGCGAGGCCGCCCGCGACGGCCGCCGCCTCGCCGAGGCCATCGAGGCCGGCCGCTCCGTGCTCACCGCCGACGAGGTGCTGCCCGGCGTGCCGGACGTGGTCACCGTCGTCCAGGTCGAGGCGGTCTTCGAGGACGGCACCCGCCTCGCCGTCGTCACCGACCCGTTCAAGGGCGCCGGCTCGCTCGGCGACGACGCCCCCGGCGGCGCGCTGATCGGCGACGGCGCCGGCTACGACCCGGTCGAGGAGACGCTGCTGCTCCCCGTGCACAACACCTCCGGGGTGCCGATCTCGGTCACCTCGCACTTCCACTTCTTCGAGGCCAACCCCCGGCTGGCCTTCGACCGGGCCGCCGCCTACGGCACCCACCTGGCCGTGCCGGCCGGCTCCTCGGTGCGCTTCGACCCGGGCGCCACCGTCGAGGTCGGCCTGGTGCCGATCGGCGGAGAGCGGGTCGCGATCGGCTTCGCGGGGCTCGTGGACGGGCCGCTGGACGCGCCCGGCGCGAAGGAGGCCGCCCTGGCGAAGGCCCGCGCGACCGGCTACCTGACCGGCTTCGACGACGCGGAGGTGCCCTCGTGAGCGCGATCACCCCGCACGACTACATCGCCGTGCACGGCCCGCGCGCCGGGGACCGGGTCCGGCTCGGCGACAGCGGACTGATCGTCCGGGTCGAGTCCGACTCCCAGGCGCCCGGCGACGAGTTCCTGGCCGGCTTCGGCAAGACCGCCCGGGACGGCCTGCACCTCAAGCCCGCCGCCGTCCGCGACACCTGCGACGTGGTGATCAGCAACGTGCTGGTGATCGACGCGGTCCAGGGCGTCCGCAAGACCTCGATCGGCCTGATCGGCGGCCGGATCGCCTCGATCGGGCGGGCCGGCAACCCCGACACCCTCGACGGCGTCGACGTGGTCGTCGGCACCGGCACCACGATCGTCTCCGGCGAGGGCCTGATCGCCACCGCCGGCGCCGTCGACACCCACGTCCACCTGCTCTCGCCGCGGATCATGGAGGCCTCGCTGGCCTCCGGCGTCACCACCATCATCGGCCAGGAGTTCGGCCCGGTCTGGGGCGTCGGCGTCAACTCCCCCTGGGCGCTGCGGCACGCCTTCAACTCCTTCGACGCCTGGCCCGTCAACATCGGCTTCCTGGGCCGCGGTTCGTCCTCCGACGAGGCCCCGCTGATCGAGGCGCTGGCCGAGGGCGGCGCGTCCGGCTTCAAGGTGCACGAGGACATGGGCGCGCACACCCGCGCCCTGGACACCGCGCTGCGGGTCGCCGAGGAGTACGACGTCCAGGTCGCCCTGCATACCGACGGGTTGAACGAGTGCCTCTCGGTCGAGGACACCCTCAAGGTGCTCGAAGGCCGGACCATCCACGCCTTCCATATCGAGGGCTGCGGCGGCGGACACGTCCCCAACGTGCTGAAGATGGCGGGCGTGCCGAACGTCATCGGCTCCTCCACCAACCCGACGCTGCCGTTCGGGCGGGACGCGCTCGGCGAGCACTACGACATGATCGTCTCCGCCCACGACCTCAAGCCCGACCTGCCCGGCGACGCCGCGATGGCCCGCGACCGCATCCGGGCCGGCACCATGGGCGCCGAGGACGTGCTGCACGACCTCGGAGTCATCGGCATCACCTCCTCCGACGCCCAGGGCATGGGCCGGGCCGGCGAGACCGTGCGCCGCACCTTCGCCATGGCCGGGAAGATGAAGGCCGAACGCGGCCCGCTCGACGGCGCCGGCTCGTACGGGACGACGGAGAGCGGCGACGACAACGAGCGCGTGCTGCGCTACATCGCCAAGCTCACCATCAACCCGGCCATCGCCCACGGCCTCTCCCACGAGGTCGGCTCCATCGAGATCGGCAAGCTCGCCGACATCGTGCTGTGGCGCCCCGACCACTTCGGCGCCAAGCCCCAGCTGGTCCTCAAGGCCGGCTTCCCCGCCTACGGCGTGGTCGGCGACCCCAACGCCTCCACCGACCGCTGCGAACCGCTCGTCCTGGGGCCGCAGTTCGGCGCCCACGGCGCGACCGCCGCCGACATCTCGGTGGCCTTCGTCGCCCAGGCCGCCGCCGACGGCGCCTACCTCGACCAGGCCGCCGACGGGCTGCCCACCCGCCGCCGCCGGGTCGGCGTACGGAACACCCGCGGCATCGGACCGCGCGACATGGTGCGCAACGCCCGCATCGGCCACGTCGAGGTCACCGAGACCGGCCTGGTCTCCCTGGACGGCTCGCCGCTGCGCTCCGAGCCCGCCGACAGCGTCTCCCTCAGCCGCCTCTACTTCCTCTGACCGCTTAGGACTTCACGATGACCACCGCCACGCCCGCCTCCCTCGGCTACCGGATGCCCGCCGAGTGGCACCCGCACGACCGCACCTGGATGGCCTTCCCCACCACCAACCCCACCTTCGACGGCCCCGAGCAGCTGCACGCCGCCCGCCAGGCCTGGGCCGCCGTCGCCGACACCATCGTCCGGTACGAGCCGGTGACGCTGATCGTCAACACCGGCGAGACCGAGCAGGCGCGCACGTACGTCTCCGAGAAGGTCGAGATCGTCGAGCGCCCGCTGAACGACGCGTGGATGCGCGACATCGGCCCCTCCTTCCTGATCGACGGCAAGGGCTCGCTGGCCGCCACCGACTGGATCTTCAACGGCTGGGGCGCCCAGTCCTGGGCCCGCTGGGACAAGGACCAGCACATCGCCGAGCACATCAGCGAACTGACGGACGTCCAGCGCTTCGCCTCCCGGCTGATCAACGAGGGCGGCGGCATCCACGTCGACGGCGAGGGCACGGTCCTCGTCACCGAGACCGTCCAGCTCGGCGAGGGCCGCAACGCGACCTGGACCAAGGAGGAGGTCGAGGCCGAGCTGCACGCCTTCCTCGGCACCACCAAGGCGATCTGGCTGCCGCGCGGACTCACCCGCGACTACGACGAGTTCGGCACCCGCGGGCACATCGACATCGTCGCCTCCTTCGTACGCCCCGGCGTCGTGGTCGCCCACGTCCAGCCCGACCCCTCGCACCCGGACCACGAGGTCTGCCGCGAACTGGTCGCCGTGCTGCGCGCCTCCACCGACGCCCAGGGCCGGCCGCTGGAGGTCCTCGAACTGCCCGCCCCCACCGTCCTGCTGGACGAGGACGGCGAGCCGGTCGACTACTCCTACATCAACCACTACGTGGCCAACGGCGCCGTCGTCCTGTGCGCCTTCGACGACCCGCGCGACCAGGAGGCCGCCGCGATCCTCGCCGAGGCCTACCCGGGCCGCACCGTCGAACTCGTCGACGCCCGCGAGATCTTCGCCAACGGCGGCGGCATCCACTGCATCACCCAGCAGCAGCCGAAGGCGCTCTGACGCCCCGCCCGGGCGGGGGCCGTACGCCCCCGCCCGGGCCGCCTTCCCGCGTTCCGCGCCGCTTCCCGAGCCCCGCGCCGCCTTCCCGCGTTCCGGCCCACCGAGGAGAACCCCACATGGCCGACCCCCGCCCGCGCCGGCCGGCCCGCCCCCGCGAGGAGGTCTTCGCCACCGCCCGGGCCGCGATCGCCGAACACGGGCTCGCCAAGCTCACCATGGCCGGGCTCGGCAAACAGCTCCAGATGAGCGCCGGACACCTGCTCTACTACTTCGGCAGCAAGGACCAGCTGCTGCTGGAGACCCTCCGCTGGAGCGAGGACCAGCTCGGCGCCCGCCGCCGCGAGGCCCTCGCCGACCACACCCTCGACCCCTGGCAGCGCCTCGACGCCTACCTGCGCCTCTACCTGCCGGAGGGCGCGGGCGACCCGCGCTGGATCCTCTGGGTCGAGGTGTGGGGCCGCTCCCCCGCGAGCGCCGAGATCCGCCAGGGCCAGCAGGACATCGAGGCCCCCTGGCAGGCCGACCTGGTCGCCCTCATCGAGGAGGGCACCGCCACCGGCCGCTTCACCCCCGGCCCCGCCGCCGACCGCGCGGCCCAGATCCGCGCCCTGCTCGACGGCCTCGCCGTCCCCGTCGCCATCGGCCTCCCCGACGCCCACCGCGACACCGCCCTCACCCAGGCCACCGCCGTCACCGGCATCCTCCTGCGCACCTGAGCGGCCCCGCGGCCTGACCGGCTCCGGTTCCGGCCCCGGCCCGGCCCCGGCCCCGGATCCGGCTTCGGCTTCGGCTTCGGCTCAACCACCGGGTGGAGAACGGCGGGTGGAGAACCGGCCGCCGACCTCCACCCCCGCTCCGAAGCCGGGGCCGCCGAGCCGACCTACCGTCAGAGCATGACCGCGATCCTGCGCCGCACGGCCGCGACCGGTGGCCTGCTGCTCTCCCTCCTGCTCCTGCCCGCGGCCGTCGCCCCGCCGACGGCCGACGCCGACGCCGCGCCCACCGCCCTCCGTTGGGGGCCCTGCCCGGCCCCGACCCCCAACGCCAACGGCACGCCCTTCCCCCGCGACCCGCGCCAGCGGTGCACCACGCTGCGCGTCCCCCGCGACTACCGCCACCCCGGCGCCGGGACCCTCACGCTCACCGTCTCCCGGATCCGCACCGCCGACCCGGCCCACCGCCGCAGCGACCTCGTGGTGGTCCCCGGCGGACCGGGCGGCTCCGGCCTCGACTACCCCGGGGAGGCCACCGCCTTCCTGCCGCCCGACGTCCTGCGCTCCTACGACCTGATCGGCTTCGACGAGCGCGGCGTCGGCAACAGCACCCCCGTGCACTGCGACCTGCCCGCCGAGGAGCGCGCCGCCGAACTCAACTACCCCTTCCCCGCCCCCGACGGCTCGATCACCGCCAACCTCGACCTGGCCCGGCGGATCGCCGACGCCTGCGCCGCCGCGAGCGGCCCGTACCTCGCCGACATCACCACCGCCGACTCCGCCCGGGACCTCGACCGGATCCGGGCCGCCCTCGGCGTCCACCGGATCTCCTACCTGGGCTCCTCCTACGCCACCTACCTCGGCCAGGTCTACGCGAGCCTCTTCCCCACCCGCGCCGAGCACCTGGTGCTGGACAGCACGGTCGCCCCCGGCGGGGAGCAGCAGGCGATCGGCCTGTTCAGCGAGGGCACCGAGGAGGCCTTCCCGGCCCTCGCCCGGTACCTCGCCGCCCGCGACGACACCCTCCACCTGGGCGCCACCCCCGAAGCCGTACGGGCCGCCTACCTGCGGCTCGCCGAGGAGCTCGACCGCGCGCCGTTCGGCCTGCCCGACGGCCGGACCCTCACCGGCAACACCCTTCGGGCCGTCGTCTACGCCTCGCTCACCAAACCTCGCTACTACCCGCTGGCCGCCACGGTGCTGCGGATGGCCGCCACCCGCACCGCACCGCCGCCGGGAGGCTCCCCCGGCAGCGGCCTCCCGTCGGTCATCCCGGACAACTTCGTCGCCGCCCAGTCCGCGGTGATCTGCGGCGACTCCGCCTGGCCCCGCGACCCCGCCGTCTACGCCGCCCGCACCGCGGCCGACCGGCAGCGCTACCCGCTCACCGCCGGCATGTCCGGCAACGTCTGGCCCTGCGCGTTCTGGCACTACCGCCCCGAGGAACCGCCGGTGCGCCCGAACCCGGACGGGCCGCGGAACATCCTGATGCTCCAGAACCGCTACGACGCCTCGACGCCGTACTCCGGGGCCCGTCAGGTCCGGTCGGCCTTCGGCCACCGGGCGGCGATGGTCACGGTGGACGCCACCGGGCACGGCGTCGACTTCACCGACCCCCGGATCCGCGACCCGCTCACCGCCTTCCTCCTCGACGGCCGGCTGCCGGCCTGACCGGCCCGGGACCGCACCCCGCCGCTCCGCATCCCGCCGCCGCCCTCCCCGGTCACTCGGTCCAGACGGCGGCGGCGGTGCGGTCGTCGGCGTAGCCCTTGGCGCGGACCTGGACCTGGCGGAGGAAGTCGACGGTGCCCGGGGGGTGGGGGTGGGTCCAGTGGGTGGAGAGGAAGTGGGCGACGGCCGGCTCGTCGGCGATGGGGCGGGCGAGACCGGGGGTGCAGAGCAGGAGGATGTCGCCCGGCGTCACGGGGACGAGCCGGAAGCGGAACGGGCGCGGACCGGGCACCGGGGCCTCGGGGACCGGCGGCTGGCCGTCCGGGTGGTGCAGCAGGCGGGCCGCGTAGGCGTCGATCCAGTGGCCGGAGCGCAGCAGGTAGAGCCCGCCCGGGCCGACGCCGAAGGCCGCCCGGTAGCCGGCCTCCGGGTCCAGCGACACCAGCAGGCAGTGCAGCAGCGCCGGGGACGGCGCGTCCTCCTCCTCCCGGGGCACCAGGGCGCGCAGCGGGGCGGCGGCACCGGTGGCAAGGCGCTGGAGGCCGTAGCGGAGCCGGTCGCGGGCGCCGGCGCGCAGGTCGGCTGCCAGCCCGGCCCGGCTGCGTCCGATCGCGGCCGCGAGCTGGTGGCACGCCTCCCCGGTGGCCGCCGCGACCGCCTCGGCGGTGAGCGCCTCCTCCTCGGGGCCGCCCGTACGGTCGAAGCCGCCGAGGACGGCGAGCAGCAGGCCGTCGGGGCCCTCGCCGAACCGGGTGACCAGCAGGGCGTCGCGGCGCGGCTCGCCCCGGTAGCGCGCGGAGTCGCCCCGGACGGAGGCGGCGCGCAGCACGGACGGCCCGTACTGGGCGCCGTCCAGCACGGTGTCCGGTACGAGCGCGCGCAGTGCGCCCGGGTCCGCCTCGGGTACGGCCGTCGGCTCGGGTCCGTAGGTCGGCGGGCGCTCGCCGACGTGCGGGACGGCGGCGCCGCCGTCGGCGAGCGGTGCGCGGATGGCCAGGCGGGGGTCGGGGACGGGCGCGGGGGCTTCCGGCTGCTCCGCCGTCTCCGGCTCGGCCGGCGCCTCGGCGACGACGGGCTCCGGCTCGGGCTCCGGCTCGGGCTCCGGCTCGGGCTCAGGCTCCGGCTCGGGCTCCGGTTCGGGGGCGGGCGGCGGGGTGGGCTTCTCCAGCGAGACCGGGTCCGGGACCGGTACGGCCTCCGGCTCAGGTACCGGCTCGGGCTCAGGTACCGGCTCCGGCTGTACCTCCGGCTCCGGCGCGGGCTTCGGCGCGTCCTCGGCGAAGGCAGGGGCCGGGACGTGGTGGGTCTCGGAGGAGGTCCGCTGTAGCCCGATCCCCTCCGCCCCGCCGATCACGCCGACCGCGGTGTCGAACCAGTCGTCGATGCTGTCCCGGTTGTCCGCGCCCTCCGAACCGTCAGGCTCCGCGGGAGCCCCGACCTCGACCTCCGGCACAGCCGCCGCAGCCGCCACCTCCGGCTCAGGTACCGGCTCCGGCTCCGGCTCCGGCCGCACCTCCGGCTCCGCCGACCGCTGCTGCCCGATGAGCCCGACCGCCGTGTCGAACCAGTCGTCCACGCTGCCGTCCCCCGGGTCGGCGTGCGGGGTGTCCGGGAGGGTGCCCGCCGGACCGTCGTAGACGGCGTCCCACCAGCCGTCGTCCGGCCGGTGCGGCTGTGCCGGTGCACCCTGCTTGCTCATCTGGCGGCTCCTGGTCGTTCCGTGGTCGCGCCGCCCCCGGGCGGGCCGGGCTGACGACATTGTTCTCCACCCGCGAGGACCCTGTCCGGGTTTCGGCGACAACCGGTCACCCACCGGAAAGTCCCGGCCACCGCGCTCACCTGCCGGTTCGCGAGCCCGGTCCCGGGCGCGTCATCCGTTCGTCCGCTTCCGTTCCGTCCGTGCTTGCCGGATGTGTCCGGAGCAGGGTGTTTCCTGGTCATCCGGGCGTACGGGCCGCCGAAAATGGGGGCCGGTGGGGGGCATCGCATCACTCGTTCGGCTGATTAAATGTGCGCATGACCGCGTCGGCCCCCAGTTCGCCCCGACCGGGGAGGGCCGCATCCGCGGGCCGCCCGGCAGGTGGGCTGTTGGTCCTGCTGCTCGTCGCGCTGCTGACGCTGCTGCCGTGCGCGGGCCAGGCGAAGGCGGTGGACGGCTCCGGCCATCCGACGGCGGCCGCGGCCCCGGCCGGCTCCGTCACGGTGGTCAGCGTGGTCAGCGTCCAGGTCGCCACCGGGCACGCCTCCTACACCGGCCGTGCCGCGAAGGTCGCCAAGTCCGCGAACCCCTCGGACCACCACCGGACGGCCGAGGAGCAGGGGCACTGGATCCTCTGCACCGCCGACGGCCAGCCGCCGCGCAACAACGGCTGCTCCAGCCACCCGTACTGCCCGCAGGACGCCCAGCTGCCGAACCCGCCGCCGCAGCCGCAGCCCGCCGTGTCACCGCTGACCCCGACCGCGCCCGACGCGCAGCCCCGGGTGGTGCCCGCCGGCCTGCTGGACGGCGCGCACCCGGTTCCCGACCTGCACGAACTCCAGGTCCACCGGTCCTGAGCGGAACCCACCGCCGGCGCAGCCGCCGACGGATCCGTCCCTCCTCTCACTCCACCTGACCGCCGCCACCGACCGGTGCGGCGGGGACAAGGACGACCACCATGGGTTCCTCCTCCAAGCAGTCCAACAAGCCCGGCGGCAAGCAGGACGGCCTCGACCGCCGTGCCCGGATCGCCGAGCTGCGCGCCGCCGAGCAGCGCCGCGACCGCCGCAACAAGATCGTCGCCTCGGTGGTGGCCGGTGTGCTGGTGGTCGGTGCGATCGCCACCGGCACCTGGATCGTCATGGACCAGAACCAGAAGAAGAAGGACAAGCAGGCCGCCGCCAACGCGGACATCCCGGGCGTGAAGACCTTCGGCGAGCTGAGCCGCACCCACGTCAAGGACAAGGTCACCTACCCGATGACCCCGCCGGTCGGCGGCGACCACAACGCCATCTGGGCGGACTGCATGGCCCACGTCTACGACCAGCCGCTCGAGAACGAGCGCGCCGTCCACTCGCTGGAGCACGGCGCGGTCTGGGTGACGTACAACAGCAAGGCCACCCCGGACGACATCAAGACCCTCTCCGACAAGGTCAAGAAGACCCCGTACTCGATGATGAGCCCGTACCCGGACGAGCAGGGCACCATCACCCTGAACGCCTGGAGCACCCAGCTGACCGTGGACAGCGCCAGCGACCCGCGGGTGGAGGAGTTCTTCACCAAGTACGTCCAGGGCAAGCAGACCCAGGAGCCGGGCGCCTCCTGCACCATGGGGCAGATGTGACCGCCGACGCGGACCGCCCGGACGACCTGGACGGTACGGAGGAGGGCGCGGCCCCGCGCCGCCGTCGCCTGTGGTGGCCGGCCGCGCTGGCCGCCGCCGTGGCGCTGGCGCTCGGGGTGCCGGCCCTGGTGGCGAGCGGGACCTCGGCGTCCGGCTCGTCCACGCTGTCCGTCCCGGCCGACGACTCCCCCGAGGCCGGGTTCGCCCGCGACATGGCGACCCACCACCAGCAGGCGGTGGACCTGTCGTTCGTCGTCCGGGACCGCACCGCCGACGAGCCGACCCGCACCCTGGCCTTCGACATCATCAACACCCAGGCCAACCAGCGCGGGATGATGATGGGCTGGCTGGACCAGTGGGGGCTGTCCCAGCACTCGACCGCCACGCCGATGGCGTGGATGAAGATGGGCCACGACTACCAGGCCCACGACGGTTCGCTGATGCCCGGCATGGCCACCAACACCCAGATCGCGAAGCTGCGCACGCTCAACGGGCGGGACGCCGAGGTGTTCTACCTCCAGCTGATGATCGAGCACCACAAGGGCGGCGTCGAGATGGCCCAGGGCTATGTCGACAAGGCCCGGAACGACACCGAGAAGCGGCTGGCGCAGTCGATGGTGGTCGCCCAGACCTCCGAGCTCCAGCTGATGACCGACATGCTCAAGGAGCGCGGCGCCGAACCCGGCGTGCCCGCCTCCTGAGCGGTCGCCCCGCTCGGCCTGTCCGGTCTCTTCCACCTGTTCCACCTGTTCCGCGCGTTCCGCGCGTTCCCCGGACGGCCGGGGCGCCGGCGGGGACGGTCCCGTACCGTCCCGGCCGCGCCCCGGCCGTCCGCCGTTCTTCCCCGCCCCCTTCAGAACCCCCTTCGGAGCACCCCCGCATGACCCCCGACGCCCCCTGGCTGATCGCCGGACTCGGCAACCCCGGCCCCTGGTTCCGGCTCACCCGCCACAACGCGGGCTTCCTCGCCGTGGACCGGCTCGCCGAACGGCACGGCGCCCGCTTCCGCCGGAGCGGGCTCGCCGGCCTGACCGCCGAGATCGGCATCGACGGCCACCGGGTGCTGCTGGCCAAGCCGCTGTGGTGGTCCATCAACCTGTCCGGACGCCCGGTGGCCGCGCTGCTGCGCCGCCACGGCGTCCCGGTCGAACGGCTGGTGGTCGTGCAGGACGACCTGGACTTCCCCTTCGGCTCCGCCCGGCTCAAGCGCGGCGGCGGCCCCGGCGGCCACAACGGCGTGCGCTCGGTGGGCGAGGTGCTCGGCACCCGGGACTTCGTCCGGCTGCGCTTCGGCATCGGCCGCCCCCCGAAGGGCCGGAGCGTCGGGGACTTCGTGCTGAAGAAGTTCTCGGAGGAGGAACTGGCCGCCATGCCGGGTGAGTTGGACCGCTGCGCGGACGCCCTGGAGACCCTGGTCCGGCGCGGCCTCAACCGCGCCCAGGACACCCTGAACGCCCGTACGGACGCCTAGGGTCCGGTCCTTCGGGTGCGGACGGGCCGGGTGAGCAGCGCGGCGGCGGCCGCGACGGCGGCGAGGGCGAGCAGCACCGTCCGCCCACCGGACGCGGCGCCCGCCAGGTGGACACCGAGGACGGACAGCGCCATGCCGAGCGCCGTACCGAGGCTGCGGGCCATGTTGACCATGCCGCCGCCGACCGCCGAGCACTGGGCCGGGATCGCCCGCATCACCAGGGCGTTGTTGGCGGGCAGCAGCAGGCCCAGCCCGTAACCGGCGACCAGCAGCGGGAGCGCCACCGCGTCCGAGGCCGGCAGCACGGCGAACAGCAGCAGTCCGACGGCCGTGAGCAGCGCGCCGAAGCGGCACCTGGTCACGTCCGACCAGCCCCGGGGCAGCCACCCGCCACCGACCGTCGCGGCGAAGGCGAACGCGGCGGGCAGCAGGGTGACCACCAGGCCCGCGTGGGCCGTCGACACGCCCGCGCCGGTGAGCAGCACCGGGCCCAGCACCAGCGGGCAGAACAGCAGCAGGTAGCCGATCAGCGCCACCACCAGGCCGGAGCGCACGCCCGGGGTGTTGACCAGCCCGGGCGCCAGGATCGGCCGGGCGGCCCGCCGCTCCTGGCGCACCAGGGCCAGGGCCAGGACGGCGGAGGCGAGCAGCAGGGCGGCCACCGCCCAGCCGGGCAGGGGCAGTCCGGAGGCGGTGGACAGGGCGAGCAGCAGCGTGGTGGTCGCCCCGGTGAGCAGCAGCAGGCCGGGGAGGTCGAAGCGGGCGGCCTCGCGGGGGGCGGTCCGGTGGGCGGCTGTCCGGTGGGTGCCGGTCCGGCCCTCGCGGGGGCCCGGTACGGCGGCCGGGGCATCGGTCGGGGCGCCGGTCGTCCGGGTGCGGGGCAGCAGGTACCAGCCGGCCAGGATGCCGAACACCGCGATCGGCACGTTGACCCAGAAAACCCAGCGCCACGAGGCGTGTTCGACCAGCATCCCGCCGAGGATGGGCCCGAGCGCCAGGCCGAGGCCCTGGGCGGAGGCCTGGATGCCGAGCGCGCGCCGCATCGCGTGCCCGGGGACGCCGCGCGCGACCAGGGCGACGCTGTTGGCCTGCATCATCGCGGCGCCGACCGCCTGGACGGCGCGGAGGCCGACCAGGACCCAGAGGCCGCCGGCGAATCCGGCGCCCAGCGAGGAGAGGCCGAAGACCGCGAAGCCGCCGATGTACATCGTCTTGCGGCCGACCAGGTCGGAGAGCCAGCCGATCGGGGCCAGCAGGGCGACCAGGACCAGCAGGTAGGCCAGGGCGACCCACTCGACGGCGGCGAAGCCCGCGCCGAAGTGGCGGCCGAGGGCGGGGAAGACCAGGGCGATGACGCTGGCGTCGAGCTGGCCGAGGAAGGCTCCGAGACAGACCGTGCCGACGGCGAGCCAGTGGGCGTGGCGCCAGCCGGCTATGCCACGCGGCCGGGGCCGCTCGGTGAGCAGCCTCGCGGCAAGGGCAGTGGCATTCATGACACGAATATATCGGATACAGATATGTTCTTTCTACGAGCAGCTCGCTCTGCGACAGGAGCCGTCCCACGGTACGGACGGTGCCGGAGGGACCCCCGCCGCGAGGCCCGCAACAGAGCCGCAACACAGTGCGGCCCCGAGGCCCGAACCGGCCGCCGAACCGCCCCGTACCAGGCGATACGCTGTCCGCCATGCCGTCGTCACCACACGTTCCCGACCCCGCCACCGGAAGTCCCGACCCGGCGGTCGAGCACGCCCGGCGGCTGACCGACACCGTCACCCGGCTGCGCCGCGCGCTGCGCAGCAGCATCCGCACCGACTACCCGTGGGAGTCCCTGCCGATGGCGCAGGTCGAACTCCTCCAGACCCTGGCCGCCGCACCGCTGCGGGTCGGCGAACTGGCCGCGCGACAGCGGCTCGCGCCCAACACCGTCAGCGGACTGGTCGGCAAGCTGCTCGACGCCGGCTTCGTCGACCGCCAGGCCGACCCCGGCGACCGCCGCACCGCCCGGATCGCCCTCACCCCGGCCGGGCGCCGACAGCTGGACGACTGGCAGCACGCCCACGAACGCCGGATCGCCGCCGCGCTCGGCACCCTCGACCCGGCCGACCGCACGGCGGTCGTCGACGCGCTGCCCGCGCTGGAACAGCTCGCCCGCGCCCTCGCCCAACCGGGCACCGGGCCCGAGCAGGGGCCCGCCGCCAGCTAGGAAGCCACCGACGGGAAACCGGCCTGCGGGAAACCGCCCTGCGGGAAGCCGGCCGGCCGGAAATCACTGGTCGCCGGGGCCCGTCCGGCGCTACCGTCCCCGGCATGACCACCGCGGACGTACGCATCGAGCCCTGGACGGACGACGACCTCGCACTGCTGCGCCGGGTCAACACACCGGAGATGAAGAAGCACGTCGGCGGGCCCGAGAGCGAGGAGCGGCTGCTCGTACGGCACCGGCGCTACCTGGACTTCGTCCCGTCCGGACTCGGCTGCATGTACCGGATCGTGCTGCTGCCCGAGGGCGAGGCGGTCGGGACGGTCGGCTACGGCACCCGGACGTGGGAGGGCCGGACCGTCCACGAGATGGGGTGGAACGTGCTGCCCGGCTTCCAGGGCCGGGGCATCGCGGTTGCCGCCACCCGCGCGGCGGTCGCGGCCGCCCGCCGCGAGGCCGCGCACCCCCACCTCCACGCCTTCCCCTCGGTGGACAACCCCGCCTCCAACGCGGTCTGCGCGAAGGCGGGGTTCACACTGCTCGGCGAGACGGACTTCGAGTTCCCGCCCGGGCGGTTCATGCGGAGCAACAACTGGCGGGTGGACCTTCGGAGTTGAGCCCTCGGGGTCTACTGGGGCAGGGGCCTTGGGGCGCCGGCGGTCAGAACAGGGTGCCGCCCTCCAGGTCCAGCAGCCAGCGCTTGCGGTCCACGCCGGCGGCGAAGCCGGTGAGCGCGCCACCGGCGCCGAGCACCCGGTGGCAGGGCCGGACGATCAGCAGCGGGTTGGCGCCCACCGCGCCGCCGACCGCGCGGACCATGCGCGGCTCCTGCCCGGCCAGCTCGGCGAGTTCGCCGTAGGTGACGGTGGTGCCGTACGGGATCTCGTCCAGCGCGGCCCAGATCCTGCGGCGGAACTCGGTGCCCTCGGGCGCGAGCGGGAGGTCGAAGCCGGTGCGCTTGCCGGCGAAGTAGTCGGTCAGCTGGGCGACGGGCTCGGCGAGCGCCGCGGGGTCGCGCACCCAGTCGTCGGCGGGCTCGGCCAGCGCGTACTTCTGGCCGGGCACGGTGACGGTGGCCAGCGCGGCCGGTCCGCCGCCCTCCGGCAGCACCCCGCTGAGCAGCAGCCGGCCGAAGGGGCTCTCCATGGTGGTGTAGACGGTGGTGCTCATGCTCGTCCGATCTCCGTTCCGGTGCTGGTGCTACTGGTGTCGCTGGTACTGATGCTGGTGCTCATGTCGGTGTCGGTCCCGGTGCCTGCGGGGCCGGTGTCTGCGGTCCCGGTGCCTGCGGGGCCGGTGATCGCGGGGCCGGCCCACAGCCGGTGGACGGCGTAGGAGCGCCACGGGGCCCAGGACTCGGCGGCGCGGGCGGCGGACTTCGGGTCCCCGGCGGCGCCGAGGCGGAGCAGGCCGTGCTTGACGCCCACGTCGCTCGGGAGGAAGACGTCGGGGTCGGCCAGGGCCCGCATCCGCAGGTAGCCGACCGTCCACGGGCCGATGCCGGGCAGGTCCAGCAGGCCGGCCGCGGCCTCCTCCCGGTCGACCCCGCTGTCGAGCCGGACCGTGCCCTCGGCCAGCGCGCCGCACAGGCCGATGAGCGCGCGACGGCGGGCGGCGGGCATCGCGAAGTCCTCCGGATCGGCGGCGGCCAGGGCCGCCGCGGTCGGGAAGAGCAGGCGCAGACCGCCGCTGGGCTCGGGCAGCGCGGTGCCGTACTTCTCCGCGAGCCGTCCCGCCAGGGTACGGGCGGCGACGACGGTGATCTGCTGGCCGAGGACGGCGCGGACGGCGAGCTCGTGCGGGTCCACGTGACCGGGCGAGCGCAGCCCGGGGCGCTCGCGGACCAGCGGGCCGAGCAGCGGGTCGGCGCCGAGCTGCTCGTCGACCGCGAGCGGGTCGGCGTCCAGGTCGAAGAGGATGCGCAGGCGCTGGACGGCGGTCGGCAGGTCGCGCAGGTCGGCGAGGAGCAGGCGGCAGTCCAGCCAGCCCCGGGTGGGCGGCTCGCCCGGCGCCAGGCCCTCGACCTCGGCGATGCCGTGGCCATACGGGAGCGCGAGGGTGCGGCGGTACACGCGCACGCCGGGGCGCGCGCCGGGGACGACCTCCTCCACGCCGGGGACGGCGCGCAGGGCAAGGAAGTCGATCAGGTGCTCGCTGTCCAGCGCACCGCGGTAGGCCAGGCGCAGGGTGAGACCGCCGGCCGGAGTCGCGATGCGGCGACCGGCGGCGACCTCGGCGCGCAGGCCGCTGGGGGTGCGGTCGTAGACCTCCCGCACGGTGTCGTTGAACTGGCGGACGGAGGCGAAGCCGGCCGCGAACGCGATGTCGGTGACGGGCAGTTCGGTGGTCTGGAGGAGCAGGCGGGCGGTCTGCGCGCGACGGGCGCGGGCCAGCGCGATCGGGCCGGCGCCCAGCTCGGCGGTCAGCTGGCGCTGCAGTTGGCGGGAGCTGTAGCCGAGGCGGTCGGCCAGGCCGGCGACGCCCTCGCGGTCCACCACGCCGTCGCCGATCAGGCGCATCGCCCGGCCGACCAGGTCGGCGCGCTGGTTCCACTCGGGCGAGCCCGGCACGGAGTCGGGCCGGCAGCGGCGGCAGGCGCGGAAGCCCGCCCCCTGGGCGGCCGCGGCGCTGGGGTAGAAGACGCAGTTGACCCGCTTGGGGGTCACGGCGGGGCAGCTCGGACGGCAGTAGATGCCGGTGGAGGTGACCGCCGTGAAGAAGACCCCGTCGAAGCGGGAGTCGCGGCTGTCCACGGCTCGGTACCGGATGTCGTCGTCGATCACGTTGTCCAGTTTGCGGCACTGGGCGGGGGGTGACTGGCGGGAATCGGACATCACCGTTGATCGTCGCCGATCCCTGCTTCGGGGGGCCCTCCCCCTCCCCCCGCCCCCACCCTCCCCACCACCCGCCCGCCCACCCACCACCTCACCCCATGGCCCATCGGCCCAGCAGCCCATGGCGCCTTGGCCCGGAAGCCTGCCGACCCGCCCATTCGCCCGCCCGCGCCCGAGACCACCCGCACGGCACGGCACCCCTGCACGCCCTGGGCCTGGGCCTGGGCACCTGGGCACCGAGCCCAGGCACCGGGCACCGAGCCCAGGCACCGGGCACCGAGCCCAGGCACCGGGCACCAGGCACCAGGCACCAGGCACCAGGCACCGAGCTTCAGCGGCCGGGCACCGGGCAGCAGGAGCCTGGGCTCCCGGCCCCGGGCTCCAGCGGCCGGGCACCGAGAGCCCCGGGCCCGAAATTCGCGGGCCCGCCAGCCGTCCCGCCGTTACCCTCGCGGCATGAGCGAGCAGCACTCCTACACCGGTCCGGACGACCCGCGCGTCGTCGCCCTGCCTCCGGCCGAGTTCGCGTTCCCCGGCCCGCTGCGGGACCAGCTGGTCGCGGCGATCCTCGACGGCGCCAAGACCAGCACCACCGGCCTGGTCGCCGACTACGACCACGAGGGCGAGCCCCTGCCGCTGCCCGGTGAGCTCTCCGCGGTCCTCGACTCGGACGGCCGCAGGGTCGCCGTGATCGAGACCACGGACGTCCGGGTGGTCCCGCTCGCGGAGGTCGACCTCCAGCACGCCCTGGACGAGGGCGAGGGGTGCACCAGCGTGGCCGAGTGGCGTGCGGTGCACGAGCGGTTCTGGCGCAGTCCGGAGATGCTCGACGCCCTCGACGACCCGGGTTTCACCGTGGACGACAGCACTCCGGTGGTCCTGCAGAGCTTCCGCCTGGCGGCCGACCTCCGCTGAACCGGGTGGGCCCGGCGGAGGCCGGCGGCCGCGGCGCGACGGCCGGCCGGTGTCGGGGTTCAGCGCTTCACCGGACCTCCCGCGGCTCGCATCGACTTGTTGATCGTCTTCCACTTCTTCAGCCGCGCCTTGGCCACCCGGGCGTCCGACCGCGAGGCGATCCACTCGTTCTCGCGCTGGAGCTTGAGGTAGCTGTCCATCCGGCGCTGCGGCAGGGTGCCGTCGGCCAGCGCCGCCCGCACCGCGCAGCCGGGCTCGGTGTGGTGGCCGCAGTCGTGGAAGCGGCAGTCCTCGGCCAGCTCGGCTATGTCGGCGAAGGCCAGGTCCACGCCCTCGCCACCGTAGAGGCCGACTTCGCGCAGCCCGGGGGTGTCGATCAGCACGCCCCCGCCGGGCAGCGGGATCAGCTCGCGGGTGGTCGTGGTGTGGCGGCCCTTCTGGTCGACCTCGCGGGCCTCCTGGACAGTCATCACCGAGGAGCCGGCCAGGGCGTTGGTGAGCGTGGACTTGCCGACACCGGACTGGCCGATCACCGCGGTGGTGCCGGGGGTACAGGCACGGAGCACGTCCATGCCCTCGCCGGTCTCGGCGCTCACCACGACCACCGTGACCCCGGGGGCGACCGCCTCGACGTCGGCCCGGATGAAGTCGGCGTCGTCGACGAGGTCGGCCTTGGTGAGGACGACCAGCGGATCGGCGCCGGACTCCCAGGCCAGGGCGAGGAAGCGCTCGATCCGGCCGAGGTCGGGATCGGTCGCGAGGGAGGAGGCGATCAGCACGGTGTCGACGTTGGCGGCCAGCACCTGGCCGTCGGAGCGCTTGCCGGCCACCTTGCGGATGATCGCGGTGGAGCGCGGCAGCAGCGCGGCGACGGAGGCCATCGGCTGGGCGTACAGGTCGACGGCCGCCCAGTCGCCCGTGCACGGGCAGTTGATCATGTCGGCGTCGCCCACCGGCCGGGTGTCGAACCGGACGGTGCGTGGCTCGCCCGTCTCCGGGTCGGCGATGACGGCATCGCACTGGCCGCGGTCGACCCGGACGATCCGCGCCGGGAGCAGCCCGGCCTCGCCGAACGGGGTGAACAGCTCCGCGAGCTCGGCCGTCCAGCCGTAGCCGGTCAGCCCGGAGACGTCAGCGGAGGTCGAGGAAGAGGAGGAAGAAGAGGAGAACGACGGAACGGAGGCAGCGTTGAACAACGCAGTGGCCCTTCGGGAGGAGATGTCCCGGCGGGCTACGGCTGGCGCGAAGGGCTCAGCCGGCGGCCGGGAAAAGGAGGTGAACGCGAGTGCTGCCCTGGGCAGCTATCGGGGCGACAACGACCACGGGGTTCACCTCCTGCTCTCTACTCCTCGGGCGGCCCAATGGCCCCCGAACCGGATGTGTCACACGCTAGCGGAGCGGGGGATCCCGGCCAACCTATTTTTGACCTGCGGAAATGCGGGCAAGAGGCCGTCGGGAAGGCCTCGAAGGGCCATAATTGGCCCGCCGCGAACAGCCGCTCGGCCACCCCGCCAGACCCGGCCACCCGGCTGCCCGGCCACCCCGCCAAACTCGGCCACCCCTGCCAGACCCGGCCACCCCGCCACCAGACACCCGCCCCCGCCGCGCTCTACCCCCCGTACCGGTGCTTGAGGTTCGGGTCGTCCAGCCACCACGGCCGCATCCCGGTCTCCTCTTCCTCCGGCTGCCCCGTCTCCCGCGCCCGCTCGGCCGCCGCCGCGAAGCGGGCGTCCAGCTCGGCGTCCACCGCCTCGGTCTCCTCCCGCCCCTGCACCACCATCCGCCGCACCAGGGCGGCCAGGAACGGCAGCCCGACCAGGTCCCCCAGCACCCAGAACGCGTTGCCGCCCCAGGTCTGGTCCTGCGCCGGGCTCGGCCCCCACGGCCGCCCGAGCGCCAGGTAGTAGTGCTCGGCGACCAGGTGCCCGCCGTAGATCAGCACGATCCCGAGCCCCGCGTCGAAGATCACCTCGGCGAAGGTGATGAACAGCCCGACCAGGTGCGGGTACTCGTGCCCGACCGGGTCGAGCTGCAGGCGCGGCCAGAAGTACGCGAGGCCGAGCAGCACCAGCGCCAGGTGCAGCACCACGTTCCCGAGCCCGCTGGACACCGACCACTCGTACCAGGGCGTGAAGTAGAGCAGCCACGGCGGCGCCATCAGCAGCGCGGTGGAGACCGCCGGGAACATCAGCACCTTGGACGGCCGGCTGCGCAGCGCCCGCAGGACGCGCTCCCGCCGGGCCGCCGGCGCCGCCTCGACCAGCAGCGAGACCGGCGCGCCGAGCGCCAGCAGCAGCGGGACGACCATCAGCAGCAGCACGACCTGCACGGCCCGGTCGGTGAAGAGGATCCGGTCGTACACGCCGAGGCCGGAGCAGGTGCACCAGATCCACAGCAGCAGCCCGCCGAGGAACGCGGCGGTACGGGTGGGCTGCCAGCGCCCGCCGGCGGACCCGGCCCCGACCCCGGAACCAGCCCCACTCCCGCTCCCGGCCCCGCCGGCCCGGTTGACGCGGCGCACCGCCGCCAGGTACCAGGCGCCGAGCAGCACCGACAGCGCGAGCACCAGCGGCTCGGCCGTCCAGGAGGTCGCCAGGTCGGACCACTGCCACGGCGGCGGGCCACTGTAGGCGAGCACCGAGGCGGGACCGCCCACCGGACCGCCCACCAGGCCGCCCACCGGAGCACCCATCGCGCCGTCCAGCACCGCGCCCATCCGCCCGCTCACCTCGCTCGTCCCGGTGGTCCCCGCCTGTCGCGAATCCCATCGGTCGGGAACCCATCGGCCGGGAACCCGCCGATCGGGAACCCCGACACCGGAGCACCCCGGCGCCCGGCCATGATGTCCCTCGGCCGCGCCCCCGCCGCACCCGGGGCCCGCCTCTATACCCGGGCCTGAACAAAGCTTTACCAAGCCCCAACAAAGCTTTGCCCAGGCAAAGTTCTGCCCTCCGTCCCCTCTTTTCCGCAACCGCGGGCGAAGACACAAACGTCTGGCAGGATGCCCCGTCGGCGAGACCCGCCACGTGGCCGACAAGGGGATGACAAGGGTGCGAACCACTGCACGCGGCGACGGCCGCCGGCTGGCGGCGCGCCACCGCAACATCGAACTGGGCCTCCTGGCCCTCGCGGTGGCCGTCTGTCTGGCGGGACACATCGACGCCGACCTGGCGCTCACCGGCAGGATGCCGCCCGGGCTGCTGGTGCACGGCCTGTCGCTGGGCGCGCTGGCCGGGGCGGCCCACCTGGCGGTGCGCCGGTTCGCCCCGTACGCCGATCCGCTGATCCTGCCGCTGGGCGTCTTCCTGACCGGCTTCGGGCTGGTGCTGCTGGACCGGCTGGACTTCAGCTACAAGGCCGCGCACGCCGCCAAGGGCGACTACCAGAAGCTCCCGGCGGCGCCCTCCCAACTGATGTGGGTGTTCATCTCGGTGGCGGCGGCGCTCGCGCTGATCGTCTTCGTCAAGCACCACCGCTTCTTCCAGCGCTACGTCTACCTGCTGATGGCGGGTGCGCTGATCCTGCTGGCCGCGCCGGTGCTCTCCCCCGGCGACAGCTTCGGCGCCAAGCGCTGGATCCGGCTGTTCGGGCTCTCCTTCGAGCCGGACGAGTTCGTGAAGGTCGCGATCACGATCTTCTTCGCGGGGTACCTGATGGCCTCCCGGGACGCGCTGGCGCTGGCCGGGCGGAAGGTCTGGGGGCTGACCCTGCCGCGCGGCCGGCACGCCGGCCCGGTGCTGGCGATCTGGGTGGTCAGCCTGCTGGTGCTGATCTTCGAACGCGACCTGGGCACCTCGCTGATCTTCTTCGGCGTCTTCATCGTCATGCTGTACGTGGCGACCGAGCGCACCAGCTGGGTGGTGCTCGGCCTGCTGATGGCGGTCGGCGGCGCGGCGGTGGTCGGGACGGTGGAGCCCCATGTGCACGGCCGCGTCGAGGCCTGGCTGCACCCGCTCGACTACTACAAGCCGGTGCACGACATGGCGATCTCCGAGCAGCCCGCCGAGGCGCTGTTCAGCCTGGGCACCGGGGGCATGACCGGGACCGGCCTGGGCTCGGGGCGGCCCTGGCTGATCGGTTTCGCCGGGCGCAGCGACTTCATCTTCACCACCATCGGCGAGGAGCTGGGCCTGGCCGGGGTGACGGCGATCCTGCTGGTCTACGTGCTGCTGGTCCAGCGCGGCCTGCGCACCGCGATCGGCCTGACCGACCCGTTCGGCAAGCTGCTGGCCACCGGTCTGTCGGCGGCGCTGGCGCTCCAGGTGTTCGTGGTGGTCGGCGGGGTGAGCGGGCTGGTCCCGCTGACCGGCAAGGCGCTGCCGTTCCTGGCCGCCGGCGGCTCGTCGCTGCTGGCGAACTGGCTGATGGTGGCGCTGCTGATCAAGCTGAGCGACTCCTCCGGGCGCACCGCCCTGGACCCGGCCCAGCCCTCCCCCGAGCCGCTCCCGGCCCAGGCCCGCCCGGCCGAGCCGTCCGTACGGGCCGAGCCGTCCGCGCCCGGCCCGTACGGCCCCACCGACCCCGACGCCCCGCACGACCCGTCAGCCCAGCGCCCGACGGACCCGACCCCGGCGGGACCGCTCTCCTCCACCCCCGGCGCCGCCGACCCCTCCGCCCCGACCGAGCTGCGCCCCGCGTACGGCCACCCGCCGAACCCGTCCGCCCCCTGACCCACCGCCCGACCCACCGCCCGACCCACGACGCACCCGCGGCGCACCCCACGCCCCGACGCACCAGGGCCTCCCCCGCACCCGCGGGAGAGGCCCTGCCGTCACCGTCCGTCCGCCCCGCCTACCGCTGTTCCCACGGCGGCCGGGGCGGCCTCGGCGGGTACCCCGGCACCTGCTGCCCGGGCGGCACCGGCCCCAGCCCCGGCCCGGACGGCGCCCCCGGCCCCGAACCCGGCCCAGGTCCAGGCCCAGGCCCAGCGCCCGACCCCGGCTGCCCTGCCCCCGCCCCGCCCGCCTGCGGCGGCCCGGCCGGCCGGTCGCTGTCCGGCGGCGGCGGCCCGGGCCGGTGGTGCGGCCCGCCGCGGGCGGTGAGCCGGCCGCGCACGTTGTCGGCGGCCAGCACGTCGGCCCACCGCTCCGGGTACTCGGAGGGCACGTCCTCGCCCTCGTCCTCGCCCCACTCCTCCTCGACGCCCTCGGCGAGCCCGAGTTCGCGGGCGCGCCGGGCCCGTTCGGCGGCCCGCCGGGCGGCGACCTCGCGGACCACGGCGGCGGCGGCCTCCTCGTGGGCGCGCTCGTTCTCGGCGCGCGCGTCGGCGGTCTCCAGGGTGGGCCAGCGGCGGTCTATCGCGGCGTTCATCGCGGCGCCGATGAGCACCGCGAGCGCCACCACGAAGATCCACAGCAGGACGGCCACCGGCGCCGCCAGCGAGCCGTACACCGAGGGGCCCTCGACCGAGCTGACCAGGTAGACCCGCAGGCCGACGCTGCAGAAGACCAGCACCACCAGGGCGACCAGGGCGCCGGGGATGTCCTCGCGCCACGGGGTCGAGACCGGGACGGCCAGGTGGTAGAGGGTGGTCAGCGAGACGGTCAGCAGCACGATGGCGACCGGCCAGTAGAGCGCGCCGACCAGCCCCGACACCCCCGGTACGGCGTTCTCCAGCAGTCCCGGACCGACCATCAGCAGCGGCAGCACCAGCGAGCCGATCACCAGGGCGCCGAAGTAGAGGCTGAGCGACATCAGCCGGGTCTTGACGATGCCCCGCTTGCCGTCGAGCCCGTACATGACGGTGATGGTGTCGATGAAGATGTAGAGGGCCCTGGAGCCGGACCACAGGGACAGCAGGAAGCCGATCGAGACGAGGTCGGGCCGGGTGCGGTCGAACACCCCGTCCAGCAGCGGGACCACGACCTCGTTGACGGAGGAGTCCGACAGCACCGTCCCGGAGGCCGAGAGGATGCTCTTCTTGAGCCCGGCGATGGTGCCCGCGCCGACGAACTCGTCGAGGTAGCCGAGGGTGCCGGCCAGCCCGAGCAGCAGCGGCGGGATCGACAGCAGGGTGAAGAAGGCCGCCTCCGCGGCGAGCCCGGTGACCCGGTACTCGACGCAGGTGTTGGTGGTGTCCCTGATCAGTTCCCACGCCGTGCGGCGCCAGGTGGCCTGTTTGGCCGCGCGCCGGGAGCCCTTGCCCCGCCGCCGGGAGGGCCGCTCGGCGTTCGCTCTGCTCGTATCGCCTGCTGCTTGCACAGGGCCAACCGTATCGGGCCGGGGCCCGGCGGTTGATCTCCCCGGGGGTACGGGCGCGTGGCCGGGCGGGGTGGGGGCGCGTCGCCGGACGTCCGGGCGGGGAGCGGCGGGAACATCCGGATGTCCCACATGACGAAACCTCAGAGTCCAGTATCTGGATGTTAGTGGACCGCGAGTCCCGCGCCGTGCGAATCTCTTGCCATGCCTAGCGCCGGAACCACCCTAGTAGGTCGACTCCACGTCGATCTCCTTCGCGTGTCCAGCGCCATCTGTCCGGTGACCTGAGCCCCCCGTCTCCGCCGCACCACCGCACCCGGCGCCGACCTTCCCGCCATCCCCGCCGCAGCGGATGCGCAGGCGCCCGCCCGGTCCCGGCCACCGCCCTCAAGACCTTGAAATCCGCAGGTCAGAGCGGTACCGCACGGCCGGACACGCCCCGCGACCCATTCGGCAGCAGCGCCATCCGCCCAGAAGGACTTCACCATGGCCACCTCCCCCGAGACCGTCGAGCCCACGGCCGACCGCGCCGCCGAGCGGCGCCCCGCAGCGGCCCGCAAGGTGACCCGCCACCGCGGCGAGGGCCAGTGGGGCATGGGCCACTACACCCCGCTGAACGCCAACGAGCAGTTCAAGAAGGACGACGACGGTCTCAATGTGCGGACACGTATTGAGACGATCTACGCGCACCGGGGCTTCGACTCCATCGACCCCGCCGACCTGCGCGGCCGGATGCGCTGGTGGGGGCTCTACACCCAGCGCAAGGAGGGCATCGACGGCGGCAAGACCGCGATCCTGGACCCGCACGAGCTGGACGCCGAGTTCTTCATGCTCCGGGTCCGCATCGACGGCGGCCGGCTGACCGTCCCCCAGCTGCGGGCGGTCGCCGAGGTCTCCGAGCAGTACGCGCGCGGCACCGCCGACCTGACCGACCGCCAGAACATCCAGTACCACTGGATCCGGATCGAGGACGTCCCGGCGATCTGGCAGAAGCTGGAGGCCGTCGGCCTGTCCACCACCGAGGCCTGCGGCGACACCCCCCGCGTCATCCTCGGCTCCCCGGTGGCCGGCATCGCCGAGGACGAGATCATCGACGGCACGCCCGCCATCGAGGAGATCCAGCGCCGCTTCATCGGCAACCCGGACTTCTCCAACCTGCCGCGCAAGTTCAAGAGCGCGGTCTCCGGCTCCCCGCTGCTGGACGTCGCGCACGAGATCAACGACGTCTCCTTCGTCGGCGTGGTCCACCCCGAGCACGGGCCCGGCTTCGACCTGTGGGTCGGCGGCGGCCTGTCCACCAACCCCAAGCTGGGCGTGCGGCTGGGCGCGTGGGTCCCGCTGGACGAGGTGGCGGACGTCTACGGCGGCGTCATCGGCATCTTCCGCGACTACGGCTACCGGCGCCTGCGCAACCGCGCCCGGCTGAAGTTCCTGGTCGCCGACTGGGGCGTGGAGAAGTTCCGCCGGGTGCTGGAGGAGGAGTACCTCGAGCGCCCGCTGCTCGACGGACCCGCCCCGGCCGAGCCCGCCGCCCGCTGGCGCGACCACGTCGGCGTCCACCGGCAGAAGGACGGCCGCTACTACATCGGCTTCGCCCCGCGCGTCGGCCGGGTCGACGGCAAGCTGCTCGGCCGGATC
The DNA here is from genome assembly GCF_042896795.1 of Kitasatospora sp. NPDC001261. NCBI lineage: Bacteria > Bacillati > Actinomycetota > Actinomycetes > Kitasatosporales > Streptomycetaceae > Kitasatospora > Kitasatospora sp. NPDC001261. Next base: position 382,932 of record NZ_JBIAXP010000002.1, read on the forward strand.
GCCGACCTCGCCGCCGCCCACGGCAGCGACCGGGTGCGCACCACCGCCGAGCAGAAGATGATCGTCCTCGACATCACCGAGGAGCACGTCGACTCCGTGGTGGCCGGCCTGGAGGCGCTCGACCTGCGGGTCACCCCCTCGCCGTTCCGCCGCGGCACCATGGCCTGCACCGGCATCGAGTACTGCAAGCTCGCCATCGTCGAGACCAAGGAGCGCGGCCGCACGCTCATCGACGAGCTGGAGCAGCGCCTGCCGGAGTTCGCCGAGCCGCTGACCATCAACATCAACGGCTGCCCGAACGCCTGCGCCCGCATCCAGGTCGCCGACATCGGCCTCAAGGGCCAGCTGGTCACCGACGAGCACGGCGAGCAGGTCGAGGGCTACCAGGTCCACCTCGGCGGCGCACTCGGCCTGGAGGCCGGCTTCGGCCGCAAGGTCCGCGGCCTCAAGGTCACCAGCGCGGGCCTGCCCGACTACGTCGAGCGCGTGCTGACCCGCTACCAGGCCGACCGCACCGAGGGCGAGCGCTTCGCCCAGTGGGCGGCCCGGGCGACCGAGGAGCAGCTGTCGTGAGCGAGCGCGCTGCCCCTTTCTTCTGCCCGTACTGCGGGGACGAGGACCTGCGCCCCTCCGAGGCCGGGCACGGCGCCTGGGAGTGCCACGGGTGCCGCCGCGCCTTCCAGCTGAAGTTCCTCGGCCTGCTGTCACCGACCAACCACGGGGGTACGTCACATGAGCAGCACCGCGACTGACCACGAGGCGATAGCCGTCCGGGCCGGCCGCGAGCTGGAGGAGGCCACCGCGCAGGAGGTCCTGCGGTGGGCCGCGGACACCTTCGGCGCGCGGTTCTGCGTCACCTCCTCGATGGAGGACGCGGTGGTGGCCCACCTGGCGTCCTCGGTGTTCCCGGGGGTGGACGTGGTGTTCCTGGACACCGGCTACCACTTCCCGGAGACCCTCGGGACGCGCGACGCGGTGGCCGCGACCATGCCGGTCAACGTCATCACGCTCACCCCGCTGCGGACGGTGGCCGAGCAGGACGCCGAGCACGGGCCGGCCCTGCACGACCGCGACCCGGACCTGTGCTGCTCGCTGCGCAAGGTCGAGCCGCTCAACCGGGGCCTGGCCGGCTACGACGCCTGGGCGACCGGGCTGCGCCGCGACGAGTCGCCGACCCGGGCGAACACCCCCGTGGTGTCCTGGGACCCGAAGCGCCGCAAGGTCAAGATCGCCCCGATCGCCCGCTGGACCCAGGAGGACGTGGACGCCTACGTCGCCGCCCACGGCGTGCTGCTCAACCCGCTGCTGTGGGAGGGCTACACCTCGATCGGCTGCTCCCCGTTGTCCTGCACCCGCAAGCCGGGCGAGGGTGAGGACGCCCGGGCCGGCCGCTGGTCCGGCTCCGGCAAGACCGAGTGCGGCATCCACCTCTGATTCGATCCGTTCTGATCGTCCGTCCATCCTCGTGTAAGGAAAGAACCGTGACAGCTGACACCCTGGCCGCCGACGGAGCCGCAGAGGCGGCCCGCACGGCCGCCCCGTGCGAGCGCGGCGCCACCGTGTGGCTGACCGGGCTGCCGAGCGCGGGCAAGACCACCCTGGCCTTCGCCCTCGCCGAGCGGCTGCGCGCCGAGGGCCACAAGGTCGAGGTCCTGGACGGCGACGAGATCCGCGAGTTCCTCTCCAAGGGCCTCGGCTTCTCCCGCGAGGACCGGCACACCAACGTCACCCGGATCGGCTTCGTCGCCGAGAAGCTGGCGGCCAACGGCGTCAAGGTGCTCGCCCCGGTGATCGCCCCGTTCGCGGACTCCCGCGCCGCGGTGCGCGAGCGGCACGCGGCGGCCGGCACCGAGTTCCTGGAGATCCACGTCGCCACCCCGGTCGAGCTGTGCGCCGAACGGGACGTCAAGGGCCTGTACGCGAAGCAGGCGGCCGGCGAGATCTCCGGCCTGACCGGCGTGGACGACCCGTACGAGGCCCCGGAGCGGCCGGAGCTGCGCCTCCAGACCCGGGGCCGCGCGGTCGCCGAGTCCGCCGCCGAGCTGCACGCCTTCCTGACCGAGAGGGGTCTGGCATGACCACCGAGACCGACAGCCCGGTCCGCACCGCCGGCGACCCCAACCAGAATTCAGGGGGGCCCTTCGCGCTGTCCCACCTGGACGCGCTGGAGGCCGAGTCGGTGCACATCTTCCGCGAGGTCGCGGGGGAGTTCGAGCGCCCGGTGATCCTGTTCTCCGGCGGCAAGGACTCCATCGTCATGCTGCACCTGGCGCTCAAGGCCTTCGCGCCCGCCGCCGTCCCCTTCTCGCTGCTGCACGTCGACACCGGGCACAACTTCCCGGAGGTCATCGACTACCGCGACCGCGTCGCCGCGCGGCACGGCCTGCGCCTGCACGTCGCCCACGTCCAGGACTTCATCGACCGCGGCGTCCTGCGCGAGCGCCCCGACGGCACCCGCAACCCGCTGCAGACCGTGCCGCTGCTGGACGCCATCGAGACGAACCGCTTCGACGCGGTGTTCGGCGGCGGGCGCCGCGACGAGGAGAAGGCCCGCGCCAAGGAGCGCGTCTTCTCGCTGCGCGACGAGTTCGGCGCCTGGGACCCGCGCCGCCAGCGCCCCGAGCTGTGGTCGCTCTACAACGGCCGCCACGCGGTGGGCGAGCACGTGCGGGTCTTCCCGCTGTCCAACTGGACCGAGCTCGACGTGTGGCAGTACATCGAGCGCGAGGGCATCGAGCTGCCGGAGATCTACTACGCCCACGAGCGGGACGTCTTCGCCCGCAGCGGCATGTGGCTGACCGCCGGCGACTGGGGCGGCCCCAAGGAGCACGAGCCGGTCCAGCGGCGGCTGATCCGCTACCGCACCGTCGGCGACATGTCCTGCACCGGCGCCGTCGACTCCGACGCCACCACCATCGAGGCCGTCATCGCCGAGATCGCCGCCTCGCGCCTCACCGAGCGCGGTGCGACGCGGGCCGACGACAAGCTCTCCGAGGCCGCGATGGAAGACCGCAAGCGCGAGGGATACTTCTAATGAGCACCGCCACCAACGCCACCTCGCTGCTGCGCTTCGCCACCGCTGGCTCCGTCGACGACGGCAAGTCCACCCTCGTCGGCCGGCTGCTGCACGACTCCAAGTCGGTGCTCGCCGACCAGCTGGAGGCCGTCGAGCACGCCTCCCGCAGCCGCGGCCAGGAGGCGCCCGACCTCGCCCTGCTCACCGACGGCCTGCGCGCGGAGCGCGAACAGGGCATCACCATCGACGTGGCCTACCGCTACTTCGCCACGCCCCGCCGGCGGTTCATCCTCGCCGACACCCCCGGGCACGTGCAGTACACCCGCAACATGGTCACCGGCGCCTCCACGGCCGAACTCGCCGTCGTCCTCGTCGACGCCCGCAACGGCGTCGTCGAGCAGACCCGCCGGCACGCCGCCGTCGCCGCCCTGCTGCGCGTGCCGCACGTCGTCCTCGCCGTCAACAAGATGGACCTGGTCGACTACGCCGAGCCCGTGTTCGCCGCCATCGCCGCCGAGTTCACCGCCTACGCCGCCTCGCTCGGCGTCAAGGACGTGCTGGCCGTCCCGATCTCCGCCCTCGCCGGGGACAACGTCGTCGAGCCGTCCGCGCACATGGACTGGTACGGCGGCCCGACCCTGCTGGAGCACCTGGAGACGGTGCCGGTCGGCAGCGACCCGGGCGCCGAGCCGGCCCGCTTCCCGGTCCAGTACGTCATCCGCCCGCAGACCGAGGAGCACCCCGACTACCGCGGCTACGCGGGCCAGTTGGCGTCCGGCGTGCTGCGCGTCGGCGACACCGTCACGGTCCTGCCGTCCGGCCACACCACCACCGTCGCCGGGATCGACGCCCTCGGCCGCCAGGCCGACGCCGCCTGGGCCCCGCAGTCGGTGACCGTCCGCCTCGCCGACGACCTGGACGTCTCCCGCGGCGACCTCATCGCCGCCGGGCCCGTGCCCGTCCCCACCAAGGACATCGAGGCCACCGTCAGCCACCTCAGCGAACGGCCGCTGCGCGCCGGCGACAAGGTCCTCCTCAAGCACACCACCCGCACCGTGCGGGCGCTGGTCAAGGACGTCGCCTACCGGATCGACATCGACACTTTGGAACAGCGCCCCGCCCCCGACGGGCTGAACGTCAACGACATCGGCCGGGTCGTCCTGCGCACCGCCGAGCCGCTGGCCCTGGACGGCTACTCCGACAACCGCCGCACCGGGTCGTTCCTGCTCATCGACCCGGCCGACGGCACCACCCTCACCGCCGGCATGGCGGGCGAGGCCTTCGCCACCGTACCCACCACCGGCACACCCGACGAGGAGGACTGGGTCTGATGCCCAGCGAGGCGTTCTCGGGCATGGACAAGGAAGGCGGCCGCATCGGCAGCGGCGTCCTCGGCAGCGGCCAGGGCGGCCTGACCCGATGTGCGGGCCGACGGGGCTGAGAACGCCCTGTCACCGGGCTGTCTCCCCCCACAGCCGCCCGGCTTGCCCCCGGCACACCGCTGCCGCGCGCACCACCTTCCAACCGTCCGTCCGAGACCGCCTCCTGACGGTCCGTCCGCGAACAGGACTCTCGCCATGGCACCGAACCCGGCCCTCCCGCATACCCGCACCCGCCCCGACGCCGGGCGGATCAGACGCTCCGCGGCCGCCGCCGCGGCCGGCCTGACCGTGGCGGCCCTGCTGTCGTCCTGCAGCTACGGCTCCAAGGCGGACGACAAGTCCTCCGACGCCAAGGCCAACACCGCTGCCACCGCCGGGAGTTCCGGCGCGAAGCTGTCCGCGGACACGGTGAAGATCGGCTACTTCGCCAACCTCACCCACGGCACCCCGCTGGTCGGCCTCCAGGAGGGCTTCTTCCAGAAGGAGCTCGGCGCCACCCAGGTCAAGACCCAGGTCTTCAACGCCGGCCCGGCCGAGATCGAGGCGCTGAACGCCGGCTCCATCGACATCGGCTGGATCGGCCCCTCCCCCGCGATCAACGGCTACACCAAGTCCGACGGCAAGTCCCTGAAGATCATCGGCGGTTCGGCCTCCGGCGGCGTCAAGCTGGTCGCCAACCCGGAGAAGATCGCCACCCTGGACGACCTCAAGGGCAAGAAGATCGCCACCCCGCAGCTCGGCAACACCCAGGACGTCGCCCTGCTCAACTACCTGGCGGGCAAGGGCTACAAGGTCGACGCGGCCACCGGCGCCGGCGACGTCTCGGTCGTGCGCACCGACAACAAGGTCACCCCCGACGCGTACAAGTCCGGCTCCATCGACGCCGCCTGGGTGCCCGAGCCCACCGCCTCCAAGCTGGTCACGCTCGGCGCGAAGGTCCTGCTCAACGAGAAGGACGTCTGGCCCGACAAGAAGTTCGTGATCACCAACATCATCGTCTCGCAGAAGTTCCTCACGGAGCACCCGGACGTGGTGGAGGCCGTGCTGCGCGGCTCGGTGAAGACCAACGCCTTCATCAAGGACAACTCCGACAAGGCCAAGGCCGACGCCAACGAGGCGATCAAGAAGGAGGCCGGCAACTCCCTGGAGCCCGCCATCCTCGACCCGGCCTGGGCCGACATCGACTTCCTGGACGACCCGCTGGCGAACACCCTCCAGGCCGAGGCCGACCACGCCGTCACCGCCGGGCTCCTCAAGAAGCCCAACCTGAACGGCATCTACGACCTCACCCTGCTGAACAAGGTCCTCGCCGCGGAGGGCCGGCCCGCCGTCGCGGACGCCGGACTCGGCGCCAAGTAGCGCCCGCAGCAAGGCCGTTCGTCACGACTCCGCGGTCCGGCCCCCGCCCGCCCGGTCGATCCCCGATCGATGCCCACCGGGACGGGCGGGGCCCGGGCCACGGCCCCGACCTCGCCAGACCACTCATCCAGGAGGTGCCCGGATGACCCCGGCACTGACCACCTCGGCGGACGCCCCCGGCGCCGACGCCCACGGCGGTGCGCCCGCCGTCCGGATCTCGCACGTGCACAAGTCCTTCGGCCGCCCCGGCGCCCAGACCCACGTCCTGGACGACATCACCCTCGACGTCGCCCCCGGCGAGTTCGTCACCCTGCTCGGCGCCTCCGGCTGCGGCAAGTCCACCCTGCTCAACCTCGTCGCCGGCCTCGACCGGCCCACCGCCGGCGGCATCGAGGTGCCCGGCGGCCGCCCCGCGCTGATGTTCCAGGAGCACGCGCTCTTCCCCTGGCTCACCGCCGGCAGGAACATCGAACTCGCCCTCAAGCTGGCCGGCGTCGCCCGCCCCGAGCGCCGCGCCGAAGCCGAGCGGCTGCTCGAACTCGTCCGCCTGGACGGCGCGTACGGCAAGCGCGTCCACGAGCTGTCCGGCGGCATGCGCCAGCGCGTCGCCATGGCCCGCGCCCTCGCCCAGGGCAGCAAGGTCCTGCTCATGGACGAGCCCTTCGCCGCCCTCGACGCCATCACCCGCGACGTCCTCCACGACGAGATCACCCGGATCTGGGCCGAACGGCAGCTGACCGTCCTGTTCGTCACCCACAACGTCCGCGAGGCCGTCCGCCTCGCCCAGCGGGTCGTCCTGCTCTCCTCCCGCCCCGGCCGGGTCGCCCGCGAATGGCACATCGACCTGCCCCAGCCGCGCCGCATCGAGTCCGCCGGCGTCGCCGACCTGTCCATCGAGATCACCGAAGAACTGCGTGGGGAGATCCGTCGCCATGGCCAGCACTGACACCACCCCCGTCCTGGACAAGAACGACAGGAACGACAAGCACGACCGGAACGACAGGACCGCCGACACCGCGGGCGTCGGCGCCGGCCTGGACGCCCTCGACGCCGTCACCGCACAGCGCGGCTCCCTCGGCGAGGCCCTGCGCAGCAAGGCCCTGCCGCCGCTCATCGGCGTGCTCGTCGTGCTCGCGCTCTGGCAGGGCGCGTACAGCCTGGAGCTCACCTCCTCCTACAAGCTGCCCAGCCCCGCCGACGTGTGGCGCTCCGCCCAGGACCTCTGGTACCAGGGCACGCTGTTCTCGATCATCTGGACCAGCGTCTGGCGCGGCCTGTCCGGCTTCCTCCTCGCCGTGGTGATCGGCACCCCGATCGGCCTCGTCGTCGCCCGCATCAGACCGGTGCGCACCGCCATCGGGCCCGTCCTGCAGGGCCTGCAGTCGCTGCCCTCGGTCGCCTGGGTGCCCGCCGCCGTCATCTGGCTCGGCATCAACGACTCGATGATGTACGCCGTCATCCTGCTCGGCGCCGTCCCCTCCATCGCCAACGGCCTGGTCGCCGGCATCGACCAGGTCCCCCCGCTGTTCCTGCGGGCCGGACGCACCCTCGGCGCCACCGGCCTCACCGGCGCCCGGCACGTCCTCATCCCCGCCGCCCTGCCCGGCTACCTCGCCGGCCTCAAGCAGGGCTGGGCCTTCTCCTGGCGCTCCCTGATGGCCGCCGAACTCGTCGCCTCCTCCCCCGACCTGGGCCGCGGCCTCGGCCGCTTCCTGGAGGACCAGCGCGAGTTCTCCGACATGTCCGGCGTCCTGCTCGGCATCATCCTCATCCTCTTCGTCGGCATCGCCATCGAACTCCTCGTCTTCACCCCCGTCGAACGCCGGGTGCTGCGCAACCGCGGCCTGCTGGCCACCGGCAAGTGAGGCAGCGCTGATGCCCGCCCTCCTCCTGATCGCCCACGGCAGCCGCGACCCGCGCCACGCCGCGACGGTGGCCGCGCTCGTGGAGGAGGTGCGGGCCCAGCGGCCCGGCACCGAGGTCGCCACCGCCTACCTGGACCACTGCGCGCCGCGGATCCCCCAGGTGGTCGGACGGCTCGCGGACGCGGTGGCGGTGCCGCTGCTGCTCAACCGGGCCTTCCACGCCAAGCACGACATCCCGGCCGCCCTGCGCGCCGCCGGCTCCCGGCTGCCGGTCGCCGACGTGCTCGGCCCCTCCCCCCTGCTGCTCGCCGCCCTGGACCGCCGCCTCGCCGAGGCCGGCCTCTCGGTCGGCTCACCCGCCGCCCGGGCCCGTACCGGCGTCGTCCTGGCCGCCGCCGGCTCCTCCGACCCGGCCGCCGACGCCGCGACCCGTGCCGTCGCCGCCGAGTGGCGCCGCACCCGCGGCTGGGCCGCCGTCGAGGTCGCCTACGCCTCCGCCGCCGGCCCCCGCGTCCCCGACGCCCTCGCCGCCCTGCGCACCGCCGGCGCCGAACGCACCGCCGTCGCCCCCTACCTGCTCGCCCCCGGCCTCCTCCCCGACCGCATCGCGGCCGCCGCCGAGGACGCGGGCGCGGACCTCGTGGCCGACGTCCTCGGCCCGTCCCCCGAACTGGCGGCCCTCCTCCTCCGCCGCTACGACCAGGCCCGCCACGCCGCGGACACCACCCCGGCCCTCACCGCCTGACCCTCACGACGCCCGACGGTGCTGGTACTCCGCCACCGCCGCGGTGATCACACTGAGCGGCACCGGCTCGTCCACGTCCGCGATGGCGGCCTCGATCCACTCCCTCATGATCGCCGTCGGCTTCAGCCCCCGCTCCCGCGCCCGGCGCCGGACCTCGTCCATCACCGGCTTGGGCAGCCGCAGCGAGGTGGTGATCATCACCGACTCGGCCGCCACCGGCTCGCCCGGCTCGGCGCTCATGATCTCGTCCTCGGTCAGCTCGTGCGTCTCGTAGTACTCGGCGATCGCCTCGGGATCCGCGGCGCTGTCGGCCATGCGTCACCTCCACCTCGTCCGGCACACGAGCAGCAGCGTGTTGCAAACGCCATGCACGACTCAAGCCGCCGTCACTCGGGCGAGTGACGGCGGCCAGGAGCACCGGCAGCGCGCACGGACGGGCCGTACGCCCTGGCCGGCTCGGGCGTCAGGCCGGGAGGTTCCACTTCTGGTTGGCGGCGCCGTTGCAGTCCCAGATACCGAGCTGGTTGCCGTTGTCGGTGGAGAAGCCGAGGTCGTCCAGGCAGCGGCCGGACTGCGGGTTGAGGAGCGAGCCGTCGGGGCGGGCCTGCCACTGCTGGGCGCCGCTGCCGTTGCAGTCGTAGATCTGGACCTTGGTGCCGTTGCCGGTGTTGCCGCCGGAGACGTCCATGCACTTGCCGAGGGCGCGGATCGTGCCGTCGACGCCGATCCGCCACTTCTGCGCGACGGAGCCGTTGCAGTCGTAGATCTGGACGGCGGTGCCGTTGCCGACGTTGGCGCCCTTCACGTCGACGCACTTGCTCGCGTAGCCGGAGATCTGGCCGGTCGGGCCGGCCGGCGGGACGGCGCCGAGGACGACGCGCGGGAACTGGACGCTGTCGCCGATGCCGCAGGACGCGGACATGGTGCCGTCGCCGATCGCGATGCCGCCGATGGCGGGGCGGGAGAACTGCACGGTGTGGTTGGAGTTCCAGTAGAGGCAGTTGGCGGTCACGGTCCAGGTCTGCATCGGGTCGAGGCCGGTACAGCTGCCGACGGCGTTCCAGGCGGAGGCCCAGGCGCCGCAGGCCGGCGCGGCCTGGGCGGAGGTGGCCGGGGCGGCCAGGGCGGCGGCCCCGGCGAGCAGGGCGGTGGTCAGCAGGGCGGAGGTTCGGCGCATGGGACGGTCGTCCTTCCGAGTGGGGGGATCACGTGGACTCACCATCCGCGCCTCCGTGGTGACGGGGCGTCGGATGTGTGGGCCGCGTCAGAGACTCGGGGGTGCGCGGTCGGCCGTCAACCGGCAGGGCACCGGCAGCTGCCGGGTGCGCCGGGGCTGAGCTGGGCGGTCGGTCCGGGCGGCAGTTTCGCCGGGGGCACGGCACGGCGCCGGTCCCGGAAAAGCCGGAGGCCCCGCACGCCCCCTGCTGCGAGGGGGTGTGCGGGGCCCGTACGGCGCGGCCGGGACGGCCGTCAGTCGGCCTTGCGGCGCTGGCGGCCGGTGCCGTAGTTGGAGCCGGACTTGGTGCCGCTGCCGGGCTTGGCGCGGCCCGAGGAGCGGCCGATGAAGCCGGCCGCCTGCGGGCGCTCGCCCTGGGCGGCGCCGCCGATGCGCTGCTTGGGGCGGGGGCGGCGCGGGTTGCCGTTCATGTCGACGTCGGCGGGCAGCGCGGAGCGCTTGCCGGGCCGGCGGCGGGGGGTGCCGGACTTGGCCCCGGCGGGCTTGTCGGCGCCGCCCTTGGCCCCGGCGGCCTGGTCGGCGGTGACCGGTACGGCCAGCGTCACGGCCACGCCGCTGGGGGTGCGGGCGCCGGTGATCCGGGTGAGGTCGGCGTCGCCCGGGCGGATCTTGGTGACGGTCGGGCGGATGCCGGCCGTCGTCATCAGCCGGTTGACCTCGCGGCGCTGCTCGGGCAGCACCAGGGTGACGACCGTCCCGGACTCGCCGGCCCGGGCGGTGCGTCCGCCGCGGTGCAGGTAGTCCTTGTGGTCGACCGGCGGGTCGACGTTGACGACCAGGTCCAGGCCGTCGATGTGGATGCCGCGGGCGGCGACGTTGGTCGCGATGAGCGCGGTGACGTGGCCGTCCCGGAACTGGTCCAGGACCCGGTTGCGCTGCGGCTGGGACTTGCCGCCGTGCAGCGCGGCGGCCTTCACGCCGTTGGCGAGCAGCTGCTTGGCCAGCCGGTCGGCGCCGTGCTTGGTGTGCACGAACATGATCACGCGGCCGTCGCGGGAGGCGATGTGCGCGGTGGCGGAGGCCTTGTCGGCCTGCTCCAGCTGGAGGACGTGGTGGTCCATGGTGGTGACCGCGCCGGCCGAGGGGTCGACCGAGTGGGTCACCGGGTCGGTCAGGAAGCGCTTGACCAGCCGGTCGACGTTGCGGTCCAGGGTGGCGGAGAACAGCATCCGCTGCCCGCCCTCGGCGACCTGCTCCAGCAGCTTGCTGACCTGCGGCAGGAAGCCCATGTCGGCCATCTGGTCGGCCTCGTCGAGGACGGTGATCGCGACGTCGGAGAGGTTGACGTCGCCGCGCCCGATCAGGTCGTCCAGCCGGCCCGGGGTGGCCACCAGGACCTCGGTGCCGCGGCGCACCGCGTTGGCCTGCTTGTTGATCGACATGCCGCCGACGACGGTGGTGATCCGCAGGTTGACGGCGGTCGCGTACGGGGTGAGCGCCTCGGTGACCTGCTGGGCCAGCTCGCGGGTCGGCACCAGGACGAGCGCCAGCGGGTACCGGGCGTCGGCGCGGCGCCCGGCGGTGCGGGCGAGCAGCGGGAGGCCGAAGGCCAGGGTCTTGCCGGAGCCGGTACGGCCGCGGCCGAGGACGTCGCGCCCGGCGATCGAGTCGGGCAGCGTGGCGGCCTGGATCGGGAAGGGCTCGGTGACGCCCTGGCGGCCGAGCGCGGAGAGGATCGCCTTGGGCATCTCCAGCTCGGCGAAGGACGCCGCCGGGGGCCGGGCCGGGGTGCCCTGGACCACGGTGAAGTCGGTGGCCTCGGGGGCGGCGGCGGGGCGGGCCTGCTTGGGGGCGCCGCTGCGGCCGCGCGGCTTGCGCGGGCGGTCGCCGCCGGCGGTGCGGCGGGCCTGGTCGGTGGTGCGGGGGCCGCGGTCGCGCGGCGAGCGGGCAGGGGTGGTCACGGATTCTCCGTCCGTCGGTCTACAGCCCGGGCTGCGGGCTGGAGTCGGCCGTCGGATGCATGGAGTGCGCCGCCCCGGCCGTACGGCGGCATGAGCGGGGGCCCGCACCGTGCGGTGCGGGCCCCCGCTTCGCGATGATCGCGAGTCAGCGTGGAGGCTGACGTCAGCCGATGATCTGGATGTTCTCGGCCTGCGGGCCCTTCTGGCCCTGGGTGACGTCGAACTCGACCTTCTGGCCCTCGAACAGCTCACGGAAGCCCTGGGCAACGATGTTCGAGTAGTGGGCGAACACGTCGGCGCCGCCACCATCCTGCTCGATGAAGCCGAAGCCCTTCTCGCTGTTGAACCACTTCACGGTGCCGGTAGCCATAACCGTCTCCTCTAAATCCTGGGGGCATCAGGGATCCACACCTCGTGGATCCCCGTGGTAGCCGCGATCCCCATCCGGAGACTGAAACACCGGACAAAACAAATGCGCCTGTCGGTTGGTACCAGCAGGCGCACACCACGTTCATGGGAACCAAAACTGCAACTGCTTCGACTGTAGCACGGTGGCACGGGGGTTGACCGGGGATTTTCCCGCCCAGGAGATCACGTTTGGTGGCCTCGGAAACGGGGCAGCGGCGCCCCGCCGTAGCGGGGCGCCGCCTGTTCGTACCGACCCGGTCAGGGCCGGGTCAGGGCACCGTTCACACCGACCCGGTCGGCTCAGCGCCGGCCGGCCGGCTCCGGCATCCCGTGGGCGCCGGCCACCGGGGCCGGGCCCTCGCCGTGACCGTGGCCGTGGCCGTGGCCCGGGGCGTCCGCGTGGCCGGGCCACCAGGCGCGGTGGCCGAGCAGCGCGGTGAGCGCCGGGGTGAAGAACATCGCCATCACGAAGGCCGCGATGAGGATGCCGATGGCGATCGAGAAGCCCATCTCGCTCATCATCGTGTTGCCGGCCAGCAGCATGGTGGCGAAGGTCGCGGCCAGGATGAACCCGGCGGCGGCCACCGTCGGGCCGGCGTGCCTGATCGCCTGGCTCGCCGCCTCGCGGGGGCTGCGGCCCTCCTGGGCCTCCTCGCGCAGTCGGGCGATCATCAGGATGTTGTAGTCGGTGCCGAGCGCGACCACGAACAGGTAGATCAGGATCGGCAGCATGAACATCAGGCCCTGCTCGCCCTTGATGTTCTGGAACAGCAGGGTGGTGGCGCCGAGGGTGGCGCCGAAGCCGAGGCCGACCGAGGCCATCAGGTACCAGGGGGCGACCACGCTGCGCAGCAGCAGTCCGAGGATCACCATGATCAGGACGGCGGCTATCGGGAAGACCAGGCTGTAGTCGTGGGCCATCGCCGTGTTGATGTCCTTGTACACGGAGGTGGTGCCGGCGACGTAGGCCTTGGTGCCGGCGGGCGCGTGGTCGTGGGCGACCTTGCGGACCTCGCCGATGGTGTCGATGGCCTTGTTGCTGGCCGCCTCGTCCTTGAGGACGACGGTGATGTCGGCGGTGAGCCCGTCCTTGCTGACCCCGTGCTCCGGGTCCGGCAGGGCCGCGCTGGAGACGCCGTCCACCTTGCCCAGGTCCGCCACGTAGCCCTTGAGGCCGGCGACGTCGATCTTGTTGCCGTTCTGGCTGGTCAGGTAGATGTGCGCGGGGTCGGCGGCACCGGCCGAGTAGGCCTTGATCATGGTGTCCTGGACGACCATCGACTCCTTGGTCTTCGGCATCGAGCTGCCGGCCATGTCGAAGGTGCCCTGGTAGCCGAGCGCGGCGACCGCGAGGCCGGCCATCACCAGGCCGGAGAGCAGGGCGGCGGCGCCCGGGCGGCGGCCGACGCTGCGGCCCATCGCGGCGAAGCGGGCGTTGGACGGCTCGCGCTGCCAGGCCTTGGAGGGCCAGAACAGGACCTTCTCGGGGATCAGGCAGAGGATCGCGGGCACCAGGGTGACCGAGGCGATCGCCGTGACGGCCACCGCGATGGCCAGCGACGGGCCGAGCGCCTTGAACATGCCGAGGCTGGACAGGACGAGCACGGCGAAGGCGACCACGACGGCACCGGCGGCGGAGGCGATCGCCTCGCCGACCCGGCCGACGGCGTTGGCGACGGCCTGCTTGCGGTCGTCACCGGCCCGCAGCCGCTCGCGGTAGCGGAACATCAGGAACAGGAAGTAGTCGGTACCGACGCCGTAGAGCACGACGGTGAGGATCTGTTCCATCGAGTTGTCGGCCTTGAGCCCGAACAGCTTGCTGGCGTCCGCGATCAGGCCGTTGGCGACCATCGAGTAGATGATCACCGAGAGGATCGGCAGCAGCGCGATGATCGGGCTGCGGAAGATGATCCCGAGCGTGAGCAGGATGATCACGACCGTGCCGAGGCCGATGAGCATGCCGGCCGTCTTGCCGGCGTCCTTCTGGTCCAGGTTCATCGCGGCCGGGCCGCCGACCTGGAACTTCAGGGTGCTGCCGGAGGCGAGCGCGGTGCCCTCGTCGCGGAGCTTCTTCGCGGCGTCGGTGAACTCGTCCGACTGCATCTTGGTCTTGTCGATGGAGACCATCGACATCGCGTACTTGTGGTCCTGGGAGTAGGACGCCGGAGAGACCGGGACGACCAGCTCGACCAGCGGGATCTTCTTGTCGGCCAGCCCCTGGGTGACCTTGGCCATGGTCGCCGCGTCGCCCTCGTCCAGCTTGCCGCCGTCGGTGCGCTCGAAGAGCAGCAGCGCGGAGGGCGAGATGTTGGACGGGAAGGCCTTCTGCTGGAGCTCGGCGGCCTGGATGGACTCGTAGTGCTTGGGCAGGAAGGCGGCCTCGTCGGTGTTCGCCTTCAGCGGCGGGGCGGTCGCGACGATCGCGACCGCGGCGATCAGCCATGCGCCGATCACCCACCAGGGGCGGCGTACGACGAATTGTCCTAGTCGGTGGAACATGCTCGTGTGCCTCCTGGGCATGGTTCACCGCAGCCCTTGGGGGACGGGACGCTGGGCGACGGCAGGACCGGCGCGGGGAGTGCCGAGGGCACTCCCTTGCCGGTCGGCAGGTAAGTAGGTTTGGGGCATCATCCTACGAGTACTTGCTTGCCGCCCGGCAAGGAGCCCCCGTGTGCTTCAACCCCCGTCGGGCCGCCCGAAGCGGCCCCGGCCCAGTCTCTCCCGGACGCACCCCTCCTGACCTCGTGCTCCGGGTGGAGTCATCTCCCCCTCAGGGTGGAGGAGCATCCCCTACCCCCCAGGAGGAGATCTCGGGGTCGGAGGGTAGGGAAAACCCCACCCGGGCCCCGAAGGAAGCACCAGGAAACGGCCACCCGCCAGCCGGATTACCCGTCAGGACCGGCTTCCCTACTGTCGATCGGGACGCCGGAGCGCAGCCGGCGCACCCCAGACCGGCGGTCCCCCGACCCAGGGCCCCCGCCGCTCCCGTCCGGCGACGACCGCCGCTCTCCCAGGGGGGAAACCACCGTGAAGCCCGTGAAGTCCAGACTCGGCCTGGCGGCCGCGATGGGCGCCTGGAGCGCCCGGCACCGCAAGACCGCCGTGTTCGGCTGGCTGCTCTTCGTCGTCCTGGCCGCCGCGCTCGGCTCCGCCCACGGCAGCGTCAAGATCACCGACGCCGAGTCGGTCCCCGGGCAGGTCTCCCGGGCCGCGCGGATCCTCGACGAGGCCGGGCTGAAGAGCCCGGCCGGCGAGACCGTCCTGGTCCAGAGCGCCACCCGCACCGCCGACGACCCGGAGTTCCGCACCGCCGTCGGCCAGGTGGTCGCCGCCGTGAACGGCACCGGCCGGGCCGCCGAGGTCCGCTCGCCGTACGACACCAAGGCGGTCTCCGCCGACGGCCACTCCGCGCTCGTGACGCTGACCCTCAAGGGCGACCGCACCGAGGCCGCCGACCAGGTCCAGCCGGTGCTGGACGCGGTGGCCGGTGTGCAGAGGCAGCACCCGGACCTCACCGTCGTCCAGCTCGGCGACGCCAGCTCCGGCAAGTGGATGCGGGACCAGGTCGGGAACGACTTCGCCCGCGCCGAGTGGACGGCCGTGCCGCTCGCCCTCGGCATCCTGCTGGTCGCCTTCGGCGCGCTGGTCGCCGCCGTGCTGCCGGTGGTGCTCGCGCTCACCGCCTTCGTCGCGGCCGCCGGACTGGTCGCGCTCGGCAGCGGCTTCCTGCACACCAGCGGCGACGCCTCCTCGGTGATGCTGCTGGTCGGCCTCGCCGTCGGCGTCGACTACTGCCTCTTCTACCTGCGCCGCGAACGCGAGGAGCGGGCCGCCGGGCGCGACGCCGCCACCGCGCTGGCCGTGGCCGCCGCCACCAGCGGCCGGGCGGTGCTGGTCTCCGGCGTCACCGTGGTGGTCGCCATGGCCGGGATGTTCCTCACCGGGATCGCCACCTTCAAGGCGATGGCCTTCGCCACCATCCTGGTCGTGATCACCGCCGTGCTCGGCTCGCTCACCGTGCTGCCCGCGCTGCTGTCGATGCTCGGCGACCGGGTCGAGAAGGGCCGGGTGCCGTTCCTTGCCAAGCTGCGCCGCCCGGACGCCGCACGGACCGGCGGACGCTTCTGGAACGCGGTGCTGACCCCGGTGCTGCGCCGCCCGCTGGCCGCCACCCTGCTCGCCGGCGCCTTCCTGCTGGCCCTGGCCGTGCCGCTGCTCACCATGCACACCGCCAAGCTGACCTTCCAGCAGCAGCTGCCCGCGGGCAACGCCCTGGTCGCCGCCTCGCAGAAGATCGAGGCCGCCTTCCCCGGCAGCCCCGCCCCCGCCACCGTCGTGATCAAGGCCGCCGACATCGACTCCCCCGCGATGACCGCCGCGATCGCCGACCTCAAGGCGAAGGCCCTGGCGAGCGGGCGGATGCACGGACCGGTGGAGGTCACGGTGCACGCCGACAGGAACGTCGCCACCGTCGACATCCCGCTCAACGGCACCGGCAACGACGCCACCAGCAACGACGCCCTGCGGACCCTGCGCGAGGAGCTGGTGCCCGCCACCGTCCTCTCGGTGCCCGGCACCGAGGCCCCGGTCACCGGCGACACCGCCGGGTCGTACGACTTCAACCGGAAGATGGGCGACTCGATGCCGCTGGTCTTCGGCTTCGTGGTCGTCCTCGCCTTCCTGCTGATGCTCACCACCTTCCGCTCCCCGGTCGTCGCGGCCACCGCCGTGGTGCTCAACCTGCTCTCGGTCGGCGCCGCGTACGGGGTGCTGACGCTGGTCTTCCAGCACGGCGTGGGCGCCTCGCTGCTGGGCACCGCCGGGGTCGGCGCGGTGGAGTCCTGGGTGCCGTTGTTCCTCTTCGTGATCCTCTTCGGGCTCTCGATGGACTACCACGTGTTCGTGGTCTCCCGGATCAAGGAGGGCCACGACCGCGGCCTGCCGACCCGGGCCGCGATCGCCGACGGCATCCGCTCCACGGCCGGGGTGGTCACCAGCGCCGCGGTGATCATGGTGGCGGTGTTCTCGGTCTTCGGCTCGCTGTCCATGCAGGTGATGAAGCAGATGGGCGTCGGCCTCGCGGTCGCGGTGCTGATCGACGCCACGGTGATCCGCGGGGTGCTGCTGCCCTCGGTGATGACCCTGCTGGGCGACCGCAACTGGTACCTGCCGCGCTGGCTGAACTGGCTGCCGGACCTCTCCCACGGCGAGCCCGTCCCGCCGGCCGGCGCCGACCGGGGCCTGCCCGCCCAACCCGTCGGGCCGACGGAGGGGGCCCGCCACCGCCGGGCCGGGGTCTGAGCCCCCGCCACCGGCCCCCGGCCTCCCCGACCCGTCCGACCTGTCCGGCTTGTCCCACCCGCCCGACGCGTCCGGTGCCGGGCCCCGCAGCGCGCGGGGCCCGGCGTCCGTGCGTCATGATGATCACCGTCCGGGGTCCCCCGGATGAACGTCGGCGGAATGGGAACCCCAGTCATGATCCCCTTCGACGAGGGCCGCGCCCGGCTGCTCCTCGCCCAGGCCTGCGAGTCGGCCGGGCTGGCCGCCCCCGACGGGGCCACACTGCTCGCGCTCGGCGAGAACGCCGTCTTCGACCTCGGCGACCCGGCCGTGGTCGCCAAGGTCGGCCGCGGTCCCGAGCTGTACGACCGGGCGCACCGGGAGCTGGCGCTCGCCCACTGGCTGGCCGGCCAGGACGTGCCGGTGGTCCGCCCGTACGACGCGGTGGCGCCCGAGCCGCAGCTGGCCGACGGCCACCCCGTCACCTTCTGGCACCGGCTCGCGCCCGCCGTCCGGCCCGCCCGCCCGGTCGACCTCGCCCCGCTGCTGCGCGCCCTGCACCAGCTGCCACCGCCGCCCTTCACGCTCGGCCGGCGCGACCTGCTGGCCCCGGTCGAGCGCTGGCTGGCCTCCGCCGAGGGTCACGTCGACCCGGCGGACGTCGCCTTCCTGCGCCACCGCCGCGACGCCTTCGAGGCCGCCCTGCCCGACCTCGTCCCGCGGCTGCACCCCGGGGTGATCCACGGCGACGCGCTGCCGCGCAACATCCACGTCGGCCCGGACGGGCCGGTGCTGCTCGACCTGGAGTTCATGGCGAACGACCTGCGCGAGCACGACCTGGTGGTCCTCGCGCTCAGCCAGGACCGGTACGGCGTGCCCGCCGAGGAGTACCGCGCGTTCACCGAGGCGTACGGCTGGGACGTGCGCGAGTGGCCGGGCTTCACGGTGCTGCGCGGCGCCCGGGAGACGGCCAGCGCCTCCTGGGTGGCGCAGCAGGCGGCCAGCAACCCGGCCGCGCTGAAGGAGTTCCGGCGCCGGGTCGACTCGCTGCGGGACGGGGCCACCGAGGTGCGCTGGTACCCGTTCTGACGGGCGCCTCCGGTACCCGCGGCGGCGCGGGGCCGCCACCGGGGCGAGTGTGAGAAGACTCTTACGGCGGTTCGGTCCGGTCGGCAACCGGTGCACGTACGATCGGCGTCCTATCGGACAGTCATCCTGACCCGAGAGATCGGCACCGTACTCGCACCTCAGGAGCCGCCGCCATGCACCGGACCGCCCGCCGCCCCTCCGCCCCGAACCGACTGTCCCGATCCCGGCGCCGGCTGCTCGCGGGCTGTGCCGCGGTGGCCGCCGCCCTGGGGCTGGCCGCGTGCGGGACCGCCAGCGGGGCGCTCCAGCCGCCGAGCGCGGCGGCGACCTCCGGGACACCGTCCCCGGCCGACGCCCGGCCGAGCGGGACGGCGGCGACCGCCCTCACGCCGACCCCCGGCTCCGACGCCGTACCGCCGGGCGCGGGCTCCCCGGCCGCCTCCCCCTCCTCCCCCTCCTCCCCGTCGGCGCCGGCCAAGCCGCACCCGACCGCGGCCACCGGCACCCCTCTCTCCGCCACGCCCACCGCACCGGCCACCCCGACCGCACCGGCCGGCGACCCGTCCTCGCCCGCCGCGCCGCCCCCGCACACCGGGGCGGGCACCGTGATCGGCTCCACCGCCTCCGGCGGCCGCACCGTCGCACTCACCTTCGACGACGGCCCCGGCCCCGCCACCGGCCAGATCCTCGACCTGCTGGCCCAGTACCACGCCAAGGCCACCTTCTGCCAGATCGGCCAGAACGCCGCCGCCAACCCCGCCATGGTCAAGCGGATCCTGGCCGCCGGACACCGGCTCTGCGACCACAGCGTCCACCACCCGCAGCCCTTCGCCAAGCTCCCCCACGACAAGGCCGCGTACGAGATCACCGCCGCCCGGAACATGATCCTCCAGGCGGGCGGCCCCGGCACCGAGGTCGGCTGGTTCCGCGCCCCGGGCGGCGGCTTCAACGCCGACAACGAGCACATCACCGCGAGCCTCGGGATGTCCTCGCTCGGCTGGTCCGTCGACCCGCGCGACTGGGCCCGCCCGGGGACGCCGGCGATCGTCTCGGCCGTGCAGAAGCAGCTCAAGCCCGGCGGCGTGGTCCTGATGCACGACGGGGGCGGCGACCGCGGCCAGACCGTGGCCGCGCTCAAGCAGCTGCTGCCCTGGCTGGTCACCCAGGGCTACACCTTCGACTTCCCGGCCGCGTAGGGCCGTCGGGGCCCGCCGCCGCGGAGTTTCCCCCTCGTTCACCGACCGGACCGCGGGCGCGCGTACCGCCCGCCCCGGCCGTCGCACTAGCCTCCGGGCATGACTGCCGGTCCCCCGTCGAGCAAGCAACTCCCGTACCTGGAACCGCGCCTGGGCTTCGGCCGGGCGGTCGCGGCACTGCTCCTGCTGGCGCTGTGCGCGGTGGCCGGCCGGCTGTTCGCGGCCGGGGTGGTCGCCTACCAGGAGCCGGAGACCTGCACCCAGCAGCTCTGCCTCGGCTCGGCCGCCACCCAGGCGTACTGGGCCGGCGCCCTGTTCTGCTGGCTGACCGGCATGCTGGCGGCGGGCCGGGTCGGCCGCTCCCCCGGAGCCGGGGCCCCGAACCGGCTTCCCCCCGGCGGCGTGCTGTTCCTCGCCCTGCTGCTCGGGCCGCTCGGCGCGGCCTTCGGCCCCGGCGGACCGTACCGGCCCGCCCTGCCCGCCCTCGTGATCCTGGCGGCGCTCACCCTGCCGCTGGTCGTCCACTCCGAGTCCCGGCTCCGCGCGCAGCACCGCGCGTACCGCGCCGCCCGGACGGTCGCCGACCGGCTCGCCGCCCACGGGGTGAGCACCGCCGGCACCGTCACCGCCGTCCAACCCGGCGAGCCCAGCGGCTACGCCCAGCCCCAGTTCCGGCTCACCGTCGGCTACACCACCCCCGACGGCGTCCAGCGCAGCCTGGTCTGCGCGATCCGCATCCAGGCCTACCTCGCGCCGAGGGTCGGACAGCTGATGACCGTCCGCTACGACCCGCTCGCGCCGGACACCGCCGAGGCCGCCATCGTGCCCCCGCCGGAGGGTGTCCGACCGCGGGCCTAGGTGCTCCGTCCCGTGAGGTCGGGGACGCGGCCGGCGGGCCTCACCGGGCGGGCCAGCGCGGGTCGACCACCGCCTGCGGGTCCTTGCCGCGGCGCAGCCAGGCCTGGAGGCCCTCGGCCCACTGCCGGTACCAGTCGATCTGCCGACGGTGCAGTTCCGCGAGCGGCACCGCCCCCACCTCGGCCGGGTAGCGCCCGGCCAGCGCGACGGCGACCCGGACGGCGGCCAGCGCGTCGCTGCCCGCCTCGTGGGCATCCGTCAGCTCCACCCCGTACAGCTCGCAGACCCGTTGCAGGGTGCGCGAGCCCTTGCGGTACTTGTCCACGGCCCGGTCGATCACCAGCGCGTCCAGCACCGGCCCGACCGGCCGCCCGAGGCGCTCGGCGAGCGTCGCCAGCCCGTGCCGGCGCAGCTCGGCGTCGAGCAGCGACAGGTCGAACGGCGCGTTGAACGCCACGACCGGCCGCCCGGCGGCGATCCGCTCGCACAGCGCGGCGGCTATCTCCTCCACCGCCTCCTTCGCCGGCCTGCCCTTGCTCCGCGCCACCTCGTCCCCGATCCCGTGGATCGCCTCCGCCTCGGCGGGTATCGGCACCCCCGGGTCGATCAGCCAGTGCGCGGCGTCCACCCGGGCGGCCCCGACGGTGTCCACGAGCGCGGCCGTGACGATGCGGTCCACGGCCGGGTCGGTGCCCGTGGTCTCCAGGTCGAAGCCGACCAGTGGCTGCTGCCACCAGCTCATCAGGTGTGTCCTTCCGTCCTGCCTCTCGAAACAGCCCCTATCATCACCCGCCCCACCGACAACCCGTCCCGCGGGGAGCCGTGGGCGCGGCCCGCCGGACGGCCCGCCGCGCCGGTCCGGGAGGCCTCCGGGAGGGGCAACCGCCCGGCCCTGTAGGGCCGTTGGGCGGCGCGCTAGCGGGGCCGGGTGGGGAGGGCGAGGCGGGTGGGGAGGACGCTGGAGGCGACGGCGAGCAGCAGGCACAGGAGGGTGCTCGCGGCGAGCGGGGTCCAGGGCAGGCGGAGGGGGACGGCGGCCTGGCCGGCCAGGACGCGGTGGTCGAGCAGCGCGGTGGTGCCGTACTGGGTGAGCGCGGTGACGGCGAGGGCGAGCAGGGCGGCGGTGGCGACGACCAGGACGGCCTCCAGGGCGACCATCCACGTCACCTGGCGGCGCACCGTCCCGGCCAGCCGCAGGACGGCGAAGTCGCGGCGGCGGTCGGCGGTGCTCATCACCATGGTGTTGACGATGGCGATCAGCGCGTAGAGCAGGGCGGGCCCGAGGATGGTGGTGGTGGCGATCCAGGCGTAGTGGGCGCCGGGGTCGGGTCCGGGGTCGCGGGCGTCGGTGAGGGTGCCGCCGAGCCGGTCGGCCGGTTCGGCGTCGAGGTGGACGGCGGCGGGGCGGGCGTCGGCGAGGTGGCCGGCGGCGGCCTCGCCGCTGAGCAGGACCTCGTCCAGGCCGAGCTGGGTGCGGTAGACCAGGGCGAGCCGCAGGCTGGTGACGGTGCCGTCGGCGAGGCGCAGGTTGACCTGGTCGCCGAGCTTCCAGCCGTGGCCGCGGGCCTGGTCGGTGGAGGCGGCGAGGGTGGCGCCGTGCAGGTCGGCGGCGCTGCCGTCGACGGCGGGCAGGGTCCAGGCGGTGGCGAGGTCGCCGTCGACGACGGTGGCGGCGGAGGGCACGCTCGCGGGCGAGTCCTCGCCGTGGTCGTCGAAGGCGGCGGTGGCGGCGCCGAGGCCGGTGACCACGGTGGCGGTGGTGGCGGTGGCGTGCAGGTCGGGCCGGGCGGCGGTGAGCCGGCGGGCGGCGTCGGCGGGCAGCGGGGCGGCGGCGGGGCGCAGCACGTACCGGGCGGCGGCGGTGGCCCGGTTCTGGGCGGTCATGGCGTCGGCGAAGGCGGCGGTGGAGCCGATCACGGTGCCGGTGAGCGCGATGGTGAGGAAGGCCGGGGTGGCGGTGGAGACGGTGCGGCGCACGGCGGTGAGGGCGTTCTGCCGGGCGAGCAGCGGGGCGGCGGCGACGGCCCGGGTGAGCGGGGCGCTGAGCAGCCGCAGCAGCGGCGGTACGACGGCCGGTGCGAACAGGGCGAGCGCGGTGATGGCGAGCAGGTCGGCGCCGAGGACCCACTGGGAGGCGAGTTGCGGGTCGGCGGGCTGGTCGCCGGGGGCGGCGGGCAGGGTGGGCGCGGCCAGGTAGTAGCCGACGGTGGCGGCCAGGGCGGTCAGGCCGAGCAGCGCGCCGGTCCAGCGCAGCGGGGTCATGACCCGGCGGTCGGCGGCGGCGTCGCCGAGCGCCTCGACGGCGCGCACCCGGCCGGCCCGCAGGGCGGCGGTGACGGCGCCGAGCAGGGCGACGAGCAGGCCGACGGCGGCGGCGAGCAGCATCGGCCCGGCGGCGGGGCGCGCGGTGAACCCGTCGGGGGCGGCGCCGCGGGCGGCCAGCCAGGCGGCGAGGGCGGGGGCGCCGGGCAGTGAGAGCAGGCAGCCGCTGACGGCGGCGGCGAGGGCGACGACGGCGGCCTCGCCGGTGATCAGCTGGACGATCTGCCGCGGTGTGGCGCCGACGGCGCGCAGCATCGCGATCTCCTGGCGGCGCTGGGCGACGGCGAAGGCGAAGGTTCCGGCGACGACGAAGACCGCGACGAAGGCGGCCATCGCGGCGGTGAACTGGAGCACCTTGTGCAGGGAGGGCGCGCCGAGCGGGGAGTCGTCGCCGGCGGTCTCGTTCAGCAGGCTGCCGGTGGTGGCGACGAGCAGGACGCCGAGGGTGAGGGCGACGTAGGAGCCGACGAAGGCGGCCTTGCGGCGGCGCAGGCTCGCGGCGGCGACGGGCAGCAGGGTGAGCGGTGAGGTCATGCCGCCGTCTCCAGGGCGGTCATCCGCTCGGCGACCTGCTGGGCGGTGGGGCGGGGCAGGTCGTCGATGATCCGGCCGTCGGCGAGGAAGAGGACGCGGTCGGCGTAGCCGGCGGCGACGGGGTCGTGGGTGACCATGACGGTGCTCTGGCCCTCGCGGTCGACGAGGTCGCGCAGCAGGGCGAGGACGTCCCGGCTGCTGGCGGAGTCGAGGGCGCCGGTCGGCTCGTCGGCGAACAGCATCCGGGGCCGGGTGATCAGGGCGCGGGCGATGGCGACGCGCTGCTGCTGGCCGCCGGAGAGCTGGGAGGGCAGATGTCCGGTGCGCTCGCCGAGGCCGACTTGGGCGAGGGCCTGGCGCACCTGCGCGGGGTCGGGTCGGCGGCCGGCCAGCCGCAGCGGCAGGCCGACGTTCTGTTCGGCGGTGAGCGAGCCGACCAGGTTGAAGGCCTGGAAGACGAAGCCGATCCGTTCGCGGCGCAGCACCGTCAGTTCGGTCTCGCCCATCCCGGAGAGGTCGGTCCCGTCCAGGGTGACCCGGCCGCTGTCGGGCCGGTCGAGGCCGGCGCAGCACTGCAGCAGGGTGCTCTTGCCGGAGCCGGAGGGGCCCATGACGGCGGTGAACCCGCCGCGGGCGAACTCGACGTCCACCCCTCTGAGTGCCCGTACGGCCTCCGGCCCGGTTCCGTAGGTGCGGTGTACGTCGTCGAGGCGCAGTACGGCCCCGCTCTCCCCCGTGATCTTCACGGGGGCTACACCTACCACGGGGGTCACGGCCCTGACCAGGACGTTTGGGGGAATCGTTATGCCGCCAGTTACGCCGTCAGTTACGCCGTCGGTTACGCCGTCAGCCGCCGTGCCCCGACGTGGACTTCGGCGCGGGCTTCGGCTTCGCGGACTCCGGTCCCGCCGACGGGGCGGTGCAGGTGGACGTCGACCGGGTCCTCGTGGACGACGGTGAAGCCGTGGCGTTCGTACAGCCGCTGGGCGGCGCTGCCGCGGAGGACGACGAGGCGAAACGGTTCTCCGGCGGCGTCGGCCTCGGCGAGGAGGTGGCGCAGGACCGCGGAGCCCAGGCCCCGCCCCTGGAGGTGCGGGGCCAGGTAGAACAGCTCCAGGTGGCGTCCGCCCCGCTCGTCGGGGCGGACGGTGACGCAGCCCGCGAAGGCCCGGTCGACCAGGAGTACGGAGGTGTACCTGGTCGAGAAGGACGCCCGCACCCGCTCGCGGGAGCGGGCCGGGTCCCAGCGGCCGAGGCGTTCCAGGTCGGCGCGCATGACCCGGGCCTTGAGGTCCGTGACGGGTTCGAGGTCGTCGGGGGTGGCGGGGCGCAGGCTCCAGGCGGGGTCGCTGTTCACGGCCCGCAGTCTGGCAGCCGCGCCGCCGCCCCGACCAACCGGCCTAGGAGACGGACCGGGAGTCGGCCCAGATGCCCTCGAACTCCTCGCGGTAGACCTCCAGCAGTCCGGGCTCGGTGCCGCCGGGCTGCTGGCCGGCGCCGCCGCGCAGCACCAGGGCCGGGGACTCCATGCCGCGGGCGCGGCGCAGGTAGGGCTGGATGACGCCGAGGTCGCGGCCCTGGCGGCGGCCGCCCGCCTGGCCGGGCGTGCGGGGGCCCTCGACCAGGTAGGCGGTGAAGCGCGGGGTCTCGTCGAAGACCCGGATCTCGAAGCCGCCCTGGTCCCGCAGCCGGGCCCGGACCCGCCGTACGTGCATGATGTTCATCTCGATGGAGCGGGACAACTCGCTGCGCCCGAGGCCGAGTTCGCGTTCGCGGCGGCGGACGGCGCTGCTCGCCGGGTTGAGGAAGAGCAGCCGGACCCGGCAGCCTTCGCCGGCCAGCCGCACCAGTCGCTTGCCGGTGTAGTTCTGGCAGAGCATGCCGAGGCCGATGCCGAGCGCGTCCAGGCGCCGGGCGCCGTCCAGCAGGTCCTCGACGGGCAGGTCGCGCTGGAGCCGGACCCGGTCGGCGTGGACGGCGACGACGTCCGCGTACCGGCCGGCCACCAGGGACTCGACGACGTCGGCGGGCACCCCGCCGGCGCCGCCGTCCAGGACGGCCAGCAGCCGGGCGGCGGCGCGTTCGGTCTGGGCCAGCACGGTCTGGGTGAGCACCCGGTTGCGGGAGACGACGTGCCGGGCCACCTCCAGTTCGTCCAGCGCCAGTTCGATCTCGCGCCGGTCGGCGAGGTACGGCTCGAAGCAGGGCCAGTGCTGCACCATCAGTTCGCGCAGCTGGGGCAGGGTGAGGAAGACCAGCGGGTCGTCGTCGGCGGGGTCGAGCAGGTAGCCCTTGCGGCGGCTGACCTCGCGCACGGCACCGGCCCGGTGCGCCCACTCCTCGCCGGCCGGGCCTGCGGCGGCGGTGACCCAGTCCTCGCCGTGGGCGGGGGCGTAGATCGGGTGCAGCACCTCGTCGACGAGGGCGCGCAGCCGCTGTTCGACCAGGTTGAGCCAGACGTAGGCGCGGCCGGACAGCCGGACCCGCTGGTAGGCGTCCTCCCACTCGGCGGCCGACCAGGCCAGGGCGGGTATCTCGACGGGGCCGCTCTGGGCGGGCACCAGGGCCCGGCCGGTCAGGGTGGGGCGCATGACCACCGTGGGCGCCTCGCTGCGGGCCGCGCCCCGGCCGGGCCCGTCGGGCCCGGTGCCGCGGCCGCCGGCGGGGAACACCATGCGCCACCTCATCTGGTCGCCGCACCGACCCCCGCGGGCGCGGGGACCGTTGACGGGCTGTCGGGAGTCGGCCCAGGCGGCCGGACGATCAAGGGTACTGCCCGTCGCGAGCCGCCCGCAGCCGGATGCCCGGGGGCTCTCCCGCACCACCGGGAGCACTCTTCACACGAATGCCCGACGGGCGCTCGTTCGGCCCAACCCGGGCCGGATCTCCCGGACGCCGGGGGAGGGCTCGGGGAGTATGCGCTGTGCCGCGCGTCACGGCGACTGTGCCGTGCGTCACGGCGCACGCTTGCGCACATGCCCGGCCGTCCGGCCGGGAAGAGAGCGTCCGGGTCCGGGCGGACGGCCGGGCCATTCATCGGACTACACGTCAGTTTCCGTCGGCAGCAAGGAAGTTGAGGAGTCATGCAGGTCTGGCCCGGTACTCCCTACCCGCTCGGCGCCACCTACGACGGGGCCGGCGTCAACTTCGCGGTGTTCTCCGAGAGCGCCGACCGGATCGAGCTGTGCCTGATCGCCGAGGACGGCTCCGAGACGGCCGTCGAGCTGCGCGAGACGGACGCCTTCGTCCGGCACGCCTACCTCCCGGGCATCCAGCCCGGCCAGCGCTACGGCTTCCGCGTGCACGGCCCGTACAACCCGGGCCTGGGCCAGCGGCACAACAGCGCCAAGCTGCTCCTGGACCCGTACGCCAAGGCGATGAGCGGCCACATCGACTGGGACGAGTCGGTCTACGGCTACCACTTCGGCGCCCCCGAGCGCCGCAACGACCTGGACTCCGCCCCGCACACCATGCACTCGGTGGTCATCAACCCGTACTTCGACTGGGGCACCGACCGCCCACCGCGCACCGACTACCACCGCACCGTCATCTACGAGGCCCACGTCAAGGGCCTCACCCGGCTGCACCCGGGCATCCCCGAGGAGATCCGCGGGACGTACGCGGGCCTGGCCCACCCGGCGGTGATCGAGCACCTGGCCAAGCTCGGCGTCACCGCGATCGAGCTGATGCCGGTGCACCAGTTCGTCCGCGACCACCGGCTGCGGGACCTGGGCCTGGCCAACTACTGGGGCTACAACACCGTCGGCTTCTTCGCCCCGCACTCCTCCTACTCCTCCACCGGCGACCGCGGCCAGCAGGTGCAGGAGTTCAAGTCCATGGTCAAGGCGCTGCACGCGGCCGGGATCGAGGTGATCCTGGACGTCGTCTACAACCACACCGCCGAGGGCAACCACCTGGGGCCGACACTGTCGCTGCGCGGCCTGGACAACGTCTCCTACTACCGCCTCGCCCGGGACCAGCGCTTCTACGAGGACACCACCGGCACCGGCAACAGCCTGCTGATGCGCAGCCCGCACGTGCTCCAGCTGATCATGGACTCGCTGCGCTACTGGGTCACCGAGATGCACGTCGACGGCTTCCGCTTCGACCTCGCCGCCACCCTCGCCCGGCAGTTCCACGAGGTGGACCGGCTCTCCTCCTTCTTCGACCTGGTCCAGCAGGACCCGGTGGTCTCCCAGGCCAAGCTGATCGCCGAGCCCTGGGACCTCGGCGAGGGCGGCTACCAGGTGGGCAACTTCCCCCCGCTGTGGACGGAGTGGAACGGCATGTACCGGGACACCGTGCGGGACCTGTGGCGCGGCGAGACCGCCGCCCTCGCCGAGTTCGGCTCCCGGCTCACCGGCTCCTCCGACCTCTACCAGGACGACGGCCGCCGGCCGATCGCCTCGATCAACTTCGTGACCTGCCACGACGGTTTCACCCTGCGCGACCTGGTCTCGTACAACGAGAAGCACAACCAGGCCAACGGCGAGGAGAACCGGGACGGCGAGTCCTTCAACCGCTCCTGGAACTGCGGCGTCGAGGGCCCCTCCGCCGACCCGGCCGTCGAGGAGCTGCGGGCGCGCCAGCAGCGCAACCTCATCGCCACCCTGATGCTCTCCCAGGGCGTGCCGATGCTCTCGCACGGCGACGAGCTCGGCCGCACCCAGCTGGGCAACAACAACGCCTACTGCCAGGACAACGAGCTCACCTGGGTGCACTGGCCGGAGGACGACGGGCCGCAGGCGCGGCTGCTGGAGTTCACCCAGGGGATGATCTGGCTGCGCCGCGACCACCCGGTGTTCCGGCGGCGGCGGTTCTTCCACGGCCGGCCGGTGTCCGGGCGGCCGTGGGCGGCCGGGCCCGCCTCCGCCGTACCGGGCCGGGGCGGGCACGGCCCCGGCCCGCAAGGCCCGGGCGGGCCGGCCGTCGGCGGGTTCGACGACCTCACCGACATCGCCTGGTTCACCCCGGCCGGGGAGGAGATGACCAAGCGCAACTGGGGCGCCAGCTACGCCAAGTCGCTGACCGTCTTCCTCAACGGCTACGCGATCTCCGAACCGGACCGGCGCGGCGGGCGGATCGTCGACGACTCCTTCCTGCTGCTGTTCAACGCCCACTTCGAGCCGCTGGAGTTCACCGTGCCCGCCGACCACGGGCAGGAGTGGCAGGTCGTGGTCGACACCGCCCGGTCCCGGCTGCCCGCCCCGGGGACGGGCGCCCGGGTCAAGGCCGGGGACTCCCTCTGGCTCACCGACCGCTCGCTGATGGTGCTGCAACGGCCCGCGTAGCACGGTGACGGCGGCCCCGGACCGGCTCGTACGGGGGCGCGCGGCGCCGTCGGACGGCCGGGGCGGTCACCTGTTCGGGTCAGCAGCGGGTCTTGGCGGCGGCCTCCCCGGGTACCTATGGAGCTATGACCCCCGCCGCCGAGCCCGCGCAGCCCCGCCCGGCCGCCGCCGTCCCCTCGTCGTCGTACCGCCTCCAGCTCCAGCCCGGCTTCACCCTCCGCGACGCCACCGCCGCCGTCCCCTACCTGGCCGCCCTCGGCGTCTCCCACCTGCACCTCTCCCCGCTGCTGGAGGCCGTCCCCGGCTCCACCCACGGCTACGACACCGTCGACCACACCCGGATCAGCGAGCAGCTCGGCGGCGAACCGGCGCTGCGCGCGCTGGCCGCCGAGGCGCACCGCCACGGCCTGCGCCTGATCGCCGACGTGGTGCCCAACCACATGGCCGTGCCCGCCCCCGAACGGCTCAACCGGCCGCTGTGGCAGGTGCTGCGCGACGGGCCCGACTCGCCGTACGCGCACTGGTTCGACATCGACTGGACCGCCCAGCCGGGCCCCGCCGACGCCCCCGGGCGCGGACGGGTGCTGCTGCCGCTGCTCGGCGACCGGCTCGGCGCCGTGCTGGACCGGCTCACCGTGGACGGCGACACCCTGCGCTACCACGAGCACGAGCTGCCGCTGCGCCCCGGCACCGCCGGGCTCCCGCTGGAGGAGCTGCTCGCCCGCCAGTGGTACCGGCTCGCCTGGTGGCGACTGGCCCGCACCGAGCTCAACTACCGGCGCTTCTTCACCGTCAACGAGCTGATCGCGCTGCGCGCCGAGGACCCGGAGGTGTTCGCCGCCACCCACGCCGTCCTGCTCGCCCTGCACGCCGACGGCGTCCTGGACGGCTTCCGGATCGACCACCCGGACGGGCTCGCCGACCCGCGCGGCTACCTGCGGCGCCTGGCCGACGCCACCGGCGGCGCGTACGTGGTGGTCGAGAAGATCCTCACCGGCGAGGAGCGGCTGCCCGAGGACTGGCCGGTGGCCGGCACCACCGGCTACGACGCGCTGCGCCGGATCGACGGCGTGCTCCTCGACCACGCGGGCGCCTGCCGGCTGGCCGGGGCGTACGAGTCCTTCCTGCACGGCGGCCCGGTCCGGGACCTCTGCGCGGACCCGCACCCCGCGGTCGCCGAGGCCCGGCGCGGGCGGGCCGACATGACCGGGCCGGACGGCGAACTCGCCGCCGAGGTCGAGCGGCTGGTCCGGATCGCGCTGCGGATCGGCGCCGCCGAGCCCGCGCACGCCGACCACGCGCCGGGGCAGCTGCGCGCGGCGCTCGGCCGGCTGCTCACCGGCTACCCGGCGTACCGGCCGTACGCCCGGCCCGGCGAGGCCGTCCCGGCCGCCTCGGCGCGGCAGCTGCGGGCCGCCCTGGACGACTCCGCCGACCCGACCGACCGGCTGGTGGCCGCGCTCGCGCTCGGGGAGCTGGGCCGCGGCGCGGACAAGGACGAGTTCTGCGCGCGCTTCGCCCAGACCGCCGCCGCGGTGGCCGCCAAGGGCGTCGAGGACACCGCCTTCTACCGCTGGAACGCCCTGCCCGGCCTCAACGAGGTCGGCGGCGAGCCGGCCCGGCCCGGGCTGCACCCGGCGGAGTTCCACGACTGGTGCCGCGCCCAGGAGCGCACCTGGCCGCACGGCATGACGGTGCTCTCCACCCACGACACCAAGCGCAGCGCCGACGCCCGGGCCCGGCTCGCCGTGCTCGCCGAGCGGCCGGACGCCTGGGCCGCCGAGGTCGACGCCTGGTCCACCGCGGCGGGCCCCGCCGCGCCCGGCCTCGACCGGGACGCCGACTGGCTGCTCTGGCACACCCTGGTCGCCGCCTGGCCGATCGACCCGGACCGGCTGGTCGCCGCCCTGCTCAAGGCCGTCCGCGAGGCCAAGCTGCACACCTCCTGGACCGCCCCCGACCCCCGCTACGAGCGGGCCCTGGAGCAGCGCGCCCGCTCCGTCCACGGCAACCCCGGGCTGCTCCCCCGGGTCGAGGGTGCCGTGCACGCCCTCGCCCGGTACGCCCGCGCCAACACCCTGGCCGCCGCGCTGCTGCACCTCACCGTGCCGGGCGTGCCGGACCTCTACCAGGGCAGCGAGGAGCCGCTGTACACCCTGGTGGACCCGGACAACCGGGGCGTGGTGGACCTCGGCGCGCTGGCCGTGCGGCTCACCGACGCGGCCGCGCCGCGCCCCGGCGACCTCGCCCGGGAGAAGCTGCACCTCACCGCCACCGCGCTGCACCTGCGCCGCTCCCGGCCGCTCGGCTCCTACCGCCCGCTGGCCGCCACCGGCCCGGCCGGCGACCACCTGCTGGCCTTCGCCCGGGGCGCGGACGTGGTCACCGCCGTCACCCGGCTGCCGTACGGGCTGGAGCGGGCCGGCGGCTGGCGCGACACCGTGCTGGAGCTGCCGGCGGGCGGGCCGTGGACGGACGAGCTGACCGGGCGGGGCTTCCCGGCGGGCGCGGTACCGGTCGCGGAGCTGCTGACGGCGCTGCCGGTGGCGCTGCTGACGAGGAGGGGCTGATGCCGGTCTACCAGGTGTGGGCGCCCCGCGCCGTCACCCGGGTACGGGTCGAAGTCGACGGCACGGCCCACGAGTTGGCCCGCTGCCCGGACCGGGACGGCTGGTGGTCCGGCGAGGCCCCGGCGGGCGACTACGCCTTCCGGCTGGACGACGGCCCGCCGCTGCCCGACCCGCGCTCGGCCCGGCAGCCGTACGGCCCGGACGGGCCCAGCCGCGCCGTGGACCACGCCGGGTTCCGCTGGTCGCGGACCGGCTGGCACGGCCGGGCACTGCCCGGCGCGGTGCTGTACGAGCTGCACGTGGGCACCTTCACCCCCCGCGGCACCTTCGAGGCCGCCGCCGAACACCTGGACCACCTGGTCGAGTTGGGGGTGGACTTCGTCGAGCTGATGCCGGTCTGCCCGTTCCCCGGCAAGCACGGCTGGGGCTACGACGGGGTCTCGCTCTGGGCCGTCCACGAGCCCTACGGCGGACCCGAGGGGCTCAAGCGCTTCGTGGACGCCGCCCACCGCAAGGGCCTCGGCGTGGTGCTGGACGTCGTCCACAACCACCTCGGCCCGTCGGGCAACTACCTTCCCGCGTACGGGCCGTACTTCACCGACCGGCACCACACCCCGTGGGGCGCGGCGGTCAACCTGGACGCGCCCGGCTCGGACGAGGTGCGCGCCTACCTGATCGGCAGCGCGCTGGCCTGGCTGCGCGACTACCGGATCGACGGACTGCGGCTGGACGCCGTACACGCCCTCGCGGACGACCGGGCCGTCCACTTCCTGGAGGAACTCTCCACCGAGGTCGGGACGTTGGCGGTCGCCACCAACCGGCCGCTGTTCCTGGTCGCCGAGTCCGACCGCAACACCCCGGCCACCACCACCCCGCGCGAGGCGGGCGGGCAGGGCCTCACCGCCCAGTGGAGCGACGACTTCCACCACGCCCTGCACTGCGCGCTCACCGGCGAATCCCACGGCTACTACCGGGACTTCGCCCGCGAGCCGCTCGCCGCCCTCGCCCGGACGCTCACCCGGGGGTTCTTCCACGACGGCACCTGGTCCTCCTTCCGCGGCCGCACCCACGGGCGCCCGTTCACCCCGCTCGACGCGGGCCACCGGCTGCTCGGCTACCTCCAGACCCACGACCAGGTCGGCAACCGGGCCCTCGGCGACCGCGTCTCGGCCGGCCTCTCCCCCGGCCGGCTCGCCTGCGGCGCGGCCCTGGTGCTCACCTCGCCGTTCACCCCGATGCTCTTCATGGGCGAGGAGTGGGGCGCCGCCACCCCCTGGCAGTACTTCACCGACCACACCGACCCGGACCTCGCCGAGGCCGTCCGACAGGGCCGGCGGCGGGAGTTCGCCGAGCACGGCTGGGCCGCCGAGGCCGTCCCCGACCCGCAGGAACCCGCCACCGTACTGCGCTCGGTCCTCGACTGGACCGAGCTCCGGCGCGCCCCGCACAGCGAACTCCTGGCCTGGTACCGGCAGTTGATCCGGCTGCGGCGCGAGCGGCCGGAACTGTCCGACCCCGACCTCGGCGCGGTGCGGGCGACGTACGACGAGGCGGCGGGCCTGCTGGTGGTGCACCGGGGGCCGTACCGGATCGCCGTCAACCTCGGGCCGCGGGAGGCCGCACTGCCGCTGGGGGCCGCCGGGCGCGAGGTGGTCGCGGCCTTCGGGGCGGCGGAACTGGAGGGGACGGCGGTGCGGGTGGCGGCGGACGCGGTGGCGATCGTGCTGACCTGAGCCGTCGGCCGACCTGACCGGCTCACCCGGCCGGCTACCAGAGGAAGGTGCCGATCCGCTCCCGCAGCGACGGGGCGTCCAGGCCGTAGGCGGCCAGGTGCTCCTCGATCGAGCCGTAGTGCCGGTGCTCCTCGCGCGGCACCCCCAGGCCCAGCACCCGGTGCGGGCGGTCGGCGAGCGCCTCGTGCGCCTCGTTGGCGGAGGTGCCCGCCAGGTACGGCTCGACCAGCACCACGTCCGCCCGGTCGCCCAGCGCCGCGCGCAGCCCGGCGGCGTCGAAGGGGCGCACCGTCGCCGCGTACAGCACGGTGACGTCCAGGCCCCCGGTGGCCGCGAGCACCGCGTCCAGCATCGGCCCGACGGCGAGCACCACGCCGCGCGAGCCCGTCCGGACGGTGGCGAAGCGGCCCGGCTCGACCGGCACCGCGGCCGCGTTCTGGTGCCCCGAGAGCCGCACGTAGACGTTGCGGTCGCCGTCCGCGTAGGCGTGGCGCAGCAGCCGCTCGGCCTCGTCCGGGTGGCCGGGGACGTGGACCGTCCAGTCCGGCAGGGTGTCCAGCAGGGCGACGTCGCCCGGGGACATGTGGGTACGGCCGCCGGCCGGCCAGTCGTACGAGCCCGCCGCGCTCACCAGCACGGCGCCGACGCCCTGGTGGACGAGGTCCAGCTTGACCTGCTCGAAGGGCCGCTCGATCAGGAAGCTGGCGAAGGTGTGGGCGATCGGGCGCATCCCGGTGAGGGCCAGGCCGCCGGCCGCGCCGACCAGCAGCTGCTCGCGGATGCCGACGTTGACGACCCGGTCCGGGTGGCGCTCCTGGGCCGGGGCGAAGGCGGCCGCGGTGATGTCGGCGAGCACCACGGCCAGCCGGGGGTCCTCGTCCAGCAGGCGGGTGGTGACGTCCACGAAGCGGTCGCGCATGGTGTCCATCGGTGAAGTGCCTTTCGTTACTGGGGTGGTCGGTGGTCGGTGGTCGGGTCCGGCGGGGGCGGGCCGCCCGCTCAGGAGTCCTTGGGCTCGACCCGGGCGACCACCACGTGCGGGCGGCCCGGGTGCTCGGCGGTGTAGGCGCGGTGCAGCGCCTCGTGGTCGCGGCCGTCCACCGTCGCGGTCGACCAGCCCTCGGCCGCGAACCGCTGGGCGAGGCCGCCCTGCCAGCCGTGCGTGGCCGAGGAGTTGTCGATCACCACCACGTGCAGCCGGTCCAGTCCGTACGCCCCGGCGAAGGCCACCGCCTCGGCGTTGGAGCCCTCGTCGAACTCCGCGTCGCCGACCAGCACCCACACCGCCGGGTCGGTCAGGCCCTGCGCCCGCAGCCCGAGCGCGGTGCCGACGGCCAGCGGCAGGCCGTGCCCGAGCGAGCCGGAGGCGATCTCCACGCCGGGGACCAGCGTGCGGTCCGGGTGGTGGCCGAGCGGCGAGTCGTAGCCGCCGAAGCTCGGCAGCACCTCCGGGGAGATGAAGCCCTTGGCCGCCAGCACCGCGTAGTAGGCCATCGGGCCGTGGCCCTTGGAGAGCAGGAAGCGGTCCCGGTCCTGGGCCTCGGCGGTGGCGGGGGTGACCCGCAGCACCCGGTCGTACAGCACCCAGAGCGCGTCCAGGGTGGAGGTGGCGGCGGGGCCGTGCTTCTCGTCGCCGGTCATCAGGCCCATCAGGGCCGAAAGGTCCTCGAACCGGGCCCCGGTGGCGGTGCCCGCAGTCGCGTTCGTCGTCATGACCACGATGGTGCAACTTAAAGCCAGCTTGAGGTCAAGCGGTTACAGTGGGCTCCCATGACCGCCCATTCCGACGGCCGCCGGACCCCCGGCCCGCACCACACCGACCTGCTCACCATCGGCCAACTCGCCGACCGCAGCGGACTCGCCCCCTCCGCGCTGCGCTACTACGAGAGCCTCGACCTGATCCAGGCCACCCGCACCACCGGCGGCCAGCGCCGCTACACCCGCGGCACGCTGCGCCGGATCGCCTTCATCCGCGCCGCCCAGCGGGTCGGCCTCTCCCTGGACGAGGCCCGGGTCGCCCTCGACCGCCTCCCCGAACGCCCGGCCCCCAGCGGCACCGAGTGGGACCGGGTCGCCGGGTCCTGGCAGAGCCGGATCGACGAGCAGATCGCCGAACTGGAGCGGCTGAAGGCCAAGCTCACCGGCTGCATCGGCTGCGGCTGCCTCTCGCTGACCCGCTGCGCCCTCTACAACGCCGCCGACCGCGCCGGCGAGGCCGGCCCCGGCGCCCGCTACCTGCTCACCCGCGACCCGGACACCGGGCCCGAGCCGGTCCCGCCGGCCGTCGAGGCCTGCGGCACCCGCCGGAGCCGGCGCTGACCGCCGGAGCCGGTGCTGAAAAGCCTTTGCGCCACGGGTGCCCGCCTGCTTACGGTGCCGCCGTGCTGCCCTTGGTGCTGACGGACGAGGAGTGGGACGCGGTCGTCCCCGACGAGACGGTGATGCGCCCCGGCGCGGAGGCGCTCTGCGCCCGGCTGGGCCTCGCCGGCCTGCCCCTGGAGCGCTTCCCGGAGGGCTCCGTCCCGGTGTACGCGGTCGGCGACGCGCTCGTGCTCAAGCTGTTCCCGGCAGCCGGCGCCCGGGACGGCATCGTCGAGGAGCGCGTGCTCACCCAACTGGACGGCGCCCTGCCGATCCCCACCCCGACCCTCCACCAGGCCGGCGAGGACGCCAACGGCTGGCGCTACCTCCTGATGTCCCGGCTGCCCGGGCAGGGCCTCGCCCCGGCCTGGCCGCGCATCCCGCGGCCCGACCGCGAACGGATCGCCCGCCGCTGCGGCGAGGCGCTCGCCGCCCTGCACGCCCTCGACCCCGAACCGCTCGCCGACACCCTCGGGCCCGGCGACTGGCCGGCCTTCCTCGCGCGCCAACGGGCGGGCGCGGTGGACCGCCAGCGCGAGCGCGGGCTGGCCGAGGAGTGGCTGGAGCAGATCCCGGACTTCCTCGCCGCCGCCCCGCTCCCCACCGCCCCCGGCCGCGCGCTGCTGCACACCGAGTTCATGCGCGAGCACCTGCTCACCGACCCGGCCGACGACTGGCGCCTCACCGGCCTGCTCGACTTCGAGCCCGCGATGATCGGCGACCCGGCCTACGACCTGGTCGCCGTCGGCCTCTTCACCACCCGGGCCGACCCGCACCTGCTCGGCCACCTGCTGGACGCCTACGGCCGCGCCGTGGACCCGCACCTGCTGATGGCGTACACGCTGCTCCACGTCTACAGCAACCTGCCGTGGTACCTCCGGGAGTTGAAGCCCTCGGCGCGGACGCTGGACGCCCTCGCCGAGGAGTGGTTCGGGGTTTCCTAGGGACGTTTTGCGGACACTTTGCGACGCGTGTCAGGGACGCGGGTCGGTGCGCAGCAGGCTGTACCGGACGACGTCGCGCCACTCGCCGCCGCGGAAGGTCACCGCGCGCTGCACGCCCTCCCGGGTGAAGCCGAGCTTCTCCAGGACGCGCTGCTCCGCCAAGTTGCCCGCCTCGGTGTCCGCCTCCAGCCGCATCACCGGCGAGTGCGCGAACAGGTAGTCCACCAGCAGCCGTTGTGCCCGGGTGCCGATCCCCCGCCCGCGTGCCCCCGGCACCAGCTGCACACCCAGGCTCCAGTACGGGGCGGACGGCCGCACCCCGCTGCGGTTGGCGGCGACGAAGCCGCCGAACGCGCCGTCGACGACGACCGCGAGCATCACCTGCTCGTCCTCCAGCAGCCCGCTCGCCGCCCAGCGACGACGGTGCCGCTGCGGGTCCCGCCAGCCGTACCACTGGAATTCACCCAGCGCCTGCGGATCGTTCACCAGCTCCTCGAGGGCGCCGAGGTCGGCCTCGACCATCGGGCGCAGGGTGACGCTTTCTTCGCTCATGTCGGCGTCAACGCAGGATCCGGTGGCACCGGTTCCTCATTCCGTCGGAAATTCCGCGCGCCTGCCCCGCGTCTGTCCCATCGCCTCGCGATTCACCGCGCCGGGCACGACGTCGGCGCCGCCTTCACCTGACGATCGAGCGGGCGAGCCGGAATCCGACGTCGTCGATCCGCAGGGTCGGGTGGCTGCGGCGGCGGACGGAGGCGCGGCAGCTCCAGTGCTCGTCGAACCAGCCGCCGCCGCGCAGGACGCGGTAGTCGCCGTACACCTCGGGGTCGTAGCGCTCCCAGCACCACTCCCAGACGTTGCCGAGCAGGTCGTACAACCCGTAGGCATTGGGGAGCAGTTCGCCCACCGGGTGCGGCCGCTCGTCCGAGGTGCCGCGGTGCCAGGCGATCTCGTCCAGCGGGCCGTAGCGCGGGCCGTCCGTACCGGCGCGGCAGGCGTGCTCCCACTCGGCCTCGGTGGGCAGCCGGTAGCCGCCGGCGGCGCGGTCCCAGGAGACCTCCTCGCCGTCCACCCGGTAGGCGGGGGCGAGGCCTTCGCGCCGGGAGAGTTCGTTGCAGTAGTGGACGGCGTCGAACCAGGAGACGCTGTGCGCGGGCCGCCGGTCGCCGCTCGCCCCCTCGTACTGCTCACGGGTCACCGGACAGGCCGCCAGCTCGTACGCGGCCACGTCGACGGCCCAACTGCGCTGGGTACGACGGTCGGAGAGGGTGACGCGGCCGGCCGGAACGGTGATCATCCACCGATCCTAGGCGGCGCCCCGCAGCAGGGCGATCGCGGACTGCTCGGCCAGCTCCTCCGCGTGCGGCGGCAGCGGCGCACCGGCGTGCAGGGGACCGCGGACGACTGCGAGCGGCAGGCCGGTGACGGCCAGGGTGACCCGGTCGAGGTCCAGCGGCGTGGCGGCGCCGAGCCGCCCGGCCAGCCCGGCCAGGGCCTCCCGCACCCGGAGGCCGCCCTGCCGGTCGCGCAGCCGCTGCTCCTCGGACCACTCCGCCCGACCGAAGGCCTCCGGGCCGTGCAGCAGGACGACGGCCCGCTCCCGGTGGGCCCGGCACCAGGCGACGACCTGCCGGGCGAGCGCGCCCGCCGCGAGGTGCGGCTCCTCGTGCGCGTCGATGGCGGGCAGGCAGGCGTCCTGGAACTCCCCGACCGTCCGCAGCCACAACTCGGCCAGCAGGGCGGCGCGTTGGGGGAAGCGGTGGTAGACGGAGCCGTTGGGCGCACCGCTCTCCCGGGCGACGGCGGACATGGTGACGGCGGCCGGCCCACCGGCGGCCGCGAGCCGTACGGCGGCGTCGAGGAGGGCGGATTCGTCATGGCGGGGTGGCCTGGGCATGTAGTGGAGAGTACTCTCCAATTCAATTGGAGGGGATCATCCAAAACCAGGAGGGGAGCCCCGGCATGGCCGTGCTCAACATCCACGAACGCACCGTCCCGGCACCGGCGGAGACCGTCGGCGCCCTCATCGACAGCCTCGCGAGCCCGGACGACCGGCTCTGGCCGGGCCCGCGCTGGCCCCGGATGCGGTTCGACCGCCCGCTCGCCCCCGGCGCCACCGGCGGCCACGGCCCGGTCCGCTACACCGTCTCCGACTACGCACCGGGCCAGTGGGTGCGCTTCCGCTTCGACGGCCCGCGCGGCTTCGACGGCCACCACGAGTTCACCGTCCACCCGGCGGGCGACACCACCGTCCTCCGCCACACCATCGCCATGCGCCTGCACGGCCCGGCCCTGCTCGCCTGGCCCCTCGCCTTCCGCTGGCTGCACGACGCCCTCCTGGAGGACTGCCTCGACCGGGCGGTACGGGCAGTCGGCGGCACCGTCCCCCACCCCGCCCACTGGAGCCCGTACGTCCGCCTCCTGCACCGCCTGATCCCCCACTGACCGGCGAAGGCCGGGGGGATCAGCCGGGCCATTCACAGCCGGAACGGCCACGAGCACGCAGGGACACGGGCTACCGAGGCAACCGCTCAGCCTCGATCGCCGCCAGGATCCGCCGCCGGAAGGTGGCCGAGGCCTCGGGCAGCCAGTACGCCAACTCCGCTTCGAGACGCCGCCGTTCGGCACGGAGGAGCCGGGCGAGGCGCGTGCGGGAGCAGCGCAGGAACCACCAGCCCAGGATGCGGTCGATCACAAGGGCTCCCCGGTGGGCGAGTTCGCCCAGCGGATCCGCACCTCGCGGTCGCCGACCGGGATGACGACCACCGGGTTTTCGGCGAGGTCGCGGATGGCATCCCGCTCGGCACAGGGGCCGGTGAGGCGGCGCTCCAGCCGCCAGTACTCGAAGCGGGGCATCGGGACGCGGCGGATCGCGTCCCAGATCATCGCGAGGGTCCCGGGATTGAGGGTGTGGACGTCCGACGGCCGGAGCCCGGGGATCTCCACTCGGATGTCGCGATCGGCCCTCATGCGGCCACCTCGCACCAGATGATCTTGCCGATCGGCTCACGCGGGCTGCAACCCCACGACTTGGCGATGGACTTGACGAGGTGCAGACCGCGCCCGGCCTCGACATGGAGGCCGGGCGCGACAAGGACAGGCGGCCGGTCGCGCATGGCGTCGTGCACCTCGACCCGAAGGCGGGTGGAGTCGACGTCGAGCGCGAGGTAGATGCGGTGCCCGGGCGGCGTCCCGTACAGAAGGGCGTTGGTCACGAGCTCCGAGACGACCAGGAGCCCGGGGTCATGGAACCGCTCCCCGCCCGGGAAGGCGGAGAGGAGGGAGGAGAGGAGGTGGCGAGCCTTGCCGGGCGAGCGCCGGCTGCGCGGCAGCCAGGCGTCAGAGGCGGCACTGGTGGGGGTGGACATGGCGAATCACCTTCCAGGCATGGAGCGGAGAAGGTCGAGCAGCCGACATGGCAGCCCGTACGCATCGGACGAAGCGCCAAAACGAGAGTGCGGCACAGTCACGCGACAAGCCTGTGACACATAGCCATCACTCGGTCACGCACAGCATGCAGTAAATCGAGAGTGCATCGCAAGGCAGATCAGCTAAATATGAAAACTTTCATCCCTGGCAGCAAGGTGCCTGCCCTACGCTCCAGTCGGTGGTGGCGAACCGTCACCACTCGCATGCACACTGGTAGCTGAACGTCCTGGAGGGGTTACGTAGATGGCAGTCGCAGTGCCAGCCGTGCGGTATCGACGCATCGCCGCCGAGCTGAGGAGGCTCCGCGAGCTGAAGAACCTGTCGGCCGAAGAGGTGGCCAGCAAGGTCGACGGCGTCAACCTGGTGAAGCTCAGCAGGTACGAGAACGCCCGGGTCCAGCTGAAGCCCGACGTCGTCCGGGCGCTGCTCGACTTCTACGAGTGCGACCCGGAGCTCAAGGAGGTCCTGGTCGAGATCCTCCGGGACAAGCGCCGGCCCGGCTGGATGGCCGGCTACGAGCAGCTGAACCCGCTCTACACGGATCTGATCCGCCTCGAAG
The DNA here is from genome assembly GCF_042896795.1 of Kitasatospora sp. NPDC001261. Taxonomy (NCBI): domain Bacteria; kingdom Bacillati; phylum Actinomycetota; class Actinomycetes; order Kitasatosporales; family Streptomycetaceae; genus Kitasatospora; species Kitasatospora sp. NPDC001261. Next base: position 423,011 of record NZ_JBIAXP010000002.1, read on the forward strand.
AGACGGCCGTCGGCAACAAGTCCTACCAGTCCGCTTACATCCCCGGACTCCTGCAGACCCGCCACTACGCCCACGCCATCATCGCCAGTGGCGTGATAGACAAGCCCAGCGTCGAAGAGCGCGTCGAAGTCCGGATCAACAGGCAGTCCGTCCTCACCCGGTCCGAGAACCCGCTGAAGCTGTGGGCCGTGATCCATGAATCGGCCCTGACGATGAGCGCCGCCCCGGGCGTGATGGCCGACCAGTTGGACAAGCTGCTCCAGTTCAGCCAACTCCCCAACATCAAAGTCCAGATCATGCCGGCCATGGCTCCGCCGCACCCCGGAATGACCGGGCCGTTCGCACTCCTGGAGTTTCGACAGCGCGATCTCGACCTGGTCCTGCTCAGCGGAATGCTCAGCAGCGACTGGGTGGAGGATCCGGACCAAGTCGACATCTATCGAGCGGCGTTCGACGAAATCATGGCAACCGCCTTGGATCTGGACCAGTCACGCAACCTCATCGCACAGAAGAGAGAAACGCTCAAGTGACCCACTTCCCTGTCGCCTCCGCACTCCCCACCCGCTGGAGGAAGGCAACCGCCAGCAACCCCAACGACGACTGCGTCGAGGTCGCCGACAGCATCACCGGCACCGTCCCGGTCCGCGACAGCAAGGACCCCCACGGCCCCGCCCTCGGCTTCACCCCCGAAGCCTGGCAGTCCTTCCTCACCGGCATCCGCACCAACGACTTCCCCACCACCCCCTGACCCGCCTCCCCCGGGCGGCCCCGCACACCCCGCGGGGCCGCCCGCCTCCTAGCGCGCTGCGTCGCACGGCAAGACCGTGCTCGAATTCCCCAGGCACACGATGCAGTCCTTCCCGGAGGTGAACGGTGGCGGCCCCCACGCTTGAGGATCTACTGCGGAGCTGCACCAGGTCGGCGCTCCACCTGGAGATGCGCGACGGCTACATGCGCGACGACCCATTGTTCCTCCGTTGGCTCAGCGGGCACCGGGACGATCCGGCCGACCGCTCGTCATGGTGGAGCCCCTGGCTACAGCTGATCGAGGAGACCACCGGTCGCGGAGTCGACGTGCGACGAGCCCGCATCGCCTCGGAACCGGCGAGCGAGTACATCCGCTTCGAGCACGAGATCACGTTCCGGAACCTCGCTTCCGGCGAACAGGTCCGGTGGCTCCCCCGCCGCCAGACGACCGATCTGGCGCTCCCGGGCAACGACTTCTGGCTCATCGACGGCCAGTACCTCCTGGTCCACCACTTCAGCGGCGAGGGCGACTTCGTGGACGACGAAGTCAGCACCGACTCTCACACCCTGGCTCTCTGCGCCTCGGCCTTCGAGGCCGTCTGGGAGCGCGGAATCGACCACGACAGGTACACCGTCTGATCCCGGCTCGCCGGCATCCCGCTCGGCGAGAGCATTCCGGCAGGTATCCGACCGTCATTTTTCGGGTGGCCTCGTGCCGAGCACGAGGCCACCCTCACTTGACGTCTGTAGCGGCGTCACGACACGGTGTCACTCACACGGACTTGCAACCGACTTCACGGAAGGGGCAGTCATGACACTTCGCCTCATCGGGATCGACCCGGACTCGCCAAACGGTGGCTCTCCGACGGTCTGGCTCGAAGACGAAGCCGCGGAGATCGTCGTACAGGGGTGGCTCCCCTCCCCGGACATGCTCCGCACCATCACCGAGACCGAGTGGGCTCCTGATCACCCTGCCGGCGTCCCGAACCACGAGGGCGTCGTCCGTGTCCCTGTCCGGATGATTCCGGCTTTGCGGAAGGTGTGCGATGACGCAGAACGTGCCGGACTTTGGCGCCCTGCTGCGGAGCGCTGAGCGCTCGGCGGTCCACCTGGAGATGCGGGACTCCTATGCGGACGACCCTGTCTTCGCCGACTGGCGCGCGGGACTACCGGTCGACCGACCCGACGCCTACGAGCTCCCAGCGGAGTACCAGGCCTGGGCCGAGCTGGTGAAGGAGACCGTGGCTCGGGGCGTGGCGATGCGTCGCGCCCGGATCGTCTCCGAACCCGTCACCGACTACATCCGCTGGGAACACGCCATCACCGAACGGCACAACATCGCCCTCGGCGAGCACGTGCGCTGGCTCCCCCGTCGCTTGGCGTCCGATCTCTCGCTGCCTGGAAATGATCTCTGGCTGATCGATGACCGCCTGGTCCTCTTCCACTGGTTCACCGGCGACGGCGACTGGGCGGGCCACGAGTTCACCGAGGACCCTGCCACAGTGAGGCAGGTCACCACGGCATTCGAAGCGGTGTGGGATCGCGCCAGGCCGCACGCGCAGTACGCTGTCTGATCCACCGTCAGCACCGGGCAGTCCATCACATGTCGTCGTCTCCGTCGTCCAGTGTCGTCGAGGCCCGCAAGGCCCTCGCCAATCGGCTGGTCGTGATCCGCAAGGACGCCGGACTCACCGGCGAGGAGCTCTCTGCCCGGTGCGGGTGGCACCCCGCCAAGACCAGTCGTATCCAGAGCGGCAAGTCCGCACCCTCCGAGGACGATCTCCGCGCCTGGTGCACTGCGTGCGATGCCGAGGAGCAGCTCCCTGACGTCATCGCCACCGCCCGCGCCGTCGAATCGATGTACACCGAGTGGCGTCGGATGGAGCACGCCGGGCTGCGGGCCGCGCAGGAGTCCGTCGGCACGCTCTACCAGCGCACCGAGGTCTTCCGTGTGTACGCGAGCCGAGTCATTCCCGGCATGGTGCAGACAACCGACTACACCGCTGCCGTACTGCGCTCGATCCAACGCGACCGAGTGCCCGTCGATGACGTAGAGGAGGCCGTGGCGGCGCGGCTGGACCGCCAGCGCATGCTGTTCTCCGGCCGGCATCGACTCGGGCTGCTGGTCGAAGAGTACGTGCTCCGCGCCGCCGTGTGCGACGCCAGGACGATGGCGGACCAACTCGACCACCTCATCACAGCGGCCGCCAGCCCCTTCGTCAGCCTGGGCGTCATCCCCACCGGTTGCCACCGATCCCAACTTCCGGTCGAGGACTTCTACATGTTCGACGAGGCCGAGGTCGCCGTCGAGCTGACTTCCGGGTATCTGCGCATCACACGACCTCACGAGATCGCCGATTACCTGCGCACCTACACCGCCCTGGCAGGAATGGCCGTCTACGGCACGAAGGCTCGGCAGGTCATCACCTCGGCGGTCGACGCACTCGGGTGAATCGGCGCAAGATGGCGCAACTTCTTTGAAAGAGCGATCTGTTGCTCCGTAGCGTCATGAGTGCTCCGCCATGCGGAGCGTCCACGAGCGCAAGGAGAGGCCTTGTCACTCCTACGAGCTGAGCGGAGCAGTGCCTTGCAGGTCACCGACCCACCGCAGCCGAAACCGAAGTCCGAGCCCAGGCCGACGACACCGCGTCCGCCGGACCGGTACCGGCCCACCGGGCCGCACACCCGCAGCAGTGGCCACCGCGGATCCGCGATCGGGGTGGCAGGGAAGCACGCGGGCGACCAGGACCCGGGCAAGGACAAGCCGTCGAAGGACACCTCGCGCCCGGCGCCCGCCCCGAAGCACGAGAAGAAGGACAAGTGACGGAGAGCCTCCACCCGCAGCAGGCCGCCTCGCGCGGCCTGCTGCGGGCCATCAGCGAAGAGCTCGGTCGTCCCGTCCCGTCGGAGTGGAAGGACGCCATCACGGCGGTCCCGCGCCACCGTTTCCTCCCGGAGCGGATCTGGCTCTCCGACGACAGCGGCGACCTCGAACCGTGCGACATCCGCTCCGAGCCCGACCGCTGGTTCGCGGCCGCCTACGACAACGCTCCGGTCGTCACCCAGGTCAACGACGGCGTGGAGCCGGCCGACGGCTCCGACGCCTGGCCGTCGTCCTCGGCGTCCTCACCGGCGATGGTCGTGCGAATGCTCGAAGCACTCGATGCCCGCCCCGGCCAGACCGTCCTGGAGGTCGGCACCGGCACCGGCTGGAACGCGGCTCTGCTCGCGCACCGGGCCGGTCCCGGCCGTGTCGTCTCGATCGAGATCGACCCCGCGGTCACCTGGCGGGCCCACTCGTCCCTGAACGCGGCGGGCGTGGACGTGGAGGTCGTCTGCGGGGACGGAGCCCTTGGTTGGGCCCGGCGGCAGCCGTACGACCGGGTCGTCTCCACTTGCTCGGTCAGCCGGGTGCCGACGGCGTGGATCGAGCAGACCCGCCCCGGCGGCACCATCGTGACGCCGTGGGAGAGCCCGATGCTCTCCTGGGGACTGCTCACCCTCACCGTCGAAGGCGGGCGCGCGACCGGGCGGTTCAGCCCGGACGCCTCGTTCATGCTGATGCGCGGCCAGCGGATCGACCTGCGCATCTTCCGGGACATCGTCCGTGACGACCACGAACCCGAGGAGTCCACCACCCGGCTCTCACCGTGGCAGGTGAGCGGCGAGGACCTGGACGCGCGGTTCGCCCTCGGGCTGAAGCTCGGCGACGTGTGGACGGCCTGGCAGCACGAGCCGGATGCCGAAGGAGTGGCCTCCCGGCTCTGGGTGGCCACGACGGACGCGCGCTCGTGGGCCGCCGTCGACCACGACGGCCGGCAGGAGGACCGCTTCGCCGTCCGGCAGTACGGCCCGCGCCGCCTCTGGACCGAGATCGAGGACGCCCACGCCTGGTGGGAGAAGCAGAACCGGCCGGGCCCGGACCGGTTCGGGCTCCGTATCACCGGTGAGGAACAGCTCGTCTTCCTCGACGAGCCGACCGCCGCCGTCGGCCGGGTGCCGTAGCGCGCGACCGAGCCGGGGCGGCCGATAAGCCGCCCCGGCTAAGTCGGGTGGCTACTCCCAGCGCCAGCCGTTGTTGTCCCGGCAGGTGAGAACACGGCCGTTGGCGTCGCTGCCGGTGTCGCCGTGGGCGCTGTTGGGGCAGATGCGACCCCGGACTATGCAGTTGCCCTTGGAATCCGTGGTGCAGGCTGACGCCTGGTGCTCCGAGGGTGCGGCGGGCTGCGGCGCCGGCGGGGCGTGCGTCGGGGCCGGGGCCGGGGCGGGCGGGGCGGCGGGGGCAGCAGGGGCGGCCGGGGCGGGGGTCGCCGGAGGGGCGCTCGGTGCCGCCGGATCGGCCGGTGCGGTCGCGGTCGGGGAGGCCGGGGCCGGGGCCGGGTCCGCCGGGGCGGGCGCGGCGCCTCCCGGGCAGTCCTCCTCGTTCTTCACCACGGACAGCGTCACCGTCGTGTCCTTCGCCGAGGGTTCCCCGGCGGCCGGCTGCTGGGAGCAGACCTTCCAGTGGCTCGGCATGAGGACGGACCGCGCGTGGGACTCGCCCGCGTGGACGTCCTGGAACGTCACGGTCTTGGCGGCCCGGGCGTCCGGCTGCTGGAGGGTGTCCTTGGCCTTGTCCCCGTGCATTCCGACCACGCTCGGGATCGGAATCGGCGTCGCCGCCGACGACGTTTCGTCGGCCGAGGCCTTGCACCCGGCCGCGAGGAGGGTGGCGGCCAGCGCGGCGGCGGCGAGGGCGGTCGCCCGCCTCCGGTGGGAGGGGCGGGTCGGTCGGGCTTCGTGCGACGGAGCGGTCGTCGGCTGTATCACGGCAGGCAAACGTCTTCCGAGTCGGCGGTGGGCGTGGTGGGCGGAGCGTGGAGCGGGCAAAACTTTTCGAACGTACACCACCTCACTGGCGGAAGCCTGGGAATCCCTGCCGGGAATCCTTGATCGAAGCGTGATGTCGGCCCCCTCCCCGGGGCCTCTCCCCGCCCGCCGGAAACGGCCTGTCCCGGCCTCCGGCGACAGCGACGCCGCCCTCCTCCACGCCCCCGAGGCACCCGTCCACACCAGAACCAGAGTGCCCCCAACAGCCCACCACCCAGCGGCTTTTGCCACGATCGCGTCCGCCCTCCAAGCGTCCTACGCTCGGCCGTATGAACCGTACGATCCGCACCACCGAAGACGTCCTCGCCCTCCTCGACGGCTTCTTCCGGCCGGCCGAACCGTTCTGGGACCGGTTCTACGAGGACCGGTCCGCCGAGCGCCCGTTCTTCGCGCCGAAGCCGGACGAGAACCTGGTCTCCTGGCTCGACTCCGGCCTGCTGCCGCCGGCCCCCGGCCGGGTGCTCGACCTGGGCTGCGGCACTGGCCGCAACGCGATCCACCTGGCCTCGCTCGGCTTCGAGGTGGACGCCGTCGACCTCTCCGCCACCGCCCTCGCCTGGGCCGAGGAGCGCGCCCGCGAGGCCGGCCCCGGAGCCCGCCCGCGCTTCCACCGGGCGAGCATCTTCGAGGTCCAACTCCCTTGCGACTCCTACGACCTGGTCTACGACTCCGGCTGCCTGCACCACCTGCCGCCGCACCGCCGGGTCGGCTACCTGGCCCTCCTGGACCGCGTCCTCGCCCCGGGCGGGCACTTCGCCGTCACCGCCTTCGCGGCCGGGGCGATGGGCTCCGAGCGGCCCGACGAGGAGCTCTACCGGCTCGGCTCGCTGGAGGGCGGGTTGGCCTACTCGTCGGCCGAACTGCGGTCGCTGTTCCGCGAGTTCGAGCCGCTGGAGATCCGCCCGATGGCGGCGCACGGCCCGGATTTCGAGGCCTTCGGCGTCCCCTTCCTCCTCACAGCGCTCTTCCAGCGAACTGCCAGCCTCTAACCAGCCTCTCATCCTCCGCCCCTAGCCTCCGGCCCTATGAACGTCTCCCTGCTCGACGGCTGGTTCCCGTGGACGGTCCAGGCGGCGGCCCTCGCGCTGCTCCTGGCCACCGCCGCCCGACGGGAGCGGGCGTGGCTGCGGAGGCGGGGGCCGATCGCGCTCGGGACGGCGCTGGCGCTCACCGCGGCCGGCGCCGTCGCCGTGCTGACGCTGGGCGGGATCACCGACCCGGTCCCGTTCGGGGTCTGGCTGTGGAGCGGGGTGGCGGTGGCGGCGCTGTGCGTGCTCGGCTTCGGCTGGCGCGGCGCGCGGTGGTGGCGCCGGGCGCTGGTGGCGCCGACCGTGCTGCTGGCGCTGTTCTGCGCGGCGAACAGCGTGAACATCGCCACCGGCTACTACCCGACGCTGGACGACGCGATCGGCGAGCTCGGCGGGCAGCCGCTGCCGGAGCAGATCACCCTGGACGAGCTGAAGTCGATCCACGGCCGGACGGGCACGGGCCGCATCGTCCAGGTCGACATACCGGACACCGCCGGCGGCTTCGCCCACCGCCAGGAGCTGGTCTACCTGCCGCCCGCCTGGTTCCGCAGCCAGACCCGGCCCAAGTTGCCTGTCCTGGAGATGATCGGCGGCGAGTTCGCGGCGCCCGACAACTGGATCCGCTCGGGCAACGCCGTGAAGACCGCCGACGCCTTCGCCGCCCGGCACAACGGCTTCGCCCCGATCCTGGTGTTCGTGGACGCCACCGGCGGCTTCCGGGTGGACACCGAGTGCGTGGACGGCCCGCACGGCCAGGCCGAGAGCCATCTGCTCAAGGACGTCCCGCCGTTCGTCCAGAAGACCTTCAACGCCGCCACCGACCCGCACAAGTGGGGCGTGGCCGGCTGGTCGATGGGCGGCACCTGCGCGGTCGACCTCACCGTCGAGCACCCGAACGTCTTCACCCACTTCGGCGACTTCTCCGGCGACAAGGGCCCGTCCACCGGCGACAAGGACCACACCGTCCAGGAGCTGTACGGGGGTGACGCCGCGGCCTGGGCCGCCCACGACCCGCTGACCGTGCTCGCCCACCACCCCAAGTACCAGGGCGTCTCCGGCTACTTCGCCCAGGGCGACGAGGAGCACGGCCAGATCGACTCCGCCAAGGCCCTGGAGTCGGCGGCCCGGAAGGACGGCATCCGCACCGTGAACGTGGTCGGCTCCGGCAGGCACACCTGGCAGACCGGTGCCGCGTCCTTCGCCCAGGCCCTCCCCTGGCTCGCCCAGCAGCTCGGCGTCCCGGGCACCCATGCGTAACGGCACCCATGCGTAACGGCTCACCCGCATAACGGCGCGCTCCCTCCTCCCCGTTCGACGGCCGCCGCCCGTCGCGCGGTTCAGCTCCGGCTGTTGACCTCGCGCACCCCTTCGCCGCCGGTCGCCGGGCCCGGCACACCCGTCCCCACCAGCCCGGATGTGCCGCACCCGGCCCGCGCGCGGTGCCGGTCGCGCGCCCCGGGGATCCCCCGCACGCCGTCCGCCACCTGACCCCACCCACCCCACAGGACCCATCAACCCCAAAGGGAATCCGGGCCTCCGGCCGGAACCCGGCTTTGCGAGCGGCCGTTCGGTGGCATAGGTTTCGACCGCCGCCGATGCGCCGCCACGACCCTGACCGCCCCTCATCTCCGAGGCGGGCGGCGGGCCGAGGAGCCGACGGCCCTAACGCACAGGGGGAGGCCCGCCATGCCGAGTGCCCGCGACCGCGCGTCGCGCGGGCGGCGAGGACGGACGGCCGGCGCCGCGCACCAGCGGCCCGCGGCCGACCCCGCCCTTCGCCCCCAACGGCAGGGCGGTGCGCGGCCGACCCCGTTCCACGCCACCGGACACCCGAGGAACAGTCAGTTGCGCACCACCAGAGTCGTCACCGCCACCGCCGCCGCCCTCGTCTGCCTGGGCGCGCTCAGCGCCTGCGGGCCCGACAACGGGGACGGCGGCCAGACCGCCCTCCCCGCCGCGGCCCCCACGCCCAGCACCAACCCCACCAAGCCCGCCGGCTCCGACAAGGGCATCCCGGACAAGGCCTGGATGGACACCAAGAACATCCCGATGGACGAGAGTTACCACTACACGCCGCTGGCGGCCAACGCCAAGCAGGTCTCCGGGCCGGTCCAGTTCAAGGGCCTGGAGCTGTGCCGCGCCGCGATCGCCAAGGACGACGAGCCGCTGTTCACGGGCACCGCCGCCGCGAAGTCCGAGGTCGGCTTCGGCGGGGACCGCTGGGCGGCCCAGCAGACCCTGCTGTTCCACGGCGACCCGGTCCACAGCAGCGCCGCCAAGCAGTCCACCAACATGGCCGAGGCGCGCCTGGCGGAGGCGCTCAAGTCCTGTGCCAAGACCGCGCCCGGCGCCACCGTGAAGGTCGAAAGCGCCCCGGACGCGCCGTACTTCGCCGCCGTGCTGACCGTCCCGCAGGCCGACGGCGGCACCGTCACCCTGCACGAGTACGTGGTCGGCGACGGCGGTACGGTCAGCGAGCTGGCCGTCTGGGCCACCACCAAGGCCGGTGCCCAGCCCAAGGACGCCTGGAAGGCCCCCGAGGACAAGGCCGTCGGCACCGGCATGACGGCGGCGATGTGCGAGGCGCTCCCCGGCTGCGACGGGCGCTGACGTCCAGCGCGCGCCCGGTCCGCCCGACCCCTCCCGAGGACCGGGACGGGGGCGGACGGACCGGGCGGCCCGATCAGATCAGGCCCGGGCTCACAGCCCCAGGACGCTGAGCGCGGTGGTCCAGTCCTTCGCGATCGCGGCGCGCGCGTCGTCGAGGCCGGCCCGGCCGCCGCAGACCGCGTTCTTGAGCTTGGTCTCGACGGAGTCCTTGCTCTGCGCCGGCTGGCTGCCGTAGCGCGGCTCGGGCCACAGGTTGGCCGGGTCGCGCGGGGCGCCGCCGAGCTCCAGCGGGACGAGGTGGTCCTCCTCGTAGTCCGCCGTGCTGGTGTCCGCGTAGCCGTAGGCCGCGATCTGCTGCACCTTCAGCGCGTTGGTGTAGCTGGTCGGCGGGCGGACGGTGGCGGTCCAGCCGGAGACGCAGATGGTCTGGCCGATGGTCGCCTGGGTGACGTCCGGGTTGTACGCACCGGGGGTGCAGGACGGGTCGGGCAGCGGCAGGTACGCCTGCGAACAACTCGCCGCGAGCGTACGGGCCTTCTGGGCGGTGCCGTGGGCCGGGGCGGCGGCCTGCGCGGTGCCGGCGGCGAGCCCGGCGGCGGCGAGGGCGGCCGCCGAGGCGGTGACGGTGAGACGGTGACGGAGCATCATGGGGGAAGCACTCCTGGTCCGGCCCGGCCTCTCGCCGGGCGACTGTGCTCATGACAGCACCACCCGGCCGACCACCGTCAGATCCGTGACGTGAACGCCTGGTGACCGCGTCTCTACAACCGCGCCCCGACGAGCGCCCCGTGCGAGGACCCCGCGCGAGCGCCCCGCCCCCGTCTCCCCGCCCCCGCCTCCCGGCCGTGCGGTCAGCCCCGCAGGACCGCCAGCTCGACCTCCCGGCCGGCCAGGCCGTCGGGCGCCGGCAGCGTCACCCCGGAGGGCTCGAAGCCGGCCTTCCGGTACATCGCCTCGGCCCGGGGGTTGTCCTCGTGGACGAACAGCCGCACCCGCTCGATCCTGGGCCCGGTGAGCGACCACGCCCACTCCTGGAGGGTCCGGATCAGGTCGAGCGCCAGCCCGGTGCCCCGCGCCTCCGCGCGGACGAACACCCCGACCACGTGCACCTGGTCGACCTCGACGAGGTCGCCCTCCAGGGCGCCGTTCCCGCCGGCCGGCTCGACCAGGCCGGTCATGCTGCCGAGCCAGCGCCCGTCCTCGGCCTCCGCGATGAACTGCGCCGCGTGCGGGTCCGTCGCCGCCCGGGTCGTGCGGTCCTGCCAGAACTCGTCGGGCTTGGTGACGGCCTGCTCGTAGACCTCCAGGAAGGCCACGGCCGCGACCGGGTCCCGCAGCGCGTCCAGCCGGAGGTCCCGGGCCCGCTGCCAATCCTCGACCCGTACCTGTCTGATGATGATTCCGGTGCTCATCGCCTGATCATTCCATCGGCACCATTGGCCCGCGCAACCGATTTCCAAGGCCGCAGACCTCTAGCCCCGGGACGACTCCAGCAGCCGCGCCAGCAGCGCCGCCGGCCCCTCCGGCAGGCTGCCGTGGACGAGTTCGGTGCGGTGCACCAGCCGGGGCGCGGCGATCGGCGCGTACCCGACCCCGGGCGCCGCCGCGAGCACCGGCTCGGGCAGCAGGGTGAGCCCGTGCCCGGCCGCCACCAGCGCGAGCAGTCCGTGCAGGTCGGTGCCCTGGTAGCGGGTCGCGGGCCGGAAGCCGTCGACGCCCGCGGCCGCGCGCAGCCGGGCCGCGGGCGGGGTGAGGTCGGGGGCGTCCAGCCAGCGGGCGGCGGAGAGGTCGGCGAGCGCGAGGCCGGCGCGCCCGGCCAGCGGGTGGCCGACGGGCAGCGCGACGGCGACCGGCCGCTCGGCCACCGCGACGGTACGCAGCGGGCCGACGTCGGGCAGCGGCAGCGGGTCGCTGGGCGCGGCCAGTCCGTCGACCAGGGCGAGGTCGACCTCGCCGGTGGCGACCTGGGCGGGCAGCACGTCCTGGGCGAGGACCCGGACCACCGGTTCCGCCCGCGGGTACGCGCGGCGCACCTCGCCGAGCGCGCGCCCCAGTGCCGCACCGACCGCCAGCGCGGTGGCCCCGAGCACCAGCCGGGTGTTCGGCGCGCCCGCCAGGCGTGCGACGTCGGCGCGCGCCGCCTCCAGCCGGACCAGCAGCGGTGCGGCGTGCTCCAGCAGCCGCTGCCCGGCCCCGGTCGGGCCGACCGGGCGGCGGAGCAGCAGCGCGGTCCCGAGGTCCGCCTCCAGCGCGGCGATCTGCTGGGAGACCGCGGACTGGGTGTAGCCGAGCTCCCGGGCCGCCTCCGAGAAGGAGGCGAGGCGGGCGACGGTGACGAAGGTGCGCAGCTGCTGCGGGTCCACGGTGGACATCAACCGTTCTGATCGAAGCTTAAGGAATCATCGTTGGCGCTGATCTCGGGTGCGGGGTCAGGATAGCCGCATGACGCATCAGACCCCCCGGGTCGCCCTCGTCGGCGACCGCTCCCCCGCCGTCCGCTCGCACGCCCGGATCCCCGGCCTGCTGGACGCCCTCGCCGAGCACGACCACCTCGTCCTGGACGCCTACTGGATCCCGACCGGGGACGCCGCCGCGCCCGGCGCCCTGGACGGCTTCGACGCGGTCTGGCTGCTGCCCGGCAGCCCGTACCGCAGCGAGGTCGGCGCGCTGGCCGCCGTCCGGACCGCCCGCGAGCGCGGCATCCCCTTCCTCGGCACCTGCGCCGGGTTCCAGCACGCGGTGCTGGAGTACGCCCGGAACGTCTGCGGCCTGGCCGGGGCCGTGAACGGCGAGGACCACCCGGACGCGGAGCAGCAGGTGATCGTCCCGCTGGCCTGTTCGCTGGTCGGCCACGAGGGGGCCGTCACCGTCACCCCGGGGAGCCTCGCCGAGCGGGTCCTCGGCGCCACCCGCACCCTGGAGCGCTACCACTGCGCGTACGGACTCAACGGCGCCTACCTGGAGCGGCTGGCCGCGCACGGCCTGCGGTTCAGCGGCGCGGACGAGTCGGGCGAGGTGCGCGTCCTGGAGCTGCCCGGCCACCCGTTCTTCCTGGCCTCGCTCTTCCAGCCCGAGCTGTCCGGCGACGGCACCCGGGCGCACCCCATGATCCGTGCCCTGGCCGGCGCCGCCGTGACGCACGCGGACGCGGACGCGGGCACCCCGGCCGCGACGGTCACAACGGTCACAACGGCCTGATCAAGCCCCGCACCTGAGCGCGCCTCATGCGCGAGCGCGTCTCACATCGGCAGCGACCGCAGCCGCACCGGCCCCTCCGGCCACCCGGCCCCGACGGCCAGCGGCGCCCACATGGTGCGCAGCGGCATCTCCGCCAGCCGCCCCTCCGGCTGCTCCACCGTCACCCGCTCGGCCACCTCCCGGAAGCCGAGCCCCCGGTAGAACGCGGCCAGCGGCGGGCGGCAGAACAGCAGCGCGTACCGGTGGCCGAGCGTGCGCGCGTGGTCGAGGGCGGCCCCGACCACGGCCTGCGCGAGGCCGCCGTGGCGCCGGTCGGGCGCGACGCAGACCCCGCCGACGCCCATCACGGCCAGGTCGGTGCCGCCCACGGTGAGCGGCAGCGGCACCAGTCCGGTGTGGGCGACGAGCCGGCCGTCGGCGGCCCGGATGCCGAAGTGGATCTCCTTGGGGCGGAAGGTCAGCCCCGTGTACGCGACGCCGTACGGGTCGTCCCCGGGGCCGAGGATCTCAGCCTGCTCGGCGCGGCCGTACTGCGCGAGCCGTTCGACCACGGGCGCTCCGACGAGCGGCTGTTCGGCGGGAGACTGTCCGGCGGGAGGCTGTCCGGCGAGCGGCGGCGCGGGCGAGAAACGATCATCCATTCCGCCATGCTCCCCTCCCGCCGGAGCCTTCCACCAGTCCCTTCCCGGCCACTCGGTCCGCCGGGCGCCGGCCGCCCCGATCGGCCACCGGGGGCCGACCCGGCGTCAGGCCGCCGCGCGCCGCACCAGCTCCGCCCAGACCTCGGCCACCCGCGCCTCCAGCTCCGCCAGGCCGCCGCCGTTGTCGATCACCAGGTCCGCGATCGCCAGCCGCCCGTCCCGGGAGGCCTGCGCGGCCATCCGGGCCCGGGCCTCCTCCTCGGCCATCCCGCGCAGCCGCACCAGCCGGTCCAGCCGCACGTCGTCGGCCGCGTCCACCACCACGACCAGGTCGAACAGCGGCGCCAGGCCGTTCTCGGCCAGCAGCGGCACGTCGTGCACCACGACCGCGTCCGGCGCGGCCGCCGCCTCCAGCTCGGCGGAGCGGGTCCGCACCAGCGGGTGGACGATCGCGTTCAGCGCCTTCAGCCGCTCCGGGTCGGCGAACACGACCGCGCCGAGCGCCGGACGGTCCAGCGAGCCGTCCTCCCGCAGCACCCCCGGTCCGAACTCGGCGACCACGGCCGCCAGACCGTCCGTTCCGGGGGCGACCACCTCGCGGGCGATCACGTCGGAGTCCACGATCACCGCGCCGTGCGCGGCGAACAGCCGGGACACCTCGCTCTTGCCCGCACCGATGCCGCCCGTCAGTCCGATCTTCAGCATGGCGTCAGGCTACCGGTGCCCCCTCGAACCCGTCAGCAGAGGCCCGGCCGGCCCAGGCCCGGTCGGCCCGGCTCCGACCCGAACAGGCCCGGCTCCGATCCGAACAGGCCCGGCGAAGCCCGGATCCGGTCGAGCACAGGCCCGGTCAGCCCAGCTCCAGGCTCTCGCCCTCCCCCAGCACCAACAGCTCCGCACCCGTCCCCGGCCCGTCCGGCCCGACCAGCCGGGTCTGCACGGCGAGCCCGATCGGGCTGAGCACCGCCTCGTGCACCGGCACCGCACGGCGCGGCGAGGCTTCCCGGACGTAGTCGACCACCTCGGAGGCCTTGCTCCAGGGGGCCGCGATCGGCAGCAGCAGGGTCTCCACGGCGTGCGGCGGCACGGTGAACGCGTCGCCGGGGTGGAACAGCCGGCCGTCGAAGAGGAAGCCGATGTTCCGCACCGGCGGGAGGTCCCGGTGGATCTCCGCGTGCCACTCGCCGTGCACCGAGACGCCGAGCCCGCCGACCTCGAAGGCGTCGCCCTCGCCGACCACGCCGACCCGCTGCGCCACGCCGTCCAGCTGGTCGGCGACGGCCCGGTTGGTCCACACCCGCAGCGCCGGGTCGGCTTCCAGCGCGGCGCGCAGCCGGGACTCCTCGAAGTGGTCCATGTGCTCGTGGGTGATCAGGACGGCGTCCGCCCCGGCCAGGGCGGCGGGGTCGGTGAAGCTCCCGGGGTCGACGACGACCGTGCTGCCGCCGTGCTCGACACGTACGCAGGCATGTCCGAACTTGGTGATTCGCATGCTCGAAACCCTACAGCAAGGCTGTACAGCAGTGCTGGATATTTTGCCGATAGACTTCCCCCATGACCAGCGAAGCCCCGCACCCGGACACCCTGGAACTCGCCGCCGACCTGCGCGCCGCCCTCGGCAGCCTGGTCCGCTCCCTGCGCGACAGCGATGAACTGCCGCAGAACCAGGCCGCCGTCCTCGGCCTGCTGGTCCGCGACGAACGCTCCTGCACGGTCGCCGAACTCGCCGCCCTCCAGCGGGTCCGCCACCAGTCGATGGCCCGCACCGTCGCGCTGATGACCGAGGCCGGACTGGTCGTCCAGCAGCCCCACCCCACCGACGGCCGCAAGCTGCTCGTCACCGCCACCGGGGCCGGCCGCACCGCCCTGCTCGACCAGCGCGCCCGCCGCGAACACCGGATCGCCACCGCCATCGAGTCCCGCCTCGACCCCGCTGAACGGGACCGGCTCCGCGCCGCGGTCGACCTGCTACGCCGGCTGGGCTGAGCCCACCAGGCCGTCGCGGGCCGCCGCCTCCCCGTCGGCCGGCCTCGGCGCCGGGACCACCGCCGCCCCGATCTCCGGCACCGACCCGCTCTCCGCCGCCGGCACCACCGGCCGCGGCGCCGGGACGTCCGCCGCCCCGATCTCCGGCAGGTCGACGTGCTCGCTCAGCCCGAACCGCCGGTGCAGCCGCCGCAGCGGGGCGGGCGCCCACCAGTTGAACTCGCCGAACAGGCTCATCGCGGCGGGCACCAGCAGGCACCGCACCAGGGTGGCGTCCACCGCGACGGCGACGGCCAGCGCGATGCCCATCTGCTTGACCATCAGCATGTCCCCGAGCGCGAACCCGGCGAAGACGATCACCATCAGCAGCGCCGCCGAGGTGATGATCCGACCGCTGCGCTGCACGCCCAGCTCCACCGCCCGGACGCAGTCGTGCCCGCGCAGGGTCAGCTCCCTGATCCGGGCGAGCAGGAACACCTCGTAGTCCATCGACAGCCCGAAGGCGAAGGCGAAGACCAGCACCGGTATGAAGGTCTCCAGCCCGCCGGTCGGGCTGAACCCGAGCAGCCCGCTGAACCAGCCGTCCTGGAACACCAGGGTGAGCGCGCCGAGCGAGGCGCCCAGCGAGAGCAGGTTCATCAGCAGCGCCTTGACCGGCATCACCACCGAGCCGGTCATCAGGAAGAGCAGCACCAGCGTCCCGGCCGCGACCAGGCCCAGCGCCCACGGTCCGCGCGAGAGCAGCTCGTCCTGGAAGTCCACCACCGAGGCCGCACCGCCGGTGACGTAGGTGGTCAGCCCGCCGCGGTCGGCCCGCAGCTCCTCGACCACCTGCTTGGCCTGCCCGCCCTGCGGGTCCCCGGGCACCAGGACGTCGATCGTGGAGACCGCGTCGCCCACCGGCGACACGGCCCGCACCCCGCTCACCCCGGGCAGCTTGGCGACCACCTCGTCCGCGTACGCCTGCGCCACCGGCGCCCCGCCCTCGACCACCACGGTGATCGGCGCGGCCGAGGCCTGCGGGAAGCGCTGGTCGATCGTCTCGGCGACCTGCCGCCCGGCCGAGGAGGCGGGCAGGACGGCGGCGCCGGAGCTGCGCATCTCGGCGTGGAGGAACGGCGCCCCGGCCGCCAGCAGCAGGGCCACCGAGGCGAGCGTGACCAGGACCGCCCGCTTGCGCACCCGGCGCACGGTCCGGCTGAAGAACCCCTCGTCGGCCACGGGCGCGGCGGGCGCCTTGATCCGCGCGCCGGCGAAGCCGAGCAGGGCGGGGATCAGGGTCAGCGCGGCGGCGACGGCGATCACCACGACGCTCACCCCGGCCGCGGCCACCGCGCCGAGCACCGGGCTGGTGAAGACGAACAGGCCGGAGAGGGCGACGGCGACGGTCAGTCCGGAGAAGGCCACGGTGCGTCCGGCGGTCGCCGCGGTCCGTTCGACGGCGGCGGCGATGTCCGCGCCGTGGCCGCGTTCCTCGCGGAAACGATTCACCATGAGCAGCGCGTAGTCGATCGAGAGGCCGAGCCCCAGCACCGTGGCGATCGGCAGCACGCTGGTGTCGATGTCCATGATCCGGCTGAACCCGAACATCGCCAGCAGCGCGCCGCCCACCGAGGCGACCGCCCCGATCGCCGGCAGCGCGGCCGCCGCCAGCCCGCCGAAGACCAGCACCATGACGATCAGCGTGAGCGGCAGCGTCACCAGCTCGCCGAACCGGGTGTCCTTCTCGGTCTGCTTCTTGACCTCCTGCTGGAGCACCAGGTCCCCACCGACCGTGACGTGGGCGCCGCCCGCCCCGTTCAGCGCGGCGAGCCGCTGGGTGACGGCGTCGGTCTGGGCGGTGCTCGCGGTGTCGGCCATCCGTACGGTGACCAGGCTCGCCGTCCCGTCGGCGGAGCGCAGCGCGGCCGGCGCCGGTCCGGTGCCGTACGCGTCGAGGGCGGAGGAGACCCCGGGCAGGGCGGCGATCTCGGCGGTGGCCCGCTCGACGGCGGCCCTCACCTGCGGATCGTCCACCGGCCTGCCGTCCACCACGGCGGTGACGGTGCCCTTGGCCGGGTCGGCCGCGGCGACCACCGCACCGCCCCGGTCGGCCTCGGCGCTGGCGGAGGAGGCCCCGGCCACCGAGCCCTCGAAGACCCGGCCCCCGATCAGGACGCCGACCACCAGGACGACGGCCCACAGGCCGAGCACCCAGCGGCGGTGGCGGAAGCAGAACCGGCCGACGGCCGCGAGCCTGCCGCCGACCACGGCGGTGGGGGCGGCGGGAGAGGGAGTGCGCATGAGGAGCCTTTCGGGCGGCTCCCCTCAATCTAGGGGCAACCCGAACTACGGCCTATAGATGGGCAATGAGCCCCATCTCACACTTTCCTTCACATAAACCACACATAAGTCAGGGCGTGATAAGTCAGGGCGAAAAGCAAATGACGGAAAGCGCATGGGGAAAAACAAATGGGCCCCACCCGGAAATCCGGGCGGGGCCCACCGTCTAGCTATCGGCTAGCGGGAAGCGAGAGCCTCAGCTCTGGCCGCCGGCCAGCTTCTCGCGCAGAGCGGCCAGGGCCTCGTCGGAGGCCAGGGCGCCCGAGCCCTCGTCGCTGCTGGACGAGTAGGAACCACCGGCGGCAGCGGCGACGGCGTCGCCACCCTCCTCGGCGGCCTGGGCGTCGGCCTCGCGGCTCTTGATGACCTGCGCCTGGTGCTGCTCGAAGCGCGACTGCGCCTCGGCGTACTGGCGCTCCCACTCCTCGCGCTGCTTCTCGAAGCCGGGCAGCCAGTCGTTCGCCTCGGGGTCGAAGCCCTCCGGGTAGATGTAGTTGCCCTGGTCGTCGTACGAGGCGGCCATGCCGTACAGGGTCGGGTCGAACTCGACCTCGGCCGGGTTGGCACCCAGGGCCTCGTTGGCCTGCTTGAGCGACAGGCTGATGCGGCGACGCTCGAGGTCGATGTCGATGACCTTGACGAAGATCTCGTCGCCGACCTGGACGACCTGCTCCGGGATCTCGACGTGGCGCTCGGCCAGCTCGGAGATGTGGACCAGACCCTCGATGCCCTCGTCCACGCGGACGAACGCACCGAACGGAACCAGCTTGGTGACCTTACCCGGAACGACCTGGCCGATCTGGTGGGTACGGGCGAACTGCTGCCACGGGTCCTCCTGGGTCGCCTTCAGCGACAGGGAGACGCGCTCGCGGTCCATGTCAACGTCGAGAACCTCGACGGTGACCTCCTGGCCGACCTCGACAACCTCGGACGGGTGGTCGATGTGCTTCCAGGACAGCTCGGAGACGTGCACCAGGCCGTCGACGCCACCCAGGTCCACGAAGGCACCGAAGTTGACGATCGAGGAGACGACGCCGGAGCGCACCTGGCCCTTCTGCAGGGTGGTGAGGAAGGTCTGGCGGACCTCGCTCTGGGTCTGCTCCAGCCAGGCACGGCGGGACAGGACCACGTTGTTGCGGTTCTTGTCCAGCTCGATGATCTTGGCCTCGAGCTCCTTGCCCACGTAGGGCTGGAGGTCGCGGACGCGGCGCATCTCGACGAGCGAGGCCGGAAGGAAGCCACGGAGGCCGATGTCGAGGATGAGACCACCCTTGACGACCTCGATGACGGTACCGGTGACGATGCCGTCCTCTTCCTTGATCTTCTCGATCGTGCCCCAGGCACGCTCGTACTGAGCGCGCTTCTTGGACAGGATGAGACGACCCTCCTTGTCCTCCTTCTGGAGAACCAGGGCCTCGATGTTGTCACCGACGGCGACGACCTCGTGCGGGTCAACGTCGTGCTTGATCGAGAGCTCGCGGGACGGGATGACGCCCTCGGTCTTGTAACCGATGTCGAGGAGGACCTCGTCACGGTCGACCTTCACGATGACGCCCTCGACGATGTCGCCATCGTTGAAGTACTTGATGGTCTCGTCGATGGCGGCGAGGAAGGCCTCCGCGTCGCCGATGTCGTTGACCGCGACCTGCGGGGTGGTGCTGAGGGAGGAGTCGGTGGGGCTCGTCATTAGGAAAAGGGCTCCGGTACGGACATGAAAGTCGTAGGTAATGCCACGCGGAGGGCCCGTATCGCTCCCACCGAAAGCCGGACAGCCAAGAACACGGCACACCGGTGGTCCCGTAACAACGAGAACCGGCGTCCGTCTTGCGACCGTGGGGTCTTCGACAGATGCGAGCGCGACCTGCTCCGTCCGAGGCGCGCAGGCCCGCAGCGCAACTTGTAGCATACGGGGACGGCCAGGCACGGTCAATGCCGAAGGACGGCAAGACGGTGGAGCCCGGTACGGATCAGGCCATATCCTCCGAATGCGCGCCTCGCGGCGGCGCCCGAAGGGGCCACGTCCCCGGATGCCACCGCCAGGATCCGGACCCTGACGGGCCGGTTCGCGGCAGCGGCGCTTCCGCACTCCATACCCTACGCGATGGGCATTGTCACCGTGGCCACCACCCCCCAAGCAGACCTGCACGATCTTGACACCTCCGCCGCGCAGGTCGAGGAAGAGGGCGACGACGCGGTGCGCCGCGCGGCCGGCACCGGGGAGAGCAGCCGGGCCAGCCGGCACTGGTGGGACCGCAACGCCGACGAGTACCAGGACGAGCACGGCGAGTTCCTCGGCGACGACCGCTTCACCTGGTGCCCCGAGGGCCTGGACGAGGCCGACGCCCGCCTGCTCGGCGACGTCGCCGGCCGCGACGTGCTGGAGATCGGCGCCGGCGCCGCCCAGTGCTCCCGCTGGCTGGCCGCCCGGGACGCCCGGCCGGTCGCCCTCGACATCTCCTACCGCCAGCTCCAGCACTCCCGCCGGATCGACCTCGGCCGCGGCACCACGCCCGTCGCCGTCGTCCAGGCCGACGCCGCCGTCCTCCCCTTCGCCGACGCCTCCTTCGACCTCGCCTGCTCCGCCTACGGCGCCGTCCCGTTCAGCGCCGACACCGCCGCCCTGATGCGCGAGGTCCACCGGGTCCTGCGGCCCGGCGGGCGCTGGGTGTTCTCGGTGACCCACCCGATCCGCTGGGCCTTCCCGGACGAGCCCGGCGTCGAGGGCCTCACCGCGGCCTCCTCCTACTTCGACCGCACCCCCTACGTCGAGCAGGACGAACAGGGCCGCGCCACCTACGTCGAGCACCACCGCACCATCGGCGACCGGGTCCGCGAACTCGTCGCCGCCGGCTTCCGGCTGGTCGACCTGGTCGAGCCCGAGTGGCCGGCCGGCCTGGAGCAGGAGTGGGGCGGCTGGTCCCCGCTGCGCGGGCGGCTGATCCCCGGGACCGCGATCTTCGTCGCCGAACGGGGCTGATGTCTTGCTGAACCCGGCCTGGCGCGAACTGCCCGTCCGCACCGCCCTGCCCGCCCTGCACGACGCGCTGGACGGCCCCGGCACCGCCGTCCTCGCCGCGCCGCCCGGCACCGGCAAGACCACCCTGGTGCCGCTCGCCCTGGCCGGACTGCTCGCCGACGGCCGGCCCGCACGGCGGGTGCTCGTCGCCGAACCGCGCCGGCTCGCCGTACGGGCCGCCGCCCGGCGGATGGCCTGGCTGCTCGGCTCGTCCGTGGGCCGCGAGGTCGGGTACACGGTGCGCGGCGAGCGCCGCACCGGGCCGGACACGGTCGTCGAGGTCGTCACCACCGGCGTCCTGCTGCAACGCCTCCAGCGGGACCAGGAGTTGCCCGGCGTGGACGTCGTCGTCCTGGACGAGTGCCACGAACGGCACCTCGACGCCGACACCGCGCTCGCCTTCCTGCTGGACGTCCGGGCGGCGCTGCGGCCCGAACTGCGGCTGGTCTGCGCCTCCGCCACCTCCGACACCGAGGCCTGGGCCGAACTCCTCGGCGGCGCCCCGGTGGTGGAGGCGCACGGGACCTCCCACCCGGTCGAGGTCATCTGGGCGCCGCCGCCGCGCGCCGTCCGGCCCGCCCACGGCACCCGGGTCGACCCGGCGCTGCTCGACCACGTCGCGGCGGTGGTGCGGCGAGCGCTGAGCGAGCGGGACGGGGACGTGCTCTGCTTCCTGCCCGGCGTCGGCGAGATCTCCCGGGTCGCCGGGCAGCTGGGCGGCCTGCCTTCCGTTGATGTCCTCCAACTGCACGGCCGCGCCCCGCAGGCCGTCCAGGACGCCGCCCTCACCCCATCCCCTTCGCGGCGGGTCGTGCTCACCACCGCCGTCGCCGAATCCTCGCTCACCGTGCCCGGCGTCCGGGTCGTGGTGGACGCCGGACTGGCCCGCGAGCCCCGCACCGACCACGCCCGCGGCCTGGCCGGACTGGTCACCGTCCGCGCCTCGCTCGCCGCCGCCCGCCAACGCGCCGGCCGCGCCGGGCGCGAGGCCCCCGGCACCGTCTACCGCTGCTGGAACGAAGCCGAGGACGCCCTCGCCGCCCGCTTCCCCACCCCCGAGATCGCGCTCGCCGACCTCACCCCCTTCGCCCTCCAGGCCGCCTGCTGGGGCGACCCGGACGCCACCGGCCTCGCCCTGCCCGACGCCCCGCCCGCCGGGGCGATGGCCGCCGCCCGACAGACCCTGACTGCCCTCGGCGCGGTCTCCCCGGACGGGCGGGCCACGCCGCGTGGCGTCCGGCTCGCCCGCACCGGGCTGCACCCCCGACTGGGGCGCGCCCTCGTCGACGGGGCGGCGGCGGTCGGAGCGCGACGGGCGGCCGAGGTCGTCGCACTGCTCTCCGAGGAGCCGCCGCGGGCAATGGGCGACGACCTCGGCGCGGTCTGGCGGACCGTCCGGTCCACGAAGGACCCGTACGCCGGCCGCTGGCGCGACGAAGTCCGCCGCCTGCTCCGCGCCACCTCCGACGAACCCGCCACCGACCTGCCCGACGCGGCCGCCGCCGGACTCGTCGTCGCCCTCGCCTTCCCGGAACGGATCGCCCGCGCCCGCGTCGAACGGCCCGCCCCCGGCGAGCGCAGCCCGTACCTGATGGCCTCCGGCACAGCCGCCGAACTCGCCCCCGGCACCGTGCTCGGCGCCCTGCCCTGGCTCGCCGTCGCCGTAGCCGACCGCCCGGCGGGGTCGCACTCGGCGCGCATCCTGCACGCGGCGGCGCTGGACGAGGCCACCGCCCTGGCCGCCGGGGCGCCGCTGCTCAGCAACCGTGCCGAGGTCCACTGGGACACCCGGCGGGGCGAAGTCGTCTCCCGCCGGGTCGAGTCACTGGGCGCCATCGAGCTGGCCGAGAAGCCGCTCAACCGCCCCGACCCTTTGCTCGTCCGGTCTGCCCTCCTCGAAGGCCTCGCCCGCGAGGGAGTGAGCACCCTGCTGACATTCCGGTCGAACCTGCGCGAGCGCCTCGCCTTCCTCCACAGTGCCATCGGCGCCCCCTGGCCGGACGTCAGCGACGAGGCCCTCCTCGCCCGCGCCGACGAGTGGCTGGAGCCCGAACTCTCCCGCGCCCGCCGCCGCACCGACCTCGCGAGGATCGACACGACCGCTGCCCTCCAACGCCTCCTCCCCTGGGCCACCGGTGAAGCCGGCCGCCTGGACGAGCTGGCCCCCGAGCGCATCACCGTCCCGTCCGGCTCGAAGATACGAGTCGACTACACGACCGAACGCCCAGTGCTGGCCGCCAAGTTGCAAGAACTCTTCGGCTGGACCAAGACCCCCACCCTGGCCGCCGGCCGCATACCGTTGACCATCCACCTCCTCTCCCCCGCCGGCCGCCCCGCCGCCGTCACCGGTGATCTGGAGTCCTTCTGGCGCGAGGGCTACCGCGCCGTCCGCGCCGACCTCAGGGGCCGCTACCCCCGCCACCCCTGGCCCGAAGACCCCACCACCGCCGAACCTACCCGCCGCCTCAACGCCCGGAAGTGACAGGAGAGGACGACCCCTGCATGACACTGACCACCCCGACCGTCACTCGCCCCGGCGAGGCCGGACTCCCCTTCGCAGCTCTGATCCTGGACTTCGTCGGCGTACTGACCGCCAATGCCGGCCCCGCACACGGAGAGTGGTGCCTCGCGCAAGGCCTCGATGCCGGGGCGTGGCGGCAGACGCTCGGGTACGAGCCGGAAGCCAGCCGCCTGTACACCGAACTCGAAGCCGGCCGACTGAGCCAGGCGGAGTGGAACCGGCGGGTGGCTCCCATCCTCGGCGTGCCGGAGCACGAGAACCTGATGGGCCGGGCATGGTCGGGCGTCCGGCCCGCCGACGACATGATCACGCTCGCCCGCTCGGCACGGCGGGCCGGCCTCAAGGTCGCTCTGCTCTCCAACTCCTTCGGCCTCGATCCGTACGACCCGTACGAGGCCCTGGGCGTGTGGGAGTTGTTCGACGTGACGGTGATCTCCGAGCGGGAGGGTCTGGCCAAGCCCGATCCGGCGATCTACCAGCTCACCCTGGACCGACTCGAACTGCCCGGCGAGGCCTGCCTGTTCGTCGACGACCACCCGAGGAACCTGCCCCCGGCCGAAGCCCTCGGCATCACCACCATCCTCGCCGACGGGCAGCCTGGCGCTCCCGCCCGGATCGCAGCTCTGCTGGGATTCCCTGCCGAGCTCTGAGCCTTCACAGCGCGTTGGACCTGCGGCCGAACAACGAACAGTGGCTGGCGCACCACGAGAATCGCCCCGGAGCGCCAGTCAGCCAACCGCTTCCGGATGTCGGGACGACCATGGAAGCGGCCAAAACCAGTGAGTCCGCCGCGGAGCGTCCGGGGCACCCTCCTAGACACACCTGGACATGGCCCACCACCTCCGCCGCCTGGCCTGTCACAGCAGGTGACGACCGTCATGAGCCCGGACACTTGGCGCAGCGTCGCCCCGAAGCCCGTCCAGGACACGTACGGCATAGACCTCGGCCATGCGTTCGGAGACCTCGGCCGGCGAGAGCCAAGCGACCTCGACCGACTCCTCCGAGAGCCGCATCGCCTCGCTCTCCGGTCGGCAGCGAAGGACGAGGGCGACGATCCCTCGGCTCACGTTCTTGTAGACGCCGGTCAGCCGCTCCACGCCGACCTTGATCCCGGTCTCCTCGTAGATCTCGCGGCGCACGCCGTCCTCGATGGCCTCGCCCAGTTCCAGCACGCCACCCGGGGGTTCCCAAGTTCCGTTGTCAGCCCGACGAATCGCCAGCACGCAGCCGTCCTCGCGCACCACCACTCCGGCGACGGACACCGAGTGGAGCGGCGTCTTCCCGGCACCGTTGCTCATGTGCAGGAGGATAAGAGCCCTGAAGGACTATCGCGAGTAGCGAGGTGGCCTCGTCGACCACAGCGATCGGACACACCGTCGTCCTGGGCCCACCGTAGATGCGCCATCCGGGCGTCATGGCCGATCCTACCGAGCAGCGGTAACGTCATGATCATGTCGCCGTCGAAGCGCTCGGCATCACTGCCGTCCTCGAAGCCCAGACACTCTCCGAGCTGCCGCCAACACGGCTGACAGCCAGGTCGTTCCGGCACCGGGAGCGGAGTGGCGGGGGTACGGTCCGTTCTGAGGCCGCTCACCTTCGGAGGCTCCCATGACGCAGTGGTCCGACTACTCCACCGGCCAGCGCATCAAGATGTTGCGGGCAGGCATGACGCAGGAAGAACTCGCCGAGGCCGCCGGGGTGTCCGTGCCGACCGTTCGCAAGGCCGAGAAGGAGGGGGGCAGCATCGGCCTGCCGTCACTGCTCAAACTGTCCGCCGCACTGCATGCGGACGTGTCGGTGATCCTCGGACAGCAGGCACCCCGAAGGGCCTCGCTGATCGGCGACAGGGCCATGCTGCGAGGGCTCTCCCGCACCGTGCACGACACCGCCGCAGGGGTCGGAACCGACGTCGAACCTCCGGACGCCGCAGTACTGCGCGCCGATCTGGCTCGGGCATGGGCGGATTACCGGGCCGGGGACTACACCCGCGCCGGCAGTCTCGCGGCCCCCGCCATCACCGAGGCCGCCGCCCTCCTGCGCTCTGCCCCGGACAGCGAGCAGTGCGCCGCTCATGGCCTCCTCGCCGACGCCTACCGACTCGCCTCCTACACCGCCCAGTTCCACGGCGCCCGAGACCTGGCCTACGCGGCGATCGGCCATGCCCGCCACCACGTCCACAAGGCCGCCGACCCGCTGCGGGCCGCCATGGTGGACTGCGGCCGGTCCTGGCTCTACATGCGTGATGCACGCCTCGACCAGGCCACCACCACCGCCGAGGAAGCGTTCGCGTCGATCGAACCGCACTATGCGGAAAGGGATCTGGAGAGGCTGGCCACCTACGGCTGGCACGTTACCTTCGCCGCCGTCATTGCCTCCCGCCGCGGAGACACCGACCGCGCCCAGGATCTGCTCGCCCAGGGACAAACGGTTGCCGCCCGCATGGGCCGCGATGTGATGGTCAACGGCACCAGCTACGGGCCGACCACGGTCACCGCGCAGGCCATCGGCATCCACACCGTCATGGGCGATCCCGGCAAGGCCCTGGCGCTCGCCCGCAACCTCGGCGACCTGTCCCCGCTGCCGCAGGCCGCCCGCAATCGGCTCGGCCTTGACATCGCACTCGCCCAAGCCGACACCCGCCAGTACGACGCCGCCCTGGACACTCTTCTCCAGGTGTGCAGCGCACACCCCGACTGGGCCCGCCACCAGGCCCTTCCCGGGGCAATCATGCAACGCGTCGGCCATGCCCGCGCCACCCGCCTGCGGAAGCTCGGCGGCATCCTCGGCATCAACCCGTTCACCCGCTGACACCGCACCGATACAACCTGCATGACCCGGAGCAGGTACGGATCCGAGAGAGGCAACGCCCCGCTCCCACCACGACCCCGCCCGACCCGCAGATCAATGCCGTCGTTTCGGAGCATCCCGGCAGGTGTCCACCAGTCCCTGCCAGTTTGGCCCACCGACCGCGCCGCCACTTTTCCCCAACTTTCTCCCCCCGCCTTCCACTCCGCCACCGTCACCGGTGATTGGGAGTCCTTCTGGCACGACGGCTACCGCGCCGATGTCAGGGGTCGATACCCCCGCCGCCGCCCTGGCCCGAAGACCCGACGACAGCCGCACCCACCCACCGCGCCAACGCCTGGACGTAGCAACGGAAGACCCCGCTGCCCATCTGCTTGGGTTCTAACGGTCGTCGCAACACCTCAGCTCAAGGGGTGCGATGGACTTCGAGATCCGCGGGGAGCGGAAGCCGCAGGGGCGTAGGAAGCT